>CAYIZP010000014.1:0-7913 GCA_964367905.1 uncultured Lachnospiraceae bacterium
TCGTTGTTAATCGTTCAGAAGGACTGAATTCCAATGTCATTTCAGATGCGGTTTCAGGGACAGAAGAGAGAAAACTTGATATATCTGAACAATGGTCAATAGAGGAAGTACGGGGGGAATATGATAATGTTATTACATCAGCTAACTTAGATATGGAGCCTGTATACACAACTAATCTTCCCGTGATTGAGATGAAACGACATGAATTGACAGAGAGAAAATTAGTCGCGATGGTCAATTACTTTGCAAAAGAAGAAATACTGTATCAACCGAAAGATATAACCGTGGAAGAATTACAGTATCTTAAGGAAAGAATAGAAAATCAAGAAGGTGAATATGCGAATCCTTTTAGTGTGGATAGTAATAGCTTTAAATTAGAAAATATTGACACATTACTAACTACTATGCAAGAGGATACTATAGAGAAATCGCAAAAAGCAGAAGTGAAATTCCAGAAGAAGCCGGAAAGTCACATGTATTATGTCGTTACAGGAGAGTCTCAAACGGAAAGCAAAGAAGAATATTATTTTGCTGCAGATATTGGAGAAGATAGAGAAGGCAGTATTAAAGCGACGACTGCAAATGAAGCAGTAGGAAGCGATAGTTCTTTTTCATACGAGCATGGATATATGATGTATGAAGAGGAATTGAATGTTTATCGACAGTTTGAAATAAATGAAGACAGGTTATTAAATGAATATCATAAAGCATTAAATATACAATTAAATATATTCGAAGAACTTCTTCTTGGGGATGCCAATATTTCAAGTGAAAAAGGTTTGGATTTAGCCAAAGATTTGCTTGCGGATCTAGAAATTGAGGATTTTGAAATGCGGTCAATACAAAAAGTTGCTTGGTTTAGTAATGAAGATGCACCAAAAAACGATGCAATGTATGATAGTTTATTTCAGCTTGATTGGACGAAAGGAAAATCAGGATATTGTTATGAATTTGTACCAACAATAAATAATCTTCCTGTTTGGTATCAATTTGATGCTAAAGGGATAGGCGAGTTGACTAGTGAAGTTTATGTGCCTCCATTTTCAGCTGAAAGTATTTCAATTACAGTAACAGAAGATGGTGTACGGGCATTTTCATGGAATCATATGGCTGAAGAGGTTAAGACGATTGCAGAGAATACAAAGTTACTTCCACTTGATGAGATACAGGAAAAATTAGCAGATAATCTTTATTATTCTAATATAGAATCATTAGGACCACCACCTCAGGGAAATCACTTACATGAGGTTGAAACTGCTCAATTAGGATATACCTCTATACCAGCATTTGAAAATCCTAAAAATATTTGGCTAGTACCAACTTGGTTTTTTACAGTATCGCATACTGTTGAAGATACAGAAAATAGTGATATGAAATTTGATTACGGAATACAGAAAATAATGCTAAATGCATTAGATGGTGGATATATTGCAGACAATGTCAACTGATATTTTCACTGAGAAAGGAAGCTGTAGATGAGACAAGTTTTAATATCTGATTTGAAAACAGGAATCTTAAATATAAGATTTTTTGCTTGTATGATACCAATTATCATAACATTTGTAGTAGTGGGATACCCATACTATCAAGAATTAGCTGATACAAGTAATAGTATGGAGCCTCTGTGGTTTAGTTTGTTTCGATACGGTTTATTTTCGGAATATGCGCTGATGGTTATTACGATTGTGGTGCCTCTGGCTGCAGGAGGAATGGTAGAAGATGAGCTAAGGAGCCGATTTGTATTGTTTGGTTATTACCGTTCAGGGAAAAAAATATATATTAGAAGTAAATATATGACAACCTTTCTATCAGGTGGATTGATGGTGTTCTTCTCCATTATCATGTTTCTGGGGATTTGTGTTGGATTATTAGCAGGAAAAGGAGAAGTTGAAGAAGTTAATATATTTTTAATTATGATTTCAATAATACAAGATATTTTGAGACATTTTTTAAATGGAGGTCTTTGGGCTATCATTGGCTCATTAGCAGCTGTGTGTACGAGAAATCGACATATGTCATTTGTAGTTCCATTTATTTCATACTATGTTTTAACTGTCTTCCAAAGCCGTTATTATAGGGAACTTCCAATTTTGAGCCCAAGATATTGGGCGACCCCGATTTTTTATCAGAGTTATATTTGTATTGGTGTTTTGTGTGCGCTCTTGATACTTAGCGGATACTGCTATAAGGTAGTCATAAAAAGGAGGCTTGCAAATGTATAAAATGAAACAGATTTGGAAAATTAGCTGTAATAACTTTTCAGGGTGGAGAAATAGCCCTAGAGTTTGGTTGACATTTATACTAGCTTTTGTACTTTGTTTAATGCTTTCTAATCAAGCAATTACTTTTTCTCAAACTTATGGCACCTATATGCAGATTTTAGAACCTTTTATCTGGACATTTGGGGATGCGGATTCGGTAATGATTTCTTCACTTTTACTGATTATGTTATTTAGTGACATGCCCTTTATTACAACGGCAACTCCATATTCCTTGATACGGACAACACGTAAATTATGGTTAGCTGGACAGGTTCTATATGTTGTAATAGCAACGTTCATATATGCATTATTCTTATTAATTGTGGAATGTATATTAGCAGCACCACGCTCTTTCGTAGGGAATATGTGGAGTGAGACAGGTGCTATAATTGGATATTCTCAAATAGGGAATGAAATTGCATTGCCTGCATCAATCAAAGCCATGGAAATGACAACCCCATATCAGTGCGGGATAGTCGTGTTTTTGTTGCTACTATGTTATTCGCTTTTGATTACCTCCATTATGCTATTTTTTAATTTGACAAAAAACAAAATGGTTGGAGTGCTAGGAGTAATTTCTTTGAATATTTATGGAGTACTTCTGAATCCAGTGATTTTTCAAAAAGCATTCAACTTAACGGGGGAATTGGAATACAAGGCGAATTTATTGTGCGGATGGTTATCACCGCTGAATCATGCAACTTACTATATGCATAATTTTGGTTACGACTATTTACCAAGAATATGGATGAGTGTGGTGATTTTTTTGATTATGATTACTGGTCTGTTGTTTGGTGCAGGAAGAAAGATGAAAAAGTATAATTTTTCTTTTACGCAGATAGAAGGTAACTAGAAAGGGGAGTGCAGAATGAATGTGGCTATAAAATTAGAAAAAATCACAAAATCATTTAAGTATGAAAGAGTATTAAATGAAATCTCTCATGAGTTTGAGGCGGGTAAAATTCATGGAATTATAGGTTTTAACGGTTCGGGAAAAACTGTGTTGTTTAAATGTATTTGCGGATTTCTACAACCCGATAGTGGGAATATATTTGTGGAGGAGAAGAAGATTGGAACAGAGATAGATTTTCCGGAATCATTAGGGATGATTATTGAAAATCCAGGATTTTTACCACATTTGAGTGGCTTTAAGAATTTGAAAAAGTTAGCATCTTTACAGAATAAAATAGATGATCAAGTGATACGAGAAGCAATGCAGCGTGTTGGATTAGATTCAAATTCCAAAAAACCAGTGAGTCAATATTCTTTGGGGATGAGAGAAAGACTGGGAATTGCGCAGGCAATTATGGAAGATCCCAATATATTAATACTAGATGAACCTTTTAATGGATTAGACAAACAAGGAGCAAAAGATATTTGTGAATTGATTTTAGAGTTACGAAGAAAAGGGAAAACAATTATTTTAGTAGATCACAATATTATGGAAATAGAACATATTTGTGATACTATTTGCGAGATGGATAAAGGAACTTTGCGAAAGATTAAAGGGGATGAAAATAATAAAAAATAGTAAAAATCTTTTAAGAAGATTATTCAGTTTAATGATAAAGTATAAAAAAATACCCATCACTGTATTATGGTTAATCATAGTAGCTGTTATGGTGTTTCTACAAGCTTTAATTATTAAGCAAATAACAGGTGAAGGTATGTCAAATGGAGATATGGATGAAATGATTTTGTCCTTTTTTTATTTTCTTAATATTTTATCAAGCGCTTTTCCTTTTGCAAGTTCATCAACCAGTTTATCTAAATACCGAATTTCTTTCATAATTGGTTCATCTATTTCTGCAATATATAACTTACACATATAAAAATTTATTTAACCTCTAAATAAATTCTTGCTTTGAGATTATCATTCTTAGCTTACTTAAAAAGCTAAGATATGCCTTATGGTTTTCAATACTTATTATGTGATAGTACCAAAATATCTACAAAAAGTAAATAGACCTTCTGGACATACCGAAGATAAATTTACGATGTTAATTGTATTTGGTCTCTTGACAGAGGTCTTTACTTTGGGTAAGATTCGTATAAAGAGATAGAGCCTCAAGAAGCTAAATTTTTTGTAACCATGCGACGGATAGTGTATAGAAGGAATTAATGAAACTTTTGCACGAACTAGATTAGGAGAAGAGATGAATCTTGCACAGCGAAGAATCGAACTTTTTAGAATAATTCAAGAGAAGAAGTATGTGACTGTTAATGAGTTGGCAGAATATTTTAACGTATCTGGAATGACGATACGGCGTGATTTGGCCAAGTTTGAAGCCCAAGGAAGTATTGTTCTAACACACGGAAGTGTGAATTTAAATTCTGATATTAGAACAGAACCAAGTTTTAGCGAGAAACTTGGGAAAGAAGTAAACGTGAAGGACAAGATTGCTAAAAGAGCAGCTGCAGAAGTGCGGGATGGGGATACAATCATCCTAGACTGTGGAACGACAGTATTACAGATGGTAAAGTATTTACAAGATAAGAAAATCACTATTTTTACCAATTCATATCCAGTAATTCAACATTTAAGTGGTAATCCTAAGATTACGTTATATATGGCGCCAGGAAAATACTCGGAGATTTCTGCAGGAGTATTTGGTGAGATGACGATACATTTCTTTGGTCAAATCAATGCGGACAAAGTATTCATGGGAACTCACGGATTTGATGAGAAGGTAGGAGCTACTGTACCAGATATCGAGGATGCACAGACGAAAAAAGCGCTAATCAATGCGGGAAATAAAAAATATTTACTATATGAGAAAAGCAAAGATAACAAGAGGTATACAGGGATTTTTGCGACTCGAGATGATTTTGATCTTATAATAAAACAAAACTAATTAGCACATTTGTGCGATATAATCTCCTCACTTTTTTGATACAATCGAATATACGATAGAGTGCTCAAAGAAGGGAGGAATAGTTTTGAAGAAAATATTGACGATGTTATCTGCTATGATATGTCTATCATTTAGCGCATGTGGAGAGGTCGAGAAGACAGAAACAGTCGATTTGTCACTGGAGAAGCTTGCGCAAGACGTCATGCAAAATAATGATGGAAATCAGGCAGAAGAAAAAGAACAAGATGTTGAATCAGAGGCGAACCGTCTACCTGAGAGGACGGTTGGGTTAGAGGGGGAAGAATCAACACAGATTAGTGGTGTGGAAGCAATAGCAATAGAAGATGGCGATAATTATATGGAAATCTATAATTTAAAGAATTTGAATGAGTCGAGGTCGGAGATTAAAGTGCCTGATTTTCTTGCGTATGCAACTGATAATTTGGAAACTTCAGAATCCTCACTTCTTGCAGAGAGTGAAACATCAGAAAATTCCTACCGTATCACCTATAGAGGGGATTACTACGAGACCTTGCCTGAGTATGTAAATCTGTTGGAGTCATTGGGGTTTCAAGTTCTAATGGATGGCTATGAAGGGTTTTATATGCTTGAGAAACAGACGGGAGACTACTTGCTGAGTGTGAATGCATATTATATGAACGAAGAAGATGGCGTGGTGGTGGAGATTACTCTACAATAATAGATATGATAAAATCCAATATAGCACCATCTAGTGCTTTCTAGCTACCAGATATCGGGCGATAACAAAGTAATTATATTATAAAAGAGTAAGGAAAACAGAATAAAAAATCAATGATTCCATTATGAAAAAAGTATCTTCATAATGGAATTTCTAATATATAGAAAACTCCGTTTTTACGATATAAAAATAAATTACCATAAATTAACTTGATAAAATGTTAAAATATGTTAAAATAAAATTGTAAGATGAAACAAGTAATGGGAAAACATGTACTAGGAGGTAAGTTCATGAGGATTGTGAATGCAAGATACCTTGATGGAGACTTTCGATTTGAACAAGGTGACATATACATCCAGAATGACATCATTGCAGAAAAAAGCAAAGACGAGGAAGTGTTTGATGCCAAAGGGTTGACAGCATTGCCAGGGTTAATTGATATTCATCTGCATGGGGCGTTGAATATTGATTGTTCTAATGATGTAGATACAGGAAAGATAAAACAAATAGCAAGCTATGAAATAAAGAATGGAATCACATCGTTTTTATTAGCATCCATGGCGGCGAATTATCAGGATTTAGAGAAGCTCTGTATTGCTGTAGGTGAGTATGAGGATGAATATGATGAGGCAAAAATACTTGGAATTAATATGGAGGCACCTTTTATCTCAAAAGAAAAGTGCGGGGCGCAGGACAGCAATAACTTGCTTCCACTGAAGCATGAAGTGTTTCATGAGCTGAATCGTCTATCCAATCATAAGATTAAGATGGTAGGTGTAGCACCAGAACTAGATGAATTCAAAGAATTTTACACTAATATAAAGGATGATACAATTGTTTCATTGGCACATACAAATGCAGATTATCAGACCTGCAAGGAAGCATTCGATATGGGAGTGGATCATGTAACACATTTGTTTAATGCAATGACCACCATGCACCATAGGGAACTAGGATGCGCAGGTGCGGTGCTTAGAAGAAAGAGTTGTTATACAGAGATTATCGGGGATGGCAACTTCGTATGTAAAGAAATGTTAGAATTTGTGTTTGACATCATGGATAAAGATAAGATAGTTGTGATATCAGATCAGATGCCTCCAACAGGTTGTGAGGGTGGAGAGTTTACATTGTGTGGACACGAATTACAGATAGAAGACAAGGTAGCATGTCTAAAAGAAGATGGAACGATGGCAGGA
This sequence comes from uncultured Lachnospiraceae bacterium, assembly GCA_964367905.1. Taxonomy (GTDB): domain Bacteria; phylum Bacillota; class Clostridia; order Lachnospirales; family Lachnospiraceae; genus CAUPWF01. The sequence goes on from CAYIZP010000014.1 coordinate 7,013, forward strand.
CCAGTGAGGAATCTGGCAGAAATTATGAAGCGAATGATTGTAGACATGCAGTTTAAAGCAGAGGATGTGGTTCGATATATGACAATCAATCCAGCAAAAAGTTTAAATATAGAGAAAGAAATAGGATCCATAGAGACAGGAAAGATCGCAGATATTATATTTGTGGATGAGGAATATAACATAAAGCATGTTATGAAGAACGGAAAGATGATACCGAAGTGAAAGGGAGGTTATACAAAATGAAATGGGAATTTTACAACAGGGCTAGTGAAGCGAGCAAGGCGTGTGCAGACATGATTATTCGTGATGTGAAGGGGAATCCAAGATGTAAGATGTGCTTGCCAACAGGGTCTACTCCGATTCAATGTCTAGAGTACATGGTTGAGGCATATGAGAAGAAGGAGTTAGACTTATCAGAAGTCACATCGTTTAACATGGATGAGTATGTGGGGCTTGAGAAGACACATGACCAAAGTTACTACTACTTTTTGAATGAATATCTCTACAAGAAGACAAATATCAAATTAGAGAATACGCATTGTCTCAATGCAGTAGCAGAGGATTTGCAGCAAGAATGCAATCGATATACGAAGTTAATTCAAGAACATGGTGGATTTGATACCATATTCCTAGGAATTGGAAGTGATGGGCATATAAGTTTCAATATGCCAAATCAGGGACTACATAGATTTACTCACATTGAAGAATTGTCGGAGGAGACAATCGAGGCGAATTCAAGATTCTTCGATAGTATGGACGAAGTTCCAAAACAAGCACTTACTATAGGAATTGAAATTATCTTGAGGTCAAAAAATATTGTCTTGTTGGCTCTTGGAGCGGGCAAAGCATAAGATGAAGTTTATTATTGATGATGCAAATGTAGAAGAAATCAAAGAGGTAT
>CAYIZP010000014.1:8013-32892 GCA_964367905.1 uncultured Lachnospiraceae bacterium
CATAAGATGAAGTTTATTATTGATGATGCAAATGTAGAAGAAATCAAAGAGGTATGGGATTTGTATCCTTGTGATGGAGTAACAACGAACCCTACTATTTTAGCAAAAGCGAAGAGAGATCCTTATGAGGTGTTAAGAGAAATTCGGGAAGTGATTGGAGCGGAGGCAGAATTACATGTGCAAGTGATTGCAAATACTTACGAGGGTATGATGGAAGATGCACATGCGATTATCAGAGAATTGGGGAGTAATACTTATGTGAAAGTTCCTACAACTCCACTGGGATTAAAAGTGATGAAAGCACTTCACAAGGAAGGGATAGAAATCACAGCTACTGCAATCTATACTGCGATGCAAGGATACCTCGCAGCGAAAGCAGGAGCAAGCTATGCGGCACCTTATGTAAATAGGATTGATAACTTGGGAGCAAATGGAGTAGAGACGGCGAAGACAATTGATGATATCTTCAAGGTAAATAACCTAGAATGTGAAGTGCTAGCCGCATCATTTAAAAACTCTCAACAGGTGCTAGAATTGTGTGCATATGGAATTGGAGCAAGTACCATTAGCACCGATGTGATTAAAGGATTGATAAAGCACGATTGTGTGGGTATCGCAGTTGAAGCATTTGAAAAAGACTTTGAAAATTTATGTGGTCCAGGGTCTACAATGGCAACAATAAAGTAGAAAAAGAAATATAATAATAGCGAAAAAGTGATTTTAAATAAGAAAGGAAAATAAAATGGAAAAGTTTTTAAGTTTACAATTAGATACGAATTTAGTTGATTTTAATCGAATCGATCGTCTACAACAGAAGATGAATAACAGAGAACCGTGGATTTGTGTGGAGCGTGCAGAAATCATTACAAAATCATTCAAAGAGACAGAGGGAATGTCGATTGTAGTGCGTAGGGCAATTGCATACAAGGAAATTCTGGAGAATATGTCAATCTATATTGAAGATGATTCAATTATTTTCGGAAATCAAGCAAGTAAGAATTTTGCAGCACCAGTTTTTCCAGAATATTCATTTAACTGGGTGATTGATGAATTAGACGAGTTTGAAAAGCGTAGTGGGGATTACTTTAAAATCAGTGAGGATAGCAAAGAGAGATTAAAAGTATTGCAACCATATTGGCAAAATATTACACACCAAGACGAAGTATTGAGAAACTTGTCTCCACTGAATCGTCAAGCAGAGACACAAAATGTATTACACCGCGGCGGAATCAGTATGTCAGGAGATGGACATATCATTCCAAATCACGAATTTGTTCTAGAACATGGATATGGTGGAATGAAAAAGATTGCTGAGGAGAAGTTAGAAAATAGAGCGAAATTGACTCAAGAGCAAATTGATTACTATGAAGCAGCAATCATTACAATGGATGCATCACTCACATACATCAAGAGATTTTCCAAGTTATTGGCTGAGAAAGCGGCAGAGGAAACAGATTCGGTTCGTAAGCAAGAACTATTAGAGTATTCGAATATCTATTCTGACATGCTAGAGGGTGGAGCGAGAAATTTCTATGAGGCAGTGGAGTGTGTGTATTTGACACATCTACTTATGATGATTGAGAGTAATGGACATTCATTCTCGTTTGGACGTTTTGACCAATTTATCCTTCCCTTCTATGAAGCGGATGTGGAAAAAGGTGTGTTGACGAAAGAGAAAGCGCTAGAGATTACGACACATTTCTTTATTATGACGAACTCATTGAATAAAGTACGTCCATGGGGACACACACAATATAGCGGTGGATACCCATTGTATTCTAACTTGATGTTATCAGGAATGAAACCAGATGGAACAGACGGAACAAACGATCTGTCATATATCTGTCTAGAGGCAATGAATCAATCTAGATTGCCTGAGCCAAACTTAAGTGTTCGTTACTGTGAGAAGACTCCACACGCGATCTTGAAAGATAGCGCAAAATTAATCCGTGAAGGATTCGGTATGCCTTCGATGTTCTGTGACGAGGTCGTGATTCCAGCTATGATGACATTAGATTTAGACCTAGAGGTTGCTAGAGACTACGCTTCTATGGGCTGTGTAGAGACTGCGATTCCTGGGAAATGGGGACATCGTGCAACAGGTATGACTTATATTAACTTTGGGAAAATCTTGGAGATTATCTTAAATAATGGAGTGGAACTTGTATCAGGAATTCAGTTATTTAGCATCAATGGAAACGATGGAAAAGAAATCGATTACAAGAACTTTGATGAATTGTGGGATGCTTGGAAGATGGCACTAAAATATTACTTCGAGTTAGCGATTGAATGCGATAATGTATGCGACCGTTCATTGAAGTATCATGATGCAGATGCATTTGCATCTTCTACAATCAACTGCTGCTTAGAGCGTGGAAAAACATTGAAGAACGGTGGCTCTGAATATGATTATATCTCTCAATCAAATATTGGACCATGCGTCATTGGTGATTCTATGGCAGCGATTAAGAAGTTAATCTTCGAAGAGAAGAAATTGACATTCCAAGAATTAATGACAGCATTGGAGGACAATTTTGAGGGGGAAAATGGTGCAAAGATTCGTAAGATGTGTCTAGAAGTACCGAAATTTGGAAACGATGATGATTATGTGGATCATATGGTTGCTGAAGTATTCGAGTCTTATCTAGAATTATTGCCAAACTATCGTACAGACCGTCACAATGAAGGTCCAAAGGGATGCCGTTATACCATGTCTACAAGTAACATCACATCCTATGTTCCAAACGGATTTGATGTAGGGGCAACACCAGATGGTCGACTAGCGGGAGAACCATTGAACGAAGGTGCGTCACCATGTGTAGGTGCAGATAAGAGTGGACCAACGGCCGTAATACGATCGATTTCGAAGTTGCCAAATCAGAGAATTGCTGGTGGGCAGTTATTGAACATGAGGTTTGCTCCTGATTCATTAAAGGGAGAAGAAAATTTAGAGAAATTCACAGCATTTATCGAAAGTGCAAGACACTTCAATGTATTCCACAATCAGTTTAACATTGTGGATAGTGAATTACTTCGCAAAGCAAAAGAAGACCCAATCAAATACAACAATGTAATGGTGCGTGTAGCAGGATATTGTGCACTATTTACTACATTAATGCCGGAGGCGCAAGATGCAATTATTAACAGAAGCGAGCACCGATTCTAATGTGAGTGGAAGAAAAGAGGGTATAGACTATACCATGGAAAAAACAAGAGGGCTAATATCACATATTCAAACATATTGCACCAAGGATGGGCCAGGCATTCGAACGACAGCATTTTTCATGGGCTGTAACCTTCGGTGTAAGTGGTGTGCGAATCCAGAAGCCATGCTTCTAGGAGAAAAACTGTTTTATCATGAAAATCTATGTAAAGGCTGCGGGAGATGCGTTACGCATTTTCCGCAGCAATTAGCCTATGAAAATGGGAAAATCAATATCATAGGAGATCGTGAACTGATGAAGGATGAATTGCCTGAGTTATGTAACTATCAGGCATATGAGAAAAAGGGGAGATACTATACACCCCAAGAACTGGCAAATGAGTTGAAGAAAGACCAAGTGTTTTTTAAACAATCAGGTGGCGGAGTGACTTTTTCAGGTGGAGAACCCTTTCTCCAACCTGGTATGCTATTGGAAACAATGAAGCTTCTGAGGGAAGACGGAATTCATATCGCAATCGAGACAGCTGGACTGTTTGATTTTGAAAAACAGGAAGAAATCATTGAGTTGTGCGATTTGTTCCTATATGATGTCAAAGCATATTCAAGAGAAATCCATGAGAAGTGTACAGAAGTTTCAAATCAGAAGATACTAGAAAATCTAAAAAAATTAAACGAAAAAAATAAAGATATATGCACGCGCATGATTATTGTACCCCAATATAATGATGATGTAGAAGATATAAAAGAGAGATTGGATTATATAGTTGGTTTTGAATGTGTTCAGCAAGTAGACTTTCTCAAATATCATAATTTGGGTGAGGGGAAATATCATTGCTTGGGAATGGAATATCCTCTGGAAAATTTAGGATATGATGAATTGCAGTTAGATAAAACAATGTTGGAAATTGAAGAATATGCAAAATTGAAAGGGATAAAATATACAATCGGCGGATAAGTAAAAACACACAAAAAATTAAGAAAAAAATAAAAATTATTGACAATATGATTAAAACACGATATACTTTAAATAAATACAGAGCAGATTGTTACTGAGATTCAGGCAAGACTAAGCTTTAAAACAGGCACTATGAATAGTGGATGTGTTTTTGAGATTGGTCTTTTTTTAATATATAATTTCAGTGCCATTATTTGGGAGAAGAGTATGAAAGTTCTGAAGGTAATTAACAATAATGTTGTCAGCTGTACGGATGATAAAGGGAAAGAAGTCGTTGTAATGGGATGTGGGATTGGCTTTCAAGCTAAGCCGAATTCGCCAGTTAAGACAGAGTTCATTGAGAAGGTGTTTCATATGGAGACGCCAAAGAGCACGGAGAAACTGATTGAACTATTTGAAACATTGCCGACAGAGTATATAGAGATTACATCACAAATCGTAGAATATGCAAAAGAAACTTTGAAATATCCGATTCGTGAGACGATTTATTTAACCTTGACAGATCATATAAATTTCTCCATTGAGCGAGTGAAGCAAAATATGAATTTTGAAAATGCTTTGACCGCAGAGGTGAAATGTTTTTATCCAGATGAATTTGCAATTGGAAGTTATGCAGTGCAATATATTAGAGAGAAAACAGGCGTTGACTTACCGATGGATGATGCTGCGACCATCGCGTTCCATCTCGTAAGTGCTGGATATGATACTTCAATTAAGGAAACGGTATATTCGACTCAGATTTTTCGAGATGTACTAGATTATCTCAAGAAGATTAAAGTTATTACTTGGGATGAGAACTCAGAAGAGTATGAAGAGTCAGCAATTTATATAAAATTTATTATTAGACGGGTACTCATGAATAAACAGACCACAGAGTATGAGAGGCAATATATTCATATGGTGAAAACGATTTATTCGAGTGAACATCGACATGCCAAGCGGATTGCGGAATATCTGAAAGAAAAGAGTAATAATATGATGACGGAGAGTACACTAGTGGATTTGACCATGTGCATTCGACGATTCAAACAAGAATAAAGGAGGAAGTGGAGTGGGATTATTTGGAAAACTATTTAGTGAAAAAGAGAAAGAGTTGTATTCCCCTATTGTGGGCAAGGCGGTGAAGCTATCTGAGGTGAGTGATCCGACATTCGGAGAAGGAATGTTGGGGAAAGGGGTAGCAATTTTGCCAGAGGGAACAGAAGTGTTATCTCCATGTGACGGTGTGATTGAGGTAATGTTCGAGACTGGTCATGCAGTGAGTATTAAGACGAGTTACGGAGCTGAGGTTTTGATTCATGTAGGATTAGACACGGTAAGCCTTAAGGGAGAACATTTTGATGTACATGTAAAGGCTGGTGACACTGTGACGAAAGGACAGAAGTTGATTACAGTGGATATCGAAGCAGTAAAAGCAAAGGGATTCGATGTGATAACACCGATGATTATCTGTAATACGGATGATTATGCAAAGGTAAATACATATGTGGACAAATCGGTAACGAACTCGGATGTAGTAATCGGAATTGTGGAATAGATAAACCACAAGAAAGAACAAGGTAATAAAGTCATTGTGGGTCGATGGCTTATTATATATCAAACATAAGGAGGAATGAAGGTATGAAATTTTTACAGAGAATAGGTAGAGCATTGATGCTACCAGTAGCAGCATTACCAATCGCGGGTGTTTTAATGGGGATTGGTTATTGGATTGACCCTACAGGTTGGGGAGCGAATAACATATTGGCGCTATTATTGATTAAATCAGGTTCGATTCTAATTGATAACATGTCTATCTTATTTGCTATTGGGGTAGCAATTGGTATGTCAAAAGATTCAGAAGGTACAGCGGGACTTGCTGGTTTTATCGCATTTACGACCATTACAACGATGCTAGGAGCAGGGGTTGTAGGATTGATCGTAGGTGGAGATGCACCTCTAGCATTTACAAAGATTAACAACCAATTTATCGGTATCTTATCAGGGGTTATCGCAGCTGGTTGTTATGATCGTTTCTATCAAACAGAATTACCAGCAGCACTCGGTTTCTTTAATGGACGCCGTAGTGTGCCGATTGTAACGGTTGTTGCATCATTAATCGTATGTGTGCCATTGTATTTTATTTGGCCAATTTTGTATAATGGTTTGGTAGCATTGGGAGAGGGAATCCTAGGAATGGGAGCAGTAGGAGCAGGTCTTTATGGATTCTTGAACCGTTTATTAATCCCAACTGGATTACACCATGCGTTGAACTCAGTATTCTGGTTTGATGTTGCAGGAGTGAGTGATCTCGGTAAATTCTGGGGTAGCGTTGAAGGTGGAGTATTAGGACAAACAGGACAATATATGGCAGGTTTCTTCCCAGTTATGATGTTCGGTCTTCCAGCAGCAGCTTTAGCGATGTATCACACAGCAAAGACTAAGAATAAGAAGATTGTAAGTGGTCTATTATTAGCAGCTTCATTTTCATCATTCTTTACAGGAATCACAGAGCCATTGGAATTTGCATTTATGTTCTTGGCTCCAGGATTATATCTAATCCATGCAGTATTGACAGGACTTTCTTGCTTCGTAGTAGCATTACTTCCAACACGTGCTGGATTTAATTTCAGTGCAGGTCTTGTTGACTGGGTATTATCATTTAAGGCACCATTTGCGGTACAACCTTGGATGTTGTTGATTGTAGGATTAGTTGTAGGGGTAATCTACTATGTGATCTTCCGTTTTGCAATTCAGATGTGGAATCTTAAGACACCAGGTCGTGAAGACGATATCGAAGGTGAAGAGAAGATTGAAATCGCAACAAACGATTATGGAGCATTGGCAGTAGAATTATTAGCGGGACTTGGTGGAGCGGAGAATATCAGTGCAGCATCAAACTGCGTATCTAGACTACGTGTAGAAGTAAAAGACCGTCTATTAGTAGATGAGAAGAAATTGAAAGCTACAGGAGTTGCAGGGGTGATTCGTCCAAGTAAGAACACAGTTCAGATTATCATCGGAACAAAAGTTCAGTTCGTAGCAGATGAATTTACAAAGTTACTATAAGTAGAAGTTTTACTTTGACCCACAAAGTAATTTAGGGAAGAGATTGGGGACGGGGGAGATGTGAGCGAAGGCTCATCCTTCCCTCGTCCCCTTCTTCTACAGCATTCAGGAAAGGGGAAAAAGATGTTAATTAAAAATGGAACAATATTTGTCGATGGAGCATTTATCAAATCGGATATGAAGGTTTCAGATGGTGTAATTACAGAAATTGCAGAAAATATAAGTGAAAAGAATGAGGAAGTACTAGATTGTAGTGGAAAACGCATTGTTCCAGGGATGGTTGATGTCCATACACATGGATGTATCGGGTATGATTTTACCATATCTTCTCAAGAAGAAATACAAGAAATGTTGGATTTTTATGCAAAAATTGGGACAACTTCGGTATTGGCTACGGTTATGACGGGGCCAAAAGATGTGCTAGAGGGGGCCATGACGAGGATATCGGCATGGGCTCAAAAGGAAGGTACTTCTTGCAAAATCGAGGGAATCCACATGGAGGGACCTTTTTTTGCTTCAGCGAAGAAGGGAGCACATGATGAACATTGTCTCTTGAACCCAGATATTGAGTTTTTCAAAGAATTGCAGTCCCTCTGCAATGGTATCATCCGATTGGTTGCAATTGACCCAGACCTAGAGGGTTCAGAGGAATTTATCAAGGAATTCAAAGATCAATTGACAATCTCACTAGGACATAGTGCATGTAACTATGACACAGCCATGCGGGCGTTTGGTTGGGGGGCATCTCATGTAACTCATCTATTCAATGCAATGCTTCCGATGAACCATCGTGAGCCAGGGCTGATTGGGGCATTTTCAGATGCAGAAGCTCAGGCTGAAATCATATGCGACGGATTTCATATCCATCCAAGTGCAATCCGTCTGATGTTTGATGCCAACCCAGGAAAGATGATGTTAATCTCAGACACTATCAGTGCTATGGGACTACCAGATGGCGATTATTTGAGTGGTGGATTGGACGTAAAGGTTGTCAATGGAGAAGCACGTCTTGAAAGTGGCACCATAGCGGGGGCTACAAAGTCCTTGTATCAAGGAGTACAGAATGCGATTGCATTTGGCATTCAACCAGAGGTTGCAATTTTAAGTGCAACAGAAAGGCCAGCGAAATCCGTTGGAATAGAATCAAAATGTGGAAAGATACAAGTTGGAAGGAAGGCAGATTTTCTGATTGTTGACAATGAGTATAACTTAGAGTTGGTATATGTATCAGGCAATTTGGTTTAAGGAAAAGGAGATAAATTTATGAAGATTATTGAAGCAAAAAATTATGAAGATTTAAGTAGAAAGGTGGCGAATATTATATCCGCTCAAGTCATCTTGAATCCAAAGTGTGTGTTAGGATTAGCAACAGGATCTACGCCTGTTGGAACATATAAACAATTGGTAGAGTGGTATGATAAGGGTGATATAGATTTTTCGGCAACAACAAGTGTGAATCTAGATGAGTACTGTGGACTGGCAGGAGATAATGAGCAGAGTTATCGTTATTTTATGGATCACAACTTATTCAATCATATCAATATTAAGAAGGAAAATACGTATGTACCAAATGGATTGGCAACGAATTACGAAGAAGAGTGTGTGCGATATGATGCTCTAATCAGTGATTTGGGAGGAGTGGATCTTCAGCTACTCGGAATTGGAACCAATGGCCATATTGGGTTCAATGAACCAGATAATGAGTTTGAAAAGATGACACATGTTGTTGAGTTGGGAGAATCAACCATAGAAGCAAATTCCAGATTCTTCGAGACCTTGGATGATGTTCCAAAATCTGCACTTACCATGGGAATCAAAGCGATTATGCAAGCGAAGAAAATCTTACTTGTAGCAAATGGATCAAAGAAAGAATCAATCCTGAAAGAAGCACTATATGGACCGATCACACCACATGTGCCAGCATCAGTATTGCAATTACATTCAGACCTGACTGTAGTTTGTTGTTGGAATGATTAAGAATAGGGGACAGTGGTAGGATGAGCTTAGCTCATATCTCCGCTGTCCCCAAACCTTAGAATGTTATACTATCTACCAATTCGAAGGTATCAAAGTCATATTTCTGCAAATCACCACCAGAGGAGGTGTAGAAGTAATCTCCGATGTGTAATGCGCGATCTGGTGTAAAGGATAGAGCATCCAGGGTCTCCGCAATGGAGAAACCGTCTTCTTTATCCACGTTGACCAACATGTATCCAGAGAAGGTTAGGGCGTGTTCTACGTAAAAACCATCATCTTCTGAAACCTCCGTGACTCCATATAGCTCAGCAGGAAATCCTAATAACATCTTTTCTTCATTGTAGTATACTGCTTTGTGGTCGTACAGCGCTTGGCTATGGCTTGAGAGCTCACCCAAGATAAAGTTATTCCGCTCGATTGGATTGGTAGGGTCGCTTACATCGAATAAGGAAAGTTTTAAACCATCTTCAATGACACTGCCATAGTCATCAATAATAGTATTCACACCAATGCCGACCAAAGTATCTTCATCGATTGGGTGCATATACTCAGAGAATCCTGGTATCTTCAGTTCTCCTAGTACTTCCGGATTATATGGGTCTGATAAGTCGATGGCAAAAAGTGGATCTGTTTCCCGGAAGGTAACCATGTATCCCATATCGCCCATGAAGCGAACCGAGTAGATTCGTTCACCAGGAGCTAACCCTTCTACATTTCCAACAATCTCTAAGTTCTCATCCAACACATATACGTTATTGATGCTATCATATTCTCCCCAGGAAGTAGTTGCAATACGGAAGTATCCATTATGCTCATCCATGGAGAATTGGCTTTCGATATACCCATCTACAGAGCCGTTTGCGACAGGGGTTATAGAGGTACCGTCTATGGAGAGTTTTGTAATGGTAACAGTATCATTATAAAATTGCTGGCCAGTAAGGTACATGGTATCTTGTGACATATACAGTTCTTCACCACCACCTAGAAGGGCACGGCTTTTGACTAATTCCATATCACCTAGATCTAGGGCAGTCACAATCGTATAGTTGTGTGGATAATCTGTTGGTATAATGCAGATGTCTTCAAGTGGAAGCGTTGTAGACGTCCCATCTTCACCGAAGATTGGCATAACACTATCCGGCGAGAAGCTATTATATTCTTCGTGCGTGTAATAATGGAGATTCATATGTGATACAACATACACATGACCATCGCTTAGACGACTATTCGTATAGTATCCACTTGTGTGATATTCTTTTACAAGTTCCATCTCATTCGATTCGTTCATTTCATATATATTCATCCCCGTAAAATCCGTTGCAATATAGTGGTAGTCATTATCATAGGAATAATAGGTGTATAATACGACTAAAATTCCTTCGTGGACAAAAATATCTTCTATATAGACTTCATCTGCATCAGCTTCGATAGAAACTTTATCAATAACAGTCATTTCTACTGGGTCAATCACGGATACACTGCCCTCCCAGGTTACACGATAGATGTAGTTGCCGTCGGTTTTTATAATATCACCTTCATCTACTGTAGTGACTTGATTGTTTGTAGTCGAATGAGAATCACTGGAGGTTACAGTTTCTGAAGAGGTGCTCGAACTAGCGTCTGAGGAAGCACCATCTGAGAGGGGTGCTTCTTCACCGACAGCAACGGATTCCTCCACTAGGCCATCGACATCAGGGTAGTGGTCATCATACTCATTATAAGTATTATAATCAGCTATATAGTCGAATAGAGCTTCTTCACTTGTAGGCGAACTTAATACATCTTCATCCCCCACAACTTCCTTCACCGCATCAGGGAGTTCGGGGACAACCGTCGGCTCGGGTGTATTCAGGGCTTGATTTACAGAACCGAACATTGGGACGACATATCCGCATCCACCGAGTGAGAATGCAATTAGTAGGGACAAACAACTCATTTTCCATTTCTTTTTCATAATCTACTACCTCCACTTTTGTATCAATTATTGTTTCTATAATTATAAGACGTTTTTAGATACTTGTTTTGTTGGTAAAAATATAAAAATTATGTTATTTCTCTTGATTCCAAATTTTGATGGTGAACATGATGCATACAAGCAATATTACACTCAAGATTATTTGGATGAAGTTTAAGTCTAAGTCGCTTATATCTTCATCTGTAGCATCTTTATCTGTAACATCTTCAGTTGCAATATCCTCTTGAATGGTATTTTCATCTGCTGCAGTACTTTCCTCTGAAGTGGTAGTACTTTCTTCTGAAGTGGTAGCACTTTCTTCTGAAGCTGTAGCACTTTCCTCCATTATATCTAAGCTAGATTCAACTTCGTAATTAGGTGGTATTTCTATGTATAGCGTAAGACTAAATAATGAGATTGTCAATACCAAGATTAGGGAAGCTAGGGAAACCAATGCAACACGTAACTGTTTGATAGAGGTGTTGTATAGCCATTGGACGGTTCCTATAGGCTTATTAAGTGCTTTTGCAATTTCCTTGTGGCTTAGGCCGCCTAATACTTTAAGAGTAACGATTTGTTTTTGCTTCTCATTTAATCCATCGATGAGAGAATAGTAGGTGTCCATATCTACAAAATCAGAGATGTCTTTATCGATGATAGGAATTTCAGGCATATCATCGATTGAGATATTACGTCTTTCTCTTCGCAGAAGGCTGTAGCATTCATTTTGAATTACCTTATAAAGCCAACTAAGCTCCCCCGTTTTGGGGAAGCTTTCTCGTTTTAATTTTATTAATTTTAGCATGACTTCTTGAACCACTTCTTTACTATCTTCCTCATTTGACAGGATGGAAAAAGCAGTACTGAATAGAAATCTATAATGGTGAGTATATAATAATTCAATCCCATAGTTATCACCATTTTTAATCAAATCAAATATTGTTGACATTTCTATTTTATTCATAGGATACCCTATACTAATCTCATCATGATTTCATTGCTGCGTGCGATGAAGTTTGTCATTGCATCAGCATCTAAAGGCTTGTTCGATAACAATGCTAGATCATAAAGTTGTTTACAAATCAACTCTGTAGTTTCTCCTTCGTTATTATCAAGGATGTATTGAACTAATTTATGGTTAGCATTTAGAACCAATGTATAGTCATCTCCACCAAACATGCTTGGATCCATACCCATCATGGCATATTGTTTCATCATCTCCTGCATACGGCGAGATTGCTCTGAAGAAGTAAGCATAGCAGCTACATTCGCAGCCTTTAGTTTTTCAACTTTTACAGTTACTTTTTCTTTGTTTAATGCTTTTTTAAATACTTCTGTAAGACCAGTAGATTTTTCTTCTAAGTCTTTTACATCATCTTCACTAGATTCTTCTTTGAAGGTATCTGTAAGGTCACCGTCAATACGCTCGAATTTGATGGTATCGTTACGTTGCTCTAATTGGGAGATGAATGGAGTATCAATGTTGTGTGTTAAGATTACCGCATCCATTTCTTCTTCACGGAACATGTTGATGTATTGACTCTGCTGTTGTTCGTCTGTTACGTAGAACACGGTTGTTTTTTCAGGTTCTTTTGATGCATCATCTGTAGAGGATTCAACAACTTCATCTGTATTTTCTTCTGGTGCTTCAAGGGAACCGCCATTTTTTGCTATATAATCTTTTAATGTAAGATACTCATGATCTAGATTCTTAAATAGAATGTAATCATTCATCTTGTCGCAGAATTTATCATCCTTTAGGCAACCAAATTTAATAAATGGGCTGATGTCATCCCAGTAACTTTCATAAGCTTCTCTATCTGTCTTACACATTCCTGATAATTTATCTGCAACCTTCTTCGAGATATAATCTGAAATCTTAGTAACAAATCCATCGTTTTGAAGTGCACTACGTGATACATTTAGTGGCAAGTCTGGGCAGTCGATGACACCTTTTAGAAGAAGTAGGTACTCAGGGATAACTTCCTTGATGTTGTCGGCGATAAATACTTGGTTGTTATATAGTTTAATCTTTCCTTCGATTGATTCATATTCAGTGTTAATCTTAGGGAAGTAAAGAATTCCTTTTAGATTAAATGGATAGTCCATGTTTAGGTGGATCCAGAATAAAGGTTCTTTGTAATCCATGAAGACTTTGCGGTAGAATTCGATATAGTCTTCTTTGCTGCATTCATTTGGATGTTTTGTCCATAGAGGAGCTGTATCGCTTATGGAAACAGGGCGTTTGTTGATCTTTACTTTATCAACAGCAGGAGAAACTTCAACCATTTTCTTCTCGCCATCTTCGCTTTCTTCCTCTTCAAATTTTGCCTCCTCATGAATACGTTCCACTACGACATCTTCATCATGAAGTTCTGATTCTAAGATTGTTTCATATTCTTGTTCTGCATTCTCTTTATCCAAGAAGATTTCCACTGGCATAAATGAACAGTACTTGCTGATAACTTCTTTTGCGCGGTATTCATTTGCAAATTCTAAGCTATCTTCATTTAAGAATAGTGTGATTTCTGTTCCAACTGTTGTCTTTGTTCCTTCTTCAATCTCATATTCTGTTCCACCATCACAGTTCCAGTGTACAGCTGTAGCACCATCTTTGTAAGATAAGGTGTCGATTGTAACATGTTCCGCTACCATGAACGCAGAGTAGAATCCTAGACCGAAATGTCCGATGATTTGGTCTTCGTTTGTTTTATCTTTATATTTCTCCAAGAAGTCTGTAGCTCCTGAAAAAGCAATTTGAGTAATATATTCTTCCACTTCATCGGCAGTCATCCCTAGACCAGTATCGATGAATTTTAGAGTTTTCTCCTCTGGATTCACGAATATTTGAATCTTAGATTTGTAGTCGTCAGAGAATTCGTATTCACCCATCATCTCTAGTTTTTTCAATTTTGTAATTGCATCACAACCATTTGAGATTAACTCTCGAAAGAAAATATCATGGTCTGAATACATCCATTTCTTTATAATAGGAAAAATATTTTCACTGTTAATTGATAGATTTCCACGTTTTGACATAATAATAAACACTCCTTTTATTTGATTTTTTTATCTAGATAACATTGTAATACGAGAAAAAGCAAATGTCAAGAAAAAGTTAGCACTCTTATCAAAAGAGTGCTAACAAATTATAATTCTTCAAATATTAACCCGTTTTGTTTTAGGAAACTCTTTACTAATTTATCCCATGTGATGTCTAGAGATTTGTCGAGGGTAAAGGTATTCATGGAAGTGCCAGTAGTGCAGTGCAGCATGTTGTTTTCAAATTGAAAATTCATATACATGCCTTGAACATCTTCGCGTTTAAATTGGGGAAGCTCCTGCTCTAATGTACGAGTGATGTTAATGCTTGAAAGGGCAAAGATAAACTTAAAATATAGCGGAGTATGCTTGCCTTTGATTAATTGATAACAGTGTTCACGAAATTCTTGCCACTTGGAGTAGGCATCCGTAGTTTGAGTGGCTTCCTCATCCGCAGCTTGTGTGTAGTAGTCTCGTTGGATATAGCCGTCGAAGGTGAACTTTCCAAAGGTGGTGAGACTTCCCTCTATGAATAAAAAATTATCAAATGTTTCTGAGAGTAATAACTTCTGCATGCATTCTTTTACTTCTGTAAGCTGTAGTGAGATCATAGTATAGATAACCATTCCTTTCTCAAAAATTGGCAACTTTGAATCATAAATTCTGTTATCATTATAGGTGGTTCACACTTTAAAGTAAAGCAAGTCTTTACAAATTCATCAAAGGTTTTTATAATCAAAGGGAGTAGGATGGATCGAGAGTAATATATAAGGAGTCGAGATGATAAGATTAAATAAATATTTGAGCGAAGCAGGGCTTTGTTCCAGACGTGAAGCAGATAAATGGATTACAAGTGGGAGAGTCACGGTTGACGGCAAGATAGCAACTCCTGGAACTATGGTGGAAGAGGGGCAGACTGTTAAGGTGGGGAAGAAGGTTATTGGCAACAAAAACAAGAAAGTTGTGTTGTTAGTGAATAAACCTGTAGGGGTCATATGTACGGAGGATATGAGGGAAAAACATAATATCATTCGGTTCTTAAAATACCCAACTAGAGTGACGTATGCAGGAAGGTTGGACAAGGATTCGGAAGGATTGTTAATCATGACCAACGATGGGGAATTGATTCAGGAGATTATGCGTGCAAAAAACGAACATGAGAAGGAATATAGAGTTACAGTCCACAAGGAGATTACAGATGAGTTTATAAATCAAATGTCATCTGGAGTTCGCATTACAAAGACAGAGAAGGGGAAATTGATTCTTGATGAGGTGACAAGACCGTGCAAGGTTGAAAAAATTGGAAAATATACCTTCTCTATTATCCTCACCCAAGGTCTGAATCGACAGATTCGCAGAATGTGTGAGACTTTAAATTATAAGGTAACACAATTAAAACGGATGAGAATTATGAATTTGGAGTTGGGACATCTGAAGTCGGGTGAATATCGCGAGGCGACAGATGAGGAGTTAACTCTACTTCGAAACAGTATTAGTGTTTCGAAGTAGATCATAGGTTTTAACGGAGTAGGTTTTCAACGGAATAGATTTCAACTTTTTGGGTTTTTCCTTTTAGGATGATGTCTTCTTCTACTTTTGAGAATGCTACTTCGTCTTTTAATTTGTCATAGACGGTACCACTTACAAGAATGCAGCCACGTTTTGCGTTGGATTCTAGTCGTGCGGCAATATTGACCGTATCACCAATTGCGGTGTAGTCCATTCGGTTTTGTGAACCAAAATTACCAACGACAGCAGACCCATAATTGATTCCAACACCAATACCTACTTTATAACTATAGTTTTCAAAAAGTTCTTTTTCTAGAATCGCTCCTTTTTCTATAATTTCTAAACTGCATTTTACTGCCTTTAGGGTACCTTCTTCGTCTTCTAGAGGAGCTCCCCAAAATGCCATAGTACAATCACCCATGTATTTATCCAAGGTTCCACCATATTTGAAGATACATTCACTCATCATACTTAGATATCTGTTTAATATTGCGGCAACAGTATCGGCAGGCAGTATCTCAGAGAGAGGAGTAAATCCTCTGATATCAGCAAAAACAACAGCAATTTCCGTTAATTTTCCACCTAGTCTCGGATCCAATGCTTCACTTTCCAAGATCTTCGATACCAGTTGAGGTGCAACATATCTACGAAAGGCAGTTGTGATTCTATTTTTTTCCATTGAGGATTTGAAATAATTAAAGGCAACGGAAATAATATAGGCGATTGTAAGAGCAGTAACTACGTAGAAAATATAAAATACGTACCCTAGGTTCCATGCAATAATACAAAAACTAACCCACAGGGCACAAGAGATAATCCACGTAATTGTTAAATGTAGTATTTTCTTTTCATAGAAGTATAGTAATGCGAAGAAAGTAATAATAAATAAGAGCATATATTGAGGGGATTCTAGAATCTCTGTTTTTAGATTACCGTTTATTAATGCAGCAAGGGCATTTGCTTGGTATTCGACCCCAAACATTTTGCTTGATTGATCGATGGCGGTAAGATATTCATCATTCATACCTAAAGCATATGGTCCTATTAGAACAATCTTTCCTGTGAACAAATCAGGGTCTAGCTTCCCTTCGATTAGGTCAACAACGGAATAACCGTCATCATAGGAACCAGGATAAGAAGTAAAGGGGAGGTACCAACGCCCTCTAGTGTCTGTATGTGGTTGATGTGTGCTCTCTTCTCCAAGATAATCCATATATTCATTGTAAATTGTTTCGTTAAAGGATGGAAATGTCTGTCCATCTGATAGAATGACTTCTCCTAAAACATGGCGTAAGATACCATCACTGTCAAGCATGGCATTTAGGTGCCCAGAAACAGATACTTGCTTTAGAGCATCGAAGGGTTCTTCTACATCTAAGACTGCGAAGTCACTCATATAAAATGACCCATCATCTAAAGTTACTAACTCGGAGCCAAACGTTATACTTGTGGCAGTTACTACATTTTCACCATTTTTTACGGCATTTACTAGTGCTTGATCCTCAGCAAGTTCACTTTCAGTTGAATATAAGGCATCAATACCGATTACAGCAGGCTTATTATTATTATCAGCATTTAGTTGATTAATGGCATCTGCAATGATATTTCGAGACCAGGGCATTTGTCCATAGGCATTGAGAGATTTTTCATCCATCCCTATTATGACGATTTCTGAATTTGGAGAACTGTGGTTTTGGTATACTTCATCCGAAATTCGATTGGCGGTTGCCATGAAAACATCTAGGAGTAGGAGTAGGCAAATTAGTATTGTTGTAATTAAGGAAAAGGCAATTCTCGAAAAAATTACCTTTTTAAAATTCATAATATTCTTAATCTTCATCATCATCATCGTCATCATCTTCTTCAGCAGAATTATCGTCATTGTCATCGTCATCATTGTCTGCTGGCGCAGGTGCTGGTTGTGGGGTAGGTTCTGGAGCAGGAGCTATATTAGCTTCATCATCATTATCAGTTTGGTCATCGGAGTTATCATCAGAATCATTATCATCATCAGAATCATTATCATCATCAGAATCATCATCCGAATTATCACTTGAATCATCGTCATTATCATCGTCAGGATCGTCATCAGCAGCAGAACCATCGTCAGAATCATCATCGTCAGAATCATTATCGTCATCATCATCGTCATCAGAATCATCGTCGTCCGAAAGTTTCAATATGCTATTCAAATTAGAATTACCATTTTGTCTGATTTCTTCATCCAAATCATCTTCATCCATAATTGCATTTCTAGCAAAGTCAGATATATCATCATCAGATGTCTCTGAGATTGTGATTGCATCATTTTCTAAAACAGCAGTATAACCAGCTGTTACCGAATTTTCATCAGGCTGTGAGGTATTATTACCAAGTGCTCGAACAGCAACTTCACCTGTGAAGATTGTAGTTTTGCTGGGAATTTCTTCAGAATGTTCGTTGGCTTGAATAAGACCTGAAGTACCACGAATTCCTGTAATCATATTGGAAGTCTGTATATTCATGGTTTCATCATCCCCAAGGGGAGTGGTCACATTGAAGAAGAGATTACCATCTACTAGAGTGATTAATAGGTTTTTACCATCGTTCATGATGATAGAACTAGATGACATATCTAATTTGATTGCTTTGCTATCATCAAGACTGATATAGGCGGAAGAAGCATCGGCTGTGCTGACTTCGTATCCACTCTGCAATTTCATTCCTTCAAATGGTTCAATGGTTGCACCATCGGTATTTTTTATTGTAACAGTTCCTTCGAATTTCTCGAGACGCATAATGTCAGCACTTGCACTTTCTATCTCCTCATTTATTTGAGCTTCTTCTTGGTTAGAACAAGCAGTAATAAGCAAAAGTGTTAAGGATATAATTAAGAGCGCTGGGATTTTTGATTTAAAAACTTTCATAATTGATTTACTCTTTTCTTTCTAATTTTTAGATTAATTGGTGTACGTTTGTTAATATCTAGAGTTAGACATTACAGCCAAGCTTGGCTTTGCTTGAATAAGGCAAGTAATTTTCCGTCGAGCTTTCCAGAGTCTACCATAGAATTTAAGATTTGAAAAACATGGTCAATCGGAAAGGCTTTCTTATAGGGTCTATCACTTGCTGAGATGGCATCAAAGACGTCAATAATGGTCAATAATCGTGTGGGAATATCGATTTCATCACCCTTTAGCCGATTGGGATAACCACTGCCATCCAGAAATTCATGGTGGTTATTGGCCCATTGGGGGACCTTCTTATATTGGTTCTTAAAATTCATTTTATCTAATATATGCTTTGTCATGGAGACGTGGTTTTGCATCACGCCCTTTTCTTTCTCAGTCAAGGTACCTTTTACAATGGTTAAATCTTCGATTTCATCTTCAGTAAGCCAGTGATGTAGATTTCCAGCCTCGTCTAAATAAGTTTTCGTACCCAAATTTCTTATTTTCTCTAAAGTGCTCTCATCTAGATAAGGGAGGAGGTTCACATCGTTAATAAAGGTTCGTGTATCCTCCAAGTCATTCAAGATGTCAGTGTAGTCCTCACCTTGCTCAAGTCCCCGTAATTTTGTTGTAAGTGAGATAATATCAAATCGTGTCATCACTCGCTCGTGCTTGCGCTCTAGGCGTGTTTTTTTATTCATAACTTCAAGAGGAGTGGTGAGTTTTCCGATATCATGTAGCCAGATACTCATTAGAAACAATTTCGCATCCTCATCCGTGAAGTTGACATCAGGTTGTGGATTGTCCGATAACCACATCAAAAACTTGGTTGCATATCTTGCCATATTATGTGTATGAGAAACATTATATGGGGTTCGGATATGCATGATTTCAGCAAATGTTTTCACAATTGAGTCCATCAACTCTTCGATTTCTTGAACGTAATTCATGTTCGTCAATCGAATTGCGGCTTGTGAAGCAATTGCGGTTAAAATCATTTCATTTTCTTCGCTGAATGATATGACTTTCCCATCTTTATCTTGTGCATTTAGAAGTTGCAATACGCCAATGATTGTTCCCTTATCATTTTCCATGGGAATAACCAGCATGGATTTTGTCCTATAATTTGTTAGCAAATCATATTGTTTTGGACCAGCAAAATCAAATAGTTCACTACTGTAAACATCAGGGATATTAACTGCTTTTTCTTCTAACACGCTGTATGCACAGACATTTTTTCTATCGAGTTGAACTGGTGGGAGTGTAGATTGCTCATTTTTTCCACCTTTTTTAATGTTTAAACTCCGCGTCATCATGAAGCGAAACTCTAGAACATCTTCATTTAAAATATATAAAGTTCCGCCATCACAATTAGTGATATCTAGAGCAGCATTTAGCATTCTTTCTAGAAGCACTTCGCCATCTTTTTCAGAAGACATCGAAATAAATACTTCCAGAAGTTCCTTGGTCTGAGAAATAATCATAAACGGATACAACCTCCTTTCCTAGCTAAAAAATAATTTGAATTGATATGTTTTACAATTTCTTCTACTGTAAACAGATAATCATCAGTACTGTATGGGTCATGATGGAAGATGCACATCTGCTTACAGCCTGCTTCTGATGAAACTTGTATAGCATCTTGCCAGGAAGAATGTCCAAATCCTTTTTTTGATTCCTTGCTGGTATCGTTAAACTGACCATCACAAATCATAAAATCCGCATTTCTCGAGAAATCCACTAAGAATTTTCTGGAATTTTCATCGATTTCATAGTCTGTAGAATAAATGATTTTTTTGCCATTACACTCTAAGCGGTAAATAGTTGAACCGCCAGCATGATAGCTCTCTCCGATTATGATATTAAATGCTCCGATGGAGAAATTATGATTGATGTCAATAAAGTTTATTTGTGCAGTATAAACATCGGAATTTACAGGCCAGATTGGCTCTCGCATCATAGTATGAATTTGTTCTTTAATTGAGAGCCCATCTTTCGGTTTTCCGTAGATGTTGATTGTAAGTTTTGGGTCAAACAATATTCTACTTGCGAGCAAGCCGATAATATGGTCAATATGAGGGTGGGAGATGAGTATGTTCAACTCTTGCTCCTCGGTACTATCTATATACTGGTCTAGCGATAATAAGCCGGTTCCAGCATCTAGGATTAAGTTCTGCTTTTGGTATTTTATAAGTGTGCAAGCAGTGGCACCTCCAAATGTTTCATATTCCTTCGCGTCAATCGGAATAGTTCCTCTTGTACCCAAAAAATGTATTTCTAACTGATTCAAAATAAGTTTTCCTCCGCATATCAAAACACTGTTCATTCCAAGGTAGAAACAATGCTCTTATTATAATAATGTATGAGATATGATTTTTATTGCATACATACATATTTATTTTCTTTCTTTATTTCTCTTCTTTTTAAATTTATACATTGCATCGTCAATGAATTCGATAAGTTCATCTGCTGATAGTTGATTTGTTGAATCAAATTCTCTTATGCCATAACTTATCGAGGTATCATAAGGTTTGTTGTATTTGGAACTTAAATGATTTACTTCATGAAAGCATTGAAGGGTCTTTTGGTGGATAGAGGTAGGCATATTTTGATTGCCCACAATAAGAAATTCATCTCCTCCTATCCTTGATATAGTATCGTTAATAAATGCATTTCGAATTTCGTCAGCAACCTTTCTTATATACCAATCGCCTTCTTCATGCCCCAGAGATTCATTTACTGTTTTTAATCCATCAATGTCAAGGTAAACAGCATAGCCATACTCACCATTTTTAATTAATTTCTTCAGGCGATTCACTCCAATGTTACGGACATGAAATCCTGTAAAAAAATCAGTGATAGCTTCTGCTTCAAGAGCAGTAATTGTTATAGTTTCTGATTCAATTTCGTCCGATGTATTTTTATAAGTAATAGAAGCTTTTTTCAAACTTGAATATAGAAATAGCACTATCATGATTATAATAAAAATTATTAGTGCTACGGCTCCAATTCTAATCAGATAGAGACCTTGAATCTGTACATCTGGTGTAGATAGATTGATAATAGGTAATGAAATAAATACGCTAGTACATACAGTTGCCAGCAATATGCATGCCAATCTCATGACTTCAAGATTTTCAAACACATAAATCACCACTTTGGATATCATAATTCGACTACTGACGAGTATATAGGGGAATAATATTCCAAAAACCAGCATGGTAATTGTCAGCCGAAGATTCTCTTGATTAATCACTTCAATGACAGGAAGTTGCAAATGAAGTGAAACAATTCCGACTACCATTATTTTCAGTCCAAAATAATTTATGATAAAGCACAGCAGTGCTGAAAAAGTGGTTTTAAAATGCTGTTTATAGACTAGCTGTAATTCTACGCCAAGAACAATGAAATATAGAATCATCAGCAATTGTTCATAATGAAATTTTGTTATATATACTGGAAGATACACCAAAAAACTATTGATGAGTGTTAACAATAGTAGAGTTTTCTTTTGTGCAATTGGAATTCCAAAAATTCTGGCCGCATAATAAAATACAGACACCATATACAGTACGTATAGTGTAGATGCTACGATTACCATGTTATTTTCCGCCTTCCTTATAGAAAGATTCTTTCTCCATTTTCATGAGATTTTCAACACGTTTTAGAATTTCGGTTTTTGATTTTTGACCTTTTCTTTTTCCAAAATGCTCATAGCCTAGATTAGCGTATATAGTATATGACTCTTTAGCACTTTGGACTTCAATATTTTTTTGAATACGTTTTACCACCTTGGTTAATTCATCGGCTGAAATATCAATCAGCACAATCAAAAACTCATCTCCACCGATTCGTGCGGAAAAGTCCTCTTCTCTAAGTGTAGTTTTTATTATATTTGCAACTTTGATAATATATCTGTCACCAGTTTTATGACCGAGAGTATCATTCACTTGTTTTAATGCTGCTAAATCAGCATAAATCAAACCAAAATCAATGTCCATGCGTTCACATAATTCGTTGATTTTATGATCTATAAAACGTCGATTATACAACTTCGTTAAATCATCACGGTAAAGCTTGAATTCCGCGATACTTTTTTTTGCCATCACTTTTTCATGTACGATTTTTATCTCATCGACTTTTCGTCTGTATTCGTGAAGACCGGTAAGGTGTGCATTAAAAAAGAACATACAATAATACATTACGAATACAAAGGCGATGGAGCCGATGATAGAAATTATATAGCTGTCGTAAGTATCCATTTTGAAGACAAACCATGTATCTACATAAACAAATAGGAATAGGAATGTAGAAAATACTGACATAATCTGTGAATAAATTTTTGTAATAGATACTTGTTTTAATTTTTTTTCTGGAATCATCATTTCGATTATAAGTAACATTAAAAACAAAAATAAATGTGAAACACCAAGTGTTTGGAAAAATAGTGTGTGATTATAGAAAATATCGTTGACCGTTGAATCTAATATTTGACTGGCTAAAACGAAGACAAGCAAGTGAACGGTTACAATATTAACTAAAAAGCTTGAAACGGCAAACCAAATTTGTCGCAAGCATGTCTTAGACAAAACTCGAAACTCAAGAAAAT
Source organism: uncultured Lachnospiraceae bacterium (assembly GCA_964367905.1). Lineage (GTDB taxonomy): Bacteria > Bacillota > Clostridia > Lachnospirales > Lachnospiraceae > CAUPWF01. Next base: position 31,201 of record CAYIZP010000014.1, read on the forward strand.
ATAGGAAGTAGTATATCAAGTACAACACAAAATAAGAGCATCCTAAAAAATATGCAATCGAAAAAACACAAGTATTTGCAATCGAAAACAACATAGTAAAAGCGATGCTCCTTCTAGAATACTTGAGGATTTTCACCGTAAAGTATAATGTATAAGAACTATGCAGTAAAAAAAATAACAAACCGAATATTATCCAAAAATAAGTCATTAAAATTCTCCAAAAAAATCATGCAAATTGTATCAAAAATGTAACTCTAAAATTACTATATCGTAACCGCTATCAAATGTCAATTTATAGAGTTAATACAGTTGTAAATATGGTGTGTTATTGTTACATTTTATTGGAATGAAATATCAATATTGATGTTTGAATCCAATGGGGGTGTAACACTTGACTCGAAGGAAACTTGATAAAGTCTACATTGATAGCAGATACTTTTTATTGACTGAAATATAGGTGTAAGCCTGCTGGCTTCATGTAATCCGAGCACCAGCATCTCTGTAGTTGTGTAGAGATGTGCTGTCTGACGAATAAAGTACAGTAATTCTTTGTCAGACACAATATTTCTAGTATATATGTTCATGCTGCTCATACTGATAATTTCATCCTGTTTTGGAAATGCAGGATAGCCTAGTAATTTAGTGGGAAAATGTCGTACAATTTTATAAACTCCACCATAATGTTTCACTTTATATTGTTTCGTAGTTCTTTGGTCTAGGATAGAGGAAATCGCAATCAATTGATTTTCTTTGTAGAGGCCATAAAACGTCGCAGTGTTTAGATGATTTTGGTCGAGTGTCTCAACAGAGAAATCAGCCTTAAAGGGAAGTTGTCGATAAAAAGCAATGGCATTTTCTCTGCTACATTGTGTTACAACAACTTCACTATGTTTACAAGCTTTACCTCCAGTTTTAAAAATATAGGTGTTGTAATCACCTTCATAGCAGTATAGAGGCATGTTTTTACGTTTCTTTTCTAACATTTTCTGTACATAGATATTATCGGCTAATATGGTAGTATAATAATAGTCCACTTTTCCCAAAGTATTGTCACGAATCCATTGATAGCATTTTGCAATGTATGGAAATTGCTTGTGATATTCACTTCGAAGCTTCAATCCAGTCAAATACCCGATATTACACGCTTTTCCTCCTACGATTCCACGCCGAATGACACAACAACCTATTCCCATTAGTAGGTGATTAGCTCTTGTGTCTCGTACGATGAGACAGACCACCTCATCGCCTTCTTGTTCAAAAGATGAGAGAGGGTCTTCGCTGCGCAGGTATTGAATTCCTAAGTTTCCATCGAAACTTTGCTGGGCAAATACATCTGCCATTTCAGCGGAGTCTTTGGCGGTAGCCTGAGTAAATATATATCTATTTTGGGAGCTCATCTAAGTTTTCTCCTATTGGTATGTTCATTTTTTGGTCTACTTCCCCCCCAATGCGCAAGTTCATGCCCCAGAATAGAGACCAGATGGCAGGAGCGGCGTGTCCCATTGCTTGAATTCCTCTTGGGACAACGTTGTGAAATTTCGAGAATTCCTGTCTCGTACGAAGGCAAGCTTGGCTCAATTCCTCAGGTGATAATTTCTTTGGCTGAAAGGAAAGTTCTCCATAATTATAATTTTCCTGCAACCACCACTTATCAAATAAGAGACGATTCTGTTCCTTTAATCGATCATAAAG
>CAYIZP010000014.1:32992-48682 GCA_964367905.1 uncultured Lachnospiraceae bacterium
TGTCACTATAGGAGATGGTGCCATGATATTGTTTTTTCGGTACGTTATTTCTATAGTCTTCAATTACTTGTGCCAAAATCCCCTCTGCGTTCCCTGTAATAATAGTATCCGCATGCTCCGCTGCTTCTTCTGACATCAAAGTAACATGATAACCACCCATAATTACAGGGACTCCTCTGTTTTGAAATTGTTCCGCGATTTTATAGGAGCGTCGTGCCGTATAGGTCTCAACAGTGATAAGAACTACGTCTGTTGGGGTATCGTAGTCGATCAACTCGATACGATCGTCAAAAAATGCTACATCTACACCTTCTGGCATAGCTGATTTTAGAACTGCAATTGTGAGCGGTTCCATCTTCCAAGTTCCGATATATTTTTCACCTTGTTTTTTTCCGATTGCTGGGAGTATCATTGTAATCTTCATAGGGTAACCTCGTTTGGTATATCAGAGTTGTCACACATCACCTCGGGGGTGTAGTGGTGGTAGCGGTCTGCGTATTTTTTATATCCCATGTTTAATGGTAGGGAGAGCCATGGACTATGTCGAAATGGCGCTAAGCGTTTTAATATATTGCCTGTCTTATAGGTTTCTTTAAAGCTAAACGTGATGCCGTCCATCAGTTCTTCTGCTGTCATTTTGGCGGGTTCGAATACTACATGCTCCACATCATATAGTGCCCAATTGTGTTCGGTAATTCGATTCTGTGCTGCTAAATCGGCGTAGAGCTGAGTCTTAGGAAATGGTGTGAGCACGCTAAATCTAGGCAAATCAATCTTTGTCTTGATGACCAAATCCACGGTTCGCTCAAATACTGAAACATCTTCTTCATCACCTCCAAAGGCAAAACATCCTTGTACTAGAATTCCATTGGAGTGTAATTTGTTCATAAGCTCCTTATAATCCAGAAAGCGATTACTTACCTTTCGTACATAGCTCTGGGATTCTTCCACAATGGATTCAAAGCCGATGAGTAGCCCCTTGCACCCACTCCTACGAAATAGGGTAATCAATTCGTCATCTAATCCTGCTGAGGAAGTAACCAGACCAAGCCAGTATTTCTTCAGTGGTATCATTGCCTTGAAAAACTGTTTTGCATATTCCACATCTGCGATGAGATTCACATCAGGAAATACGATGACCTTGTCTGGTAGATTGCCAAGTTCTGCAATGACATCCTCCACAGGCCTTGGGAAGGTGGTTCTACCAAAGGCAGCAGGGTAGGCACAGAAGGTACATGGGTGCGCACATCCACGGATAACTTCCACTGTTGCAGTGGTGATGTACTTTTTCTTCTTCAACAGGTGCCTGTGTGGTTCTGGCTTTCCCCCAATGGTATAGTCCTTGTTTTGTGTATACAAAGGTTTTAGGTTTTTCATCTTAAAGTCGAATAACATCTGAGGAAATGTTTGCTCAGAAAACCCCGTCATCACTGCATCTGCATGTTCCATAGCCTCTTCAGGCATAAGTGAGGGATGAACTCCTCCCAAAACCACTGTGATTCCACGCTTTTGAAAATAATCTGCGAATGCGTAACATCTAGGAGCCGTTCCAGTGATACAGGTAATTCCCACCAAATCACATTGTAGATTCAGAGGAATCGGTTCTACTGTTTCGTCATAGATTGCAACCTCTGCTTCGAGTTCATCTGGAATTAGAGCAGCCAAACTGGTTAAGGTTAGGGGTGCATATTGCAAGGTCTTTGCAAATGAGCCGTTGTATCTATGCATAGCACCTGCTGGTGCGATTAAGGCAATCTTCATCGTGTGTCCTCCATTTGAAAGGCGCTAGACCAATCACTATGTTTAGATAGTAATTCGGGCTTGATATCGCCTAGTTTTTTTCCTTTTCGTAAATAATAATTGATATATTGCTGCTTGGCATCTCCATAAACAGGACATACTCTCGCAGGATTTAATTGTTTTAAATCACGGCATAACTTGTAGTGATAACTTTCACAGAGAAGCGTATCTAGTGTGTGGGCTAGATGAATATGTACATCAGTGTCCATTGGGGAAAAGCTCTCATTAGGAACCTCACTTCCTAGATATAACACATAACCCCCATCTTCATATGCCAATAGACGAAACCGCTGACTTAAGTGGAAACTCTCTTCATAATTTGGTATGGAAGATAATTTGTTCATGATTTCATTTACAAATAGCTCATTTAATTTCTCTCCATGAAAATCCACGGTTTTGTCTGTCTTTCCCACGAATTTAAGAAGTGGTAGCCTATGGGACTTTTCATAATCCGCCACTTGAACAGCATCATGGATTCGATAACGATAGAATCCACCTGACGTTGTGAAAATTACCTCATAGGTCATATTTTTTTCCAGCTCTGTATAAGAATAGATTCTTCCTGTCTCAGTATGTAAAAACTCAAAATAATGAGAGTGGTAGCTGAGGATCGATAACCCTGTTTCCTCATAGGGTAGGGTCATAAAGGCCTCTGTAGATAAAATCCCTTTGGGCTGAATAACGACACCTGGGAATAATACGCTTAGTTCCTCACTTGCATGTCTGGCCAATCCATCACACCAACAACTGATGAGTGTTAAGTTTGGCCAGATTTCCCCATAATTTTTAGCCTCAATACATCCTTGAATCCTTCTCAATCGCTTAGGAGGAAGGGCGGCATATAACGAGTTTGCATGTGTTTCCATATAATTCAGTAATACAAAGAGATAACTGGGATTCCATACCGATATCAATCTTAGGTTCTTCTCGGATAAGAGTGCGAAGCAAGTCTGAAAATAGAACTTTTCCATATCCAATTCCTTGCGGATGCTTTTGTCTCGCACAAAGATTTTATCAGTGAGTTTCTGCTCGAATCGCCCAAAATATGCTGTATCATCTTCGAAACCAATCGGAATTCCACCTTTGGTGTATTTATCTTGGTGGGTAGGAGGCGTGATAGACCAATAACTCTTCCCACCTCTAAGCTTTGGATAATTCTTGTACAAGGAATAAATCCAAGGTTTGATTCCCCATAAAAACTCTTGTTTTAACGAAGTGGTATAAGGGATTAATTTGGTTGCTCCCCCACTTCCGCCAGTGAGTTCAAACATTAACACATCTTCAGAAGTCAATACCTTTTTGTGGCCTGTGGCAATGCGATCAATATCCTCTTTATAGTCTGGATATTCAAGAATCGGTACGTGCCTGCGAAAATCCTCAATGGTCGTTATCTCTGCAAATCCATGGTTTCGTCCAAAATCAGTGTTTTGGTTCTTCTTGATAATCTGAAGGAGCAACTCCCTCTGAACTTGTTCCACACGATTTAGATTCCTATAGAATTTCTCCCCATCTTTTTTATATAAGCGCATAATTAAGGTGTTGATAAACCAAACAGTTAGCCCCATAGAAATGCCTCTTTCTCCTTCTGATAATTGTATTTTTTTAGACTGGTAATACAGACCAAATCTTGTCCCTGTGCATGATGAGGGTTTTTCCCACAGAAGAAAGCAGTGTGTGGATTTTTCATCTGTCGCTCTGTAATATCAGCTACTCCCACACGTAGTTTATCCTTAGCATTTCTATACTCCACTACACCTATTTCTTGATTGTAATCCATATGGTAAGACCGTCCAAAGGCATCTATTACTTTTTGCACTTCTTCTGGTGTGTGTTCTTGATAGCACGGATAAAAAGAGTAAAAAAAGGTAGGTAGAATCTTGTATGTTTTATATCCTTTGCAAATGATGAACCAATAGAATTCATCGTAATCTCTACTGTATGCTTCGAAAAATCTTCCAAAGATTGAAAAAAGTGGATGGTGGGAATTCCAATAATCTTTGTGCACAATTGTATCACCAGAAAACACGCCATATACCTGATGGCCATCTATTGGGACTTGAATGATTTTTTGGGTAGAAAAACCATAAATGGTATTGGTATCATCAAATAATACAATGCAGTAATCCTTTTCTTCTAAATCCGCTAAGAATACTTCCCAAATCATATTGTCATAGAATAAATCCATCAAGAAAAACATACGTTTTTTTTCTTCTATGGATAGCTCTTTCACATCCACAATCTTACCATCAAGTGTCTTCATGACTTACTCCTTCTCATTCTCCAGTCCAAATTGCATCCCTTGTTTCTTAAATACTTCTTTGCGAAATAGAGGGTTATATAACAGATAGGTAACGAAGCGATATGGACTGCGCATATTTGTATTCAAATCTAAGGCACGACTGATAATCGAACTCACACTATTAAACTGTGCACGGCAGCCAAATGAAACCTCGGTCAACTCGTCTGGTGTCATGTTTTTTGGCAAAAACGAGGCATAATTAAAACGGTACTCCTCATGTAGCCACCACTTGCCATCGTAAAGTAGACGATTCTCCTTCTTCATTTCCTCATATAATGGGGTATTTGGATAAGGCATGAGGATATTGAATGCTGCAAATGTAAACTTATTTTGAATTGCAAATTCACAGGTTTTTTGGACGCTTTCTTTTGTATCACCATCGTGACCAACGGTAAATGCAGCCCAAGTCTGCAGACCATAATTTCTCAGTTTTTGAATCTCATCACGGTATTGATTGTGTGCTTTTGAGATATTTGCCTGCTTGTTCATGTGTTGAATATTATCACCGTTGATGGATTCAAACCCAATGACATGACCAAGACATCCGCTTTTTACCATGAGTCGCATCATCTCATCATCTTCCAACATATCGATACTACCTTGGCTTACCCACTTCACTTTAAGAGGAATCAATGCACGAAATAGTTCCTTTGCCTTTTCTCTGTCTGATACGATATTATCATCTACAAAGAATAATAGTTTTCGCTTTTGTGATTGGATCTCTTTTACCACATCTTCAACAGGACGACACAATTGTTTTCCACCAAAATAAGCTGTGGAAGCACAGAAGCGACATCCATAGCGACAACCTCTAGAAAACTGTAATAGAGTAATCGGAAGATAGCCCTTCCCTTCGAATAAATCTCTTCTCGTTAGGATACCTTCTTGCGGAATCGCACAGCGTTTGGCATCATAGCGTGGTTTCAATTCATTTCGTTTTGCATCTGCAATCATTTCCGCCCATACAGCTTCGGCATCTCCTGTCATAATCGAATCTGCAACCTCTGCTGCCTCTTCAGGAAGCAAGGTGATGTGCATTCCCCCCAATAGTACCTTTACCCCACGTTTTTGATATTCGCGACAGATTTCGTATGCACGTCTAGCAGTGAAGGTCTCTACTGTAATGGCAACTAAATCGGTTGGCTGATCATAGGGAATCGGCTCACAGCGGTCATCAAATAATTCTACTGTCACATCACTTGGCGTTAGTGCAGCTAGAATTCCCAATTGTAGGGGTTCCATTCGCCCCTCATCCACATACATACTGTGTCCTTTTCGCCCGATATTAGGCTTTATTAATGTTAGTTTCATCTGTTTCCTTTCCAAGTAATGCCCCTTGTTTGCGTTTGATCTCTATTCCTGAGACAATATTGATGATAAAATAATACCATGCCTTGGTCACTCCAAGTTTTAGATGCGCTCCCAAAAATCGTTTCAAAATATTCTTTATACTATAGAATTGGTACCTAGCATCCCGACAAGAATCCCGCAATTCTTCTGGTGTCATCTGCGCAGGAGTGAATGCGGTGTCACCATAGCGATAAGATTCATCCAACCACCATCCATCTGGGAAGAGCAGTCGACCTTCCGCTAGTAATCGTCTATAAAGTGGAGTTCCAGGTAGTGGTATCAAAGGATTAAAATTGGCCACTGCAAAATTATATTTCATTGCAAACTTTAGAATCGTATCTGCCGTATTCTTATCGTCAGCATCGTAACCAATTACAAAGGTTGCATAAATCATAAATTTATATTGATTTAACGTTCGAATCGTTTTCTCATAGTCAATCATCTGAAGGTTCGCACTTTTTCCCATAGATGTTAGGTTCTCCGTGTTCAAGGATTCAAACCCAATCAATACACAGATACAACCACTTTCCTTCATTAGTTGAAGTAGTTCCTCATTCTTAGCAATGTCCATACTAATCTGACATGCCCATTTTTTACGAAGTGGGCGTATGGCTTGAAATAATTCTTTTGCACTTTTCTCATCGAAGAACAGATTGTCATCAATAAAGAAAATAAACTTCTCCTTCACAGATTGAATTTCTCTCACGATTTCGTCCGTGGACTTTTGAACTACGGATCCAGGATACATGGTCTTCACACTACAGAAATCACAGGAAAATCGACATCCTCTAGAGAATTGCACCAAGCCCAAGGGGAGATACTTGCTTTTGTATGGATTACGCTTGCTCTGATAGAGTGGAATCATTGGAGCGCTCTTTGTTCTTCCATCATAGAGTGGACTCACATATCCCATTCTCACATCTTCTAGAAATTCTGGCCACACACTTTCCGCATCGCCACAGAGTACAACATCACAGAAATTTGCCGCCTCATCAGGGCATACTGTGGGATGAAAGCCTCCCATGACAACGAGGTTTTCTGAAGTCTTATAGCGTTTTGCCAATTGATAAGCCCTCTTTGCAGAAAACGTATCAAAAGATAGGGCAATGATATCACTATCAATATGGTCTGGGAGTATTTCTTTACGATCGTCAATGTAATCAGCAAGGATATCCTCAGGCAAGAGGGCATCCATGATTTCAAAGAAGATAGGTTTGAGAGCATCGGCACCTTTCCCTTCAAACATTGCGACTTTGATTATCGTTATCTTCATAAGTTCTCCAATTTAGTATCCATTGAATTTAAATCCGATATTGCCACCTAAAAGTATTACCTTTTCAATAAGAGAGTTATTGGTTGATCTTTTGGTGCGATTCAAAACGTTTTTCCATGTGTAGGTTTCTCGCCATATTTGTTTTGAAATTTCTTCTAATCGTTCAGGTGACATATGTTTTGGTTGAAACACAGCATGTTGCTGATTGTACCTTGTCCAATCTTTTGTGATAATACGTCCTTGACGTTCAAAGTCATTATAGATCTTGGAACCAGGAAGTGGAGTTAAGATTGCGTATCGAATCATATCTAATCCCATATAGTCTACTTTTTCTGGCATCTCAAGGAGCTGTTCTTCTGTATCATGATCAAACCCTAGTACGAAACATCCGTTGACTGATAGATTATAGTGGTGCATTCGATCCACAATTTCTTTGAATTTCTCTGTGCTATGATATCGTTTTTTAACTCCTTTTAGACTTTCTTCGCTCAACGACTCGAATCCAATTAGAACTCCAGTGCATCGGCTACGTTGCGCCGCTTGCAATAGTTCATCATCAAAAGCAGTGTCTGCAGTGGCATTACAAGCCCAACGTATCTTTAATCGCTCTAATTCTTGCATTAGCTCAAGTGCATATTCCCTTGGTTTGAAGAAATTTGGGTCAAAGAATATTAATTTATCTGTTTTCAATGATTTTATTTCTTCCACAACTTTAGAAATTGGTCTAGGATTGCTTCGCCACATCTGACTGATTGCACAGAATTCACAACGATTATCACACCCTCTATCTGCAAGAAATGTGGGGATAGATAGGCTACGCTTTCGATTCTGCAAATCTCTCCTTGGAACAATAATCTTACTGGCATCATAACAGGGATTGTCATATATCCTTTGAGGGCATTTATTGATATAGTCATTGAAAAATTGAGGCAGAGAGACGTCTCCGGCACCCACAATTACAGTATCTGCATGTTGCATGCCCTCTTCAGGAAGAGAGGAGACGTGGTAGCCACCAAATATAATATAGGCACCACGCTTTTTGAACTCTCTTGCATGCTTGTAAGCTTGGGTGGAAGAGGCGGTATCGAAGGAGAGACCTACGATATCATAGATTTCCTTATTGTAATTCACCTTTTCACTTAACTCATCACATAATGTAATATCTGCTTCTAGCTCGCCAGGAACGAGAGAGGCTAGGGTGGGAAGGGTGAGAGAGGGGTAACAGAATAATTTCGACACACTTCCCCGATAAGTTGGATCGTCTGGGTTCCAGACATGGATGAATAATATTCTCATAAGCTTCTCCTCTAAAAGCCGCCAGAACGACCACCACGGCTACCGCCATAACCACCACGACTACTACTGCTGCTGGTTTTTTTCGGTCTAGGTGTTCGGGTAACGGTTTCCCTGATGAAATCATCATCGGTCAGGGTCAATTTCAAACTATCCTTAGACATAAAGTCTCTTGCTTGTGTTTTTATCACTGCGGTCTTCATCTGAGGGACGAAGACACCAAAAACTACACCACCACCAATCATTAGACCAATAACGAGTGGAGCGATAAATAGAACTAAAATATTGGTTATCATATCTTCCGATGATTGGTAAGGTGTACCATTTACCGCTGCCGTTAAAAATTCTTCCGTATAGTCTAGATACAGATTCATCGCATCGTAATAATATCCATCTGCAAGTAAGTCAGGAATCTCAGCATCGATGATATCTAAGGCAGATTCAGTAAATGCTTGTTGTCCAAAATTACGAGTAGAAGTAGCATATCCTCTATCATAAGAGTTCATATTAACACCAAAAACCAAGCCATCGCGTGTCGGATCCACGCCTTCATAATAATCACAGAAAGAAAGAAGTTCATCTCTTGAGATTGGTTCATCCATGGTGAGGATTGTGACATCAAAACTATAAATTGTATGCAAGTGAATAATTCGGTTGAAGATTTCTTGTTCTTCTGTATCAGTAAGTATATCAGCTGCATCTATTAGTGGGTCGAATCCATTAATCAGACCGTTTTGTGTAGTTTCTGTACTCTCGCTTGCGAGTGCTGTAGCTGAAATTGGCAGGAACAGCATGGAAGAGAGTAGGCAGATACCTATTAATAATTTAGTAAATTTTTTCATGATAAAATCCCCCTCTTATATAACAAACATGTACATGAGTAAAAGTCCAATAAGGTAACCAACAGCCGATATTCCTAAGAATAGGAGATTTCGTTTCTTCTTATCAATTGGCAAATCACCAGAAACTTTTCCTGTCTGTCCATTGATGGCAAATTTATACATCTTGCCATTGTATTTTGTGTTGAGCATCCACACTGGGAGCAAGGCATAATGAATGTCCTCATCTCGCATATCAATAGAAGAGGAAGTTTCACTAACCGATGTGTATCCATTTACTGTTGCTCTCATGGCGTCTTTTGTAGAGTTGATAATACGAGTCTTCGCTCTAGGAGTACAATCTTCAACACTTACATCGAACTTATCAGCAAAGAAGCCTGCCATGTAAGAAGAAGAAAATTCTTTTAATTCTTCATAATTGTAAGGCTCTAAACCATCCATATAGTTATCATCCATCTTGGTAGAAGCATCTACAGGAATTTTGGTGAACTCGGCACTTCCCTCACGTCGTGCGCTATAGTATCTAGTGGTAGTTACATTATAATCTCCTCGCACATGTGTATTCACTTGGCGGGCATCAAAAGTCATGCCACCGATTCCCTTACCCGAGAACAGCCAAAATGGAACATATACGCCGGCAATCTTGGAAATGCGATTTTGGCTCTTGAAGGTACTAGGCAGTAGGATTTTGCCGCCATAGAACTCTCTCAGGCGTTTTTCGGCATCCTTCTTATCTAGCTTGAACGGCAAGATGAAGTCAGGCTTCACCATTCCAGTTACATTATTCGTCATAACAATTGGATTTCCGCAATACATACACTCTGTTGCAGCGGTATTCGCATCGGACACAATCTCAGCCCCACATGAAGTACAATTAAATCCAGACTGCATCTCCATCATGTCGGAGTCCTTTACAGGCTCTTCTTTCGTAACCTCAGCTTGCTTCCAATCAATCGGTTCTGCCCCTTGTTCTGGTAATGTTTCTTCTTTTTTGTCGAAGAAATCTTCTGGATATGTAGTCTCACAAAACTCACAGACAATCATCTGCTTGTCTACATCAAAGTGCACAGGTCCCCCACAGGCAGGGCATTGAATCTTCAATATATCTTCAGTCATAACTTTGTACTTCCTTCCTTTATAATAAAAATTTTATTTTCAGATTACATTATATCAAAAAATGTAGAAAAAAAGAAGAACTTCTCAGTGATAAAGAAGCTCTTCTTTTTCAATATGTAGGAATTGTCGACGATTAGAAGCTTCCCGAGCGTCCACCTCGACTGCCGCCGTAGCCACTGCGACTACTGCCGCCGCTGCCACCCCCACCGCCTTTTGATTTAGGTGAGTATTTGCTAGATGTGGATTTATTGATGAATTTATCGTCCTTTGTAGATACAACAAGGCTTCCCTTTACTAGAAAATCTTCAGCAGAAGTTTGAATGACAGCTGTCTTCATCTGACGTACTAGAATCCCTTGCACAATGCCCATTGTAATTATTAGGCTGAAAATGGCTGGGATAGCGATGATATACAAGAGTACACTTTGCCAATTGAGAGGGGCGCTATATGGATCGCCCGATTGAGCCGCCACGATGAATTCTTCCGTATAATCCAGATATTGATTGAATGCATTGAAGTATTCTCCTGATGTGAGTATTGGAGCAATCTCTTCATCAATGATATCAAGTGCTGAGGAGGTAAATGCGACCTCGCCGAGATTTCTAGTAGAGGTTGCATAGCCCCTATTAGAAGGATTCATATTCAGCGCAAATACAAGCCCATCCCTTGTAGGGTCTAATCCTTCATAATAATCACAATATGTGAGAAGCATATCGCCATCTGGAACATGGGACATGGTCAATAAGGTAATATCAAAATCATATGTATTTTGAAAACTTTCTATCCGTGAAAATAAAACAAGTTCCTGTTCGGGGGTAAGGATGTCAGCGGAATCAATCAATGGATCAAACCCATCTAGCATGCCTCCTTCTCCGACATAGTTTAAGGTCTCCGCAGGTACTTCAATTCCTGTTTGCGCTACTAAATAATTTTCTACATTGTTGACAAAATCAGTGTACATATCTACATACAGCATACCATAGTCAGAATATTCTTCCGCATAGTCTTCACTAGCAATCATGTAGTCGATTATTGCAGAGCCAATCGTATCACTGTATTTTCCATATCCAACATAGTCCCACTCATAACGATTCGCTGAAAATAGACCAAAGGTGAAAATAATTCCATTTTCTCCTAAGTTAGATAGATTATAACTATTGACATAATCATAAAAATCATCCATATGACTAAATTCACCAGCTGAAACTAGAGTGATATTATAATGATATGTTTCACTTATCTTCGCAATCCTAGCTTCTAAGGCTGGCTTACTATCTTCGGAGATTAAGTTCATGTCATCAATAATAGAAGCACTATCAAGGGAATTTTCGTTTTCACTTGCATAGGTTGGAACGGAGAAACATGAAGACAATAGTAGTAAAATCGTAAGGATACTAAGTAATTTTTTCATATGAATATTCTCCTTTCCTATGTGAATATAGTATACGACCCTAATGCTAGAAGGGCAAAGTTGATAAGGAAGATTGCAACAGAAATAATTTTTTTCTTACGTTTGTCAATAGGTAGATCTCCAGACACCTTGCCAGTCTGCCCATTGATTGCGAATTTGTACATTTTATCATTATATTTTGTGTTCAACATCCAAACAGGTAGAAGTGCATAATGAATCTCCCGGTCAGACATCGCAATATTAGACCTCGCCACGGATACACTCGAGTAACCAGTGACAGTCTTTTTTAGAGCTTCATTTGTAGAATTTTTGATTCTAGTGAGTGCACGTGTTGAACATGCATTGACATCCATATCAAATTTATCGGAGAAAAATCCAGCCATATAAGAATTAGAAAAAGGTGTTAATTCTCCATAATTATAAGGTTCTAGCCCATCCATATAGTTGTCTTCCATCTTATTGGACGCATCTACAGGAACTTTAATAAATTTTACATTTCCAGAACGAAAAGCAGAATAATGTTTTGTAGTAGTAATAATATAATCACCATTCCGATGTTTGCTAACTTTTTTTGCATTGAATGTGACATCACCACTCCCATTTGCAGAGAATAACCAGAAAGGTACATACATTCCTGTTATTTTCGAAATTTTATTTTTGTCCTTAAAAGCGTTTGGCAAAAGAATTTTTCTCATATAGAATTGTTTTAATTTCCTTTCCGCTGCGGCTTTATCAAGCTTAAATGGAATGATTAAGTCAGGTTTCAAGGTACCAGTAACATTATTGGTTACAAGAAGAGGGCTACCGCAATACATACATTCTGTCGCAGCAGTATTGCTATCTGCGAGAACTTCTGCGCCGCAAGAAGTACAAGAGAAGCTACAATCAACAGTCATCTGTTCATGGTCTTTGATATATCCTGCTAAGTTCCAATCGATTTTAGAGTCATTTGTTTCGGTTGTGTCATCCTCTTTTTGCCTAAAAACATCTTCAGGAAATTGATTGTTGCAGTACTCACACACAATCATCTGATTATCGATATCAAATCGCAAGGGACCACCACAAGTGGGGCACTCATATTCTAAAATTTTTTTGTCCATAAAAATAAACTCCTTTCACTTAAATGTATTAATCGTAGTATAAGAGATAGAAGAGAAAAAAACTTCGTATATTTGTGCAAGTTGATAAATTTTGTGTTTTATTACTTTATATACAGAAGAAATAGCTTGAATATTAAATATTAGTATAAATGTGATTGAAATTGACCCAGAAGGGATTTGCAGAATTAACAAATGTATCATATAAGACTGTTCAAGGATGGGAGAGAAGTGAAAAAGGGATTGTTGGTCCTATTGTACCACTAATTCAAGCGCTTCTTAGTTCGGCAAAGGTGTACGAATCATTAACTATACCAGAGAAGAGGATGCCAATTCGACTATGGTATATGTATAGAAACGAAGTGTGTACGATTATTGATGTGGATGAAATGCAGAGGCATTTAAAGTTGTATAATATGGTGGAGGATATTAACATTAGAATGTCTATTTCATAATTATTATGGAGAGAGTTTATATAGTACACTTTATAAAATTCGAGATGAAAGAACCAGGTTGGAATATTTAGTAGATCAAATTATAAATATTACAGGATTAAAAGAATTTGGAACATATATATCTACGGCAAAGCCAAAGACATATTGTGATGACTTTGACTTGCAGTTGGATATAGCGGAGCAGTTATATGGACAAAATTTACACTTTTACTTTAGTGAGTCTGATATGGTCAGTATTTCAGAGCGCGACAAGTTATATCCGAGTGACGTGAAGAAAAGGGTATATCAGATATTATTAGAGAGAAAAAGAAAATATAAATATTTATTTAAGGGATAGGAAGCACAACCACTTGATATGGAATCTGCTTGTTACATCATCCAAAAAGCTTATAGCATTGACAGGACAGACAGGAAGACAGTTCCCAATCCCATCGCAGTAATCATCACGGGTAACCCTTGCTTTACCATCCACCATTTCAATAGCACTTTGCTTGCAAGTTTTAGCACAGATACCACAGCCTATACATTTTTCGGAATCTATTTTAATTGTTTTTTTCTTCATTCTATTTCTCCTTCTTGATGTTGTAATCAGAGTGTACTATAATTAAAATAAAAATATGTTGTTTAAACAACGAAAAGGGAAATATGAATAAAAAAATTCAAATAGCTAAGAATCATCCTCTTTTTTTTAACATAGCAGAATCTGAATTGAATTCTATGATAATATGTCTTGGAACTTATGAAAAAATATATGGTAAAGGCGAATTTATCTTACAACAAGGTGAACTGGTGAGTTTTGTGGGCATGGTGCTTGAAGGAGCAGTTAAAATTGTTAAGAGTGATTGGGAGGGGAATGAAGTAATTATCGCTGAAATTCAGAAAGGCGATATATTTGCGGAAGTATTTGCATGTGCAGGTGTAACCGTTAGTCCAGTCTCTATTATTTCTAGTACGAGGAGCGAGATATGTTTTTTTGATTTTAGCAAGGTTATCGCTACTTGTGGAACATCTTGTGAATTCCATCGGAAATTGATTTTGAATATGCTTAATATTCTTGCTCAAAAAAGCATTTACTTAAATCAGAAGATTGATATCATATCCAAAAGGACTCTGAGAGAAAAAATATGGGCTTATCTTGAGTATATAGCCAGAGGTCGTATGAAGTTCCGAATTCCACTCAATCGAGAGGAGCTAGCTAATTTTTTATGTGCCGATAGAAGTGCAGTTTCGAATGAACTTTCCAAGATGCAGAGAGAGGGATTGATTCGATACAAGAAGTTTGATTTTGAGATTTTAAATTAGATTACAGATGCAATTAAAAACGATTGCATAATAAAAAGCAATCAAAAACGATTGCAAATTAAAAATACAATCAAAAACGATTGCTTTTTTAAAAATATAATTTTATAATAATAAAGAAATGAGGTGATTGAAGATGAACTATGTATCGTTAATTGTTGATATTGAGAAATCAAAAAGTTACATGCCTATAGAACGAAATGATATGCAGTATTATATGGATAAATGCATTAAAAATCTAAATGTTTTGTTTGAGAAGGAAATGAAATTTAAGGTGACTTTTAGCGGAGGGGACGAAATTCAAGGGTTATTTAGAGATGTTACGGTAGCATTAATATATTTTCGCATATTAGAAATGTTAATGAAGCCAGCTAAACTGCGTGCTGGAATTGGAGTAGGGGAGTGGAATATTAAGATTGAAGAAGGGGCATCCACACAACAAGATGGTCCTGTTTATCATAGAGCGCGAATGGCTATAGAGGAAGTAGCTAAATCAAAATATCACAATGTAAGAGTAATTTCGTATAAGAATGATATTATGGTTAATCATTTGCTTAATGCTTCTTTACCGTTACGTAGGCAACAGGTATATATGCAAAATATTATGCAAGTGATGTTGGAATTGTTGTTTCCTTTTATAACATCTGAGATGGAGTTTGATAGTTATGGCGTGATAAAAGAACTATTGTCTATGAAATATGCATATCGTTTAGGTTCCAAAAATGGAGGAAACTATCAAAATAAAAGTATTTTGTTAGATAAAGATAGTATAGACTTGTCAAAAATTTTTGTAATACATCCAATTTATATAGATGGAGAGATTAAAGAAGCTGATTCGATAATAGTTATAAAAAATGCAACATCTCTTATTTCTGAAATATTCCAATGCTCTAGGCAAAATGTGGATACAATTATTAGAAGAGGAAATGTAAATAAAATTAGAGAACTAGATTACATGGCATTACAATTTGCGAAGCAAACATATAGGGGAGATGAATGGAGCTACTAATACTAGGATATGTGATAGGGGAGTTTTATTTTCAAACTAATGAGTTGGAAAAAAGGAAAAGAAAATCTATAAAACATGTTTTAATGCATGGGATGATTTACACCGTAGCTATGAGTATACCGTTGATTCTGTTAGTTACAGAAATTGATGCTGGAGTAAGAGTATCTATGGTGATATTTATTAGTCATATTGGTTTGGAAGCTTTGATTGGGGCTATGGAGAGTAAATATTCAAAATATAAATGTCAATTTTTTTTAATCAGCCAGATATTGTATATAATGATTTTATTTGGAATTAATTACATATTTATAAAATCCAATTCTGTACAGTATAATTTTTTGACAAGAAATAATATATTAATTCTAATTTTGGTTTTAGTTTGTTGGAAACCTGCAGCTACTGTTGTGAATCTTGTTTTAAAACAATTAACGCCATTTCAGGATGCAGAT
>CAYIZP010000014.1:48782-68941 GCA_964367905.1 uncultured Lachnospiraceae bacterium
AGCTACTGTTGTGAATCTTGTTTTAAAACAATTAACGCCATTTCAGGATGCAGATAATGAAAGTAGAGATGAAGTAGAGCGAATGGGATTCTGGATAGGTGTATTAGAGCGAGAAATTATATTAATATTAGGAGTGTTCGGTCAATATGGAGCGATAGGGTTTGTTCTAACAGCAAAAAGCATAGCTAGATACAAGCAATTAGAAGATAAAAAATTCGCCGAAAAATATTTGATTGGAACTTTATTAAGTGCTTTGATTTCGGTTGTGGGCATTATGATATATGAAGTGTATAAAAGCTGATATACAGAGGGCGAAGATTTTGAGATTTTAAATTAGATTACAGGAGAATGAGATGAAGGTAATAATTTCACCAGCTAAACAGATGAAGGTTGATGATCAGGGGATTGCTCCCATGGGACAACCAATTTTTATCCAAGAAACGACGCAACTTATGGAATGGATGAAATCTCTCGACTTCCTCGAAGCAAAGCAGTTATGGAAGTGTAATGAGAAAATCGTAGAACAGAATATGAGGCGGTTGGCAAATATGGATTTGAACCACGGACTGACCCCAGCCCTATTATCTTATGTTGGGATACAATATCAATACATGGCACCCACCGTATTCGAAGCTAGCATGCTGGATTATGTGCAGAGACATCTCCGAATCTTATCTGGATTTTATGGTTTCTTAAAACCGTTAGATGGAGTTGTGCCATATAGACTTGAGATGCAGTCTAAGATTGAAGTGGCACAGAAGAAAAATCTATATCAATTCTGGGATAGAAAGATATTTGATGAGATGCTAGAGGAGAAAGAAATAATTATTAACCTAGCTTCGAAGGAATACTCCAAGTGCATTGAAACATACATAGAGCCAGGGCAACGATATATTACATGCGTCTTTGGAGAAATTGTTGAAGGGAAAATTGTTCAAAAAGGTACCTATGCCAAAATGGCAAGAGGTGAAATGGTTCGTTTCATGGCGGAGAATAATGTTCAGGCTCCCGAGGGGATTAAAGGATTCGATAGACTAGGATATAGATTTCGGGAAGAAGAATCTACCAGTGAGAATTTTGTGTTTATAAAAAAGGAGAATGTAGATGCAGATTATAGAAGATGAGATAATGAATGGCCTGAATACAGCATATATAGACAGTAATTATAATTCAAATTTAGCATATAGACCAGAGTTTGTTTCTAATGATTATAAATCAGGGAAAAAGGTACTGTCTACAATCGAAGACGAATTGAGAAGGTGTGACGAGTTCTCTATAAGTGTTGCATTTATTACTTCGGGCGGAATTACGCCTTTGCTTCAGGTATTGGAAGAATTAGAACAACGTCAAGTTCCAGGAAAGATTTTGACAACAGACTATCTAATGTTTACTGAGCCGGAAGCACTGAAAAAAATTTCACAGTTAACGAATATAGAATTACGAATGTTTTGCACAAATGGGGAGAGAGAGGGATTCCATACAAAAGGGTATATATTTCGAGAAAAAGATGTGTATCGAATTATCATTGGGAGCTCTAATATGACAGGAAATGCAATTACAGTAAATAGGGAGTGGAACACAAAACTAGTATCGACGACAAAAGGTGCTGTGGCAAAAAATATTGTCGATGAATTTAATATGTTCTGGAACAGCGAAAAATCCAAAGATATTGCAGAAATAATTGAAGAATATGAAACAAGATATCGAATTATAAAAGAACAGAAAAGAATAGCAAAAGCAGAGAAGATAACAAACATTCAGCAATATAGACTAGAGCCGAATAAGATGCAGACAGAGTTCGTACGAAATGTTATTGAATTGAAAAACAATGGTGAAAATCGTGCTTTGCTATTGAGTGCAACGGGAACAGGAAAAACTTATGCAGCAGCATTTGCACTACGAGAATTTCAGTCTAGAAGAACTCTATTTCTTGTGCATAGGGAACAAATTGCTAAGAAATCTATGGAAAGTTTCGAACGAGTATTGGGAAGTGGAAAGACATTTGGCGTATTATCTGGGAACTCAAAAGACTATGAGGCAGATTGTTTATTTAGTACTATACAGACGATGTCAAGGGATGAAAACTTATCAAAGTTTAATCCAACTGCATTTGATACCATAATTGTAGATGAGGTTCATCGTGCAGGGGCGAATACATACTTGAAGATTATGGAATACTTCAACCCCAATTTTCTGTTAGGAATGACAGCAAGCCCAGAACGAACGGATGGGTTTGACATCTATCAATTATTCAATCACAATATCGCCTATGAGATACGGTTGCAGCAAGCATTAGAAGAAGACATGCTTTGTCCATTTCATTACTTCGGTATTACAGAATTAGAAATAGACGGAGAGGTTGCAGATGATAGTTCAAAATTAAAGCAGTTTGCGATGTTGACGAGTGATACACGAGTAGATTACATTGTACAAAAAGCAAAGTACTATGGACATAGCGGAAATCGAGTAAAAGGACTAGTTTTTTGCAGTAGAAAAACAGAGGCAAGAGAGTTATCTATGAAATTCAATAAACGTGGATTTCGCACTACATTTCTTAGTGGTGATGACTCACAAGAACAAAGAGAATTGGCGATTGAACAATTGACAGATGATTCAAGAGATGATTATATTGATTACATATTTACAGTGGATATATTCAATGAAGGGGTAGATATCCCTGAAATCAATCAAGTTATCATGCTACGCCCGACAGAAAGCCCAATTGTTTTTGTACAACAATTGGGTCGTGGATTAAGAAAGTCAGAAGATAAAGAGTATGTCGTGATTCTGGATTTCATAGGGAACTATAATAATAATTATATGATTCCAATTGCTTTATCAGGAGATCGAACATATAACAAGGATAATGTTCGAAGATATGTGAGAGAAGGAGAGCGAATAATTCCCGGTGAATCAACGATCCATTTTGATGAAATTTCAAGGAAGCGTATTTATCAGTCTATAGATAGTGCTAACTTTTCGGACATCAAGCTCATCAAAGAGAGTTATTTTCAATTAAAATATAAACTAGGGAAGATACCGAGCCTCAAAGATTTTGATGAGTATGGAGAGATGGATGTGCTTCGTATATTTGATAATGGGACTTTAGGGTCATATCATAAATTTTTATCAAAATACGAGAAAGAATACAATGTACGACTTACTACTGTTGAGGAGAAATACTTGGAGTTCATCTCTAAAAAATTAGCAAGTGGAAAACGGGTACACGAATTGGAACTTATCAAGAGATGTGTGTTATATTCTGCGGGAGTTTTAGAGAAATGGGGAGAAAAATTGAAATTAAGTTATGACATTGATATTAGTCAAAAGACAATAACCAATGTAGTGAATGTATTGACCAACGAGTTTCCGTCGGGTTCAGGAAAGAAAACATATGCGGATTGTGTTTTTCTTGAGCAAGCAGATAGTGGAAATGAGTATCAAGCATCACAAGATTTTATCCGATTGCTGAGAAATGCAGAGTTCAAGGATGCTGTTATGGAGTTGGTTGATTTTGGTATCATGCGTTCAAGAAGAGACTATGCAAATTTATATCAAGATACGAACTTTGAATTATACCAAAAGTATACATATGAGGATGTTTGTAGACTTCTAGAATGGGAAAATAATGAAGTACCACTGAATATCGGAGGATATAAATTAGATAAAAAGACAAAAACATTTCCCGTGTTTATCAATTACCACAAAGGCGAAGAAATCAGCGATACGATAAATTATGAGGACAGGTTTGTTTCAAATAATCGATTAATTGCTATTTCCAAGGGGAGCCGTACAGTTCAATCCGAAGATGTTCAAAATTTCTTGTATGCAAAGGAGCGGGATATAGACATGCAGTTATTTGTAAGAAAGAATAAAGACGATAAGATATCCAAAGAATTCTATTATTTAGGCCGGATGCAAGCAAGTGGACAAGTTAATCAGTTCGTAATGAGAAATACAGATAAGACAGCGGTAGAAATTGAATGGATTCTAGAAACGCCAGTGCGCGAGGATTTGTATAAATATATTGTGAGTGAGTAAGGGATTAATATGAAGAGAATAGAAGTAGTAGCAGCTATCATACGTGAGGGAGATAAGATTCTAGCAACCCAAAGAGGGTATGGAGAATTTGCGGGCGGCTGGGAATTCCCCGGAGGAAAAATGGAATTTGGAGAAGGTCAAAAAGAAGCATTAGTTCGGGAGATAAGAGAGGAATTAAATGTAAAGATTGAAGTACAGGAATTTGTATACACAGTGGAATACGATTATCCAACATTTCATTTGACGATGCATTGTTATTTTGCAAAAGTATTAGAAGGGAATATTGAACTGACAGAGCATCAAGATGCGAAGTGGTTGGATAGAGAAACCTTGATGAGTGTGGAGTGGCTACCAGCGGATGTAGATTTGGTTGAACAGTTGGATAAGTGTAATATATCCAAAATATAGTGAGTGAAAGATTTTATAGACAACAGGGGGAATGGCTATGAGTGAAAAAACAAAACAATGGATTAAGATTTCATGTATTGTAGGTGGTGTATTGCTTGCAGGAGGAATTGCGTTATTTATATATATAACTAGTGTCCCGAAGGAGAGGGTTTCCATTCTTTCTAATCCGATTCTTGTAGAAGACGTACAGAGTATCGAGGTCTTTGTTACAGATTCACAGGATGTGGACCAGGAGCAGAAAAAGGTGATTGCAGATGCTGAAGGTATCAAGCGTTTTGTCGAGAGTGCCAATGCAGCGGTAATGGATGAGTCGGTGAAGGTTGAGGATTCAGACCTTACGATTACGGCGAGTTATATCTTTGTTATGGAAGAAGGCGATGTAGAGTTGTTATCCCTTGTAAGCGATGAGACGGTAATGATGACTTCTGAGGGATGGATGAAGGTGGATTTCAATGGATTGCCAACTTTGTATGAGTGTTTCGAAGCTTCCGAGGCTGAGGAGATTGTCGTAGATGCAAGCGGGAACGAAGTCTATGAGGCTACTAGAAAAGTAATAGAAACAGAGATGGAGACTCTGCTACATGGGGTTGATGTGTCCCAACACCAAGGAAACATTAATTGGGACGAGGTGGCAGCAGAGGGGATTGATTTTGCTATTATTCGAGTTGGAAATCGGAATGTTGTGAGTGGTGAGATTGAGGAGGATATCACTGCTAGATATAATCTGCAAGAGGCAACTAGTAGAGGAATCCCAGTTGGTGCATATTTCTTCTCGGCAGCTACTACAGAGGAAGAAGCGATGGAAGAGGCAAATTTTGTTACCGCTATCATCGATGGATATCCGATTACTTATCCAGTTGCATATAATTGTGAATTATATGATGAATCAGATAGTCGTCATTTTTCTTTGTCGGTGGAGCAGAGAAGCCAGCTTGCGGATGTTTTTCTATCAGAGATTGAGAATCAAGGTTATACAGGAATGTTTTATGCATCACAGTTTGAATTAGAGGGGAATGCAAAGTGGAATACCGATTTATTGGAAGCAAAATATCGTATTTGGGTAGCACAGTATAAAGACATTTCCGAGATAGACTTAGAGGGTGATACATCTGATTATGGAGAAGACCATGAACTGTGGCAATATACTGCAAATGGTTCGATCAATGGAATTTCAATGCCTGTAGATATGAATGTTTCTTATATTGGTTACCGTGAGGTTGCAGTTGCCAAATCTCCGGAAACTGCCGTTCACCAAGAGCCGAATCTTGAGGTGGGAGTAAATATTGAAGAAGTTAATGATTCTGTAACAGCCAAGGAACGTGTGAATGTCAGGAGTTCTATGGAACAGACTGATGACAGCAATATCATTGGAGCGTTACAAAACGGTGAGATTGTCACGAGAACTGGAATTGGAGTGAATGGATGGTCGAGAATAGAATATAATGGTGAAAGTGCATATGTGGTTTCCAGTTATATTACTCCGGATACAGATTACGTACCACAACAAGGAGATATGAGTCAATTTAAGACGAAATTTACAACGGTAAATGAACAGGTGACAGCGAAAGAACTCACTAATCTTCGAGATATGCCAAGTGTGGAGGAGCCTTCGCAGATTATTGTTTCATTGAAAAATGGAGAGGTGGCGACTAGAACAGGTGTGGCAAATGAAGGTTGGTCTCGAGTGGAGTATCAAGGACAGGTTCTTTATTGTGTAAGCAGTTATCTTCAGATTGTGAACTAGATTGACTTCTTGGAAATACAGTGTATAATCAGAATTAGAAGAAAATATTTTCATAAGACGCGATGCCTAATAACCAAATATGTGGAGGGAACCATTATGAAATACTCGATAAGACATGCGGAACAAGTGGATCAAGATACGATATTAGCTTTAGGTAGAAAGATAGTAGATAAATATGAGCGCACACATTTGGGAGACGATATTGTAGATTCCTATTTGCGTAGCGGTGCTTGCGATAAGGACTTTATTCGGAGGTATAATCGGATAAATCTATTGATATTAGATGGGGAGATTGTAGGGCTTATTATTATTAAGAAGAATGAAATCCAAGGGTTCCTAGTCGATATTCCTTACTGGGGAAGTGGTGCGGCACAGTATTTGTTGAGTTATGCAGAGAATACCATTTTCCAGGAGTTTAACGAGGTTTATGTGGAATGTTTTGTCAATAGCCTGCGAGCAAATGGATTCTATCAGAAGATGGGATATAAGAAGTCCGGAATCACGAATGGCAGGGGTGGAATTCGTGCGATTTATAAGAAGAAAAAACAGTAGTCATAGGTATGCTGTACAAAGGTGTTTAGAGAAGAGTTGGAGTGTGTTTGCATATGAATAACAAACAGGGAAGAATTAGTATCGTTTTTATCATACTTTTTATAGTGATTGCGAATATCGTTGCTGTTGTATGGTTCAATAATGTAGTATTTCGTGAGCTTGAGCATTCGGCAAAGTCATCTTTGGACGATATGGCAGGGGAACAAGGGCGTGCAATCTCTCTGATTATCCATAATAAACAAGATAATGTAAAAGGCATTGTTGATGTGGTTAGACGTATGGACGAGGGCGGGGAAGTGTTGTATGAAGCTTTGGATTCATGGGAAGAGGAATATGAGATTGAAACCATAATTATAACAGATGAATTAGGCAGAGGTGTTACATCTACAGGAGAAAATACAGATGTTTCCACCGAAGACTATTTTAAGACTACGGTACAAGGAAGTGTCGAAATTACAGATGTCTATGAATCACAGTTTTCTGGAAACTTGGTTCTTGCAGTCACGGCACCGATTTATAACGAGGGTATTGTAGAGGGTGTGATTGTAGCAGAGTATAATGTCTATGAATTGGCTGAGTTGCTCGTGGGAACAACAGATAGCCGTGGTTCTGCTATGATCGTGAATTCTCAAGGGAATATTTTGTTACATACTTATCCATTTCCAATATCCCTTGAAAATTTTCAAAGTGCTACATTTGAGGACGGTGCAAGTTACGAGAAAATACTAGAGGATTTTGCAAACTCGCAATATGGAGAAGTAACATTTTCCATTCAGGGGGAAAGAAAATTAGGAGAATATATTCCTCTAGGAGTGGATGATTGGACTCTATTTTTTGAAATCTCTGAGAGTGCATTGTCAGATAGTGGAAACGCAATCACTACAGGCATGTTGATTGTAAATATCAGTTTGATAATTGGATTCTCGATTTTATTATTCTATATACTTTGGATTAGGAGAAAAAGTGTAAAACAGATCGAAAGAATTGCATATTATGATAAGCTGACAGGTGTTTCAAATTTAGTCAAGTTTAAGTTGGACTTAGCAGAAATTATCAGTCGCAAGGATTTTGATGCGAGCAAGTATATATTGCTTAAGAGTGATGTGGAGAATTTTAAGGTTGTAAACGAAGTTTATGGGAGAGAAGTTGGAGATCGGGTAATCTGTCAGATTGCAAAAAATGTAAAAAACATGGCAGGCGAAGTGTTTGAAATAGCGAGAACAGGGTCAGATGAATTTATTGTTCTTGCTGAGAAAGCGAAGGTTGAAGAATATTTTGCTAAGCGTGAGCAGTATGATGAGGAACTCAAATTTGTGGTGCCAGAAGTGAAGAAACATATCTTTAAATACAGATATGGAAGATATTTTATCGAAGCAAATGAGACCAATGTAGATGATATGATTAATAAGGTGATGATTGCACATAGTTATGTAAGGACGAAATCAGAGTGGACCATGTGGGATTATGACGAAGAGTTTAAGCACCATATGCTGCGCATGTCAGAACTTACGAACAAGATGGAGGATGCACTTGAGCAACAAGAGTTCAAGATGTTTTTGCAACCGAAGTATAAACTTGCAACAAATAAAATTGTCGGTGCAGAGGCTCTTGTACGCTGGTTTGAGACAGATGGTACGGTCATTTATCCAAATGAATTTATCTCATTATTTGAAAAGAATGAATTTATCACTACTTTGGATGAATACATATTCGAGTCGGCTTGTGCGTTTATTGCGAAACAAAGAGAAGAGGGTAAAGAATATGTGCCGATATCTGTCAATTTCTCAAGGCGGCATTTGCAAAATGAGAACTTTGTCAGTAGGTTGCAAGAGATAGCGCACAAACATAATGTGGAAACAGAGTACCTCGAAATAGAGTTAACAGAGACAACAGTGATCGAGCATGCTGATATCTTACATAGGGTATTGGATAATTTGCATGAAGCAGGATTTAGAATTTCTATTGATGATTTTGGATCCGGATATTCTTCCTTAGGGATGCTAAAGGATTACAAATTCGATGTGGTGAAATTAGATCGAAGCTTCTTTGTTGCAGAGGAAGAGGGACGAGAAGTGGCAAAGACGGTATTGACTGGTATTATAAATCTTGTCACAAGTCTTGGATCCAAGGTAGTGGCTGAAGGAATCGAGTATGAAGATCAGGTGGAGTTTTTGCGTACCGTTGATTGTCATTCGGTCCAAGGATATTATTTTGCAAAGCCTATGGCGGTTAAAGAATTTCAAGAGTTGATATAATCAGGGGCGGAAAATCAGGGACGGGGTAGGATGAGCTTTGGCTCATATCTCCCTCGTCCTTTAAGCGTTACACATAGATGATCTTTAGGCTACTGAATACGACTTCTCCCCCAATAGTTATGGTTTTTGTAGGAGACTCAGGAGTACCTACGATGGTGTTCCCTGAAAATACGACCTCTGCATTTACAGAAACAGCCCATTCTTTTGGGACGTAAATAGTCATACTGGAGAATACAACTTCTAATTTAATATATGCAGAATCCGATTGCAATTCGCACTGGTCGAGATAGAGACGCATATTGCTGAATACAACTTCAAACTCACCACGTGTAAAGCTCTGAGAGTAGATGTATTTGTCACGGCTACCGAATACGATTTCTTCATCGATGATATCTCCATGAAATTCACTTTTGGAGTTTTGGTGCGACGTATTTCCATTATAGTTTGAAGTATATTTTTCATATTTTGTATATGATTTTGGAAGCAAGAGTGAGATTCCGATTCCTAGCAGTAGTAATGTTACGCCTACAGTAAATAAGGAGAGGCGAGGTAGATTCAGATAGTCACTACCTACATAATATAATACGCCAAATGAGATGAGAGCCTCCCATACACGGCGTGTAATGATAGAGCGCACAAGGAAGATGGCAGAAAATATTATAATTAATAGTTGGATGATATTAACATTAGGAAATAGATTCAAATTACTTCCGAGAAATAAGAATGCACAAAGCACAAAAAACAATCCCCAAATCATATTTTTATTTTGTTTCATATAGTTTCCTCTTTTCTTTAAATTGAATTTTAAAATCTTTATAATAACTTCTTGAGATGGACACCTGTTTATGGGTTCCTTCAAATTCGATTTCCCCAAACATTGTGAATCCATGACTGATTCCGTGGATTTTTCCGATGTTTATAATTGCTGATTTGGAGATTCGGATGAATTGGTCACTTAGTAGTTCTTCCAATTCATATAACTTTTGTTTGATTACATAGGCACCCGAAGTAGTATGTGCGAAATTAGAACGACCTTCTGATTGAAAGAAGATGATGTCCTCAACCTTCAGATACAATTCGCGCTCTTTTTCATACACGATTAACGTATCAGGTGTGGAATGTAGATTGGTTATGTAATTTTGAATCTGCTGGATTGTTTCGCTTGGCTGCCTACAGTGAATGGTTATAGAATCTTCGCTGAGTTCATGGTCGATTACAATGTTGATTTTCACTTATCTCCATCCCTTTCTTTTTGACTATAGATACCTACAGATTCTTCATGCAATCATGACTTTTTGTCTCTGGTATCATATTTATATGATAGCATATTTTATATAGAAGTAAATACAACTGTAATAAGATGCATGAAATAGGGGATAAGTGGTAACATCAGGGTGTCTTAGACTTAATATGGGTATGAAAGGAGAGAGTAAATTGAAATTTATTGATATGCATTGTGACACATTATCATTGCTGTTAGAGGCGAGGGAAAAAGGTGATAAGGACCATACCTTATGGTCAAATAGTTTCTCTATAGATGGAAGAAGGCTGTTAAAAGGGAAGTATGCAGCACAGAATTTCGCATGTTATGCAGACATGTTGCAAAAACCTGTATCGCAGTCTCATTATGAGGATTATTTACGGATGATAGGAATTCTCAAAGAATTTTTAGGGCATCACGATGATAAATTTGCACTGGCAAGGGATTATGATTCCTATAGAAAGAACGAAGAGGTGGGGAAGATTTCGACCTTTCTAACAGTGGAAGATGCCTTTGTTTTAGAGGGTGATTTAAGTCGTATGCAGGAGTTGTTTAATCAAGGTGTGTATATGATGGGATTGACATGGAATTATGAGAATGAAATTGGTTATCCAAACTGTATTCCAAGGTTTCAAGAGAGTGGATTGAAAAAAATTGGAATAGAGGTGTTAGAACAAATGGATGAGTTGGGAATTATTGCAGATGTATCGCATCTGTCAGATGGTGGGTTTTATGATGTAGTTGATTATGGAAAGCGCCCGTTTGTGGCATCTCATTCCAATGCAAGAAGTGTGAGAAATCATTGTAGGAATTTAACAGATGATATGATTCGAAAGATTGCAGATAGAGGTGGAATAATTGGGCTCAATTTCTACGGTGCATTTCTGAATGAGAGACAAGTTAGCACATATGAGAGTATGGCAGAACACATCAAACATATGGTAAATATAGGTGGAGGTGAGGTGATTGCGATTGGGACAGATTGGGATGGAATCGATACACCAACACCGATGCAAGATTGCAGTTGCATATCAGAATTTGTAGATGTAATGGAAAGTCTTGGAATAAGCAATCAAATAATAGAAAATATATCTTATAAAAATTTTGAGCAGTTTTTAAGTCATTATTAAGGATAAAAAATCAATATTTTCGCTCAAATCCTAGCTTGACAAGAGAATTATATTGGTAGTATGATACTTATGTTAATAACAAAACCAATATGGAGGCTATAGTTATGAAAGGATTTAAAAATCTTGCAAAAATGATAACACTTGCAGTAGCAGCGACATTCACAGCAGCAGTTTTGGTTGGTTG
This sequence comes from uncultured Lachnospiraceae bacterium, assembly GCA_964367905.1. Lineage (GTDB taxonomy): Bacteria > Bacillota > Clostridia > Lachnospirales > Lachnospiraceae > CAUPWF01. The sequence goes on from CAYIZP010000014.1 coordinate 60,358, forward strand.
TACACCAGCAGAAGAGGCAGCACCAGCTGAGGAAGCAACAGAAGAGGCGGCACCAGCAGAAGCAACATCAGAAGATTCAGTTGGTGGAAACGGAGACGGAACTGGTGGTGGAAACGGAGACGGAACTGGTGGTGGAAACGGAGACGGAACTGGTGGTGGAAACGGAGACGGAACTGACGGTGGAAACGGTGATGGATCAGGTGGCGGAGATGGAGACGGAAACGCAGAATAAATTCATTGGGGGCGGGGTAATTCCTGTCCCTAGCTTTATGTAATAGGAAACAGTTTTATTTATGAAAGGATAATGAAAAAGATGAAAATTGCATTACTTTCTGATATTCACGGAAATATTCGTGCATTATCAGCAGTTTTGAAAGATATTAGGGAAAGAGGAATTCAGGACATATATTGTGCAGGGGATCTAGTGGGGTATCATACAGCACCAGATGAAGTCGTGAAAAAAATCAAAGAGGAGAAAATCCTTACAGCAATGGGAAATCATGATGAAGCAATTGTCTTTTTTGATCCGTTAAAAGAGGTGTTGCCAGAGGGAGAAATCACTCCGAAACAATGGACGTTCAATCATGTGTCAGAGGAAAGTAGAGAGTATTTGAAATCGCTATACAAGACAGAAAAGGTTAATCTGATCGATAAGAAAATGCTAATTGCACACGGAAGCCCAGAGTTTATATCAGAATATATTTGGGAAGAGGATGAGAAAAGGCAGGAAGAGATTGCCACTTCTATAGAAGAAGATATCTTTGTCTTTGGACATACCCATAGCTTTTATGATAAAGAAGTCTTAGGAAAGCGCTTCATCAACCTCGGAAGTGTAGGGAGACCAAAAGATGGTGATACACGAGCGGGTTATGTCATATTAAGCCTAGGTGAGGATATGAAAGTAGAGTATGTACGTGTGGATTATGATAATGAAGCATTAGCAAGAGAGATAGAGGAGTCCGAATTACCAGATTCGTTTGCTGACGTGATTAGGGGACAGGGATGATTTAATGGGGACGGGGGAAAACGTTGTTTTCCCCCGTCCCCATTAAAACCGAATCTTGGTAGGGGCGTATACATTTCCCCCTACATGGGTCGACGTGCAAGGTGTTTCTTGCATGCAATAATTAGAGCAAGGTTCTTGTTTATATCCACATGAGCCGTTGCTTTTTTTGTTGTATTGTTTTTGTCTTGAACTCCCATTACATCCGCAAGAACAAGGGGATGTGGGAATTGCACCTACTTCACAATCAATATGATCGGGAGGTGTGATGCGATATTTATATTCTCCACAAGGGGTATAGTCAGGCTTTGAACAAGCATGGCAGTTACCTCCATCGTTTTCAATGATTCGTTCAGTACCAACAGCGGATTTGTTTACTAGAACCTTGTATTTCGCACAAGGGTCATCAACACATAGGTCGAATTGATAGAATCCTTGACAGTCGCTCACGCTGTGAGCAATCCCTTGAAGGATACACTTTCCGTTACAATCAGGCACCACTTTTACCAGTTTTAATAATGCACTTGATACAGGTTCGCCATGGCAATTTAGCACTTGCCCCCATAGTCTGACAGAATTGAATTCAGAAACGACGATGTCTGCTTTGATCTCAGAATCACATCCTTGGGGCGTGATATCTATAGAATTTCCATTAATCATACTTAAATCACAACAATTATTATTCATTTTTTCAGTCCTTTTATTCGATAGTAGTAGTGTTTAAAGTCCCTCTCCAAAGACTAGTTCTGTTTTATAAAATTTGTGTGAGAAATCATGTAGTCGATTATAATATATGAGCAAATATTTAGAATGTTTCATACAAAACTCAATTCGACAATTTTTTTTAGATAACAAGAGATTTGATGCACGGTTTTCTAATTGTCCCATAGTATGTAGTGTGAGAGGAATCTTAAGTCATACAAGTATTAAAAGTATAAAACAGGAGGAAAACAAATGAATTCTATTGTGAAAGACTTAATAGAATATGTTGGAATAGACCAACAAATACCACCAGATTATTCAGTGAATATATTTAAAGAAATTATGATTCAGGAGCATATTCGATTGAATGATTGCTTGCCAGATATAGAGCAAATTACACGAGTAATCGCATGTGTATCAATTAAAAATGCATATGTAATAGATACACCGGTTTCTCAAAGAGGGCCGAAAGGAGAATTACTAAATCCAAGTGGGCAGATAGTGACAGGGAAAAAACTTGTAATAGAAGGTATAGTTCATCAGACAATTCACTATGTGGCAGATACTTGCGAACAAGGTATGATGGTTGTGGATAACGACTATTGTTTTGGTACATTTGCAGTACTACCAGTATCGGCATCGACACAGAATTCGTGTTATACAGTGATTCCTTATATCGAAGATATTATGGTTGAAGCAATTGGCCCAAGAGATATTACAAAATGCGTATCGTTGTTTTTGGAGGTGAGATAGATGGCTAGTGTTGTAAGAAATATGGTGAATATTATGGGGTTGTCAGACTTTATTCCACCCACCTCAGAAATATATAAAGAGTTCTCGGTAAATGATACAATTGTTTTAGATTGCCCAAAGCCAGATATAGAGAGATTGATTTCTTCTGCATTTGATGTAAAAATCATATCAGTGAGAGTGATTGATACGCCGGCAGGTCAAATTCCACCAAAGGGTGTTTTGCCAGGTGTTGTAACATCTTCGGAGGGAGAAAGATTGACAGGGAAAAAACTAGTAGTTGAGATGAAATTTCGACAAAAAATACAATATGTTGCTGATGAGCCGCAACAGAGCATACACGGAGTACACAATGAATTTACAGTAAGTGAGTTTATTGTAATCCCACCTATATTTACTGTAGGGGGAGAGTGTGTCACAGCAGAGTATTTGCTGACAAATAACATGTTCTTTATCTACCCATTTATTGAGGATGCAAATGTTAATATGGTTGATAATCGAAGTATCTGTACTAATATATTAATATTTATGCAGGTAAATATTAAAAAATGTTTATTTGATAAAGGTGTAATTACGGGGCCGATTGGAAATGTGACGACATTCAATAACTCATGTGCATCGCTCAAAGAGTCTGGAAAAGAAACAGAGGAAGTGACAGAAGAAATAGCAGAAGAAGTTATCGTAGAAGACGTAAAGAAAGATGAAAAAGAAGTGAAGACTGTTCAAGTAGAACGAGAAGAAGGAGGGGTATAAAATGACTTGTAATAATATTATTGTAAATGGAGTGAGTCCTGTATTTCCTCTTGAAACAACAGCGTGGAAAGAATTCTCCGTAATGGAAAGCTTGGCGATCCCTCCACAAAAACCAGATATGAAGAAAATCACTTCATTAAATATAGAAGCAAAAGTTATGGAATTTGAAGTGGTGAAAACTCCATTGACAAATGCAAATTTTGAAGGCGTGATAAGTACAGGATATAAGTTGATTGTAAAAGGGAAATTAATACAATTTATCGAATATATTGCGGATCAATGTGAGCAGTCGGCACATTCAGCACATTTTGAAGTACCGTTTTGCACCTATATCGTACTGCCAGAATATTACCAACCAGGGAATTCTATTACAGTAGAAGCTATTGTAGAAGACGTGTATGTAGAACAAACTTCTATACGTTGTTTCTTTAAGAATGTTACAATGTTCGTGTATGCAGATATTTGTTGTGGTGTTGCAGATGTAGAGTTACCCGTTCCGAAAGTAGTTGCATTCGATCCAAGTGTAAAAGTGGAAGATGCAGGTATAAATGTATTTAATATAGAAGTGTGCAAGAATAATCTGCCGCAGATTATTAACATCTTGTCATCGCCATTGTCTCCAATCGGATTGACGACAGCTCTTCCAACAGGATACACCTATAATTCCGGTATCTTAACAATTGCCTCAGGCGTTGAAGGTGGAACAATTGGGTTTGCAATTGAATCGACCCCTTGCAAGGTTCCATTTACAGTGAATGTAATTGTAGCCTCTCCGCCTAAAGTAAGTATGTTATCTCAGACTCCGGCTAATCTAAAGGTTGGACAATTGAGTGAGACGGAGTTCCAAGTGAAATACAATGTAAATCAGAAGGAAATAGGAATAGCAAACTTCATTGTAGAGCCTTATGAAGTGTTGGCTTTCGTTGGAAGCCTACCAGATGGATATACCTATGCGAATAATGTGTTGACAGTGAATCAAAAAGCCGTGGAGGCTAGTTTGAATTTCGTCACGAAGAGTGGAAATTGTGATTTGGAAATCACAGTAAATGTAGTAGTATAACAGGGACGGGGGAAAACGATGTTTTCCCCCGTCCCTGTTATTGACAATTTGCAGCAAGACATGTATAATCGATAAAGTAGTATTTGGAGAAGTACCCAAGCTGGCCGAAGGGGCTCCCCTGGAAAGGGAGTAGGTCGTTAATAGCGGCGCGAGGGTTCAAATCCCTCCTTCTCCGTCAAGACGACTGACCAAAAAGAATGTCATGTCAAAAAAATCCCATGAAAATGGGATTTTTTAATGCCTTTATAATGTACCCAAGGGATTGGACAACGAGTTTAGTGTGGATATTTGACTTTTTTTAATACGTATGATAAAGTTAATAATGTATTAAGGAAATCTTAAAGAAAAATTAGGAGGTATTTCAGAAATGGAAGCTAAAGGAAGAGGATTTTTAAAAGTAACAGGTATTCTAATGATTATTGGTGGAGTTCTAGGGTGTTTAGTGTCATTGTTGGCAGTAGCAAGTGTTGGGGTTCTTATCGCAGCAGGAGTTGCAGTTGAGATGGGACTATTGATTGCAGGAACAGTTGTAGTTGTTGTTGGTGGTGTGGTACAACTTGTGGCTGGTATTCAAGGTGTAAAAAACTGTGATAATGTTGAAGCGGCAGATAAGCTGATCAAGCTTGGTATTGCAATTCTTGTAATCAATGTTGTAGGAACGATTCTTAATGTAGTAGCTGGTACAGCATTTAACGTAGTAAGTTTTGCAACTAGCTGTATTTTACCTGTTTTATTCATTATTGGAGCTAACAAAAACAAGCAATAATTCGAATAGATAGAATTGGAGCATAAAGTAATCAGTTAAGAAGTGGAGTGACTTCCTCACCGAAAGTCACTCCACTTCTTTTTGTACTTTGATATATTCATCCCCCCAAGTTCTGAGTGCACTTAGAACGGGAAGGAACTGTTTACCAATATCACTGAGCATATACTCCACCTTTGGTGGAACTTGATTGTATTCTTTTCGGATAATTAATCCTTCTTGCTCTAATGATTTTAATTGTCTTGAGAGTGTGGTATGTGTCATCTCCTCTGGCATCAATCGAAGCAGTTCATTGAAACGAACGGTTTGTTCCGATAATAGGTATAGGATGTAGATGGTCCATTTTCCTGATAAAAGTTTTTGAACAGTGACATAGGGGCAGATTCCAAATAAATCGTTATTCGCCATAATATAGTAATCTCCTTTGCGTTTGCGGTATCATTTATGATACTGGTATCATAAAATATCGTACTTGAATTTAATTTCCCGTAGTATTAAAATAACATATATAAGAGATAAATGCAAATAAAATTAGAGGACAGAAAAGTGAGGAGATTATGATGAAAAGATTGTTATGTGCTGTTTTGGTAATGGCTATGGTGTTCACGGGGGTAACGGCTTGTTCAGGGAATGCGGAGCAAGCTTCTTCAGAGGATGTGTTGCGTGTAGGGATAGATTTGAAATTTTATCCATTCATGTATTTGGACGAGGAAGGGAATCCAACTGGATTCGAGGTTGATATCTCACATGCCTTTGGTGAATTCATTGGAAAAGAAGTAGAAATTGTGAATACAGATTTTTCGATGTTGATTCCTGCATTAGATACAGGGGATATTGATATCATTATTAGTGATATGAGTGCCATGCCAGATAGGGAAGAAAAAGCAGATTTTACAGAGCCATATCGATATGCGAGAACCCTTGTACTGGTGAATAAGGAGTATGCAGAGGCAAACAATATCACAAATGAGATGAGTGAGGAAGAATTTTTTGGGATTGACGGAATTACATTCGCAGGATTAGCTGGGACAATGGCTTCTACAGTGCCAATGGAATTTGGGGCGACTGTCACAGAGTTTACAGAAATAGCATCGGCTCTTATGGAAGTAACCAGTGGGAAAGCACACGCTTTAGTGGGGGTATATACTGTGTATGGAGATCATGCTGCAAACCCAGACACTACCATTGTATATGAAGGGGTTAACCAAGCATCTGCCTCGTCTTTTGCAGTGAAAAAGGGGGATACGGAGTTATTGGAACAAGCCAATGAATTTATAGCTTCGATGTATGAAGAAGGCGGATTCTATGAGCAGGCAGGAACAAAGTACGATGCAGGAATCGCTGAATTTTTGCAAAGAGATGATTTGGGACTAGACTATATCATCTACCCGGGTAACGAGTAATTCGAATATTTTAATACGAGGAGGCAAATTGTCCCTTGTTGGACAATTTGCCAGACAGCGAAAAAGAAAGGATTATGAATATGACGATTCAAGAGATTTATGAAAAATTCGATAAAATAGGATGTTTATCTTTTACAACAGTTGACGAAGAGGGAGTGCCAGAATCTAGAATTGCTCATTTGAGAGCATATGATGAGGAGGGTATTTACTTTATGACAATGTTTACAAAAGACTTTTATAAACAAATGAAAAAAAATAGCAAGCTATCTATCTGTGGTCTTTGTGCGAAGACGCAGGTAGAGCATGATGAGAGTGGAGCTCCTATCTTTGAAGGGGGATATGCCATGAGGATGACAGGAACCGTGAAGGAAGTTTCGATGGAAGAGATAAAGGCGAAACAAAATCCAGTGTTCGACTTCTGTATTAAAGATCAGGAAACCTATCCAGCTATGGTTGTCTTCTGTATTACTAGCGGATATGGAGATGTCTTTGACTATGATTTTGAGAAGGTAAAACGTGACAATAAGTTACAGAGAAGCTATTTTGCCTATAATGGTGCAAAAGAGAAGTATAAGGGGCTGAAGATTGATCAAGATACCTGTATCTCTTGTGGAGTCTGTCAGAAGAAATGTTCCTTCTTGGCAATTCAGGAAGAAAACGGCACTTATTCGATCGATAAATGCCGTTGTGATGAATGTGGGGATTGCTATATGAATTGTCCTGTAAAGGCAATCTCGTATTAGATTGTGAAATTAATATGAAAGTACTCCATAGAAAGCCGGCTTTTGCTGGCTTTCATTGTACCCTTGAAGAACTAGATCGCCATTCCGTCGGGTCTTATTTACAGTAAATTCTTCCTCGAATTTTAGCTCGGATACAAAGTAGATTTCGATGTGTCGTAAGTTTTTGAGCATTGATTCGGAATCATCGAGTGCATCATAACAAAAATCTCCATATCTAGAATTGTTTACATGTCCTAACATATCCAGGTAACTTCTACGAACCTCGCGTTTCTCTCCTGGTTCAAATACCAATTTTTCTTTAAATGTTGGATTTGCTTCCGTTAGGGGATTCCCAGAAACAGGCATTAGTACGAACGGTAATTTACGACTCTTGTAGATACTTCTTTTTTCCATATCAAATAGAGTCGAATATAGAGTACAACTAAAGATAGGGGTGCCCTCCTCATTGTGAATAGAAACTTCACGGCGGAAGTAGATGCCTTTTTGTTCGGAAAACCATGTTCTTCCGATTAGCTTTTGTTCACGATCACTGATAGGATGATGGATATTAATCGTAAGAGACAATAGAACCCATGAAATTCCCTTGGCAAATAGTTTCTCAAAATTCAAATCATAATTTCTAAGATGCTTGTCCACTAGTGAAGTTGCTAGGGATTGGTAACCAGCAGGTGTATAGATGCCACTTCTGTCGAAGTGGGAGAATTCTAATTCGATGTCATAACTTTGTTCCATTTCATTTATAAACATAATTTATCATCCTTTATTCTTTCGTTTTTATTACAATTTTTATGTAAGAGTAACTATTCAGCCTAAACATCTCGGATGGATCACTGCGTGATCTGTTACGCTGCTTCACAGTTATATATAAGATTGTATCATAGAATTTATATATTGCAAGATGCGCAAGTCTGAATAGTTGTTTTCAAATCAAAAAATTTTGATTCATATATTGACATAAGGAGTTTCGTAGTGTATGATAAAATTAATTCAAAAACATTTGATTTGATAAAAGAAAGGGGAACTAATATGTTAGAAAAGCCAGAACGCATTGCTAAAATATTCAAGGCATTATGTGATGAGAATCGTGTCCTAATTGTTCAACATCTTCAAAGTGGTGAAAAATGTGCATGTAATATTGCGGATGAATTAGGTCTATCCCAATCGAAATTATCATATCATATGAAGATATTATGTGAGAGTGGGATTGTTGAGTGTTGGTATATTGGGAAGTGGACGCATTATCGAATCTGCAAGAGTGGGAGTAAGCATGTTGCAGCAGTTTTTGCGGAACTTACAACTGCAAGTGAAGTACAAGAAGATTGTACCTGTGATGCACAAGCGGTATAGCTAGATAGGCCATAATTTCATGGTGTTAGAATCTGAATGAAGTTATGGCTTTGACTAAGA
>CAYIZP010000015.1:0-63588 GCA_964367905.1 uncultured Lachnospiraceae bacterium
ATTGTAAAGCATGGTGGCAAACAGCGTATGCCAATCAAAGAGTATTATCCAAATGATAAGCCATATAAAATGTGTTATGTGGAAGATCCATTTGGAATTGTTTTCGAGATCTATACTCACAGTTATGAGGTTACCTATTCCAAAGGTGCTTATTAATATAGAAATTATACGAGGTTATCTTGTACCACTTCTTGAAACCCCTCAATTGCGCTAGGGAAGTATATATTATGAGATTTTATTTTGGAAGTATTGATAAGGAGGTTTCGTTCATCTCCGTCAAATGCTTCCAGAATATTTTTGTCTATCTCCAATAATCGAGTTGCTGTTGTATAAAAGTCTAATATTGATAAATCATTCTCACTTCCATAATTATATACACCACCAGGTAGAGAGAAACAAGAATTAAGATTTTTGATAACATGTTTGATATAGGTAACACTACGCATTTGGTTTGTATTTATACGAATTTTTGTATGATTCTTAGAAGCTTCCATTAACATAGCTGGTAGGGTGAGTCGCTGGTATAAATCTGAATTTGGTTTGTCATACATCCAAGTGAGACGAAGGCTTACAGCACTGGGTAAGACCTCAGCGATTAGTCGCTCAGCTTCTAGCTTTTGTTCTGCATATAGATTCTGAGGGGTTAATTTCACATCTTCTTTTAAAGCAATTCGCTCTTTATTTCCACTATAGACTTGATCAGAGCTTAGATAAACTAATTTCGCACCACAATCATTACATGCTTTGGCAATATAATATGGTGCCATCTTATTCACCGCATTGGATAGGTTTGGGTTTTGTTGAGATTCTGTGATATCTGAGATAGCAGCACTATGTAAGACAAAATCTGGTTTTAACTCTGAAATATAATTTAGAATGGAATCCCCATCGGTTAAATCTAATTCTTTTCTAGAGATTTGTGCTACCTTATGGCTCGTATTAAAGTGCTGTACGGCACGAACACCTAAAAATCCATTTATGCCTGTAATTGCGATTGTACTCATAATAAAAACCCCTTTCTATTCTGTGTGTATATGTAACATTTAATATCACCTGATTATAACATTGTTTGAAATCTACGACAAGGTGATTGTATTTTCTTTTAGGATTATGTTATAATCATAAACAGTTAGTGATTACTTTAAATGAAAGAAAAAGGAGACTTGAGATGGAATCTATTTCACGAAAACATGAAATAATAATGCTTTGTTCGCATGCATTGCAATACTATGATGACCGATTAGTAAATCATGGTGCAAGAGTAGCATATATTGCTTCTCATATTCATGCAAAATTATCGAATAAGGAAATAGATCCACAGAATCTTGTTTTACTTTCATTGTTTCATGATATCGGCGCATATAAGACAGAGGAAATTGATAGAATGGTTCAATTTGAAACTGAGGAAGTAGATGCACATTCAATCTATGGATATTTGTTTTTGAAACATCTCTCACCTTTGAATCGTTTTGCAATGGCGATTTTGTATCATCATACAGCGTATCGGGAGTTGGATAAGGTGGATTCAGTGATTGCAAGTTACGCGCAGCTCATACATTTGTCTGATCGAATAGATATTGCATTGGTAAATGGAGAGACAGTTTCATCATTAGAGACAGTTTTACGAAAGACTAACATATTCTTTCCAGAGTATATAGATGCATTTCTAGAAGCCGTGAATGAGAATGATTTTCTAAGTGAAAATTGGAATGAAGTGGTTTCGGATTGGTTGAATGACAAAATTTATAATTTTGACCTAGGATTAGAAGAGGCAAATGAATATTTAGAAATGGTAATTTACACCATAGATTTTAAGAGTGAGGTTACGGTTCAGCATTCGGTAAATACTACTACAATCAGTCAGTATTTAGGCTCATTACTTGGTTTGAACGATAAGGAATTAGAGAAACTCTATTATGCGGCTCTCGTACATGATATTGGAAAAATTGGGATACATTCAGATATTCTTGAATTTCCTGGAAGGTTAACTCCGACACAGATGGAGGAAATGAAGGACCATGTGGTATATACCAGAAAGATATTGACAGGAATCTTCGATGATGAAATTGTAGAGATTGCATGTAGACATCATGAGAAATTGGACGGTAGCGGATATCCACTGGGGTTAAAAGAAAAAGATTTATCGTTAAGTGATCGTGTTTTGGCTATTGCAGATATTACAAGTGCTTTGATTTTCTCGAGAAGTTATAAGGCAGGATATTCGTGGAAACGCACATTAGCCATTTTAGGAGAGATGGTAGAAAATCATCTTATCGATGGTAAAATTGTCGACTTAATTGTAGAGCATCAAATGGATATTGACGATGTTATTAAAGATGAAATTATGCTGGTGTTTGAAAAATACCGTATGATTAAGCAACAGTTTATTCAGCTAGCAGAGAGATGAAGTTATTATTATGTTTAAGTACAGAAGGGAAGAGAAATTATGTTTAATTTAAAGAAATTAAATCTTGCACAAAAGAAATCAGTCTGGCTAGTATTTATCGCACTTACATTAATTTATGTGGTGATAACAGGAACTTTTGGATTTATTTTGCACAATAACAAGATAGAGGCAGCTAACAAGCATGCGGAGAGGGTAGACCCGACGATCACCTCTGCTACATATCCAGAGGGAGACTATAAAGAGGTGGAAATTGGTATGTATGTAGAATCTATTCGTAATGTATCAATAGCTGATTCTAGTTTTGAAGCGGTGTTCTATCTATGGTTTAGTTGGGAGGGCGAAACATCGTTTAGCCCAGGAGATACCTTTCAAATTGTTGGGGGACAAATTGAGGAAAAAGAGGTTGTAAGTGAACATTACGAAGATGGTGGTCATAACTATCAACGTTATAAGGTAACAGCAATAGTTGATAAATATTATGATTTGACTAGATTTTCGCTAGAAGATCATATGATGAATATTTACATTGAAGATACTACGCGTGATGGGGCAAAGTTAAGGTATGTTGCAGATACAGATGAAACAAATATTAGTTCTAGGGTTCAAATTCCAGGATTTGAGGTGTACGATGGTATTCACAGTGCGGTGAAGCCACACTCTTATAAGTCTACATATTCATCACCGAGTGCAGATGGAGCAGATGAGCGTGTGTTCTCTCAATATATAGTGGGAATACCGATAGAGCGAGAAGATATAGGATTCTTTTTAAGAATTATTGTACCATATTTTCTATCTGTTTTATTAGGGCTATTTTCATTGTTTGCACATAAGACAGATGCAGACTCTCTTGGACTTTCGGGAGCTTCATTCTTTGGTGTGGTAGCGAATGCATATGTGGTATCGGCACTTGTGCCACCGAATGGAGGGGGATTTGGTATGACCGATATGATAAATGCTGTATCATTGATGTCAGTAATATTTATTGTAATGATGTCACTTTATTCTTTAAATAAACGAAATCAGCTCGAGGAAGGCGAAGATTCTGAGCACCTACGTGCAATTGATTTAGCCGCATTCTTTGCAATTACAATAGGATACACCTTATTTAGTATTATTATTCCTATATGTGCGATGTAGTAAAAAGAAAAAATCTGAATTTATTCAGGTTTTTTTCTTTAAGACTTAAATCTTTTCAATAAATGACGATAGAGAAAATATAAGAGTTTATAGGTAGAAGGATGAATAATGTTCATAAAGTCATTTGGATTATAAGGAGGTTTAAGAATAATGGAGTTGAATGTAAAAAATGTAACAAATTATAATCCAGTGGGATTAGATAAAGAAGTGGAGAAAAGAAAACAAGAGGATCACACAGAGACAAAGGATGTAGCAAAAAATGTGGACAGTTTTGAGATGCAACATGTGACAGAGAGTGTGACTTATGAGCCACCGAAGAAATTAACACAGGAACAAATAGAAGAGTTAAACAGAAAACGGCTAGAGTCTACATTGAACTTTGTGAGAGAAGCAGTAGAGAAGAATGTTGCCAATCAGGCAAAACAGACAACGGTAAATCATTATGGGCTAGAGCTAAGTACTGCCTCTGCTGATTTTTTAAAAAGTATCTTTGGTAGTTTAGAGAGTGCGTACCCACCACCAGCGACAACTCCAGAGGGAGCACTTGCCAATATTTCGCCAGGCGGATCTTATTCTGTAGAATCAGTATCAGAGAGAATCATGCATATGGCAACAACCATCGCTGCTGGGAATCCAGATGTGTTGGCTGAGATGGAAGAGGCTGTGAAGAAAGGATTTGAAGCAGCAGGTTTTGATCCAATAACAGGCGGAGGAATGCCAGATATTACAAGAGAAACATACGATCATGTAATGGGAGAATTTGCGAAGTTAAAGGTAGAACAGTCAGAATAAGCAATAGTTTGTATACATAAAAAAATTCAGTTATGATAAATTCATAGCTGAATTTTTTTATGAAATCGACGAATTTTTTACAACTCTGTTACAACTTTATGATATGATGATACAAGTGACAAAAGGACATGATGAAAAGGAGAGTTAGAGAATTTCATGGAGCGCATATTAATTATAGAAGATGAATACGCAATCAATCATTTAATCAAAAGTACATTGACAGCAGAGGGATATGAATGTGATTGTGCTTTTACTGGGGGAGTAGGAGCCGATTATATTGAGTCAAAACAGTATGATTTGATTTTGTTAGATTTGATGCTTCCTGAGATAGATGGCTATGAATTATTGGAATTTATCAGACCGACAGAAACACCAGTTATTATTATTTCGGCAATTGTAGAGGTGCAAGATCGAATTCGAGGATTGCGTATGGGGGCAGATGACTACCTTTGTAAGCCATTTCAGATTGGAGAGTTAGTTGCGAGAGTTGAGTCGGTGTTAAGGCGGTCAGGACGGGCAAATAAGCAGATTGAAATCGGTAATGTCACGATATCTCCAGTTTCAAGACAGGTTTGGAATAACCAGATACCAGTAGAGATGACAGTGAAGGAATTTGACTTATTGATGGAATTGGTGAGAAATAAAAATATTGCATTGAGTCGTGCTAGATTATATGAAAGTGTTTGGATGGAGGAATATACAGGAGAGACGAGAACCTTAGATTCGCATATTCAAAGACTTAGAAAGAAACTAGACTGGAATGATCGAATTAAAACAGTTTTTCGAATTGGATACCGCCTGGAGGTATTTTAATGAAGTATTTTCATAAGTTGTTTTTTAGTATAGTTTTACTGCTTACTGCAGCCATAGCAACTATGGGATATTTTTCGGTGGCGCTGAGTTTGGAGCAAGCGTTAGACAACAGAATTGAATCGGATCTCGAGCAACATCAGTCCATAAAATATGGTTTACAATCCTCTATCTCAAATCTACAACAAGAGGAAATCACAGAGTATGAGTATCAGAAAATAGCGGAAAATACATCCCTATTATTAGAGGGATATGGAGGGTTACAGCTTTCCAAGGTGAATGGAGAAATCTATTATTCAACCCTTTCCTCTATCGTGGACGCAAAACAGATGGAAGAAGGAGTACTAAATTATTATATTACAACAACCTTAGTAGGGGAGCAGACCTTAAGGATAGAGAGTGTGCTGAACGTGGATGAGGAGCAGTTACATTTAGTAACGGAGAAGAGTATTTCAGCGGTCTTTGAACAAGCAGATAATCTGCAGGGTCAATATGTATGGATTTATCTTGTGGTTTTGCTGGTAGGGGCTGTTTTTACAGCGTTGTTAACCATATTATTTACAAGACCGATTCGATCCTTGCAAAAAACAAGTCTTTTGTTTGCGGCTGGTGATTATGAGGCGCGTTCTACCGTTCGTTCTCATGATGAGATTGGAGAGTTAGCTAAGGCGTATAATCATATGGCAAAATCCCTAGAAGACAAGATCTATGAGTTAGAGGAATATGCGGATAAGCAGCAACAATTTACAGCGAACTTTGCACATGAGTTGAAAACTCCGATGACATCGATTATCGGGTATGCGGATAAGATTTATCAAAAGAGGTTATCTCAAGAAGATATTAGAAAGTGTGCATGGTATATCGTGAATGAAGGGATGAGATTAGAATCTCTTTCATTCAAATTATTGGAACTTCAAACTTTGCGTAAGACGGATTTTCTATTGGAAGAGGCAGAGATGTCAATTGTACTTATGGATACCATTGAAACGGTCGTTCCTCTTGCAGAGAAGAAGAATGTGCAGATTCGCTATGCCATTGTGGAAGGTTGGGTCAGATTGGAATATGATTTATTTAAGACCTTATTGTTAAATCTAATGGATAATGCGATTAAGTCGGGAGCCAAGATTATATTGTTAGAAACAAAAATTATCAATGAGAAATATCAGATTAGCATTACAGATAATGGGCGGGGAATGGAGCCAGAGGAATTGCAACGGATTACAGAAGCATTCTATATGGTGGATAAGGCGCGTTCTAGAAAGGAGCATGGTGCAGGATTGGGACTCTCGCTTGCGAGTCAGATTGCGAAGATTCATCATACTCAGTTAAGATTTCGTAGTGCTGTCAATCAAGGAACCTTAGTTTCGTTGGAGTTGAATTTGGAGGAAAATATAGATGAAACGGAAAATAATCAATAGTATCATTCTAATGTTGTTTCTGATTGTGACAATCGGAGGAGGAATTGTAGTTCCAAGCCTATTCTTAGATATGCAGAGAACTAGCTTAGCATCTACTTCTGGAAGCATTGGAACAGATAGCATTGATCCATATGAGAATAGTGAGGGAGTTCTGACCAGTAGAGTGAATATGCTTTCTGAATTTGCTAGAAGTGGATTTGTCTATGCAGATTATGGACAAGAGAGAGAGCCTTTCAGCACAGAGATATCACAGGAGGAGGCATATCAAGCAGCCCATAGACTCGCAGAAGTATTTATTGTAAACAATAAACACTTTGGCTTGGATGAAAAGGTAAATTCACCCACCTACGCCGGAATTTTCTCTCTCGTGCTGGATCCAACGATTTCTCTATGGACAATCCATTACGATTGGGATACTGTATGTGTGGATTCTTTGACAGGAACTCCAATTTATGCAAAATGGTATTACCCTCGTGAAACACTACCAGTGGAAATTAGCCAAGTTGAGGGGACGATCTTTATACAAGAGTTGTTAGATGCAATGGCAGTAGATATTCTAGAACTTACGGATTCATCTGACTATCCAAATGAGTTTGATGAGAAAGTAGAAGAAATACCTGGTGGTTTTATAGTACATTTAAGCGTATATTCTAAGGTGTACAATTTCTTTTTATCGGCTACCATCCTAGATGATTATGATTTAGAGTCGATAGAATTTACAACTTCGACACAAGTAGATGAAAACTAAGACAACACTATCCGATATACTAAAGAGGGAGTAAGTTATAAATCTGAATTAGTTGGAGGAAATCAATATGACAATCATGGAGGAATTTTACGAGATGGAGAATGCATATCCTAGGTCGGGGAGAAGATCTAGAAGGAGACCAAGTCGTGAAGCTCGGAGAAGGGCATATATCCGACGTAGGCGTCAAGCGATGTTGCGGATAGGGGTGCTATTTGGGTTTGTATGTTTGGTGGTTACGGGAATTCTACAATTACCATTTTTCGCGGGGCAGGATAGTACGGAAGTGATAGCCACAACAGGTGTAGATGTGAACAATGAAGTGGGATCGATGAGTCAAGATTCTACTGAGATGTATGGTGGGGATGAAAGACTGCAAACCATCCATTCTAGTTCGGAATATACACTGGAATTAAGAGAGTTGGCATCGAAGAATGAGGAAGCTATTCAGTTTGTCTATGACTATCCTCAAAAGAAGGATCAGGTATTTGAAATAGATCTGTCGGGGGAAGCACAAGATAGCGAGGTACCTTTGCTTATGCAATGGGATGAACGCTGGGGATATGTGGAATATAGCAATGGTTTAGTGGGGTATACAGGGTGTGGGCCGACGGCATTATCTATGGTAGCTTTATATTTTTTAGATAATCCATTATACAGTCCAAATTATTTTGTGGATTATTCGATTCGAAATGAATATAGTGTGGATGATAGTGGGAGTTCATGGGAGCTCATTCCCGCAGGTGCTGCTGAAGTTGGATTAGTTGCAGAGGAACTATCATTGACAGAAGAGAATATGATGAATGTATTGGATCAAGGGAAACTAATTATTCTTGTAGTGGGGCCTGGCGATTTTACCTCGACAGGACATTTCATGGTGGTGACAGGATATGATGAGACTGGATTTGTTATCAATGATCCGAATAGTCGTGCAATCAGTGAGAAGACATGGGACTATGAAACCCTCAGTCATCAAATTAGAAATTTATGGAGTATAGAAAAAAATATAGAGTTTCAGTAATAAAAAAGTTAGAGATTTTGAACATGAAATCTTGTATGAATTTATGATACATGGAAATACTATCGAACAGAAGGAGGTAGTTTCATGTATCATTTTTTAGCAATTAAAGATGTTTATGCACGAGAGATTATAGATTCTAGAGGGTTCCCAACCATTGAGGTAGAGGTACTTGCAGGCGAAAATTATGTGGGAAGGGCAGCAGTACCTTCAGGTGCGTCCACGGGGATGTATGAGGCCATAGAGTTAAGAGATGGAGGGAAACGATACTTAGGAAAAGGGGTACAAAAAGCGGTAGATAGTGTGAATAATAAGATCGCAAAGAAATTGGTGGGGGAAAATGTATTTGATCAGTCGTACATTGATTTCCTGCTTATTCGTGAAGATGGGACAGATAATAAGAGCAACTTAGGTGCAAATGCAATCTTGGGAGTTTCATTAGCGGTAGCCAATGCAGCAGCAAGAGCAAGCAATATGCCATTGTATAAATATTTGGGTGGGGTAAACGCAAGAAAGATGCCGGTTCCAATGATGAATATTCTAAACGGAGGTGCACATGCTGCCAATACATTAGATATTCAGGAGTTTATGATTATGCCTATCGGTACAAAATGCTTCAAAGATGCATTGAAAGTATGTGTGGAAATCTATCATACCCTGAAAAATCTATTAAGTGATGCGGGATACTCCACGTCGATTGGTGATGAGGGAGGATTTGCACCGAATCTAAAGCATGCGGACGAGGCATTATCCTATATAGTGGAGGCGATTGAAAAGGCTGGGTACAAGCCGCGTGAAGAGGTGGCAATTGCACTAGATGTGGCGGCAAGTGAATTATACGATAAGGTGAGTGAAGCATATTTCTTTGAAGGCGAAACGAAGATGAAGGGCACAAAGGTTACAAGAAATACAGAAACCCTAATTGATTACTATACAGAATTAATTAGTAAATATCCAATTGTTTCCATAGAGGATCCATTGGACGAAGAAGATTGGAATGGTTGGGAATTATTGACTACGCGTTTGGGACAAGATGTACAGTTGGTAGGTGATGATTTGTTTGTGACGAATGTGGAGCGATTAGAAAAAGGAATCCAGAGCAACGTTGCCAATGCAATTTTGGTGAAGGTGAATCAAATCGGGACTTTGACTGAGGCGATGAATACGATTTCTATGGCTCAGCGAGCTGGATACAAGGCGGTGGTATCACATCGATCTGGAGAGACAGAAGATACCTTTATTGCTGATCTGGCGGTAGCATTTTGTAGTGGACAGATTAAGACTGGGGCACCATGTAGGGCAGAGAGAACAGCGAAATACAACCAACTATTAAGAATTGAAGAACAATTGAGTATCTTAGGAATCTATACCAATCCTTTTGAAAGCTAAAGAAACAATTGAAGAGAAAATTCTTGCATATTTTCCCTCTTTATGGTATGATGAATGAGATTTATTTGTAGGAGGTAGAATATGGATATTTTAAAAATAGTTATTACAATCCTATTTGTGATAGATTGTATCGCATTGGCAGTGATTGTACTTCTCCAAGAAGGGAAGTCAGCAGGACTAGGAAGTATAGCAGGTGGTGCAGAATCTTATTGGGGACAGAACAAAGGTCGTTCAATGGAAGGTGCGCTCGTTAAGATTACAAGAGTGGTTGCAGTGATGTTTATCGTATTGGCAGCAGTTTTGAATCTAGGTGTATTTAACTAAAGAAATGAAATCGAAACACTCTTATATCCATAAGGGTGTTTTTGTTTCCTATAGAGGAGAATCTACAGGAATTTGATAGGAAGATAAAGAAAGGAGGTTTGTGTGAAAAAGAAACAGAAGAAAATTGTATATGAATTTATCTGCGAGGACTTCTATGTTCCTATGAAGTTTAAGGAACTTGCAGTGATGTTCCAACTTCCGAAGAATCAGAGAGATGAGCTTCGTGCAATTTTAGAGGAGTTGATTAATGAAGGTAAGGTAAGAGTGACTGCAAAGGGAAAATACGTAAAAGGCGAGGCAAATCGATTGCAAGGAACCTTTATTGCTCATGAGCGAGGATTTGGATTTGTGAAGATTGAGGAAAGAGATGAAGACATCTTTATCCCAGGAGAGAATGTCCAGGGGGCTTTTGAGGGAGATTTAGTAGAGGTGGTTCTTACATCGGGGACGACCGAGGAATCGAAGACAGGGCGTCGTGCCGAGGGAAAGATTGTTCATATCATATCTCGTGGCACGGTTCAGATTGTAGGATATTATGAAAAAAGTAGGAAATATGGATTTGTAAGACCAGATAATCAGAAACTGGGTAAGGACATCTTTATTCCGCTTGAGCGCTCTAAAGGGGCGGTGACAGGACACAAGGTAGTGGTGGAATTGACTTCTTATGGAGGTGAGAAAAAGAAACCCGAGGGGAAGGTTGTAGAAATTATTGGACATGCCAATGACCCAGGAGTGGACATTCTTTCCATTGTAAAAGACTGTCATCTACCTATGGAGTTTCCGAAAAAGGTCCTCAATCAGGCAGAGCGTGTTAGTACTGTTGTGAGTGAGGCGGATTGTGAGGGTCGGCTAGATCTTCGAGATGTGGTTATGGTGACCATCGATGGGGAAGATGCAAAGGATTTAGACGATGCGGTTTCCTTGACCGTGCGAGATGGACTCTATCATCTAGGAGTTCACATCGCAGATGTTACCAATTATGTGCAAGAGAATAGTGCACTGGATTGGGAAGCTCTGAAGCGGGGGACAAGTGTGTATCTAGTAGACCGTGTGATTCCTATGTTGCCCCACGCGCTTTCTAATGGGATTTGTTCTTTGAATGCAAGAGAGGATAGACTAGCACTTAGTTGTATTATGACCATTGATGGAGAGGGAACTGTGATAGACCATCAATTAGCAGAAACTGTGATTCATGTGAATGAGCGAATGACATATACGGCAGTAAAGAATATCATTCATGGGAAAATGAAGAAAGATATTACTGCTATAGTAGGGGATGCAATTACAGGGGAAGAGGAAGAAGTCATGACTCGCTATCATGATTTGGTTCCAATGTTTATGGAGATGAAGCAACTGGCAGACATATTGAGGGAAAAACGCCATAAGAGAGGTGCCATTGATTTCGATTTTCCGGAGACAAAGATGGTGTTAGATGAGAGTGGGAATCCGATTGATGTCAAAGCTTATGATAGAAACTGTGCAACGAAAATCATAGAAGACTTCATGTTGTTGGCAAATGAAACGGTTGCAGAGCATTATTTTTGGAATGAGACTCCATTTGTGTACCGAATTCATGAGACACCAGATGAAGAGAAGATACAGAAACTGGCTACCTTTATTCAAAATTTTGGACATACTATGCATCTGGGTCAGGAGAAAATTCATCCAAAAGAGCTGCAGAAGTTATTGCAGAAGGTACAAGGTATGGGAGAGGCAGATTTGATCAGTCGCATTATGCTTCGCTCTATGAAGCAGGCGAAATACACGAGCGAAAATGCAGGACATTTTGGTTTGGCAACAAAATATTATACACATTTTACTTCACCGATTCGCCGGTATCCGGATCTTCAAATTCATAGAATTATGAAGGAGGATTTGCGCGGAAAACTCAGTGAGGAACGAAAAAGCCACTATGAGAGTATATTAGGGAATGTGACTAAGGACTGTAGCGAGTTAGAGAGGCGGGCAGAACAAGCCGAACGAGAAACCATTAAGCTCAAAAAAGCAGAATACATGCAAAACTATATTGGTGAAGAATTTTATGGAATTATTTCTAGCATTACCAAATGGGGAATGTATGTAGAACTCACCAATTCGATTGAAGGGCTCATTCATGTGACGTCAATGAGTGACGATCATTACGAATATTATGAGGCACGGTATGAGATGGTTGGAAGAAACTTAGGTAAAGTGTATAAACTGGGACAAGAAATCCATGTTAGGGTAATTGGAGTCGATAAGTTGCAGAGAACGATAGATTTTGAGGAGACAGTGAGAAAGGGATGTTATTACAATGAAACAATCGGGCGTGAAATTAATCGCAAATAATAAAAAAGCCTATCATGAATATTTTATCTTGGAGACTGTGGAAGCAGGTATCTCTCTTCATGGTACAGAGGTGAAATCACTTCGGATGGGAAAATGTAGTGTAAAAGAGGCATTTATTCGAATTGAACACGAAGAGGTGTTTATATACGGAATGCATGTTAGCCCTTATGAGAAGGGAAATATATTTAACAAGGATCCTTTGCGCGTGAAGAAATTACTTCTTCACAAAGCAGAAATATTGAAGCTGCTAGGAAAAACAAAGGAAAAGGGAATGACAATCGTACCGTTGAAGGTATACTTCAAAGATTCTCTAGTAAAAGTAGAAATCGGTCTAGCAAAGGGCAAGAAATTATATGATAAACGTGATACTCTAGCGAAGAAAGATCAACAGAGAGAGGCTCAGAGGGATTTTAAAATCAGAAATTTGGATTAGAGTCTTTTGAATCCCTCGCCGACAACTTCATTGGACTCCATAATGATGACAAAGCATTTGGGGTCCATCTCGTATGCTCTTTTTTTTATCTGAAACATTTGCTTGTTATTACAAGCACAGAGAACGATATTCTTCACTTCGCCCGAATAGGCCCCGACTCCTTCAACGAGTGTGGCACCACGGGTGAATTCTTCATCAATCATATGAGCGATTTTCTCCCCGTAATCCGTAATGATCAGGGTCATCTTGCCCGCGTCAATTCCATACATAAACTTATCGATTACAGTGGTCAATATAAAGCTGACCATAATTCCATAGATGATTCCGTCCACACTCCGAAGGATATATCCTCCAAATAAAATTACAGCTACATCAATAAAGAATGCAATTCTACCAATGGATAGATGAGGCTTTTTCGAACGAATGGACATGGTGATAAAATCCACACCACCAGTGGACGTGTTATTCGCATATATGAGAGCAAATCCCAGGCCAGCAAACACTCCGGTGCAGATGGCTGATAAGATCAAGCTACCTGAGTACACTGGGAATAGGGGCGCTATAGCATCCATAAGGAAGGATGAGATGATTAGTGTTCTAATAGAGCGTAGAAAAAATCGCATACCAAGAAAAAAGAAAGATATCATTGCAATAGGAATATTTAGAAGCAAAGTTGTGATTCCAATGGGAAAATCAAATAAATGGTACAATATCAATGAAATTCCAGTTACACCACTCATGGGGAAACCAGAATTTGCTGCAAAATTATAGATTCCAATGGCAATAAGTAATCCTCCAATGATATCAATACCAAGGTCGAAAAGTATTTTTTTAAGTCGCTTCATATGACGAATCTCCATTTCTTCAAGCTATTTATTGTCAGATATGAATTAAAAAGTAATTTTGATTAGTATATTGGTTTCTTATTTAAATTATTCAGTACAAGCTATCAAAAAAAGATTGAATACAAGATTAAAAAACCAAATTATTGCATAACTTAAAAGAAAATGATATGATTAATAGAAAATAAAAGAAAAGGAAGGTAAATGAGATGAAAAAATATGTATGTGAACCATGTGGATATGAGTATGATCCAGAAGTAGGAGATGTAGATAACGGAGTTGAACCAGGAACAAAATTCGAAGATTTGCCAGATGATTGGGTTTGCCCATGGTGTGGAGTTGGAAAAGATGAATTCCAAGAGGTTTAGGTTAAAATGCAAAAGAAGTTTAAAATAGACGATACTAGGTCTTGCAATTTTTGTCGAAAACAGATAGAATATACAAGGTAATGAATATTTATGCAAAGGGAGAAAAAGATGAAAAAATTAATTAGCGTAATGCTTGCAGGAGTACTAGTATTTGGATTGGCAGGTTGTGCAGGTACTGGGAAGTCAGTAGAAAGTGCAGAGGATTTAGAAGGTGCTGTAATCGGGGTTCAACTAGGTACAACAGGTGACATTGCTTGTACAGATGCATTTGGAGATGAGAACATTGAACGTTTCAGCAAAGGATTCGAAGCAGTACAAGCGTTACAACAAGGAAAAGTTGATGCGGTTGTAATCGATAATCTACCAGCTGAGGCTTTCGTAGCAGAAAATGATGACTTGAGGATTCTAGAGTCTGCTTTTACAGAAGAAGAATATGCGATGGCATTCAAAAAAGGAAATACTGAGTTGTTGGATCAGTTCAATACAGCCCTAGCGGAGTTGAAAGCAGACGGAACTTTCGAAGCGATTCAAGAGTATTATCTAAGCGATAGTGGCGAGAGATATACATCCCCAGAAGGATCAGCATATGCGAATGGTGAAATCGTGATGGCTACAAATGCAGAGTTCCCTCCATATGAATTCAAAGATGGTGGTGAAATTGTGGGGATTGATGTGGATATGGCAACAGCAATCGCGGATAAGCTAGATATGAAACTTGTGATTGAAGATATGGCATTCGATTCAATCATTACAGCAGTAGATAGCGGAAAAGTTGATTTTGGTGCAGCTGGAATGACAGTGACACCTGATAGACAAGAATCAGTTGATTTTACAGATACTTACGTAACAGCAAAGCAAGTTATCATTGTAAAAAAATAGGAACTGTTGAATAGGTTAGGTAGGAATTATGCAGAATTTTATTGAAGATTTTAAGTTTAACTTTATCGAAGATGAGAGATGGCGTTATATATTAGAAGGGCTTGGGGTTACACTCCAAGTCACTTTCTTTGCTCTTATACTCGGTGTGATATTGGGCGTTGTGATAGCCATTGTTCGCTCTACACATGATAAAACAGGAAAAATGAAAGTATTGAATTTTGTTGCCAAGATTTATATTACGATTGTACGAGGAACACCGGTTGTGGTTCAATTGCTTATTATATACTTTGTGGTATTTGGAAGTGTGAGAATTAGCAAAGAATTCGTGGCGATACTTGCATTTGGAATTAATTCAGGAGCATATGTGGCGGAAATTGTGCGTTCTGGAATTATGTCCATCGATAATGGGCAGTTTGAGGCAGGAAGAAGTCTTGGATTGAATTATCGACAAACAATGATACATATTATTTTGCCTCAGGCATTCAAGAATGTTTTGCCGGCACTTGGAAATGAGTTTATTGTACTTATGAAAGAAACATCGATTTGTGGATATATCGGGCTACAGGATCTAACTCGTGGGGGGGATACGATTCGAAGTATTACTTACAGTGCCATGATGCCATTATTTGCAGTGGCGCTGATTTATCTTGCAATGGTTATGTTATTTAGTATGTTAGTCAATAAACTAGAAAGGCGGTTGAGAAATAGTGATCACTAATGGAGAAACTTTAATCCGCGTGGAAGATGTACACAAGGTTTATTACAATACATTACATGCTCTCAATGGAGTGACAGAGGAGATTCATAAAGGAGAGGTCGTAGTTATTGTTGGACCATCGGGATCTGGGAAATCTACGTTTTTACGTTCTTTGAATCTATTAGAGGTGCCTACAAGTGGCAAGATATTCTTCGAGGGAGTCGACATCACGGACAAAAAGGTGAGTATTGACGAGCATCGAAGAAAGATGGGGATGGTATTCCAACATTTTAATTTATTTCCGCACATGAGTGTTCTAGAGAATATCACTTTAGGACCGATCAAATTATTGAAGAAAACAAAAGAAGAAGCCGAAACTAAAGCGATGGAATTGCTTGAAATGGTGGGATTGGCAGACAAAGCAAACACCTATCCATCAAAATTATCGGGTGGTCAGAAGCAGAGGATTGCAATCGTGCGAGCATTGGCGATGAGTCCAGATGTAATGTTATTCGATGAACCTACCTCGGCGTTAGACCCAGAGATGGTAGGGGAAGTGCTAGATATCATGAAGAAGCTTGCACGTGACGGGATGACAATGATAGTAGTAACGCATGAGATGGGATTTGCAAAAGAGGTTGCCACAAGATGCATCTTTATGGATTCTGGAAATATTGTAGAGCAGAATGAACCAGAAGAGTTCTTTTCCAACCCGAAATCGGAGCGACTTCGGGAGTTTTTATCCAAAATCATCTAGAAATAGAATAATTAAGTTAAGCGAATGTGAAAATTCTATTAACTCCATTGAAGTTGGGATATCTGTGTGATACAATGCAGTTAGAAAAGGATGATAGTGTGAAAAAAATTTCACACGGCAATTTGTCCCTTATGGTCCAAAGTTGCTAGACTATAAGAAAGGGATGGTTATTAAAATGAAGATAGATATGCACTGTCATGTGAGTCAGGGGTCAGTGGATAGCAAGGTTTCGGTAGAAGAATATATTGAAGCATTGATAGAAAAGGGCATAGATGGCATGGTAATAACGGATCATAATACGTACAATGGATACCGTTATTGGAAGAATAATTTAAAAGGGAAAAAATATAAAAACTTTGTTGTACTAAAAGGTGTAGAATATGATACCAGAGATGCAGGGCATTTTTTGGTTGTTATGCCGCAGGAAGTGAAGATGACTTTATTGGAGACGAGAGGGATGCCACTTGCGATTTTGATAGATTTCGTACATCGTCATGGTGGAGTGTTAGGACCTGCACATCCTTGTGGTGAGAAGTTTTTGAGTTTTACAAATACAAAGTGTTTTTATAAGAATCCAGAATTAGCGAAAAAATTTGATTTTGTAGAAGGTTTTAACGCCTGTGAATCAGAGTTGTCTAACGATGGTGCGATTAATTTGGCACGCACCCATATGAAACCTTGCGTAGGTGGAAGTGATGCACATAAATTGAATTGTGTCGGTATGGGATTTACAAAATTTGAGGAACCGATTAAGACAGAGATAGATTTGATACATGCAATACGTAGACAAAATCATGTTTTAAGTTGTGGAGGTGAGCGCTATGTGCACACAACGAAGGACAAGTTGGGCAAGGCGAATACAATCCTTGTACATGGATTTTGGTTCTATAATGCTGGTGGTGAATTGGTGAGGCGAATTCGCCGAAAGGCGATGGAGGCAATTGAGAATCCGATGAATCCGATTGATCCGATTGAAATTGATTTCTTGAATAAAAAGATAAAGAAAAAACTCAAAAATTTAAAAAACAAAAAGTAAATTTGATAAATGTTCCGAGGGGGACAGTGGTAGGATGAAGCTCGACTTCATATCTCCGCTGTCCCCAAAACATAAGAATGGTTTCTACAATGTTTTAGGTGGGCGGATACTTGACGAAAGAGTATATATATACTATAGTATTGTATGAACAAAAATTAGGAGGTAAGATGAGATTATGGGTATGACAATGACGCAAAAAATTCTGGCAGACCATGCAGGATTATCACATGTGGAGGCTGGACAATTAATAGAGGCTAAGTTGGATGTGGTGATGGCAAATGACATTACAGGACCAATGGCACTACCGATTCTGAAGCAGATGAGCGATAAGGTGTTTGATAAAGATAAGGTGATGTTTGTTCCCGACCATTTTACACCGAATAAGGATATTAAATCAGCAGAGAATTCTAAGGCGATTCGCGAGTTTGTAAAAGAGCAAGGAATTACCAATGTATTCGAACAAGGCAAGTCAGGAGTAGAGCATGCGATTTTACCAGAGTTGGGTCTTGTGGTAGCGGGAGAATGTATCATTGGTGCAGATTCGCACACTTGTACATATGGAGCCTTGGGAGCGTTTTCTACTGGTATGGGAACCACTGATGTTGCAACAGGAATGGCAACAGGAGAAATTTGGTTCAAGGTACCAAGTGCGATTCGATTTGTATTGGTAGGAAAGATGAGTTCATATGTGAGTGGAAAAGATGTCATCTTACATATCATTGGTAAAATCGGAGTAGACGGAGCTTTGTATAAGTCTATGGAATTTGTTGGTGAAGGAATTTCAAATTTATCAATGGATGATCGGTTTACCATGGCGAATATGGCGATTGAAGCAGGAGCGAAGAATGGAATTTTTGAGGTAGACGCGCAGACAGAAGCCTATATGAAAGAGCATTCTACAAAAGAATATAAAGTATATACAGCAGATGAAGATGCAGAATATGATGAAGTGATTACCATTGATTTATCAGAGGTTCGTCCGACAGTGGCGTTTCCACATTTGCCTGAAAATGCGAAGACAGTGGATGAAATCGAAGCGATGGAGCCAGTTATGATTGATCAAGTTGTGATTGGATCATGTACGAATGGGCGTATGGAGGATTTGAGGAAAGCGGCAGCAGTGTTAAAAGGGCAAACAGTACATCCGGATGTGCGTGTTATGGTGGTTCCAGCGACACAGAAGATATTTAAGGAATGTATGAAGGAGGGGTTAGCTGAAATCTTCATCGATGCGGGATGCGCATTCAATACACCGAGTTGTGGGCCATGTATGGGTGGACACATGGGTGTACTAGCAGCAGGTGAAAAATGTGTTTCTACGACGAATCGTAATTTTGTAGGACGTATGGGTCATGTGGATTCCCTAATATATTTAGCTTCTCCAGAAGTGGCAGCGGCAAGTGCAATTGCAGGATGCATTGCAAATCCTGAGAAAGTAGGTGCAAAATAATGAAGGCTTTAGGACATGTGTTTAAATATGGTGATAATGTAGATACAGACGTAATTATACCAGCGAGATACCTCAATTCCTTTGATGCGAAAGAATTGGCAAGTCATGCAATGGTAGATATTGACCCTGAATTTGCAGGGAAAGTTCAACAAGGTGATTTGATTGTGGCAAATAAAAACTTTGGATGTGGATCTTCGAGAGAGCATGCACCTCTTTGTTTGAAGGCGGCAGGAGTAAGTTGTGTTATTGCGGAAACATTTGCAAGGATTTTTTATCGAAATGCAATCAATATCGGTCTTCCGATTATTGAGTGTGTAGAGGCAGCTAGAGGAATTGAAGCAGGAGATGAGGTCGAAGTAGACTTCGATAGCGGAATGATTTACAACAGAACAAAGGGAACCGAGTTCAAAGGACAACCATTCCCAGAGTTTATGCAAAAAATTATTGCAGCAGAAGGTCTTGTAAACTATACAAATTCAAAAAAATAAGAAAGGGTATTAGAATGGAAATATTATATAAGAGTACACGAGATGGTAAGAAGACTGTAACAGCATCAGAAGCAATTCTAAAAGGGCTGGCGGATGATGGAGGACTTTTTGTTCCTGTGGAAGTGCCAAAGCTTGATCTTAGCTTTGATCAATTGAAAGAACTTCCATATCAAGAAGTAGCATATGCGGTAATGAAGCAGTTCTTTACCGACTTTACAGAAGAGGAATTAAAAGCGTGTATCGACAAGGCTTATGATAGCAAATTCGATACCGAAGAGATTGCGCCACTTGTGAAAGTGGATGATACGTATTATCTAGAGTTATTCCATGGAGCTACAATCGCATTTAAGGATATGGCACTTTCGATTTTGCCGCATTTATTAACCACATCAGCAAAGAAAAATGGAGTAACGAAAGAAATTGTTATCTTGGCAGCTACATCGGGAGACACTGGAAAGGCAGCTTTGGCTGGATTTGCAGATGTAGAGGGAACAAGCATCATCGTGTTCTATCCGAAAAATGGTGTGAGCAAGGTTCAAGAGCTACAGATGGTAACACAAAAAGGAGACAACACTTGTGTGGTTGCAATTCATGGAAATTTCGATGATGCGCAAACAGGTGTGAAGAACATATTTGAAGATAAGGATTTCGCACAAGAGTTAGCTGAGGCGGGATTTCAATTTTCTTCAGCAAACTCAATCAATATCGGAAGACTTGTGCCACAAGTAGTGTATTATGTGTATTCTTATGCACAACTTTTAAAGCAAGAAGAGATTCAAGCAGGTGAAGTAATCAATGTGGTGGTACCAACAGGTAACTTTGGTAATATCCTAGCTGCATATTATGCGAAACAAATGGGAGTTCCAATCGGAAAGCTTATCTGTGCTTCTAATGAAAATAAAGTATTATTTGATTTCTTCCAAACGGGAGTATATGATAAAAATCGTGAGTTTATTTTGACTTCATCACCATCTATGGATATTCTTATCTCAAGCAATTTGGAGAGGTTAATCTATGCTATTGCTGGAAATGATGCAGATAAAAATAATGAATTGATGCAAGCGTTAAAATCTACGGGTGTATATGAAATTTCAGATGATATGAAGGCGAAACTTGCTGATTTTGTAGGTGGATATGCAACAGAAGAGGTTGTGGCTCAGAGAATCCACGATGTGAATGCCGGTGCAGGATATGTGATGGATACACATACAGGTGTTGCAGAAGCGGTTCGCTATGATTATGTGGAGCAAACAGGAGATGAGACAAAGGCAATTGTTGTCTCCACTGCAAGTCCTTATAAGTTTGCAGATAGTGTTATGACTGCAATCGATGACAAATACAAAGGTTGGGATGAGTTTGATTTGATAGACGAATTACACAAGGTATCTGGTGTAGAAGTTCCAAATGCGATCAATGAAATCCGCGATGCCAATATCTTACACACAAAAGAATGTGCATCAGCGAATATGAAGCAATCAGTAAAAGAGATTCTTAAAATACAATAGGAATAGGTGAAATACATGATGGAAGGTTTGGATCTACTCTTCGGACTGTTTGGACTAGGGTGCGGATTATATTGCATGTATTCCGCATACATGATGAAGAAGACGGGTATTATCAATGAAACACTCTTGGTTGACCAAGTAACGCGAACGAAAAAATGCAAGGATAAGACCGCGTTTATCCAAGAGACAAATGGGCAAGTGTGGTTGCTCGGTATTGCTGCAACACTCTATGGGGCTGTGTGTCTACTACATGCTTATGTGATAAAATTGGATATAGTGCTCTGGGTGATTATGGCACTTTTCTTTGCAGAGTTAGTAATGTTTAGTATTAAGGTGAATAAAGCGAAAAAGAAATACTATTAGGCATTGACTTATTTTGCGAAAAATGAGATAATTGTTTCAAATTCGGAATTTAAAGGAGGAATTAATTAAATGTCAACAAAAGCAAATTACAAATTAAGTGAAATTGGTGCAGGAAAACCTGGTTTTGCCAAAACAAGATCAATCATCGAAGCTGCATTCTATGGAAACAATGTAATGAAAGTTAATACACTTAGAGAAGCGTATGACTTAGCGAAAAACTCTTCGGGTACAGTGGTAACAGATATGCCTGTATATAGAGGAGAAGAATTTGGTTTAGAGCCAGATGCAAAGGTATTGTTGTTCAATGATGGAGCGATTACAGGTCGTTATGCACCAGCGAGAAGAATTGCTGGAGAACCAGGTGTAAACTGTGCTGAATTAGATAAAGTAGCAATGGATGCAATCTATGAAACACGTTATAAGACAATGTACCATGCAGAAGTTTATGTAGGTCTTGACCCAGACTTTATGGTAAAAGCGCACCTATTAATTCCAGAAGGTGAAGAAAACGTATTATATTCTTGGATGTTGAACTTCCAATATCTATCAGATGAGTATACAAGAATGTACAAGCAATCTCTTCCACTTGGAAATGGAACAGAGCCAGATATCTATATCTTCTCTGACCCACAATGGAATGGATCTGATCGTCCAGGAGTTGACTTAAGTTGCTTAAGCGATCCTAAGACATTGTGCTATTTCAACACAGATACAAACTGTGCTTGTATCCTTGGTATGAGATACTTCGGAGAGCACAAAAAAGGAACATTGACAATGGCTTGGGCTATTGCAAACCGTAATGGATATGCTTCATGCCACGGTGGACAAAAAGAATACACATTAGCAGATGGAAGCAAGTATGTTGCATCTGTATTCGGATTATCTGGATCAGGAAAGTCTACAATCACACATGCTCAACATGGTGGAAAATATGGAATCACAGTTCTTCATGACGATGCTTTCATCATCAATGCAGACACATGTGCATCTGTAGCGTTAGAGCCTTCTTATTTCGATAAGACACAAGATTATCCAGCAGGATGTGAAGATAACAAATACCTTGTAACAGCTCAAAACTGTTCGGCAACAATTGACGAAGAAGGAAAAGTTCAATTAGTGACAGAAGATATCAGAAATGGTAACGGACGTGCGATCAAATCGAAATTATGGTCACCAAACCGTGTGGACAAGGTTGATTCTCCTTGTAATTCAATCTTCTGGATTATGAAAGACCCAACAATTCCACCAGTAATCAAATTAAAAGGTTCAGCTCTAGCTTCTGTAATGGGTGCTACACTTGCTACAAAGACATCTACAGCAGAGCGTGTTGCTGCAGGAACTGACTTAAATGCAATTCGTATCGTACCATATGCAAATCCATTTAGAACATATCCACTAGTAAACGACTATGAGAAATTCAAGAAATTAGTGGAAGAGAAGAACGTAGATTGCTATATCATCAACACTGGTGATTTCATGGGCAAGAAGGTTCAACCAAAAGATACTTTGGGAATTCTTGAAACAATTGTTGAAGGAAAAGAAAACTTCAAGCAATGGGGCCCATTCTCAGACATCGAAATCATGGAGTGGGAAGGATTTGTTCCTGACCTAAGTGATGCAGATTATAAAGCTCAACTAGTATCTAGTATGCAAACACGTGTAGAGGCTGTCGAGAAATTCGAAACTGCAAAAGAAGGATATGACAAACTTCCAGAAGAAGCATTAGCAGCTTTGAAGAAGATCGTATCAGAATTAGCATAATTCAAACAAAATAATATTGGATAAGGGGCTGTCCTGTCGGGAAATAGTGAATTTCAACTAAATTAAGCCTCGATCTTTAAAAACCTCAGTATCAATCGGATTTCCTATCGGAAGAGATTGACACTGAGGTTCTATTTTCCCCTCTACTTTTATTCTTATGCAACTCCTCTTGGTTTCGATATAAGCACTTTGCTTTCTGTTCACTCCCATCACAACTTTTAGTCAATTATTTAACAGAAAACCCATCTGAATTATTTTATAAAAATTGTACATGGCAGTTTGCGTTGTCACGTGATGAATTTTCTTTTACATAATATGAAATCAGAAAACCAATTATACATACAGTATCACATAATTGGTAAAATAAACTATATTTTATGCATGCATATCACTTATTTATGTTTAAAGTTACCAAAAATACAAGCGCCAAATTTGACAGATAGTGAACATTGTGGTAAATATGTATAAACTATAACAGTAAAATTCACACGAAAGGATGTGGTTTGTTTATGGCTAGTGCATATCATTACAAATTAGCGAGAGTAAATCTCACAACAAGAAAGATTAGAATAGAGCCATTGAATATAGAATTAGCAGAAAAATTCATTGGCGGAAGAGGGTTGGGAACAAAAATTCTCTACGACGAGGGAATTGCAAAAGTTGAACCACTATCACCTGAAAATAAATTGCTTTACCTCTCAGGCCCTCTAACAGGAACTGCCACACCAACGGGTACACGTTTCATGGTGTTGACTAAATCTCCACTAACAGGTATGATTGCATCATCGAATTCAGGCGGAACATGGGGAGCAAAGTTAAAATATGCAGGTTTTGACGGCATCATAATTGAAGGAAAGGCTGATGAGACAACATTTATCCATATAAATGACGGAGAGATTACTCTTTACAATGCCGATGAATATATTGGTATGTCTTCTGGAGAAATTGACGAAAGATTGAAAGAGCGATTTCCGAAAAGTTCAGTCTTAAATATTGGTTTGGCCGGTGAAAAACTATCACTTGTTTCCTGTATAATGAATGATAAAGACAGGGCGTAGTGGTGTTGGCGCTGTTATGGGGAGCAAGAACTTAAAAGCTATCGTGATAAATGCGAGTAAAACGTCTGTTCAAGTTCACGATCCAGATTCGCTGAAAAAGATAAACTCTGAGTGTATCAAAAAGCTCAGAGAACACCCACATACAGGAAAAAATCTAAAACTTTACGGAACCCCTGTTCTTGTTCATAACCTAAACAATGCTGGTTCTTTCCCCGTTAAAAACTTCCAAGGTAATTACTACGACAAAGCTGAGGAAATTTGCAGAGCAAATCACATGTGCAACGAGTATGGAGTTGATTCTATTTCTGCACCTGCGACTATTGCCTCTGCGATGGAGCTTTACCAACGAGGATATATCACAGACGAAGATTGCGATGGTGTTCCTTTAAAATGGGGAAATGCTGAAGCTATAACCGTTTGGACAAAACGTATGTGCCTAGCCGAGACTCCGCTGGGAGCACTTATGGCTCAGGGGAGCTATAGATTATGTGAGCACTATGGTAGACCCGACCTTTCTATGAGTGTTAAAAAGCAAGAAATGGCCGCATACGACCCTAGGGGATTCCAAGGAATGGGACTTAACTACGCAACTTCAAACCGGGGTGCATGTCATGTACGCGGAAATACCTTTAGCACTGAAATCTTAGGAGACAGAACAGCAACCGAGGGTAAAGCTACACTTGTAAAAGTCGCTCAGGATAACTCTGCTTTGTTTGATAGCATTGGACTTTGTCTTTTTACAGCGAAAGCAATCTCACCCGATGATTTAGCGCAAATGCTAAATAGCGCAACAGGCTCTAATCATACCGGAGAAAGCTTATTGGAGATTGCAGAGCGTATATATAACCTTGAACGCATGTTTAACAAAGAAGCTGGAATGAAATCCGAGGATGATACACTTCCAAAACGAATCACACATGAAACAACTGATTATGGTCCATCAAAAGGCTTGGTAAATAAGCTTGATGTTATGTTACCAGAATACTATGAGCTTCGTGGGTGGAAAGATGGATTTCCGACAGAAGAAACGATTAAACACTACAAATTAGACGAATAGTTATTAATCCAAACATTAGACAACTTGGATTATGCTTATGAAAATTCATTATTGGTCTTCAAATCGTGGTTCTAGTTTTCATGCGATTATCGAGTCTTATGAGTATTGAAATTACTTGTGCGCTTCTAGTTGACAAGATGACTTCAGAATGATATCATATTGATATCAAATGAAATCGAAAGGAGACTAGATATGAAGGAAATTATTTTAAACCCCAAAAAAGGAATGCCGATACTACTTGGAGGATTAGTGTCTTATGTGATATCTATTGCTATGATTGTTTTTTCAGCGATTAGCATCAATGGAGGTGCAAATCCAATTAATATTATGTTCTTAGTGATAGGAATTGCATATACAGCATTAGGGTGGATAAATTTTATTGGACTTAAGGTAGTAAAGCCACAAGAAGCTTTGGTGCTAACTCTCTTTGGCAAATATACAGGGACAATCAAGGAAGAAGGATTCTACTACGTAAATCCATTTAGTGTGGCATTTAATCCTGCAGCATCCACTTCTCTTCGACAAAGTGGAGATGTAAGTCCGAAACAGTCGGGATTAAAGACGGTTGTGACAGGCGGGACAGAGGTTGCGATTCATGTAGATAGTAAAATCATTCCATTAAAGGCGATGACACTAAGTAATAACAAGCAGAAGATAAATGATTGTCTTGGAAACCCAATTGAAATTAGTATTGCTGTAATTTGGAGGGTTGAAGACACTGCAAAGGCAGTATTTACGGTGGATAATTATAAAGAGTTTTTATCTCTGCAGTGCGATGCGGCATTAAGGAATATCGTGCGACTTTATCCATATGATGTAGCAGAAAATATTGATACAACTGGTGATGGGTTACCAGATGAAGGATCTCTAAGAGGGTCTAGTGAAATTGTGGCAAGGCGCATTAAAGAAGAGATTCAAGGTAAGGTAAGTGAGGCAGGATTGGTGATACAAGAGGCGCGCATCACATACCTTGCATATGCGCCAGAAATCGCAGCGGTAATGTTACAGAGACAACAGGCTACGGCAGTGGTTGACGCACGGAAACTTATTGTGGATGGTGCAGTTAGTATTGTGGAGATGGCATTGGATAAATTAAACGAGAATAAGACTGTAGAACTAGATGAAGAGCGTAAGGCTGCTATGGTATCGAATTTATTAGTAGTATTATGCGGTAATAAGGATGCCCAACCAATCGTAAATTCGGGCTCTCTATACTAGATGGCAGAACAAACAAAAAAGCAGATACCACTTCGACTTTCTGCAAAGCTGTATGCACAGATAGCCGCTTGGGCAGAGGATGATTTTCGTTCAGTCAATGGGCAGATTGAATATTTGTTATCAGAATGTGTGAAGCAGAGGAAGAAGGATGGAAAATATGTGTCAGAAACAATAGATGAACCAATTGAATTGGATATTTCATAATATGAAAAAAGCTTGAACAGGGGTATACCCCAGTTCAAGCTTTTTTTATATATAGGAAATTATTCGGTTCCTATATATCAAAACGCTATTAATTACAATATCACTATTGGTTTATTACCACACCTTTTTGTAACATTACATTGGCATATAATGCTTTCTCGCTTGTAGCGATGATTGCATAAGCTGTCTTTGCTTCATCATAGAACTTGAAGCGTTCGATATTCCCAACTGCGGCAGAACCACGATCATCATATTTAGTAACGATTTCTTTGTATGTATCCCAAATTGGAGTTTCCACAGGATCTCCAGCCATTACTTCCATCAAGGAAACAGGGGCATCTACATAAGAATCTAGAGGAAATAATTTTAGGATGGCATCTAATATTTCTGGCACGCCATGTCCGTCACATCGAATGACAATGGAATTTTTCCCCATTGTTTCTACAGGGAAGTTTCCATCTGCAATTACTAGTCGGTCACTATGTCCCATTTCGCATAATACTTTTAATAATTCTGGGGATATGATTTGAGGTATTCCTTTTAACATGATTTTAATCTCCTTATTTTTGAAATTTTTTCTAGCATAACACCATTTTTTGGATTTTACAACAATTAATTTAATGTTCCTTTCGATATTGCCGTGCGGTAATCCCATAGTAGTTCTTAAACGCATGAGAAAAATGCTCCACAGAAGAATAGCCGAGAGCATATGCAATTTCAGTTATTGTGATTTGAGAATCGGATAATTTCATTGTGGCAGCAGCCATCTTAGCATCAGTTTTTTTCTGAGAAAAAGTTCGACCATAACAGTCTTTTATAAATCGTTCGGTCTGTCTTGGGCTGAGGCCTAATCTTGCCGATAGCTTTTCCAAAGTTAGATTATGATATTCGTATAAAAAAGATTCTTCAAGAATGATGTATTTGCTATCTACAAGGTTAGGAGGAGCGATGTGCTTCTTGGATTCGCTTCTATGTTTGTAATTACGTATCATTTTTACTACACACTGAGACAAGAGTGCTTCCACCTGTGTCATATATCCAGTGTACTCATATTCTAATTCGTGAAATATCTGTTGCATAAGTGGGTGTAAGTCTTGGGTGTCTTGGCCGAACCAGAAAGCGGTATCTTTAAATAGTGATATATAGGATGTGGAAAGAGTATTACCCTCGCGATAATTACTATGCTTTATCTTTAAATATATACAATATTCACTCATTGGATCGTTTTTATCAGGAATCTGCGCATGCTCTACATGTGGTCCGGTAATGTAGAGCGTATTAGGAGTAACATCATAGGTGATATTATCAATCATGACCCGCCCACGACCGTAAGGAATATAGTGAATTTCGTAACTATTGATTCCGTGACTATGCTGTGGAATTGGTTGTTCGAATGTTTCAAATACAATGTTTAAAGCGGAAAATTCAGTGCTCTCTAGAGAAAAATGTATGTTTAAGTCCGTGTAGACGGTTTTCATTGATGGTCTCCTTCTAATTTCTGAAATGTTTATAGGATATATACAAATATACTAGCATATTAGGATAAAGGTTGCAATAAATATTCGATATCACGACATAAATCAAATTAATATGTCAAATTACAATATTACATTTATGTATATTTTTATCTATAATGAGGAAAAGGTTAAACATCACAAAGTTAATAAAGCTTGATATTTAGGAGGATACGTTATGTCATTAGTTACATCGAAAGAAATGTTATTGAATGCGAAGAAGGAAGGATATGCGATTGGTGCTTTTAATGCGGAGAATATGGAAATGATTAAGGCAATTATAGCAGCGGCGGAAGAGGTGAAAGCACCTGTTATGGTTCAAACCACATCGTCGACAATTCGTTATGCATCAAGTGCAATGTATGCTGCCATGGTGAAGGCTGAAGCAGAGAAGGCTAGTGTTCCAGTTGCAGTTCATCTAGATCATGGTAATAGTTATGAATTAGCGATAGAGTGTATGGATAATGGATATACATCAATTATGATTGATGGATCAGGAGAAGATTTTGAGAAAAATATTGAAGTATCAAAAAGAGTGGTAGAGGAAGCGAAAAAACGAGGAATCCCAGTAGAGGCTGAACTTGGTAAAGTTGGTGGAAAAGAAGATGATCTCGAAGTAGAAGTGGATACCAATACAGATGTGGATGAAGCAGTAGAGTTTGTAGAGCGAACAGGAATTGATTCGTTGGCAGTGGCAATTGGAACAGCTCACGGATTCTATGTAGGGACACCAGTTTTAGATAAAGAAAGATTGTCGGCTATTGCAGCAGTGGTAGATATTCCACTTGTGTTACATGGAGCATCGGGAATTAGTGATGAAGAAGTGGCTGATTGTGTGAGAAGAGGGATTGCAAAGGTGAATTTTGCGACAGAATTACGAGTGGCATATACCGATGCTATTAAAGCGCTGATTGTAGAAAAGCCAGAAACATTCGATCCAAAAGCTTTTGGAAATGTAGGGATGAAAGCAGTTAAGGAACTAGTGAAAAATCGTATGGAAGTTTGTGGTTGTGTAGGGAAAGCTCAATAGAGCAATGACATAATACACTGGAGTTAAAATTTGAATTGAGAGGAATGGATATGAGAGAACTTCTTTTAGGAATTGATATCGGAACCAGTGCTTGTAAGGTAGCAGTCTTTAATAAGCAAGGTGAAGTGATTGGTAGTGCTACAGGAGATTACCAGGTTTATTATCCAAAGCAAGGTTGGGCGGAACAAGATCCAGATGAATGGTGGGAAGCTGTTTGTAAAGCGATTAAGTCTTTGTTAGCAGAATTCGATATTGCGCCAGAAGAAATTAAGGGTGTAGGTATAGATGGACAGAGTTGGTCAGCGATTCCGATTGATATCAATGGAAAGGTGTTAGCAAATACACCAATATGGATGGATACAAGAGCAGTCGATATCTGCAATCGTATAAATGCGAAAATTGGGGCTGATAATGTATTCGAAGTGGCCGGGAATTCATTACAACCATCATATACTACTGCGAAAATAATATGGTTTAAAGAAAATATGCCAGATGTCTATACGAGAATTCATAAGATTCTACAATCGAACTCCTTTATAGCATATCGATTGACTGATGTGTTTTCTCAGGATGTGTCTCAAGGTTATGGGTTACATTGTTTCGATATGAAGACAGGTACTTGGAATAAAGAGATGTGTGATAAACTTGGAATACCAATGTCTTTCTTATCAGATATCTACGCGTGTCATGATGTGGTAGGAACGGTGACAGCGAAGGCTGCATTGCAATCAGGTTTGGTAGAAGGTACACCAGTTGTTGCAGGAGCATTAGACGCAGCATGCGGCACATTAGGTGCAGGAGTATTGCATGCAGGTGAAACACAAGAACAAGGTGGACAAGCAGGTGGAATGAGCATATGTATTGAGAAGTATGCTGCAGATCCAAGGTTGATTCTTAGCTATCATGCAGTACCAGGAAAATGGTTGCTCCAAGGTGGAACTGTTGGCGGTGGTGGTGTAATGCGTTGGCTTGAAAAAGAATTCGGTCAGTACGAAAGAGAAGTTGCAGAGCAGGTAGGCAAGTCATCACTGATGCAATTCAATGAGATTGCAGAGAAAGTTTCAGTAGGAAGTGATGGACTGATATTTTTACCTTATATGTCAGGAGAACGGTCACCGATTTGGGATCCTGATGCAAAGGGAGTGTTCTATGGATTGGATTTTAGTAAGACCAAGGCGCATATGATTCGTGCAGCGATGGAAGGTGTGGCATTTTCGCTCAAACATAACTTAGATATCGGAGAAGAGCAAGGTGCTATTGTAGAGGAATTGTTGGCAATGGGAGGTTCAGCAAACTCGTTGCTGTGGACTCAGATTAAATGCGATATTACTGGAAAGCCAATCACAGTACCATCTTCAGATACAGCTACAACACTAGGTGCAGTAATCTTGGCTGGTGTTGGAGTAGGGATGTATGAAAGCTTCGAAGAGGCAGTAGAATTGACTGTTAAGAAGACGAGAAGCCATGTACCAAATATGGAAAATCATGAACTATACAAAAAGAATTACGAGATCTACTTGGAACTATATGAGAAACTAAAGGACACAATGAAAAAAACATCCATTGAAAGATAGTATGAAGGAGGAGTCAGCTATGAAGGCAGGAGTAGTATATGCGAGAGAAGATATCAGATACGATGATATCGAAAAGCCAGCGCCAAAGGCAGGGCAGGTTTTAGTGAAGGTAAAATATACAGGAGTATGTGGTTCGGATATTCCGCGTGTAAATGGAGATGCTTGTCATTTCTTTCCAAATGTGTTAGGACATGAGTTTTCTGGAACGATAGCTGAGGTCGGAGAAGGAGTTACCACAGTTTCTGTAGGTGATCGCGTGGCAGGAGTTCCGCTTGTTCCTTGTTTAAAATGTGAGGATTGTCAGCAAGGCAATTATGCATTGTGCAAGAATTATAGTTTCATCGGGTCAAGAGAGTATGGAAGTTTTGCAGAGTATGTTGCAATGCCAGAAAAAAATGTTGTGAAGTTCGATGAAGAAGTAACATTTGAACAAGGTGCGTTCTTCGAACCAGCAACGGTTGCGCTTCACGGATTACAGCGATGCAATTATGAAGGTGGAAAAACAGTTGCAATTCTAGGTGGTGGAACGATTGGATTGTTTGTGATGCAGTGGGCAAAGATTTTTGGCTCGGCAAAAGTAGTAGTCTTTGATATTGCAGATGAAAGATTAGAATTAGCAAAGGAGTTGGGTGCTACAGCAGGGATTAATACATTGGAAGCGGATTATCTTGATCAGGCGAAGGCGATAACAGATGGAAAAGGATTTGATTATGTTTACGAAACAGCAGGAAACACCATTACTATGAAAATGGCATTTTCTCTTGCTGGGAATAGAGCGCAAGTCTGCTTCGTTGGAACACCGACAAAAGAATTAACTTTCTCTGTAGAAGAGTGGGAAAATATGAATCGTAAGGAATTTACTCTGACAGGGTCTTGGATGTCATATAGTGCACCATTTCCAGGAAAAGAGTGGGATTTGACAGCATATTATTTTAAGACAGGCGATCTGAAATTCCATGACTCATTTACCTTCAAAAAGATACCGTTGAGTGAAATCGCAAGTGCATTCGAAATGTATAAGATACCAGGTGCAGTAAAAGGG
Organism: uncultured Lachnospiraceae bacterium; assembly: GCA_964367905.1. Lineage (GTDB taxonomy): Bacteria > Bacillota > Clostridia > Lachnospirales > Lachnospiraceae > CAUPWF01. The sequence goes on from CAYIZP010000015.1 coordinate 31,645, forward strand.
AAATTACTAATTGATAGTGAAGCTTAAAGAGAGAGCATAAATAAGAAAGCGAAGGTATTCGAAAATGAAGATGAATCCATTGAAGGAAATGATTCAAAAGAGGCAGCAGGGAATAAATGTGGGACTGCCATCTTATTGTACTGCTAGCGAATTGGTATTGGAAGTGGTATTGGAAAGAGCGGCAAAATCAGGCATACCGACCTTAATTGAAGCGACAGCAAATCAAGTAAATCAATTTGGCGGATACACAGGTATGGTTCCCAAGGATTTCTATGAGTTTGTGCAGAAGATTGCTGAAAGAGTAGGTTGTAAGGAAGAGTTAATTATCCTTGCAGGGGATCACTTGGGTCCACTTACTTGGATGAGTGAGTGTGAAGCAGACGCAATGGAAAAATCAGTAGAACTGGTGTATCAATACGCGAAGGCCGGGTTTACGAAAATTCACCTAGATACCTCGATGAAGTTAGCCGATGACGATAAGGATGCAATGTTATCCACAGAAGTAATTGCACGTCGTGGAGCAATATTATATAGAGCTGCTATGAGAGGATATGATGAATTATTGGAATTAAATCCAGATGCAGTACGTCCTGTATTTATTATTGGTAGTGAAGTTCCGATTCCTGGTGGAGCACAAGAAGAGGAAGAAGGAATATCAGTAACGAAACCCGATGCATTTTCTGATACAGTGGATACATATAAGAAAGTATTTATAGAAGAAGGTTTAAATGAAGCGTGGGATGATGTGGTCTCGGTAGTAGTTCAGCCGGGGGTTGAATTTGGTGATAATCAAATCTTCATGTATGATCGTATAGATGCCAGTGATTTGCGTGAAAAATTAAAGGAGTATCCAGAGATTGTATTTGAGGGACATTCCACAGACTACCAAAGTAAAGAATGCTTAAAAGAAATGGTAGAAGATGGAATTGCAATCTTGAAAGTAGGACCAGCATTGACCTTTGGTCTAAGAGAAGCACTTTTTGCATTGAATAAAATTGAAATGGAATTGGTTCCACATGGACAATCAGATTTTATTCAAGTATTAGAAGAAGTAATGCTTGAAAATCAAGGAAACTGGAAAAAACATTATCATGGAAGTGAGAATGAACAAGCATTAGCGAGAAAATACAGCTTCTCGGATAGAAGCAGATACTATATGGGGCAGCCTAAGGTGGTGGAAGCAATGAATAAGATGTTTGAGAACCTAGATGAGGTTGAGATTCCTATTACCATGATACATCAATATATGCCACTTCAGTATGAGCAGGTGAGAGATGGTTTGTTAAAAAAATCAGCAAGAGAGCTTGCCAAATCGGGAGTCGTAGTCTTTGTAGAAGATTATGAATATGCAACGATATAAGAACAATAGAGATGATAAATTTCAAATAAATAATTTTAATCAAAAGGAGAAAAAAGATGAGTAATTTTGTAAATCCAGAAAGCGTACCTGCAAAAAAATTATATACAGGTGCAACAATGCCAGCAGTAGGAATGGGAACATTTGGTTCGGACAGATTTTCGCCAGAGCAAGTATCAGAAGCAGTAGCAGGGGCAATCCGTTGTGGATATCGCTTATTTGACTGTGCGGCTTGTTACGGAAATGAAGATCAAATTGGAGAAGTATTCAAGGCAGCATTTGATGAAGGTGTTGTAAAGCGTGAAGATCTTCATATCATGACAAAAGTATGGAATGACATGCACCAAAGAGTGGAAGAATCTTGTTTGAAGTCAATTGCGGATCTTCAATGTGAATATGTAGACACATTTTTCATTCACTGGCCATTCCCGAATTATCATGCACCAGGATGTGATGTAGATGCAAGAAATCCAGAGTCAAAGCCATTTAGTGTAGAAGAATTTGTAAGCACATATCGTCAAATCGAAAGCTTGGTAGAAAGAGGATTAGTAAAACATATCGGAATTTCAAACATGACCATCCCAAAATTGGAAGGTGTTTGGGAGCACTTAAACGTCAAGCCAGCTTCGTGTGAGATGGAATTACATCCTTGTTTTCAACAACCAGAAATCTTTGATTGGCTAGTTGCACATGATATACAACCAATCGGATTTATGCCAATTGGTTCACCTACAAGACCTGAGAGAGATATGTTGCCAGAAGATGTTGCGGATATTCAATTACCAGAGATGAAAGCAATCGCAGAAGCTCATGGAATTCATCCAGCTGTAGTTGCACTTAAATGGGCAGCACAAAGAGGACAAATTCCAATTCCTTTCTCAGTATTTGAGAATGAATACGTAAGCAATCTAAGATGCGTAACAGAAGATCCATTAACAGATGAAGAAATGGCAACGATTGCTACATTGGAGAAAAACAATAGACTTGTAAAAGGTCAAGTGTTCCTATGGGAAGGTGCTAATGATTGGCATGATCTATGGGATGAAGAAGGATTCATTGTTAAATAAAGAATTCCTTAATCTGTCCTAAAATAATATCCATCAAGCGTGTGCGAGATTCTATACTCGCCCACGCGATGTGTGGAGTAATTAACAATTTTCTACTATCTTTGATTCTGCGATAAGCGCAGTTTTCTCGCATTGGCTCTTCTGCCAATACATCCAATCCCGCAGCATAAATGATATTATTTTCCAAAGCTGATGCTAAATCTTCCTCTACTATAATGCCACCACGCCCTAAATTAAGTAGAATTGCTGTTGGCTTCATCTTACTTAGAGCATCAGAATTGATCAGTGACTCTGTATATTCATTTAGTGGTGCATGAATAGATATAATGTCGGATTTGCTTAAAAGCGTATCGAAATCGACTTGTTGATACCCTGGTTGAGAACTAGAACCAGAAGCAGAATAGTAGATGACCGTGGCACCGAATAATTGTGCAATATCTGATACACGTCTGCCGATCGCGCCTAGCCCAATAATACCCATCGTTTTACCACTTAACTCATGAAAAACACTTCCAAAATGAGTAAAGATTTCATCATTTACATATTGCTCAGTCTTTACATATTCATCATAGTATTTTAGGTTCTCCATTAGATAAAATAGCATAGCGAATGTATGTTGAGTTACAGATTCTGTGGAGTATCCAGCAACATTTCTCCATGCAATTTTTCGATAGTCTAGATATTCTTTATCAAGATTATTGGTCCCAGTGGCCGTGACACAAACTAGTTTTAGTTTATTTGCAGATCCAATGGTATCTCTATTGATTTCAATTTTGTTGCTGACAAGAACGTCGGCATCTTCTACACGGGCAGGAATATCTTCGGTGTTTGTAAATCCATACTTTACAACTTCCCCTAAAGTCTCATATCCACTTAAATCAATGTCTTCCCCAATTGTTTTGGCATCTAAAAATACGATTTTCATAATACAAATTTCCTCCTCCTATTGTTAATTGCAATTATTAATAATAGTTGTAAATAAATCTAAAAATTCTCTCTCAATTATATCAAACATGATGAACTCAAAATTCAATGAAGTCTTAATATCTGGAAGGTGGTCTTTGAATACCTTTTTCTTCATCAATGCTTGGAATTCATGGATCAACATGGCATCATCGATTTGTTTTAAGAGTATGGACTCTTCTTCGGTTAAGTTCCGTCCTAAATATTTGATGTATATGGCTTCCTGTAAGTGTTTTTCAATTGCTTGATACTCTAATAATTCAGCCTTTACAGGACGGGTAATATCTGATATATATGCCTCGCTAGCATCATGGATGAGGCATGCTAATTGTAGTTTGAAAGAGTATCCATTAGCTTTCGCCTCATTAGCGCAGTTGATGGAATGCTGACCTACGGAAAAAAAATGTGTGAAGTGCCCGTTTGCACGGCACATTAGGGATAGAGAATGAGCTATGTCTTCAATTTTGATGTCTTGGATATTGGGACAAAGTGGTGTAAAGTCTAATCCGGTGTATGTTGTAATATGGTTTGATGATTTCTTCATATTTTGATCCCCCTAAGTAAAGATAATTATATATATTTAAATATAACATATGTGAAGGTAGAAATTCTATAGCTTTTATTGAGTGTGTAGATTTAATGTGGTAATATATTAGTATTGTTAGGAAATGAGAGTTTTTTATAGAGCTTAAAATTAACATGAAATGGTTAAAAGGAGGATGAGGGAATGAAGTTTACAAAAAAAGGAAAGTTATATGGATTTATAGCGATTATATTATTGCTTGCAACAAGCTCGGTCACTGTGTTTGCAACAGCAGAGGTGGTTGAATATACACCAACCGTATATGCTACATTTTGGGCATTGATGCCATCGCTAATCGCAATTCTTTTAGCTTTAATTACAAAAGAAGTGTATAGTTCACTTCTAATTGGAAGTATTATAGGTGGACTCCTATATTCGGGAGGCGGTATTGAGTCTACACTTACACATGTAGTTAATGGTGGATTTATAAGTGTTTTGGCAGACAGCTACAATGTAGGGATACTAATATTCTTAGTGGTGTTGGGAATGATTGTTTGTCTAATGAACGAAGCAAAAGGATCTGCGGCATTTGGTCAATGGGCAAGCCTACATATCAAATCACGAGTTGGAGCTCAGTTGGCTACAATTTTTCTGGGGCTGACTATTTTTGTAGATGATTATTTTAATTGCTTGACGGTTGGAAGTGTTATGCGGCCAGTTACGGATAAATATCAAGTTTCTCGAGCTAAATTAGCGTATTTAATTGATGCTACTGCGGCACCGATTTGCATCATCGCTCCAGTTTCTTCATGGGCAGCAGCCGTAGCGGGATCGGTAGAAGGAGAGGATGGATTTACATTATTTTTAAAGACCATACCATATAATTTTTATGCAATTCTTACTATTATAACGATGATTGGTTTGGTTTTGCTAAAGATGGATTTTGGACCTATGGAAAAACATGAGAAAAATGCAAAAAATGGGGATTTATTTACGACAGGGAAGATGGAGAGCACAGATACGATTACTGAGAAAATAGGAAAAGGAAAGGTAGTAGACTTAGTTTTACCTATTATTATCTTAATTATTAGTTGTATTGTAGGAATGATATATACAGGTGGATTTTTTTGGGGAGAAAATCTGATTACTGCTTTTTCGAATTGCGATGCTTCAGTTGGATTGTCTATGGGTAGTATTGTTGCAGTTACTATTATTATTGCGTTTTATTCGATAAGAAGAGTTTTGAGTTTTAGAAATTGTATGAACTGCTTGCCAGTAGGGTTTAAGGCAATGGTACCGGCTATTTTAATACTAACATTTGCATGGACGCTTAAGTCTATGACAGATAGTTTGGGAGCAAGTGTATATGTTGAAGGAATTGTACAAGCAGGGGCGAGTGGACTTGTATATTTCTTGCCAGCGATTATATTTATTATTGGGTGTTTATTGGCATTTGCAACAGGTACTTCTTGGGGGACATTTGGTATATTGATTCCAATTGTAGTAAATGCGCTTAGTGGTGTGGATTATGATTTAATGATAATTTCTATATCGGCTTGTATGGCAGGTGCTGTATGTGGAGACCATTGCTCGCCAATCTCAGATACAACAATTATGGCTTCAGCGGGAGCGCAATGCAATCATGTGAATCATGTACAGACTCAATTGCCATATGCTATATTAGTTGCGGTGGTAAGTTTTGTCACCTATATTGTAGCAGGATTGACACGAAATGCATGGATATCACTTCCGACAGGGCTGATTCTGACATTGCTAACATTACTGGTATTGAAAAAATTACACAAAGAAAAACAGTAAATGATAAAAACTTTCTATAGTTTCGACATATAGAAAGTTTTTTTTGTTATGGAAATTATATAGTGGATTTGATACAATGGAAACAGTCTAGGAAAAATGAGGAATCTGTCGAATGAAAGAGAAGATGTATACTATTCCAATCAATGATGCAGTGAATGCGGAAACGGAGTGCCCATTTTGTTTCATTGAGAAGAAGATAGAAGAAGACATGCTGGATTTTGTTCTTGGAACTAGTGCCTCTTATATGGAGCGTGATGTTCGTGGTATTACGGATGAAAAAGGGTTTTGCAAATATCATTTTCAAAAGATGTTCGAATATGGTAATGCGTTAGGCAATGCTTGGATATTGAAGACTCATTATTTGAATAAAATAGACTGCTTAGAAAAGGCATTTAAGGTAAATGGAAGTGGTAAGAAATCGACGACCTCTTTCTTTGGAAAGGGTAAGCAAAGTGAGAATCCAATTCATCGATTTGTTGAGGAGGAGAAAGCAAGTTGCTTTATTTGTGAAAAACAGAAGGAGCATTACGAACGATATCTAGACATATTCATCATACAATATAGCAAGGTGCCAGAATTTAAGACTAAGATTTTAGCATCTAAAGGGTTTTGCCTCAGTCATTTTGGAGACTTGTGTCAGGCGGCGGATCGAAAATTAAAGAGTGAGGAACTTGGAGTTTTTTATTGTGATATGGAAACTCTGATGACAGGTAATCTGAAGAGAACTTATGAAGATATTTCTTGGTTTATAGAGAAGTTTGATTATAAGAATAAAGATGCAGATTGGAAGAATTCAAAGGACGCAGTTCAGCGAGGAATGCAGAAGTTAAAGGGCTGTTAGCGTAACATAGAAAGGGACGGATACTAGGATGGATTATATAATGATTGGAGTAATTGTAGTTGGAATTATCATCAATATTATTCTATTGGTTATAATAAAAGGTGGAATTGCTAAATCTACAGATGCAGGGAATAAAAACACCTTAGACTTTATACAGAGAGAATTAGACTCTCATATGAGGAATCAGAAGAATCTACAGCAACAGCTATCAAATGCAGAAACAGCACGATTTAAGGATTTGTCGGATAACACTAGACATAATATCGATACGCTGCGTGATACAGTAACTTCTATGTCTACTATGGTGGATAATCGTATGGAGACGTTTCAAGAGAGAAATGATAAGCAGCTTATAGGGATTCGTGATACGTTAGAGAATAAGGTGGCTTCTCTGCAAGAGAGTAATGAGAAGAAATTAGATGAGATGCGAGCTACAGTTGACGAGAAATTACAGAAGACTCTGGAAGATCGGATCGGTAAGAGTTTCCAATTGGTAAGTGAGAGACTTGAAGAAGTGTATAAGTCCCTAGGAGAGATGCAGAAATTATCCTCTGGTGTGGATGACTTGAAGAAGGTATTGTCGAATGTTAAGACGAGAGGCATTTTAGGAGAAGTTCAACTTGGAGCAATTCTAGAACAGATATTGAATCAAGATCAATATGAAGAAAATGTGGTAACAAAAAAAGGTGGAACAGAGAGAGTAGAATTTGCGGTACGTTTGCCAGGGGATGATGGAAACACGATTTATCTGCCAATCGACGCCAAGTTCCCTATGGATGCATATCAGAATTTACTAGACGCATATGAATCAGGTGTGCAGAGCGAAGTAGATGCTGCGGCAAAAGTATTGATCACTAGAATTAAGGGATTTGCGAAAGATATTCGAACCAAATATATCGATGTACCATATACTACTGAATTTGCCATTATGTTTTTGCCAATCGAGGGCTTATATGCAGAGGTTGTCCGCAGAGGTATGGTAGAAGAATTACAAAAAGAGAAGATTAATATTGCAGGACCAACAACAATGGCAGCATTGTTAAATAGCTTGCAAATGGGATTCAAGACCTTAGCTATTCAAAAACGAACGAGTGAAGTATGGGCTGTATTAGAGGGAACAAAGCAAGAGTTTAAGAAGTTTGGAGACGTGCTTGAGAAGACTCAGATGAGGATGAGACAAGCGTCAGATGAATTAGATAAATTAGTGGTAACACGTACCAATGCAATTAATCGCAAATTGCGAGACGTGTCGGAGTTGGAGATACCAGATGACTTGCTTGAATCATAAGCATCAAGAGATTAAAAAACAAGAAGCGCTAGAATTTGCAGTACATGCAGGTGAGGTTTTACTGAAAAATGGTGCAGAGGTGTTTCGTGTGGAGGAAACCATTACCCACATTAGCAAACACTATGAGATAGAAGACTTAGATGTGTTTACCTTAAGTAATGGATTTTACATTACGGCAAAGAAAGAGGGGAATGAGAATTTCTCTAAGGTTAAACATGTTCCACTATCAGGGGCACACCTTGGAATCGTTACAGAAGTAAATGATTTGTCCAGACAGGTTTGTTCTGGAAATATTTCATTATTGGATGCCAAGGAGAAGTTGAAAGAGATAGAGAAGATGCCTCCGAAACGACCGTATTTTCGGATTTTGGCAGCAGGTATTGGAAGTGCTTTATTTAGTTATTTGTTAGAGGCGACCGTTTTGGATAGCCTTGTGACTATGTTTATTGGTATGATTTTATATGCCTTTATAATATTATGTGAAAAGCACAAGCTTTCAAAGCTCATTGTAAATACAGTGGGTGGAGGCTTAATCACACTTTTTGCAATACTTGCAAGTATGCTATTGCAGAAGCAAGGAGTACACCTAGACAAGGTGATCATTGGTTCCATCTTACCGTTGGTTCCAGGAGTGGCATTTATGAATTCGATTCGAGATGTAACAAATAATGATTTGATATCGGGTATTGTTCGTCTCATCGATGCTTGGCTCATCTTTGTCTATATTGCTGTTGGAGTAGGAACGGTACTTGCACTTGTAGACAATCTGTTAGGAGGTATGATGATATTATGATTTTGGATATTATTACACAGATTATCTGCTCATTTGGAGGAACCGTTGCATTTTCAATTTTGTTTAATGTACCGAGAAAGTACTATGTTTGGTGCGGAGTAACAGGGACCGTTGGATGGTTGGCGTATTGTACAGCAATTACGATGACATCTGTAACCACAGCGAGTTTTATTGGCACGATTATTGTAGTGCTAATGTCAAGGGTATTGGCAGTTTATAAAAAATGTCCGATTACGATATTCTTGGTTTCAGGAATATTTCCATTACTACCAAGCGCTAATGTATACTATACAGCATATTATCTATTTCAAAATGAAGTAGAGGTGGCAGTTGATAGAGGGATGTTAGCGATTAAGATTGCATTTGCAATGGTAATGGCAATTGTATTCGTAGTTTCAATTCCCAAAGAAAAGTTTCAAAGAAAAAATAAAAAAGAGATAGAAGCATAGGAGAAGAAAAATGATTATTGTATTAAAACCAAACGCAACACAAGAACAAGTAGACAAAGTAGTGGGAAGAATTCACAAGCGTGGATTGGACACACATATCGTAGCAGGGGCTGGACAGACTGTAATCGGATGTATCGGTGACACTGCAAAAATCGATGCAAAATTATTCGAAGTGAGCGAGTATGTGGATAAAGTTATGCATGTACAAGAGCCGTTTAAATTGGCAAACCGTGCGTTCCACCCAGAAGATTCTATCATAGATGTATCAGGAGTAAAGATCGGTGGAGACAATATCGCGGTGATCGCAGGACCTTGTTCGATTGAGTCCAAAGAGCAAGTGCTTGAGATTGCAAAAAGAACACAGGCAGCGGGAGCACAGCTTCTTAGAGGAGGGGCATTCAAGCCTAGAACAAGTCCATATAGCTTCCAAGGGATGGGAGAGGAAGGTTTGGACATTTTGTGCGAAGTGAGAGAAATGACAGGAATGCCAATTGTAACAGAGTTGATGTCTACAGACTATATTGACCTATTTGATGAGAGGGTCGACTTGATTCAAATCGGTGCAAGAAATATGCAGAACTTTGACTTGTTGAAGCAATTAGGAAGAACAAAGAAACCAATTCTTCTTAAGAGAGGATTGACTGCTACGTTTGAAGAGTGGATTATGTCGGCAGAATATATTATGGCATCAGGAAATAAAAATGTTATCCTGTGTGAACGTGGAGTGCGTACATTTGAGACATACACAAGAAATACATTAGATTTGCAAAGTATACCAGTACTGAAGAAGAAGTCTCACCTACCGATTATCATTGACCCAAGCCATGCAGGTGGAAAATGGTGGTTGGTGAACCCAATGGCTTGTGCATCAGTGGCAGCAGGGGCAGATGGTCTTATGATAGAAGTGCACAATGATCCAGAATCAGCATTGTGTGATGGAGCACAATCACTACGCCCAGAGAATTTTGAGGATACGATGGAGAAAATCCGTAAGATTGCTCCAGTATTTGGTAAGAAATTTTAAGTGTGTCACAAGATATAGTCAAACGGTCATGGATAGGAAGTTGGGAATATGAGAGAATTAACAGTAGGCTTAGGGAAGAAGAGTTATAATATTTATATTGAAAATGGATTATTAAACCAAGTCAACCATTATGTGGGACAGGTATATAAGGGAAAGAAGATATTAATCATCTCGGATGACAATGTATTCCCGCTCTATGGTGAGAAATTGGTAGAAGATTTGAGCAAAACATACGAATGCATCTCCCATGTGATTCCGCATGGAGAGCAGTCGAAGACATTAGCCATTGCCAATGAAATTTATGGAACATTAGCCGATGCTAGCTTTAGTCGCTCTGACATGGTGCTTGCCCTTGGAGGCGGTGTGGTCGGGGACTTGGCTGGATTTGTGGCAGCCACATTCTTGCGTGGAATCAAGTTTATGCAAATCCCAACTACTTTATTAGCGCAGGTGGATTCATCAGTAGGTGGCAAGGTTGCAGTAGACCTACCACAAGGAAAAAATTTAGTTGGGAACTTTTATCAACCGATGCTTGTACTCATTGATCCACTAGTATTAGATACATTAACCTCCAGATTCTTCCTAGATGGAATGGGAGAGGTAATCAAGTATGGTTGTATACAAAGTAAGTCGCTTTTCGACCAGCTAAGGTCAATGAAGGATCTAGATGAATTGAAGTCTCAACTCACAGATATTATCTATGAGTGTGTAGATTGTAAGAGAATAGTGGTAGAAGAGGATGAAAAAGACACAGGAATTCGAATGATTCTTAATTTTGGGCACACCTTAGCGCATGCCATAGAGCAGTATTACCAATATGACAGAGAAAGTCATGGAGAAGCAGTTGCAATTGGAATGTATCAGATTATGCGTATTGCAGAGGAAAAAAGAATTGTAGAAGAGGGTATGGCAGCAGAGATTAAAGAAATGTTAGAACAATATGGCTTGCCTTATGAATCAGATATCGAACCAAATCTTTTGTTGGATGCAATCAAGAAAGACAAGAAGAATTTTGGCGATGTTTTAAATATCATTTTGCTAAAGAGTATTGGAGAGAGCTATATCTACAAGACAAATATAGAGTTTTTCACATAAGAAACAATCATGTATATGAGAAAGGGATTTCATATGAGATTAGAGAACAAAGTTGCGATTGTGACAGGGGCTGGCAAAGGCATTGGAAAAGAAACTGTACTGATGCTAGCAGAAGAGGGCGCGATTATAGTCGCTGTTTCAAGAACACAATCGGATTTAGATAAGGTCATTGAAGAAGTTGAGTCTCTTGGTGGACGTGGTTTGGCAGTTACAGCCGATCTTACCAGTGGAGAACAAGTGCAAAATATGGTAGATACTGTGATGAAAGAGTATGGTCATATAGATATTTTAGTGAACAATGCCGGGGGATATCCAAAAGAAATCTATAATAATATTGAGCATCAAGCAATTAAGATCTGGGATTGGTCAGAAGAACAATGGGACCAAATTATCAAAACTAATCTGAAACCAACCTTTTTGTGCACAAGTAAGGTTGCACCGATTATGATGGAGCAAAAGAGTGGTGATATCATTAATGTGTCATCGCGAATGGGAAGGATTGCATCGCAGATGGGAGCATACGCAGTTGCAAAAGGTGGTATTGTAACCCTGACTAAGACTTGTGGAATCCAGCTACAAGAATATGGAGTACGAGCAAATTGTGTGGCACCTGGAATTGTAGATACACCGGGACAACGTGTATATAATCATTCGGTTGGACAAGATGAGATTCAGATGGGAGATGCCAAGGATGTGCCGAGAGCAGTTTTGTATTTGGTCTTGGATGCACCGAGAGTCATGACAGGACAGACCTTGGATTTGTTCACAACAGTATAGGTGGTTGAATCGTAGTAGAGAGTATTTCAAGAAAAGAAGATAAAGCTATGAGAGATGCAAAGATAAAAAAACAGACATCATTAATAGAGGGAAGTATACGAACAGGCTTGGTGAGATTTGCCATGCCTGTTTTTTGTGCCCTTTTTTTACAGGTGATGTATACTTCGATCGATATGTTAATCGTTGGAAATTTTTCTAGTGTGGAGCATATATCTGGAGTGTCCACTGGAAGTCAATTGATGAATACACTTACTGCATTGTGTGTAGGATTAGCAATGGGAACTACCATATTTATCGGGCAAAAAATCGGAGAGCATAAAGAGGAAGAGGTGGAGGGAATCATTACAAACTCTATTCTTTTATTTCTTGTGATGTCGGTAATTTCTACCATTATTTTTATGGTGTTTACAGACGAATTGGTGGCCGTTTTAAATACTCCCAAGGATGCGGTAGAAGAAACAACAGCATATGTTATCTATTGTGCGATGGGAATTCCGCTTATATTTTTATATAATGTGTTAAGCAGTATATTCAGAGGATTAGGAGATGCGAAGACACCACTGATTGCAGTAGGGGGTGCATGTGTTATTAATATCGTAGGTGACCTGGTTTTGGTTGCTGGTCTTGATATGGGGGCAGCAGGAGCTGCAATTGCAACGGTTATAGCGCAATTTGTGAGTGTTGTGACATGTGGTTATATAATGCTACGAAAGAAGATAATTGCTCGTATGTCATTGAGAAGTACTTGGAAAATAAGGTTGGATTATATCAAGAAAATACTAGGACTTGGAATTCCAGTTGCTCTACAGTCGGTTATGGCTACCTTCTCTGTGTTAATCTTTACTATGATTGTCAATCGACATGGGATTATCTTCTCAGCAGCAATCGGTCTAGCAGATAAGGTGACAGGACTAACAGTTCTAGTACCTTCTGCGTTGATGCAAGCACTCTCGGTTTTCGTAGCACAGAATTATGGGGCAGGAAAGAATGATAGAGCAAAGCAAGGTTTGTATACTTGTCTTAGGATTGCGGCTACCTTAGGCATGATTACGGCGGTCAGTCTTGCACTATTTGGCGAGGAATTTATCTCCATATTTAATCGAGAGCCAGAATTAGTAGATGCGGCGAAGAGGTATCTCAATGGTTTCTTGCTAGACACATTTATTGTCACGGTTCAATTTAGTTTAATTGGGTACTTCAATGGATATGGACAGACGGTATTTGTTATGATGCAAAGTCTTTTGGGAACTTTGATTCGAATTCCATTGGTGTATTATATGAGTCTCATTGAACCAGTGTCATTATTTCATATTGGAATTGCGACACCGATTACAACGAGTCTTCAGATATTGATGTGCGTTTTGTTCTTAGTTTGGTTTACGAGGTTAAATCGGGAATTCAAACATATTACGTAATGGCGTCTTACACAATGTTTTTCCTAAGATTGTAGCAATGATAATACCAGTAGCAAATTGTCCTAGGTTCCAAGGTAAAGCTAGGACTGGTGCGAACCAATTACCATAGATAACACCTTCTGCAACATAGTAGCCAATTAGCATGAAGATACCACCAACAAACATTGCAATAATTTTCTTTATAAAAAAACTAGTAACTTTTAATTTGATAGTATCTCCATGTGACAGTTCTAGCTCTTCGGCAGCTTTTACAGCTTTTCTTGTAATCGCGAAAAGGATGATTCCAGTAAGAAGAGCCATTCCACCTTTTATCACAAAAGTCCAAGGAGCCCAGATACTGAATCCACCTAGGATATCTCCAAGTGCGGAACCGACTGCAGCTGCAAGGCTTCCGTATTTCCAGCCCAATAGCAATACCGAGAAAAATATCATGGCATCACCTAGATGAACGTACCCTTGTGTAAATGGTATTGGAACCTTAAATGTCATAGTTGATATTGTAATGAGTGCGGTCATGAGTGCAGTCATTACAAGCTTAAATGTTGTATTGCTTGAATTAGTCATATCGTTTTCCTCCCTTTGGTGCCTTCTGATAACTATCGTAAACACATTTATTCACTAAACAAAATTATACCATGTATAATGCATACACATCAAATATAAATTCCAAGATACAATTCTATTTATTTTGTCAATAATATACAAACGCTTCTATTTTGTAGTATTTTATTCATATAGTGATTAGTGAGACAAAGTAAATTGAGGTATCTATGCCAGATAATTCTATTTGTAAAACACGCATACTTTCACAGGAATATAGAGATTTTATCATCGGAAACATTCTCCCCCCAAGTTTTGAAAATATAAATAAAGACCAACTTTGTATGCAGGAGATTGTCTATGGGTACGACTGTATTTATGTAGAAGAATTTCTCGCAGATCCGTTAGACTTAGATAAGTATTACTATAACACAATACCCAATTGTTATAGTTTGTTGGATTTGAACGCTATGAATGACGCGGGTATTCTTCCTATACAGAATTTTCCGACCTTACAATTGCAGGGCGAGGGTATCTTGATGGGATTTATTGATACAGGAATTGATTATCAAAATGATGTATTTAAGACGTTGGACGGGCGCACTAGAATTGAGGCAATCTGGGATCAAACAATTCAAACAGGTGCACCGCCAGAGGGGTATTTGTATGGAACAGAGTATAGGAGAGAAATAATAGATGAAGCGTTGAAATCGGAGATTCCAATGGAAATTGTTCCAAGTGTAGATGAGAATGGACATGGAACATTTATAGCGAGTATAGCAGCAGGCAGTCCAGATATAGAGGAGCAATTTATCGGGGCAGCACCAGAAGCTACCATTGCAATGGTGAAATTAAAAGAAGCTAAGGATTACCTCAGGGAGTTCTATTATGTAAAAGAGGGTGCGCCATGCTATCAGGAGAATGATATCATGTTGGCAATAAAGTACCTGAAACAACTAGCTGATGAGAAAGGGATCCCCTTAATATTGTGCATTGCATTAGGAACCAATCTTGGAAGTCATACTGGAATTGCTCCCCTTTCGGATATTTTGAACCAATATGCGGATGTGAGTCAGATGGCGATTGTATTGGGTACTGGAAATGAAACGAATGAAAAGCTTCATTATTTTGGAAGGGCAACCTTAGATGCAAGTAAGGAAGAGCAGGTTGAGGAGATAGAGATCCGTGTAGGAGAGTCTGTAAGAGGTTTCATTATAGAATTCTGGACAGAGATTCCCAATTTATTTAGTTTGTCGGTTGTATCACCATCAGGAGAGGAAGTTCCACAGTCGCCATTGAAGCGGGATAGCGGAGGGGAGTATTATTTTATATTTGAACAGACAAAGCTGTCTATGGACTATCGCTTGCTTGTAGAAAAGTCGAATTCTGAATTAGTATTCTTTCGATTTACAAATCCCACACCAGGAATCTGGAAGATTCGAGTGAATCCGATTCAATTGACTGACGGAAACTATCATATGTGGTTGACAGATAAGGCGTTTTTAACGGGAGATGTTGAGTTTTTGGAATCGGATGCGCAAGTCACAATCTGTGAGCCTGCCAATGCGAGATTTCCAATTACAGTATCTTACTATAATGGACTACAACAGAGCATTGATATACATTCTGGAAGAGGGTATACTCGAAGCGGAGTTATGAAACCAGATTTTGCTGCACCAGGTGTAGATGTAAAAGGGGCACTGCCTAAGGGTAGATTTGCTAAGAGAACAGGATCAAGCATTGCAACTGCAATTACAGCAGGAGCAAGTGCACTGTTGATGGAGTGGAATGTCTACCAGTTGGGTGAGAGGAATATTAGCTCTATACAGATAAAAAATCTCCTCATATTAGGTACTACAAGGGATGAAAACTTGAAGTACCCAAATGAGGAGTGGGGATATGGAATGCTAGATTTATTCAATACATTCCAGCGGATTCGAGAGTTGTAAGTTATTCGGATTCTTACCTTCGCAATATCTTTGATAAGAGGCAAGCAATACAAAACACAATTATATTGGCAACAACAATAGTGCTTCCAACCGGTGTTCCGAATAGAATAGATACTATGATTCCGATGAAAGCACAGAGAACAGAAATAATCACGGATGATATAATAACTGTGCGAAAATTATGAAAAATACGCATAGAAGATAAGGCAGGAAAAACCACTAAGGCGCTAATAAGTAGAGAACCTACTAAGTTCATGGCTACTACAATGACTGCAGCAATGGTTATAGCGATCAACAGGTTATAAGCTTGAACTTTAATACCACTTGCTTTTGCGAAGTTTTCATCAAATGTTACTGCGAAAATCTTATGATAAAAGACTAAAAAAATACCAATTACGAATATAGATAAAATGAGAGATGTAATAACATCTGTTTCATTGAGAGTGAGTATGGATGTAGAACCGAACAAGGTAGTACAAACATCTCCGGCTAAATTGCTTGATACGGAGAAAATATTCATAAGCAAGTAACCTGTGGCCAAGGAACCAACAGACATCATTGCGATGGCTGCATCTCCATTTATCTTCGCGTTTTGACCGATTTGAAGCAGTAATACCGCGGCTAGAGCCGTCACTGGAAAGACAAGGATGTCTTGATTGGTCAAGTCGAGAACAGAGGCGATAGCGATAGCCCCGAACGCAATGTGAGATAGCCCGTCTCCTATGTAAGAGAATCGTTTTAATACTAATGTTGCACCTAAGAGTGATGAGCAGAGGGCAACTAACACCCCAACAATCAATGCATAGGTGACAAAGGGGTATGTGAGATAATCCATGAGAGTATTCCATGTATCAATCATTTGACACCTCCTCATAGGCTGCCTTTGTGTGGCAGTTTACACCACAGTTATTGAGGCATAGAACGTAGTCAGCATCATCGAGAGCTTCTTGTAGATTGTGCGTAATCATAATGATGGTAGTACCTTCCTTATTTAGTGCTCTTACAATTCGATAGAATTCTTGGGTGGATGCAATGTCTAAACCAGCAGTTGGTTCGTCTAATAACAAAATTTTATCCGTTGCGCAAAGAGCTCTAGCTAGTAGAACTCTTTGTTGTTGTCCGCCAGATAATTGGCTATAGCTCTTCTTGGATAGGTCTGTAATGTTCAATTTATCTAGCATTTCCTTTGCTAGATTTTTTTCGGACTTATTAAAATACGGACGAAGACCAATCTTGCTCAAACACCCAGAGAGGACAACCTCGTAGACTGAGGCTGGAAAATCTCTCTGAACTTGTGTCTGTTGCGATAGGTATCCAATATTCACTTGATTGGCATTGTTTCCAAGGCTGATATTGCCAGATATAGGTGGTATGAGCCCTAATATGGTTTTGATTAAGGTGCTTTTTCCGACACCATTCTCCCCTACTATACAGGTGTAGGAACCGCTTGGAATGGTGAAGTTAATATCCTTGTGTAAGGGGATGTTGTTATACCCAACTGATAGGTTTTGACATATAATTTCCATAAGATAAGTATCCCTTTCTGAAAACACTATTCTCCTATTGTGATAATGCTTGTCTTAAAATCTCAAGATTATTTTCCATAATGCTATAATAGGTAGTTCCAGTTTCCATTTGCTCTGGAGTCACAGATTGCATTGAGTCCAAGGTCAGAATTTCAGCGTCTTTATCGGAACTACTATTGACAATTGTTTCTGCGAGCTCTACTAATCCATTGTCAATAATTAAGAGGTTGTTTATATCCAATTCGTCCACTTTTTCGGTAAGAAATGCGATGGTTTCAAAGGAAGCTTCCGTTTCGGCAGAACAACCTTGGAATGCTGCATAGTAACTGATGTCATAGTCTTGCATCATGTAAAGGAACGGGAATCGGTCTGCAAACAGGAGGGTGTCTCTTTCGGACTCTGTAAGTGTAGATTCGTAAGCAACATCTAAATCCTCAAGAGATTGGATATAAGCTTGGCTGTTGCCCTCGTATACCTTAGCATTGTCCGGGTCTAATGCAGAAATTTCATCTTCAATGAATTCACAGAGTGCTATTGCATTATGAAGTGATAGCCAAACATGTTCATCATCATGAGCAGCATGCTCTTCCTCATGGGTGTGCTCTTCCTCATGGTCATGTTCTTCTTCATGGTCATGATCTTCGCCGTGAGCATGTTCACTTGCTTGCATTCCTTCTACCGCAACCTCTGGGACTACATGATTACCGAGGCTCTCCATAGCATTGACTACTTTCAAGTTTTCATTTAGAGGTTGTGCCACTACATCGGCGACCCAATCTTGAGATTGTCCACCGTTGTAGATGAATAAATCTGCAGATGAAATGATGGAGGTGTCTTCTACACTAGGTTCATAGCTATGAAGGTCTACTCCTGTATCCATTAGTAACGTAACATCAAAATTTGATTTTTCATCGCCTAGGATTTGGTTTACCCAATCGTATTCGTGGAAAGAAGTGGCTACAATACTGAGCTTCTCTTCTGAAGTTCCTTCGGTTTCAGAAGCAACCTCTGTACTAGTCTCTTCTGTAGTTTCTGGTGTGACAGCAGGTGTACAACCTGACAATACTAAGATTTCCGCTATCACACATGCACTAAAAATATTCTTTTTCATAATAAAAAATCCTCCTTAATCATATGACTCTATTTTGGTTTGTTGACAATTCATGCATTTTCCATATAAGAAAGCAGAGGAATCGTTTATTGCAAAAGAATAATCTTCTTTTGCGAGTTCAATAAGCATATGTGACACATGCTTATTTACATGAAATGTTTCATCACAGATTTGACATTTGAGATGAATGATGCCTGAGCAGCTATGTGGGTCGATATATTGATATAGTGTGCAAGAACGTTTTGGATCGCTAGTCTTGCATAATATCCCTTCCTCTTCTAGGGACGACAAGACCCTATAGATGGAGCTAATACTGATACCATACGCGTGAAGGTCTGTTTGAATGTCCTGTGCAGATATACTGCGATGAGTATTGAGACGAAAGTAATCAAGGATTCTTCTTCGATTCTCAGTTTGATATTTGCTCATTCATATCTCCTTTGTATAAATTTGATAATGATTTTCAGTTTGTTACAAATAATAGGATGGACTAATTATACAAGCTTATTCATTAAAATACATGTAGTTTATAAGATATAATAAAAAAAGTCAATACAAGTTAGTTGGAACTAACACGGGAAAACTTATCATATTTCAAATAAAAATGCAAGTGCAATATTTAATTTATTGACAAGAAGAATGGATTCAAGTAAAATAAACTGGAGTTAGCGAAAACTAACAATAGTGATAGAAAAGAGGAAGAATATGATTAAAATTGATATTATATCTGGATTTCTGGGGGCGGGAAAGACAACGCTTATCAAGAAATTATTAAAAGAAGCGTGGCAGGAGAAAAAGTAGTTTTAATTGAAAATGAATTTGGTGAAATTGGAGTAGATGGAGATTTCTTAGAGGAAGCAGGGATTGAGATTCGGGAGATGAATTCTGGATGCATCTGCTGTTCTCTAGTAGGAGATTTTAGTGAATCTTTAAAAGAAGTAATAGATAAGTATAGCCCAGAGAGGATTATTATAGAACCATCAGGTGTAGGGAAACTATCAGATGTAATAAAAGCAGTAGAAGAGTTGGACATGGAGAATGAAATCTGTATTAATAGCACAACAGCCGTTGTTAATGTAAAAAAATGCAAAATATATATGAAAAATTTTGGAGAGTTCTTTATCAATCAAGTATCCAATGCCAATTGTATTGTCTTAAGTAGGACGTCAGATATGAGTGAAGAAAAGTTGAATCAAGTGACAGAAATGCTGAGAGTGCATAGTGACAAAGTAGTTGTTACTACTCCATGGGAGGAACTGACAGGTAAGATAATACTAGAGACTATGGAAGAAAAATCAAGTATGGAAGAAAAATTAATGAATCATGTGGAGCATCATCATGGAGAAACATGCTGTTGTGGAGGGCATGGACACCACGAAGGTCACTATCATCATAATGACAGTGATTGCTGCGGTGGAGCACATTCTCACGAAGACCATCATCACCATCATCATGCAGATGAAGTATTTGATAGTTGGGGAATTGAGACTGTACATTCATATAGAAGAAGCACTATAGAAGGTGCGTTGAATCAATTAGGTGACAGTGGAGAATTCGGAATGATTTTAAGAGCAAAGGGAATGCTAGCGTGCGAAGATGGAGGCTGGACACACTTTGATTATGTTCCGGGGGAAGTAGACGTAAGAACTGGTGGAGCTTGTGCAACAGGCAAGATATGCGTGATTGGTTCAGAATTAGATAAAGAGAAGATAGCAAGTTTGTTTATAGAAAGTGAGAAGAACTAAATTGATGAGACGATTAGAAACATTTATGGTGAATGGCTTTTTAGAGAGTGGTAAAACAGAGTTCATCAAATTCACGATTGAGCAACCATATTTTAAGCTGGCTGGAAAGGCATTAATTATTGCATGTGAAGAAGGCGAAGTTGAGTATGAAGAAAGTTTCTTGAAGGAGTTTGATGTTGCACTAGAAGTAGTGGACAATGAGGAGGATTTTCATGTTGAGAATCTAATTGCGTTGGAAGCCAAACATAGACCGAAACGAATCATAGTTGAATATAATGGAATGTGGAATTATAAAGACATAGAATTGCCTAGCATGTGGCAATTGGAACAACAGATTACTATGATTGATGCAACTACATTCAAATCATATTTTGAGAATATGAAATCCATGATATTAGATATGGCACGCAATTCAGAAATGGTGATTTTTAATCGGTGTGATAAGGTGGAGGATTTATCCAGCTTTAAGAGAAATATTAAGATGGTTAATCAGCAAGGTGAGATTATCTTTGAAGGTGCAAATGGTGAAATACCGACTACCCTAGAGGAAGAATTACCATATGATATTGGAAAACCGACGATTAAGTTAGATAATGACGCTTATCCCGTATGGTTCTTTGATATGTTGGAAAATACAAATCGTTACATAGGGAAGAAAATTGAATTTGAGGCAGAAGTCTTAATTGATGGTGAGATGCCTACTGGATATTTTATTCCAGGAAGGGTAGCGATGACCTGTTGCGAAGATGATTTGGAGTTCTTAGGGTTCTTCTGTTCTTATGAAAAAACAGAGCTTCTAGTAGATAAGTCTTGGGTGAAGGTGAAAGCAGTGATTGGCAAGGAATATTTTGATGAGTATAATGGGGAGGGGCCAGTCTTGTATGGTACTTCTATTATGCGGATCAATGAACCCAAAAACAGAGTGTTGAGTTTTAAATGATAAAAAGGTCATATGTTGTATGCTAGCATACAACATATGACCTTTTTGTTTTGGTATCGTGCTATAGATTTATAATAGTATCGGCTTTCATTAATTCGGTCTCTTTTTGATCATGAGTAATATAGAGAACAGTTTTTCCACAAGTGTGTTTTCTTAGGTAATCAATGGTTAAAAGTTTAGTTTCTAAATCCAAACCTTTAAAGGGTTCATCGAGAAACAAAATATCATAATCTGCAGACAAAGCTCTTAAGATGGACACACGCTGCTTCATTCCACCTGAAAACTCCCGAATTAGTTTGGTATCTAGCGTGAAAAAAGTTGTTTTGTATTGGAATCATATCTGTGTGTTGTTGAATGAGGAGAAAAAATTCTTGAATAAGATAAAAGATGAATTGTTGAAATGTGATATAGACCTAGAAATACATTATTTTGGTCTAGGATCAAAAGAGCATATGGCAGAGTATCTAGCGAAAGCGGATGCAGTATTACCAGATATAATGATTTCGGCTGATTTGGAAGTGTATGAAGATAAGTATATTTTTTCGAAACTTGGAGAATTATATGAATGTGAAGAATGGATTAAACTAAAAGAGACAGATATTGTTCAGTCGCTAAGAAGAAAGAAAACGCTATTACCATTTCTCGCAATACCACTAGTGTGTTATACAAATGATAAAAAATATGCAAACGAAAAATCACTACCTGACTTAGTGCGTTCCGAAGGGTTTGCTTTTGGTGGAATTAATAATTCGGCGGGGAAAACAATTGCAAAGCTATCCTTGCAAGAATATGGTTATGATTTTACAGAGAGTCTATTAGAAAAATCAAGAATTTATGATATGCCAATAGGTTCATTTCAGGGTGTAAGACTAAATCAGAGCAAGACAGCGTTAGTTCCGACTCTATATGCTATGCGTGCGGATGGGGTTAAGACATTTCAGACTAGATTAAAGGAAGGAACAGTGTTGTTACCGACATATCTAGCGGCGCGCACATCTATAGATGAGGATACAGCCCAGTTAGTAGCGCGTCGAATCTTATGTGAAGAGTTGAGTTGTATTTATGCTAAAAACGCGAATATGGTAATATGTTTAGATTATGATAGCCCAGAGAGGACAGAAGATACGATAGAGGAATATTGTGTTGTAAAACAGGAATTTTTAGATGAACTAGAAGAAAAGAGCTTTTATGATTTGTATACATTAAAAATACCTACCGCAAGGTATCTATACAATCAAGTTTGTAATTGACAAAAGACATTCAATGTGATAAGTTGAAAGCAAGTTAGAGAAAACTAACTATTAAAATGAAAAGGAGTGTAGAGATATGTCAATGATAGGAAAAGAAGTTATGGACTTTAGCGTAAGTGCATACGTAGGAAAAGAGTTTAAAGATATTAAGAAGGCAGATATTTTAGAGCAGTGGAGCGTGTTTTTCTTCTATCCTGCTGATTTTACCTTTGTGTGCCCAACTGAATTAGAAGACTTGGCAAACAAGTATGAGGAATTTAAGGGGATTGGATGCGAGCTTTATTCAGTTTCTTGTGATTCACATTTCGTGCATAAGGCATGGCATGATGCATCGGAGACAATCAAGAAGATAAAATATCCTATGCTTGCAGATCCGACTGGGAAGCTGGCAAGAGATTTTGATGTTCTAATTGAAGACGCTGGTATGGCTGAGCGTGGAACATTTATTGTGAATCCAAAAGGAGAAATTGTTGCTTATGAAGTACTTGCAGGCAATGTAGGAAGAAATGCAGATGAATTATTCAGAAGAGTACAAGCGTTACAATTTGTGGCTGAGCATGGAGATGAAGTGTGCCCAGCAAAGTGGAAGCCAGGAGAAAAAACCTTGAAGCCGAGTTTGGATCTAGTTGGAATGCTTTAATTAATTGAAAATGGAGAATAGTGTATGGTGAAAGTTGAAAATGACTTCTATGATGCTATTATTGTAGGAGGAGGGCCAGCTGGGCTCTCTTCTGCTATATATATGGCTCGTGCGAAGTATAAGACCCTTGTGATAGAAAAAGAAAAATTTGGTGGACAGATTACAATTACCTCAGAAGTGGTGAACTATCCCGGAGTATTTCATACGAGTGGTGAGAAGTTAACAAAAGAGATGCAAAAACAAGCAGAAGCGTTCGGGGCAGAATTTATGTTGGCTGACGTAAGAAGTATAGAAAAAACACAGAAATACTATACGATTAAGACGGATAAAGGAGAGTTTAAAACACTTGGTGTAATCCTTGCGACAGGTGCGTCTCCAAGAAGTGTCGGGTTTGAAGGAGAAGAGGAATTTAAAGGACGTGGAGTAGCGTATTGTGCAACCTGTGATGGGGAGTTTTTCACGGGGAAACCAGTATTTGTGGTTGGAAGTGGATTCGCAGCGTGTGAAGAATCTATTTTCTTGACGAGATTTGCATCAGAAGTGCAGATATTAGTGCGTGGTGATGCTTTTACTTGTACGGGAAGTGTTGTTAATGAAGTGGTAAAGCATGACAAGATTAAAGTTCTATACAATACCACTGTAAAAAAAGTATCAGGAAATACCATATTACAAGAAATTGTGTTAGATAATAATGGATGTGAAGAAGTGTTTAGCTCAGAAGAAGGCTTGGGAGTATTTGTATTTGTTGGATATGCACCAGCCAGTGGTAATTTTTCAAACTTGATCGAAGTGAATGATCAAGGGTATATTATTACAGATGAACATGGAAAAACTAGTGCAGATGGAATCTATGCAGCTGGGGATATTTGTATTAAGCAGTTGCGTCAAGTAGTAACTGCTGTATCGGATGGTGCAACAGCAGCAACTTCATTAGAGAAGTATGTAGCAGAACAATATGATAAGTATGATTTGCCGAGAAGAGAATACAAAGCCAAGGCGGTTCGGCACGAGGTAGAGAAGAAGGAAAATAATAGCGATTCATTTATTTCAGAGGATATCATTCAAGAGCTTTTGCCAGTTTTTGACAGATTTGAGTCGAAAGTAGTATTAAGATATAAACTGGATGACAAACCGATTTCCAGAGAGGTAGAAGGGTTTATGAATGAACTGTCCAAGATTACAGATAAGCTGATTTGTAAAAAAGATGATGAGCTAGAAAGCAACGAATTACCTTGCATTGCTATTTGTGACACGGACGGAAACTATAGGGGCGTTTCGTTTCACGGTGTGCCGGGTGGACATGAATTCAATTCATTTGTAATTGGACTTTATAATGCAGCTGGACCAGGGCAAAGAATACTAGAAGAAGATTTGAAGAAAATAAAGAGTATTGATAAAAAGCTGCATATTGACTTGGCCGTTACACTATCTTGCACGAATTGTCCAGAACTTGTAATGGCAGCAGAAAGAATAGCTTTAGAAAACGAAAATATTTCTTTAGATATATATGACTTGTCTCAATACGAAGAATTAAAACAAAAGTATAGTATCATGAGTGTACCGTGTATGATAGTGAATGAGGCAGATATTCATTTCGGGAAGAAGAATATAGCAGAGTTGCTGAATATATTAGTTAATTAAATTTGGTGAAAAAGAGCTTGATTTCAAGAATTGAATGTGCTACAATCCAGATAGTTAGTTTAAACTAACCATCATGTGAATATCATGGTATGACTTTTTGTTTTGTGTGGAGCCAAGGCAGAAGGTCTCATGATGAAAAAAGATAAAACGAAAGGATAGGTAATGATGAACAACTTAACAATCGAAAAAGTAATTGGAAGAGAAATTATTGACTCAAGAGGAAACCCTACAGTAGAAGCAGAGGTATGTTTAGCGAATGGAGTAGTAGGGCGTGGAGTAGCACCAAGTGGAGCATCGACAGGAGAGTTCGAAGCCTTGGAATTACGCGATGAAGATAAGTCACGTTTTGGTGGCAAAGGTGTTTCAAAAGCAGTGGAGAACATCAATACAACCATTTCAAATGCTATAAAAGGAATGTGTGCAACTGATATATATGGAGTTGACAAAGCTATGATGGTAGCAGATGGAACAAAGGACAAGTCTAACTTAGGTGCGAATGCTATTTTGGCTGTATCAATTGCAACTGCTGCAGCAGCAGCAGAAGGACTTGGAATGCCATTGTATAGATTCTTAGGAGGGGTGAATGGAAATCGTTTGCCATTACCAATGATGAATATTGTTAACGGTGGAGCTCATGCATCGAACACAGTAGACATCCAAGAGTTCATGATTATGCCTGCAGGAGCTGACAGCTTCAAAGAAGGTCTTCGTTGGTGTACAGAAGTGTTCCATGCACTTGCTGGAATATTAAAAAAAGAAAATATGGCTACTTCTGTAGGAGATGAAGGTGGATTCGCACCAAATCTAAGCAGTGATGAAGAAGCTATTAAATATATCTTAGAGGCGGTAAAACTAGCAGGTTATAAGCCAGGAGACGATTTTGTTATTGCGATTGATGCTGCGTCTAGTGAGTGGAAAGGAAGCAAAAAAGGAGAGTATGTACTTCCTAAATGCGGAAAAACATTTACATCAGCAGAATTAGTAGCATATTGGAAAGATTTATGTGACAAATATCCTATTTACTCTATCGAGGATGGATTAGATGAGGATGATTGGGATGGATGGAAGTTACTTACAGATGAATTAGGCGATAGAGTTCAATTAGTAGGGGATGACTTGTTCGTAACAAATACAGAGCGTCTATCTAAAGGAATTGAACTAGGTTGTGGAAATTCTATTTTGATTAAATTAAATCAAATTGGATCTGTTTCAGAGACTTTGGAAGCGATTAAGATGGCACATAAGGCTGGATATACTGCGATTTCTTCACATCGATCAGGAGAGACAGAAGATACAACAATCGCTGATTTGGCAGTAGCAATGAATACTTGTCAAATCAAGACAGGTGCACCAAGCCGAAGCGAAAGAGTTGCAAAATATAACAGATTATTACGTATTGAAGAGGAATTAGGTGTGGGAGCTGTGACACCAGGATTTGACGCATTCAATATTAGTAAGTAAGTTACCCTCCGATTAGGAGTCTAACTCCGATTAAAATCAATACAATTCCACCAAGAATTTCGGCTTTATTGTTGAGTTTTGTCCCGATTTTTTCACCAATACGTACGGAGACAAAACACATCATAAAAGTAATGAATGCGATGGTGATGACAGCGGATATCACATGATTAAGCGGTTCGTTGCCTAAGGTTACTCCAACACTCAAGGCGTCGATACTAGTTGATATTCCTTGTACTAGCATGATTTTAAACGTTAATGATTTGATGGGATTCGTATCAATTTCATCATTGGAATTCGTGGAGCGGAATCCAGATAGAAACATATTAACACCTACAAATCCGAGTAAAAGAAATGCGATAATATGATTGTATTGGAATAATGAATCTGGCAACAAGCCGATTCCGAAATAACCAATCAATGGCATAATCCCTTGAAAGATTGCAAATGGAAATGCAATCTCAAGGGATTTTATTATTTTTGGTCGATATACAAGACCATTAGTTGTACAGACACAACTGGCGTCGACTGCAAGACCGACACCAAGTAAAAATACTTCTATGAATGACATTTGAATACTCCTGTCGCACTAGGCTTTTTTTATTGATATTAAATAATCATATCATGGAGTTTCAGATGTTTCAACCAAAAAACAATATTGACATTCATTTTGCAATATGATAACATTGTTACTAAAGATAATTTTGTTACTAAGATAGGAGTATGTATGAGTTATTCGTCAGAGCTGACAAAAGAGAGAATTATAAGCAGTGCACAAGAAGAGTTTCTGAAAAAGGGATTTATTCATGCCAATTTAAGAGATATTGCCACAAATGCAAAAGCTACAACAGGAGCAATCTATAATTATTTTAAAGGGAAAGAGGGTTTATTTGATTATATTGTTGCAGGATTTGCGGAGCAACTATTACAGTTATATACAAAAGTTCATGATGAAGCAGCTGAAGAATATGATTTTGAAAGTGCTCAATCTCCTGAAAATGTGGGGAGTGGAACTTGGGCAGTTTTAGAATATCTTTATTCAGATTTTGAGTTGGCTAAACTTTTATTCTGTTGCTCTGTGGGGACACAATATGAGAACTTTGTAGATAAAATGATTGAAGTGGAAGAGCGATCAACGCTTCAAGTTGTAGAGAGTGAGAACTTCAAGTTGGATAAGATTAATCGTTTTTTTATCCACGTAATGTCAACATCTGGAATTCAAAATATGTTAGAAGCGATTCATCATGATTTGAGTAGAGAAGAGGCTTTTGAGTACATAGGGAAAATACAAAAATTCTACTACGCAGGCACAAAAGAAATATTGGGATAACCCTTATATTTTTATAAAAAAGTTAGTTAAAGCTAACAAAAATGAGGAGGATTGTGTGAAAAATAGAATTTTTTACGCTACAGTGAGAAAGGGATGGTTATTAAAATGAATAAAAAGAGAAAGAAAGCACTATTACCAAGACTATTTTATTTTGCAGAAAGTTATAAAGTCCTAACAATACTAGGGATGATTCTGTCGGGAGTAAGCGCAGTAGTAACGTTATTACCCATTATATTTATTTGGCAAGGTGTAAAAGAGATAATTTATACTTATCCGAACGTCATACTAACTGAAAGTATCGCAAGAAATGCATGGCTTGCAGTTGGGAGTGCGATTGGAGCGATGGTAATCTATATGGCAGCTCTGATGTGTACGCATATTGCAGCATATCGAATTGCAAAAAACATGAGAAAAACGGCTCTTAACCATATTATGAAATTACCACTTGGTTTCTTTAGTGAATCTGGAAGTGGGAAGCTTCGTAGAATTATCAACGATAGTGCAGCTGCAACAGAGACATATCTTGCACATCAACTGCCAGATTTGGTGGGGGCTTATACGACTCCGCTAGCGGTCTTAGTTGTCTTGTTTGTATTTGACTGGAGACTAGGACTAATCAGTCTTGTACCAATTGTCTTAGCAGTAAGTTTTATGATGTCAGGGATGATGAAAGGTCAGGCAGAGAGGATACAACTATATCAATCTTCGTTAGAAGCTATGAACAATGAAGCGACAGAGTATGTTCGTGGAATTCCAGTTGTAAAGACATTTAACCAATCAGTGTTTTCGTTTGAACGTTTTCATAATATTATAAATACTTATAAAAAATACGTATCAGAATATTCATATCAAATGAGAATTCCCATGACTAAGTTTCAGGTATTTCTTGCAAGCACTCCGATTTTTTTAGTGATCAGTTCAATTCTTATGATCAGTGGACAGAGTGATAGGGAAGAGTTTTTCCTAAGCTTCTTCTTTTACTTGATCTTCACACCAATTGCATCCCTTATGATGATGAAAATCATGTGGGTTATGCAACATAGTATGCTTGCGGACGATGCGTTGAATCGAATTGAAAATCTGTTAAATGAAAAACCATTAGGTCAATCAGATAGTTTTAATAAGCCACAAAGTTCGGATGTATTGATGGAGAAGATATCATTTACCTATCCGAATTCAGATAAAAAAGCAGTAGATGATGTGACGATTCAGATCAAACAAGGCCAGACCGTAGCATTTGTTGGTCCGTCAGGCGGAGGGAAAACTACATTGGCAACTTTAATTCCTAGATTTTGGGACGTAGAGAGCGGAAGTGTAAAAATCGGTGGAGTAGATGTACGAGAGATTGAGAGTACGGAACTGATGAAACAGATATCTTTTGTATTTCAAAATACCAATCTATATAAGGCGAGCATCTTAGATAACCTACGTGAAGGAAAACCAGATGCTACACTCGAAGAAGTGAATAGAGCGCTAAAAGCGGCAAGGTGCGAGGACATTATTGCAAAACTTCCAAATGGAGTGAATACGATTTATGGAACGAAGGGAGTCTATTTATCAGGAGGAGAGGCACAGAGGATCGCGCTAGCTAGAGCAATCCTAAGAGATGCTCCGATTATACTATTGGATGAGGCAACTGCTTTTGCAGACCCAGAAAATGAGCATAAAATACAACTCGCCTTTAATGAGTTAACAAAAGGAAAGACTGTACTTATGATAGCACATAGATTGTCTACCATTAAAAATGCAGATTTCATCTACGTTATCGCAGATGGAAAGGTTGCAGAGCAAGGAACACATCAGGAACTTGTGGATAAAGAGGGATTGTATCATTCTATGTGGACGGAGTACAATCATGCATTTATTTGGAATGAAAGTGAGGTAAGCGCATAATGAAAACATTCTTAGAAAAAACATTTGCATTAACAGATATAGGTGCAAGAGAGCTTTTAAAAGCGAGTATCATCACTGTGTTTATCAACGTAGTAATTATGGCGGTCAGTGGTATTTCATATTATTTTATCCAAGATAGCTTATTGCCTATATTAGATGGAAAAGAGCCAGTGTATAGTATAATGCTATATGTTGGATATGCTATTTTTATACTGCTGTTATTGACAATTCTCTATTATTTTCAGTACAATTTTTGCTTCATCTCAGCCTATGAAGAAAGTGCAAATATGCGAATATCACTTGCAGAAACACTGAGAAAGTTACCACTATCATTCTTTGGAAAAAAAGACTTGTCTGATGTGACCAATACGGTTATGGGAGACGTTACCATGATGGAGAATGCATTTTCACATTTTATACCAAACCTAATTGGCTCTATTATCTCTACCATTATTATGGGGATAGGAATGTTTGTATTTGATTGGAGACTAGCACTTTCTCTTGTCTGGGTAATTCCGATTTCGTTTATTCTGTGTATTATGACAAAAAGACTGCAAGATTCTTTCAATATGAAAACAAAGAATATACAGCTTACCTATCTGGACAAGATTCAGGAGTGTCTAGAAAATATAAAAGACATTAAAGCAAACAATCGAGAGGAGGCTCACCTCACAATCATGAATGATCATTTTGATCACCATGAAAAAGCGAGTATCAAGGCAGAATTTATTACAGGAACATTTGTGAATCTATCACAGATGATATTAAAGGTTGGAATAGCTACCACCATGATTGTAGGAGTTACATTGTTAGCGACTGGGGAGATTACTTTGTTGACACTCTTGGTATTTTTGATGATAGCATCAAGAATATATGACCCACTTGCAGGGGCATTGGTAAATCTTGCGGGGACTTTTATTGCATTGAAAAGTGTAGAACGTATGAAAGAATTTGACAATACACAGATTCAGACAGGAAGAGAAACAATGTCGCCAGAAGGATATGATATTAGTTTTGAAAATGTCAAATTCAGCTATGTGTCTAATAAGGATACATCGGATACAAGTGAAACCGTGTTAAATGGTGTGAGTTTCACAGCAAAGCAAGGAGAAGTTACTGCATTGGTAGGACCATCGGGCGGAGGAAAGAGTACAGCTATGAAATTAGCCGCCAGATTCTGGGATGTGTCAAGTGGTAGAATTACAATTGGGAATGAAGATGTGAATCATGTGGAACCAGAAACATTGTTAAAAGAGATATCGATTGTATTTCAAGATGTAACTCTATTCAACAATACAGTAATGGAGAATATTCGTATAGGAAGAAAAGGTGCCAGCGATGAAGAGGTAATGCAAGCAGCTAAGGATGCCAAGTGCCATGAATTTATTATGAATATGCCAGAAGGATATCAGACATTGATTGGAGAGAATGGATCTAAGCTTTCCGGTGGTGAACGACAGAGACTATCCATCGCAAGGGCGTTGTTAAAAGATGCTCCAATCGTACTTCTTGACGAGGCAACATCTTCCCTTGATATACAAAATGAAAGTGCTGTTCAAAAGGCAATTTCTATGCTTACAAAAAATAAAACCGTGATTGTAATCGCACATAGAATGAGAACCATTGCGGGAGCGAATAAAATTGTTCTCTTAAAAGAGGGGAAGGTTTCTGCAGAAGGAACTCATAGCGAGTTATTGAAAAAATCAGCTGATTACGAGAATATGATTAGGTTACAAAATGAAAGTATGAATTGGGTACTGTCATAAAATAATAGAGGAGAGACTATCGTGTTTATTGAAATAAAAGACTTGAAAAAAAGCTTTGGTAAGAATGATAATAGGGTTCAAGTGTTGCAGGGCTTGAACCTTGAGATTGAAAAAGGAGAAATCTGTGTATTGTTAGGTCCTTCGGGGTCAGGAAAATCCACATTACTTAATATTAATTGCAACTACAATCACAGAAGACGATCTTGTGAAAGTATCAAGACAGCTAAAACACTCTATGGGAGTGATTATGCAATCAATGGTTGTGTTTGGAGTGATTATATTCGTTTTACTCATTTACCTTTTGAGCAAGATTGTGATAGAGAAGAATAGTCAAAATATTTCTCTCGCAAAAATATTAGGGTATAGCAATGGTGAAATTAATAAATTATATATTATGACGAATACTTTGGTCACATTTGCATCGATTATCATTACGCTTCCTATCTGTAATTACTTATTAGAAGCAATTTGCAATGAGATGTTTATGGATTACCCACAATATTTTCCGTATCATATGCCAGCTAATATCTTTTTGCAAGTAGTTGGTATGGGCGTATTGACCTATAGTATTATTGCGTTTTGGCAGGTGAAGAGAGCGAAGAAAGTACCATTGGATTTGGCTTTGAAAAATGTAGAATAGATATTATCTACTAAATTTTTCCAGATGAGTTAGCTCCAATAATGGAGATGAGTAAGTTTTATCTTGACAAGCTTTATTAAAAAAATATATAATAGACCAGTGGTA
>CAYIZP010000016.1:0-25707 GCA_964367905.1 uncultured Lachnospiraceae bacterium
ATGGACGTTGTCCTCCATCTCTGTTATATGGGCGATTCTCTCCTCCCTCGCGATTATATGGGCGCTGTTGTCCGTCACGGTTATATGGACGTTGTCCTCCATCTCTGTTATATGGGCGATTCTCTCCTCCCTCGCGATTGTATGGGCGATTCTCTCCTCCCTCGCGATTGTATGGGCGTTGCTGTCCATCACGGTTGTATGGACGTTGTCCTCCATCTCTATTATATGGACGGTTGTCTCCTCCCTCGCGATTATATGGACGTTGTCCCCCGTCTCTGTTTTGAGGGCGATTTTCTGTGTTTCTAGCATTATTTACTTGTTGCGCCGAAGCTACAGGAGCAGTTTGATTCTTCACCTCTGTCACCGTTGTCTCTAGTTTTACTTCAACCTTTTCTACAACTTTTGGTGCTGATTCAACTTTTGCTTCTACTTTTACTTCAACTTTTGATTCTGCAACAGGCTCTACTTTCACTTTTGGCACTTGCACTGGTGCTTCCTTTTTTGCCACAGGATTCTGCGGTTTTGTTGTCGGCTGCCCGCTCACTTGTCGTTTCATCCCTGTATTATTGCCAGTTTTCGAATTTTGTGGATTAAATACTCGAATCAACTTTTTCTTCTTTGGTTCTTCACCTGAAAAATGTTTCTTCACCATATCAACTTGCCCTTCTTCTAATGAACTCATATGGCTAGTCACATCCACACCCTTCTCTTTCAATGCTTCTAGTATATCTTTGTTATTCTTATTTAATTCTTTTGCCAATTCATGCACACGCAATTTTGTCATGCGGTGTCCTCCTTATTCAGTTATGTTTGTTTCCAGTTTCATATACTCTTGAACCTTCTTTGCAAATCCATCATCAAGGATTGCAAGAGACGCTCTATATTCTTTTCCAATTGCATGACCCAATGTATCCTTATCACTATAAAAGTAAATTGGTACATGATAAAAATCACACATGTTTCTAAATTTTTTCTTTGTATTATCAGATGAATCACCTGCTACAATCACTAGCCTTGCCTTCCCCGACTTCACCTCATGTTCGGTTGCAAACTCTCCACTTGCTACTTTCCCTGCTTTTGTTGCAAGACCAAAGAGTGATAAAATTCGATTATTTGCCAAATTCGTCCATCCCTTCACGCAATCGTTCATATACTTCCTTTGGAATACTCATCTTAAATGAACGTTCCAAGCCCTTTGACTTGATTGCTTTTTCTAAACACTCCTCGGATTTACATACATAGGCACCACGTCCGTTTTTTCGCCCTGTGCCATCCAATAAGAATTCGCCTTCTGTGGTTTTTATCACACGAAGCATCTCGCTTTTGTCTTTCATTTCATTGCAGCCTACACACTTTCGTGATGGAGATTTCTTGTTACTCTTCGACATCCGCAAATTCCTCTTCAAACACTACTTCTTCAAAATCTTCTGCGGTGTTTTCTGCCTCATATTCATTTTCCATGTAGTCATCTTCGATCATTTCACTCTGCATAAGTTCCAGATAATTCTCTGGTAACTCTCCAGACTCAATCGCTTGTGTCTCGCTCATAATATCGATTTTATAACCTGTAAGCCTAGCCGCAAGTCTAGCATTTTGCCCTTCCTTACCAATTGCTAACGATAATTGATAATCTGGAACGATAACACTTGCTGTCTTTTCGTCCGGATCAGCTAAAACAGAGATTACCTTTGCTGGACTCAATGCATTTTCTATCAATATAGCCGGATTATCACTCCAATTTACAATATCGATTTTCTCACCTCTTAACTCATTCACAATGTTATTTACTCTTGCACCATTGATTCCAACACATGCTCCCACTGGATCTACATTCTCATCATTTGTGATTACAGCAATCTTTGATCTTGAACCAGCCTCACGAGCAACGTTCTTGATTTCAACAATTCCCTCTCTCACTTCTGTTACTTCTGACTCAAACAATCGCTTTACTAATTCTGGGTGTGTACGAGATACTAGGATTTTTGCACCTTTTGGTGTCTCTTTTACTTCTACAACATATAACTTTATTCTTTCGCCTATGGTATAGATTTCATTTTTCACTTGTTCATTCTCTGTAAGCAGTGCATCCGCTTTACCTAAGTTGATGCTTACATTATTACCAATCTGTCTCTGTATAATCCCTGTCACAATGTCTTTGGACTTCTCGTAATATTGCTCATAAACAACTTTTCGTTCTTCTTCTCTAATCTTTTGTAGAATCAAGTTCTTCGCTTTCTGTGTGGCAATACGACCAAATTCTCTTGATTCAACTGGAATCCTTACGATATCTCCGATTTCATACTTATCGTCTTTCATCTTCGCTTCTGCTAGGCTAATCTCTTCCACTTCATCTTCCACTTCGTCCACCACAGTTTTTTCTGCATATACAGAATACTGACATAAGTCATAATCCATCACAACCTTAATATGACTTGCCTTTCCAAAATGTTTTTCACATGCATTTATCAATGAATTCTCAATCGCTTCCATCATCGTGTGCTTGCTAATATTTTTTTCCTTCTCCAATACAGTCAGTGCATCTAGTAATTCTGTATTTGATGTATTTGATGCATTTGTCACTTTTGCCTTAGCCATTTTCTTTTATTCCTCCTAAAATTTCAATTTCTATCTATAAACAATTACCAAGTAAACGACTGACGAATCAATGCGATTTCGGTTTTTTCAAACACAATTTCTTCGCCTTCTTCTTCAATCGTAACACTCGCATCATCATATGTTATCAACGTACCAATAAATTCTTTTCTCTTGTCTCTCGCCTTGTAAGTTCTAACCTCAACCTCTTTTCCCATATTGCGAATATAGTCCTTTTCCTTTTTTAGAGGACGTCCCAGTCCTGGTGAGCTCACTTCAAATATATAAGCATCTTCAATATAGTCTTTCTCATCTAAAATCTCCGAAAAACTCCTACTCACTTTTTCACAATCATCTACTGCAATTCCACCGTCCTTGTCGATGTAAGCACGTAAATACCACATACTACCTTCTTTTACATACTCCACATCTACCAGTTCAAACCCATGTTTTTCAACTATTGGATTCAGTAGTTCTTCCGTTTGCTTTTCATACATTTCCTTTTTTGACAAAAAAATTCCTCCTTGATCTCGTTACATAAAAAGAGTGAACTTCCGTTCACTCTTTTGCCAAACAACTTTATTTCTTCATATAGAATATCACATTCGAAGCTAAAAATCAAGAACTATTTTATATAAATACAACTTTATAAAATAACAGCTATACAACTCAATCTCTCTGTCGTCTGCACAACCTCCCCGTCAATTTCAACAATTGGATAAGATAATTTATTTCGATTCACAAATTTAATCCTACCAATCGCACCATTGGACAACAACACACTCTTATCCACCAACTCCGCAATCATATTCGTCAAAAACAACTCTGTTAACTGGTAATCCATATCCGAAAAACTTCCCAATGCGATTTGATCTAACACATAGAACGGATTCATAGCATCTTTATAGCATCTTGCAGACACCATGGCATCATACATATCAGAAATAGCTGTTATTCTCGCAAACAAAGAAATATCATCTCCTTTTAATCCCGAAGGATATCCACTTCCATTTAACTTTTCATGATGAGAACGTGCAGCCTCAGCAACCTCTTCCTCTACGTTTTGCATTTTTTGAATCAAATTATAGGAATAGATCGTATGTTTCTTTATAATTTCAAACTCTTCTTTTGACAAGCCTCTTGGCGCATTGAGTATGTCTTGTGGCACCTGAGTTTTTCCAATATCATGTAATAGTCCCGCTTTAATAATTAATTGAACTCTTTCTTCATCAAACCCCAACCAGCGCCCAATTATTCCGTTTAAAGTCGCAACATTTGTACTATGTCTCATAAGATATTCATCAACCACATTATCACCATTGACACATTGTAATAAAATCGATTTATCTATAGTTGATATTCGTTCACTTATTTCCTCTGTCACTTCCTCAGCTTTTTCCGAGCTAATATTCCCGTTCTCCAGTGCATCCTTTAGTAGTTGGTCTGCCTCGTCTATTAGTTTGGTATATCCTATTTCCTTTTCCAAGAATTCCTGCCGTAGTGTCTGTGGGACACCAATCCCAACTAATTTGTAATAATAATTAGGCTTCACATAGACATTTCGATTATCCGTCATATGGTTTTTGATTTTTTCTAATACTTCTGATGTTAAAAGTGTTTGTTCTTTTACTAATAAAACTGGAATATCCTGCATGACATATATTCCACTCTGAGTCAAAGTTCCGACAGGTAGATATTCCGCTGCGATCGCAAATAAGTCTTCCATTTGTTTTCTACCTCCTCTTTTGTTCTAAGTTCATTATCCTCTTTGTTTCGTTCCTTGTCCATCTCTTTTTGATAGTTTCAATCGGTTGAGCGATAATTCCTTGTCTTTGTATAATATTTTCGTCTCTTTCCCCTCTTCAAACACATGAATTTGTACTACCTTATCGTTTCTCACAAGCTTTATGCCACGCACGCCGACTGCCGCTTTCTTTTTGATAGGCACATCACTCACACTGAATTTAAGAAAATAACCTGACTCTGTCTGCATAACCACAAGATTGTTTTCTGCAACCATTTGTACGCTTACCAACTCGTCACCTTCTTGTAGTTTCGTTGCAGCAATGGTCTTTCGTTCCACTTGAAACTCTGACCCCTCTACTATTTTTATAAAGCCTAGTCCCGTCGTAAAAATCAAACCGCCAGTTTCCAATGCTCTTGCATCTAAAATAGCCGATATCTCCTCTTCCGCCGTATTATAATTGCTCACATTATCTATAGGTATTCCTTTATCACGAAACTTTCCATGTGGCAAATCTAGCACCTTGATATAATGTAACTTCCCTAAATTGGTAAAAACACAGAGTCGATTTGTATTCAAACACTTTACAACATAGTGATTCTCCGAATCCGCCGCCTCTTTATTCCGTTCGTATACAGCAATGTCAACTACTCTCGCATATCCAAAACGATCCATCAAGAAAACAACCTCTTGTGCTTCGATTTTTTTCTCCTCGAACACTACTTCTCCAGCGTTTTCTATCTCTGTCTTTCTTGTTTTTCCAAATTCTTTCTTATACGCCTTTAATCCATCAACAATCACCTTCACCATGGAACTGTAATTATTCAAAACATCTTCATAAGTCGCGATATTTTTCAGTGTAATTTCATGGTCTTTCAATAATGCAATCAGTTCTAATCCGATCAACTTATACAATCGCATTTCCAAAATTGCTGTTGCTTGTTTATCTGTAAAACACAATTCACTCGCTAACTTCTTGGACTCCTGTGATTTGAATTTTATTCCTGTTACTTCACCTGATGTTAAGCAAGATTTTGCTATCTTCAAAGACTGACTTCCACGCAATAGCTCAATAATCAAATCAATCACGTCATAGGCTTTTATCAATCCCTCTTGAATCTCTTTTTTATCTAACTCTTTGTTCAATAAAGTCCTATATTTTCTCGTGGTAATATCAAACTGAAAATTTACATGATACTCAATTAGACGTCTTAGTCCCATCGTCTCTGGCTTGCCATCTGCTACCGCTAGCATGTTCACACCAAAGGTATCCTCAAGCTTCGTCTTCTTATACAGCATATTTTTCAAATTCTCTACATCTGCACCCTTTTTTAGTTCTAGTACAATTCGAATCCCCTCTTTCGAAGATTGATTCGATATATCCATAATCTCTGTCGTCGTCTTGTTATCCACGAGATTGGCAACATCATTGAGGAATCTTCCAATTCCTGCTCCCACCATGGTATATGGAATTTCAGTAATGACTAAGCGCTGCTTTCCTGCATGTTCCTCCACTACCACCTTACCACGCACCTTAATCTTACCTGTTCCACCCTCATAGATTGCTAACAAGTCATCCTGGTTAACAACAATCCCTCCCGTCGGGAAGTCTGGTCCCTTGATATACTTCATCAATTTCTCAGTCGTAATATTGTCATTTTTTAGAAATGCAACCACTCCGTCCACCACTTCACTTAGATTGTGTGGGGGAATTCCTGTTGTCATTCCAACTGCAATTCCTTCTGCGCCATTGACGAGAATATTGGGAATCCGAGCTGGTAGAACAACTGGTTCTGTTTCGTTCTCATCAAAGTTTGGCATAAAATCAACCACATCTTTGTCCAAATCCGTCAAGAAGATGTCTTGTGCGAATTTCTCCAAGCGTGCTTCCGTATAACGCATAGCCGCAGCACCATCACCCTCTATAGAACCAAAGTTACCATGTCCATCAATTAACGGCATTCCTTTTTTAAAATCTTGACTCATCACAACAAGAGATTCATATATTGAACTATCCCCATGCGGGTGATATTTACCCATAGTATCCCCAACGATACGCGCACATTTTCTATAGGGCTTGTCATAGCGAATCCCTAACTCATGCATATCATAGAGAGTTCTTCTCTGCACTGGTTTCAATCCATCACGAACATCTGGCAATGCTCTGGAAATGATTACACTCATCGCATAATCCAAATATGATTTTTTCATAAGCTCCGAATATTCTGTTCTTATGATCTGTGATTCATTCATTTTTATAACCATCTCTTTCTATATATCTAATTCCGCATCCATTGCATTTTCATAAATAAATGAACGTCGCGGTGCTACTTCTGTTCCCATTAACATCTCGGTCACACTAGATGCCATGCGGGCATCTTCTACTTCCACTCGTTTTAGTTTTCGAGTCTCAGGATTTAAAGTCGTTTCCCATAACTGATCTGCATCCATCTCTCCAAGTCCTTTATACCTCTGTAATTGAAAGGTTGATTTCTGGGTTTTACGATATTTCACCAATGCCTTATCATCATAGAGGTACTCCTCTGTTCCATTTTTTGCCGTTGCCTTGTAGAGCGGCGGCATTGCAACGTACACATGACCCTCATGGATTAATTGCGGCATAAAACGATAGAACAATGTCAATAACAAAGTAGAGATATGCGCCCCATCCACATCAGCATCAGCCATAATAATGATTTTGTCATAGCGAAGTTTCGTAATATCAAAATCATTCCCAAACCCTTCAGAGAATCCACAACCAAAGGTGTTGATCATGGTCTTGATCTCAGCATTTGCTAAAACCTTATCAATAGTTGCCTTCTCCACATTCAATATCTTACCACGAATCGGAAGAATTGCTTGATACATCCGATTTCTTGCAGTTTTTGCCGAGCCTCCAGCAGAGTCTCCCTCTACGATAAAAATCTCACACTCGTTTGGCTTTCTACTTTCACAGTTTGCTAGTTTTCCATTGCTATCAAAAGAATACTTCGGCTTTGTTAATAGATTCGTCTTCGCCTTTTCTTCTGATTTTCTTATCTTCGCAGATTTCTCAGCACAAGACAGTACTTTCTTTAATGTCTCTATGTTTCTATCAAAAAATCTTGTAATTTCATCATTAGTAACTTTTCCTGTCGCCTTACCAGCATCTGGATTGTCCAGCTTTGTCTTCGTCTGCCCCTCAAATCTCGGATCCGGGTGTTTGATACAAACGACTGCCGTCATTCCATTTCGGATATCCGCTCCAGTGAAATTAGAATCTTTCTCCTTTAATACCCCTAATTCCCTAGCATATTGGTTCATCACAGAAGTAAAAGTTGTTTTAAACCCTGTGATATGTGTTCCTCCTTCGGAGTTATATATATTATTACAGAAACCAGAAATATTCTCATGAAACTCATTGATATATTGAAATGCGACTTCTACCGTGATTCCATCTAATTCATTCTTGAAATAAACCGGCTCATGCAAGGTTTCTTTTTTTCGATTTAATTCCTTAATAAACCCGATAATTCCATCTGGTTCATGATAGGTGATTTTCTCAATTTCTGCTTTTCTTCTATCTTCAAATTTTATCGTTAATTCTGGATTCAGATAACAAGTTTCGTGTAAACGGCTCTTAATGTCTTCCTCTCGAAATTTCGTCTTCTCGAAAATCGTATCATCAGGTAAAAAGTTCACCTTCGTCCCTGTTTTTTTTGATTTTCCTATGATAGGCAATAATCCATTCAATAGTTCAATGGTCGGAATCCCTCGCTCGTATTTATCACAGTGAATAAATCCATCCCTGCTAATCTGCACTTCCATTTTCGTTGATAGCGCATTCACCACCGATGATCCAACTCCATGAAGACCTCCACTGGTCTTATAAGAAGAGTCATCGAATTTTCCACCCGCATGTAATGTAGTGTATACAAGCCTCGCTGCCGACATCCCTTTTTGATGCATTCCAACCGGTACCCCACGACCATCGTCTATGACAGTCGCCGAACCGTCTGCCTCTAACATCACTTCAATCTCCTTGCAAAAACCTGCTAAATGCTCATCAACCGCATTATCCACAATTTCATAAACCAAATGGTTTAATCCTTTTGTCGACACACTCCCTATATACATCCCTGGTCTCATTCGAACTGCATCCAAGCCCTCTAATACTGATATACTCGCTGCATCATATGTGGTTTTTTCTGCCATCTATCTAACCTCTTTCATATTTCATTTCTATCTATCGTCACATCGTATTTCTCACTAGCTCATACATTATTTGACATTTTGACTTAGGTATCATATCACAAAAAATTTCTCATGACAATATCAGCCTACCATTTTCAAACGGTAGGCTGATATTCTGGGTTTGTTAGGTAAGTTTTTAACGTTTTACAAAAACTCCTGCCAAGACTTCTGCCAGAACCTCCATTGCATTTGTCATTTCTTCTAGTGTGTTCGTCTGCGCCCCTGCTTCTATCAACATGGTTTTCGGAATGACATGCATGTTATATCGATAACTCTTCAAATAAATACTCCTTGTAAAATTTGGATACAATTCATCCGCCTTTAATTTCATCTGGAAAGACAGTGCTAGATTATCCTCTATATATGGATTCGGTAAATATGAAATATCTCCTGTTGTAGCACTTCTGCTTAGTCCGTTAAAAAACATAATCTGGGCCGTCTGTTCTCCCCCAATCTCCGTAACCAATCTCCTATCCTCTGCCACTCCATCTCTATGTAAGTCTATAACAACTTCTATACTGGGATGCTCCTTCAAAATCGGCGCAACGCCTTCCAGTGCTAGTTCATATGCATTGCTTCTATCCAACTCCCCATCGATCAAATCATAAACACCATCATGATGTATGGTTTCAATGCCATACTCTTCATTCAATAACTGCGCTAAATATTCTCCCATTCCTGTGATTGTTGTCCCCAAATCCCCAGGCGTCGAATCTACAAATGCCTCCTGGGAATGTGTATGATAAATTAGAACCTTAGGTCCCTCTACCTCTTGGTCGATGGTCATATCTTTTTCCAAAAAAGACTCAGCTTGAAATAAAGTCGTATCAATCGCAGCAGAAGCGTCCAAGATATAGTAATTAGAGAGTAGATAATCTAAATCATTTAGTCTGATTAAATCTATCGGTTCTTGCATTTCCATAACAATGCTTTCTGGTTCTTCCTGAATCACCTCATTTATAATAAGCTCACCATTCTCATCTACCATATTCTCGTCAAATGCTTGTGCTTGAAGTATCATCTCATAAGTCATCTCATCTTCCACTACAACCTCGACTTCTTCCTGCTCATGATAGTATTTTAGAACAGGTGTCACATACGAGACCAGTTCTGCCATAATATTTTCTGTCGACTCATAATCAATTTTTACTCTATAGAGATTTGGAACAAAGTTTTTTTCGATGCCATCATTGATCCAAGCCACCCCAGTAATTTTTAGATAAGAAAAATATCCCACAAAATTACTTGCCAAACTTGTACAACACAAGATGGCAAGTAAGAATAATATAAGCTGTTTTACAATTTTTCTTCGATTCAAACCCACTCCTCAACTTTCTATCCATTCTCATTTTAATTAGAAAACACCATATTAATCCCCTCCGAAATCGTATAGCTCAGTCGTTTCACTGTCTCATCTATATCTTTTGGTGTTACAAACATCCCATTCAAATGTGGCGCAATCAATTCTTTTACCAATTGATATTTCTCAGCGGCATTATAAGACTTCAAAACATCGCCCACTCCTCTAAGCACATCTGAGGATTCCATCTCCAAAATAAAATTCTCCATGGTATCATTCACTATAGTTGCAGCATCCACCACAGTTGGAATCCCAATCCCAATCACTGGAACCCCCACCGTTTCTAGATTGATTCCTCTACGATGATTTCCCACTCCTGACCCTGGATGAATACCTGTATCTGCAATCTGTATGGTTCGATTCAATCGCTTCGAATTTCGTGCCGCCAATGCATCAATCACAATAATACAGGTCGGCTTCGTCTCTTCCACCACCCCTTTTACAATCTCTACCGTCTCCATACCAGTCTGCGCCATCACACCTGGAATCAAAGAGCTCACAAGATTCACCGTTTCCTTACCCATTGCGTATTTTCCGTATTCCTTCACAATATGTCTTGTAATACATAAATTATCAACCACATTAGGTCCAAGAGCATCCGGGGTAACCAAACGGTTTCCTAATCCAACCACCAAAACGGATATATCCTTTTTTGCAGGCAACATCTTATACAATTCATCACATAATATCTTGGAAATTTCACAATGATATCCCTCGTCAGGATTGCTCATATTCGGCGCCTCAATGGTAACATAGGTTCCAATCGGCTTCCCCATGGTCTTCGCACCTTTTTCCGTCTCAATCTTGACTACTGTAGTCTTAATCTCCAACTCCTCATTATATTGTTCCTCTAGAACAACACCTTTAATCTCTACATTATCAGCCTCAAATCTTTCTTTTGTCTCTAAGGCTAAATCAGTTCGAATACTATATTTCTCTAACATTCTATACCCCCGCTTTTACTTTTATTCGTTTCTTTCTAGTTTTTACCTAATTACTCAAATTATGTATTGACATTTCATTCTTTTTGTCTTAGAATAAGTTAGTGTGTTTAGGAGGAACGTCCGTGTCCGAATTCCTCTAAACAAATTGACATTAATATCAAGTTTGGAGGTGTATCATGGCTAATATAAAATCTGCAAAGAAAAGAATTCTAGTAACTGAAACAAAGACAGCAAGAAATAAGGCTATCAAGTCTAAAGTTAAGACTGCTGTCAAGAAAGTAGAAGTAGCTGTAGCTAAGAAAGATGCTGCTGAGGCAAAACCATTGTTAGTTGTTGCAATTTCTGAAATCAATAGAGCTGCAACAAAAGGTGTATATCACAAGAAAACAGCTTCTAGAAAAATTTCACGTTTAACAAAAGCTGTAAACGCAATCGCGTAGGTAAATAATATAAAATACCGTCATATAAAAGAGACAAGAAAAGACAGAGTATAACTCATATCTTCCCTTGTCTCTTTTATAATATTTTTCATTCAAATTCCTGCTTATCCATCCGTTCTTTTTATCAATCTCTTCAGATATTGAAACTCCTCAGTTTTGTAACTAAATAATAAAATCACCAAATTGGGAACAATTGCACTTATCACTACCTTGCTTCCAAAATTTAAATATAGATTCTCTATCGTAACAAACGTGCACAAAAAATAAGTTGCAATAAAAGCCAACCCAATAATCAGCATTCTAACCAAATAACTTCTAAAGTAAATCCCAGGTGAAACTTTAAAATATTGTCCGAAAATAATAAACGGTTCCCTCCACCATGCATATAAGAAATGTGCTAATATTGTCCCTAGTATAATTCCTGATAACCCCATATAGTATCCTAGAACTAATGATAAAATCATATTCAAAATACTAGAAACCAAAGAAATATACTTCGTCTTATTAAACAAACCCGTTGTTTCTCGGATTACCCATACTGCTTGCCTTATATTAGTTTTGTAAAAATTCAACATAATCAAGAACAAAACTCCAAAAGAAAGAACATAATGTTCTCCAAAAACTAATTCTATAAAATCTGTTAAGCACACTAGAAATGCCACTGATAAAAAACCTACCGCCCAAAAATTAAAAA
This sequence comes from uncultured Lachnospiraceae bacterium, assembly GCA_964367905.1. Taxonomy (GTDB): domain Bacteria; phylum Bacillota; class Clostridia; order Lachnospirales; family Lachnospiraceae; genus CAUPWF01. The sequence goes on from CAYIZP010000016.1 coordinate 12,008, forward strand.
AATCTAAAACCTTAAAATACCGAAAATGATTCTCTTCATCTGCATTAGACACAATCAAATTCCCTACACTCGATTTAATATTGTCAAACACTAAAATCAACAATGTGGTCATAGCGCCCAATACAAGTGTATAATTTGAATAATATCCCACTACAAGTGTTCCTACAAATATCGAAATCATAAGGTTATCGGTATAAGTCTGTAAAGTAATACAGAATTTATAGATAAATAGGGATTTGAAGTTCTTCCCTATCACTTTTCTTTCTCTTTCCTCTAGTTTTGTATGTCTTTTTTTGAGATAAGGATACATCTTATTAGCTGTTATATTGATGATAACATTCCCTAACACACTTAGAATCAACAAAGCAATGACATATGCCATATAACTCTGTAATCCTACAATGATAACAACCTGTATTGCAAAGGAAATAATACCATAGATTCCCTGAATCTTATTGACGATATACCCTTTTTGATCTGCCTTAATCAATAAACTTTTATACACAAATAAATAGCTGGATGCCGTTGTCAAAAGAGCAATAATATAATATATCTCTATATAGGGAATCTCCACCTCCATATTGATTACATATTGCAAGAATGGTAATAATGTCAATCCAACCACAGTAATTACAATGGCAACTCCTGTAAATATCCTCCGAAAAAAATGTATCAACGCTGCGATCTTCTCTTCATCATTATCTGCCAATGGCTTATATAAACTATACATCAATGCCGTAGACATCCCTAAATCAGCTAGAGATAAAATTCCCAATAAATTAGCAAACACGCCATTAATTCCAAGATAATACTCTCCAAAATATCGAATAAAGATCAACCTACTAAGAAATGATATCAATATCATCAAAAAATTCAATATCACAGACGAGAACACATTTGTCATAATTTTTCTTTTCATCGTACTCATTTTTTTCACCCAACAATCAGCCTTACTTATCTATTATCTTAAGTATGCATCACATACCCTTTGCATCAACAAATAATATTCTTCTAGGTATCCATTGTCGTATTTCACCTCTCCATAATTCAAAAATTTATCTAGCAACTCTACACTGACCTCTTGCCCTGTATCAATGCAACAGACACTTGGAATATCCTTCAAGCACAATTCTATCAAGTTTCTTCTAACATTTTAACATGTTCTATTAACATTATATCAAAAATTCAGATTATAGAAAGACTTTCTTTAATTTTTTCAAAAATAAACATTGCCGTTCATACAGCAAGGTAGTATAATTTAATGTATAGTGACTAAATTTCCCTGTGCAGAAAGGATAAATCTATGGCTAAAAAATTACTACATCGCGTACACGTTCAAGTAACAATTCTTGTTATCATTTTAGTAACACTAAGTAATATTGTTATTTATGCACTTGTTTATACTATGTCATATAGGGAAATGGTAAATATTCTTGAGGAAAAAGCAAATTCCTTGGTCGCACATATTGATGATAATATGGATGCTACTATATTTACTGAGGTAAAGAGTAAAGAAGATATGACCTGTGCTGCCTATATAGAAGCCTATAATTTCTTAAATGAAGCACGAAGCATCAGCAGTACAAAATATCTCTACACAGCAGTAAAAAATGATGCTGGAGAACTAATATATCATATAGATGGTCTACCTATGGATGATCCAGATTTCAGAAATGTTGGTGATTTAATTGAACCTGAATTTCAAACTCCTCTAAACACAGCACTAGGAGACGAAGTCGTCTTGCCAACAGATATCTTGAATACAGAATGGGGATATGTCTATGTTGCATACTACCCACTACATGATAGTGACGGAAATGTAATCGCTGCTTTGGGGATTGAATTCAGTGCCGATAGCCAATATCTAGCCTATCAATCAATTAATGATCGAGTGAGTATCGTAATTTTTTCTATCATGATAATATCAGGCTTTTTTGCACGTTTTCTATTTAAGCGAATTTCAAACCCATATTTCAAAGACATCTATAATACTGATTCATTGACAAAATTGAAGAACCGAACCGCATTTGACCTAGATATACATAACAGCATCCAAAGACATAATTTAGATGGTACAGTGCTAGTAGCGACTGATTTAAATGGTTTGAAACCAGTCAATGATAAACTCGGTCATATTATGGGGGATTTCTATATCGAATCGTGTGCACAATCACTCATTGTCGAAGATATGGAATATTGCATCGTGTATCGAATTGGTGGAGATGAATTTGCAACCATCATCCCAAAAGAATATAGCCAAGAAGCCGAGAATTATATCTGTGCAGTAAAAAGTAAATTAACTCAATTATGTAAAGATAGTATTCCTGCTGCATCCGCATCCATGGGTTATTCCATCTGCAAGGGTGCTACACTAAAGGATTGGGAAATCACCCAAAAAGAAGCTGATGAAGCAATGTATGCCGACAAACGTGCTTTCTATGAGAAAAACAAAGAGTTTGATAGCAGAAGATAAAATTTGATATCATGTTATGCGAGGAGGGATTGTTATTAACTATAATTTAGCAGCAGAATATGCTTCTTTAGTAATATTATGTATTGCCATGATTGGATTCTTCATAGAGAAAGATGGGGTATCTGTACGATACCAAGGATTGAAGTGGATGTATTATTCCACCTTGGTGGCCATTGTGATTACAATAGCCAGTGTAACAAGCGTAAATCTCTACGCCTCGATTCCTCTTATAATTACGAATGTACTGAAGATGATGTACTTCTTCACAGCACCGTTATTAGCCTTGCTCTATGCTTATTTTTCCATAGCGATCATCTACAACAAATACAGCCTAAGAAAAATACTCAAAAAATATATTTGGTTATCTATACCTTATGCTTTATACCTTGCTATTGTTGCTACCAATCCCATTCATCACCTAATCTATACCATCTCTGCCGAGCATGGCTATATCAAAGGGGATTTTTCACAAGCAAGTTATTACATTGCATTTATATATTTTGCAATCTTAGTTGCATTCACATTTAAGCATCGCAAAGCACCACAAAAATATGTACTTCTAGTTATCTGTTTGAATTTTGCACTTTCGGCTTGTATATTTGGACTACAAATTTTCTTTCCACTCACTCAATTATCAGGATTAGCATGTGTTTCTGGACTGTTAGTTGTACATTTATACATCCTAAGTATATCAAAGACACTAGATTCACTAACAGAGCTATACAATAGACATACGCTAACATTTCATCTTACGGAAATGTGTGAATACAAAAAAAATCACTCTCTAGCAGTATTTAGTATTAGAAATTTCAAAAGCATCAATGAGCGATTTGGGTTAGAATATGGAGATGAGCTCCTTGCTGACATCTCTCTCCGCCTAAGAACGCTCTTACCAACAAAGAAGATTTATCGATATAGTGGAGATGAATTTGCTTATTTAGAATTAAACCCTACTGATGATTTCAACGAACTACTAAAGGATATAGCCGATGATATCAGTCGACCAAACACCAGTGAAGAAAACCACTTTTCATTGGATATCATCTATGCTCGAGTGGATTTTCCTAGTTTTGGCAATAACGCAAAAGAAATTGTCTCTGCCTTGGATTACTCTATCTCTTCCATTAAAAAGAGTGTAGGCGAAATTAATTTCTTCTATGATTCTTCGATATGTGATGAAATTAAGAGAAGAAACCATATTATCGAACGGCTGAAATATGCAACTGAGAACAATGGATTTGACGTTCATTATCAAGCCATTCACTCATCCAAAACCAACACCTTCACTATGGCAGAGGCATTGGTTCGTCTAAGTCCTTCTGTTGATGCCCCTATATCACCAAGTGAATTTATTCCAATAGCCGAAGAAACTGGATTAATCGGAAAACTCACATTCATTGTATTAGAAAAAGTCTGCCAAGACTATCGATATTTTCTTGATAAGTATGGTAACAGCTTCTCTATACAATCAATATCTGTGAATTTTCCATATGTGCTCTTCTTGCGTCATGATACAGTACAAAAAGTTACAGACATCCTAGACCGTTACTGTATCAAACCAGCACAGATCAAAATGGAATTAACAGAGCGAACACTTGTCTCAGACATTGCCACAACAAAGATGCTAATGAAGAAGTTTATCGAAAAAGGATTTGAATTCGAATTGGATGATTTCGGGGTGGAGTACTCCAACTTAAGCCTCTTCTTCGATATTCCAATTAAGATTATTAAATTCGATCGTAGCCTGGTATATTCAGCCACATCAGATAATGTAAGAAGAACCTTCTTCAACCACTTATTGAAAGCGATAAAGGCAATGGATCTGCAAGTGGTAATGGAAGGTGTAGAGGAAGAAGAACTCTTAAGATTCTTACATCTGAATGAATGCGATTTTATACAGGGATATGTATTCACAAAGCCCTTACCAAGAGATGAATTTGCAGACTTTATAAAACAGTAAAACTCACAAAGAAAAAACTACAGTGAACTTCAAGTCCACTGTAGTTTTTTCTTTCATCTACTTAGATGTTCTTCATCTCATCTTCATCAATGTTATTTTTAATTGGAATAATTGTACCAATTAAGATTGCACACAATACGAATATAATTGTGAAGCGATCAATTGCAAATAATGATGCAGATCCAAGTCTAGTAACATAGAACATTACAGCTATGAGTAGTACATCTACTACGATTGCAGCTATCTTGCCTCTTCTAAGTTTCTTCACATCTTCTTCATGCTCTTCTTGATAATCTTCTATCTTCGCAGCGATTGTCATCTCTTCATCATCTTCTCTTGGTTTCTTATTCGCCATCATCACAAGGATAATTGCTAGAATAACCGATAACGCGAATGCAACACTATATTCATCAAATATAACCATATGTATGAAGTCTTGAGTGATAAATAGTAATATAATTGCCATCACTGCTTCCACAGCTAATGCGATTGTCTTACCTTTTCGAAGTTTTGCGAATTTGTCATCTTCAATCTCATCGTATTTACGATCGAAGGCATCCCAATTCTCTTCGTCTTCATCATCTTTCTTTCTCTTCTTGATGAATGCTACATAAAGTGCCGATAGAGCAACAAATATCGTTGATAGCAAGTCGAACAGACTCCATCTAGTTCCACCTCCAACTCCTACGAACTCTCCTACGGAAAGTGGAATTCCATTCTCCATTACAAGAACTGTTTCATATTTCTCTCCATCCACTTCGATCTCAATCTTATGTTCTCCATCTGAAAGTGTTGCAAGGAACTCTGGACTAAGAACTAAATTACCACTCTCGTCGATGCTATAGTCCTCTTCACCTAAATCTGTACCGCCAACTGTAACTTTCTCTATTTCTTTATTCTCCACAGGTGGTTGAATATTCAACGACTCTTCTACTACATCTTCCTCCTCTTCTTCAACCTCTGGTTCATCCGCTTCTTCTGTGTCGTCTGGGGTGTCATCAACTTCCTCATCTACCACTTCTTCGATTTCTTCATCTGGTTCATCTTGAGTAGTGGTTGTTGGTGGTGGTGTCGTTGGTGGTGTCGTTGGTGGTGGTGTCGTTGTTTCTCCACCTCCATCTCCTGTCTCTGGTGTTGGATCTGGTGTTGTAACTTCTGGTTCCCAATATGGATATAGGATTACATCTTTCTCCACTGGTGTTCCTTCTTTTTCTGAAGTACTTGGATCATCAAATTCCCATACTTGTCCGCCGCCGTTTGGTTCAGTTGTCCACTTATCTGGTTCTCCCTTACCTGTCATTGGATTATTATCATCTGGAAGAGTTACTGTATCTTTGTCTAGAATGTCATCCTTGGTTTCATGAATATCTCCACCCGATTCTCCATCCTTGTCAAATTCCACCTTATGCTCCCAATATGGATATAGAGTAACATCTTCTTCTACTGGAGTTCCTTCATCTTCTGGAGTATCTGGGTCATCAAATTTCCACTCTTCTCCTTCTCCATTTGGCAAAGTTGTCCACTTATCAGGCTCTCCTTTATCTGGCATTGGAGCGTTATCTGTTGGAAGGGTTACCGTTCCTTTATCTGGAATATTATCCTTGGTTTCATGGATTGTTCCACCTAGTGTTCCATCTTCATCAAACTCTACCTTGTGCACTGGTTTCGGGTATGGATGAGTGGTTCCACTTTCATCCAACTTCCATACTGCATACAAAGTAACAGTTCCACCATCCTCATTAGTTAAGTTGGTCACACTTTCTTTATCTGTGTATTCTACTCCACCACCTTCTGTTGTTGACCATCCCGTAAAGACATAATCTACTTTTGTGAAAGTGTTTGTGTCTAAGTTTTCTGGTACTCCATATTCCATTTGTTGATTTAACATAGTTCCTGTACCAGTATTTGCATTAAATTGAATTTCATAGGTTTTTATATACTTATATGTGTAAGTAATTTCTTCCTTTGTATACACAATACTTCCTGTTGGCTCATCACTTGTCCATTTACCGGTTGAAAATCCTTTATCCGGTGTACTTGTTTGTTGAGAAAACGTTGCCGTTGCATCTGCATCATCGGATGGTTCTCCACTTTTATCAACAAAGGTTACCACTTCACTTACACTGTCATCCGATTCACTATCCCATGTACCACCAGTAACCTCATGATGTACTGTTGTTTGATACTTATCTGGAATTCCATCTCCTAATGTTGTAGGGGCTATATCTTTGTCTATGTCTACTAATACATCTTTTTCCCATACTGCATACAAGGTAACAGTTTCACCATTCACATCCGTTAGATTAATCACACTTTCTTTATCTGTGTATTCTACGTCTTCACTAACTGTTGTTGACCAACCCATAAAGACATGATCTACTTTTATAAATTTGTTTTCACCCAAGTTTTCTGGTATTCCATATTCCATTTCTTGATTTGTCATAGTTCCTGTACCAGTATTTGCATCGAATTCAACTTCATAAGTAAGATTTTTTAGTACAGGATATAATACTGTATTTTTAGTTAGTTTCGTATCATCTGTTGTATTACCATCATCCTTGAAGTTCCAACGTACACTATCTATAGTCGGTGGATTCTCTGTTGTCCATCCTAACAATACTTTTCCTTCTGGAGTGGTAAATTTCTCCGTCTCTTCTATAGTTGAATTCTTATCCCTATCTAGATAGGTATCAATTGTTGTAGAATTATTACTATCTTTAAATGTTACTGTTACTTTACCCTCTAGTGTTGTATGAATTACTGGATAAAGTATAATATCTTTTTCAACTGTATTAGTTTCAAAGTCCCAGAATTCATCTGTTTCTGTAGAAGTCGTAGTAAAATTATCTGACCATCCCACAATCACTTGGTCATCATTCAATTCTGGCAGTGTGGATGGTGCTTCAGTTTTATCAACTGTTGATCCACCAGTCACATCTGTAAGCACCTTTGGTGCTGTTCCTGCATCAGGAGTAGTATCTTGGAATGTTACTGTGAATTTCTTCGGAATGACAAGACCAATATCAACCATTCCATTATCAATATCTTCTGGTTTCAAATTCCCACTACCACTTACAGGACTTAATCCACTGAGAATATTAGCATAAAATTTTATTCCTTCTTCTGAGTAATTATTATTACCATCTAGTGTGCCTGTTGTTGGCAAACTCGTTGAATAAGTTAATTCTCGCTCGTTTTCTGGCACAAATGTTAATACATATTCCGCCCCTTGAGGCTTCACTAGGATTGTATATTTCCCTGTTTCTTCATCATAGGTAATATTAGACGCTTGCACCTCATTGTCGCCTAATTTTACTGTCGCACCATCAAACTCTTTTTTTGTTAAATATCTATCTACGCTTTCATAGAATCCATTATCAACCTCATCTTTTTCGGCAAAAGCCATACCTGACATTTCATACCACTTGAATTTATAAAGAACTTCAGATGGATTCTGCGGTTCGAAGGAATCTCCATCCTCTTCGATTGCTTTAAATGTCACTGTAACACCAGATGTATATCCGTTTGTTCCATTCTCATACACGCCAGTTTCACTAGCTTTGATTGGTATTGATAGATTTTTTGAAGCTAACTTAACATCTGCTGCATCGCCTTCAAGTATATCACTTTGTGGTAAATCATGAACAGTAATCGTAGCTGATTTCGCTTGACTTACATCAGTTGTAGGATTTCCACTCGTGTCTTTATATATAACAGTTGCTCCTAAACCTTTCCAATCGTTAGGTAAAGATTCTAAGACATTTCCATCAAATCTTAAATCCATATCATCATCTGGAAGGGTAATCGTTAAATTATACTCTTCATATTTTGTTAGTCTGGATGCTGTTACTTCAACAAATAAATCGTCCGATTCATGTGCATAATATTCTACGGTAGCTTTTGTATTCTCACCTTCTGGAATTTGCCCTAGAATATTTTCTACTTTTGGATAGGCTATTACAGTTGTGAACACAGAACCATATATACTAATTTTAAAATCTTCTAAATCTTTACTATTTGTTGCTACTATCTGCACCAAACGTCCAAACTCAATGTCAAGATGATTAAGCGGATCCCCATAAAATGTTATGTCGCTTGCATTTGTAAGATTTGGAAATGATATAGCACTCGTATCACCTAATTTAAAATCTACAAAAGATGTATCTTCATCTGATGCAGCTAGAATTGGACCTAAATCTATGTAGCCATCTGTAAACAGTGGAACTAGCGCATCTCTATTCCCCTTTACACGGAAATCGGTTAGTTTAAACTCTATGTCAGCTGTGTTCCCCAATCCTGTTATGTCATACTTAAGCCATGTCTCAGTTCCATCTGTCGCACGAGTATTTGGCATAACATTGAGCTGTGTTATTTTGGTATTTGCACCTATGTATTCAAAGTCCGCATCATTTAACTTCAAATATACTGCTGAACCTTTTGGAAATAAAACACCATGCATATCGAATCCAGCATTATATTGGATATTAATAGCATCTGGTCTGTCAGTAACATCATCTGAATACTCAAGCTCCTTCGAGTTAACAATTGCTTGATCTGGTATATCATGTGTTACTGTAATTAGTGGCTTATGAGTCACTTCTGTTGCTTCGTATTTGAAATATGCTTCATCCTTCGGTATTTGCAACTTACCATTATCAGCAGTAAACTGAACTTTAAGCTCTCCCCTATAAACCTTTGGATCGCTAGTACTAGATAACCCAAGCTCCTCTGGTGATAATCTATCTGCACCATAAGTAAAATCCATCCATCTATAGTATGCTTTTGTTTCAGCATCTGATGCAGTTATTTCTCCAATATATTCCATCTTATCAATAGTAAAATATAGACTTGTTAATGTTTCACCTTCTGCTATCTCCACCTCCATATTATTCTGATATCCCCCTGTGCCTGTTAAAAGCACTTTTGTTTTTTCTTCCGGATTTTCTTTTGTAGTATAATGCATTACCACTTCTGCACCTTCATGTAAGATTACATGTCGCGGATCCATAAAGATTGAAACCATATTAATTAGTTCTATATGAGATGTAGCATCAGAAATCACATCAACTCTTGCATTTTCATATACAATAGAATGGGTTGGTGCGCTAGGGTTTTCAGCATATAAGTACATTCCCCCAACGCTATTATTGTTTAATTTATATGGATTAGACTCTGTAACCCCAACATTTTGATTCTCGAGTTCAAAAATTATACTATCTGTTGGTGTTCCTTTAGCTTTGAAAACCCAAGTTGCATCCAAATCATCATCATCTTTCCCTGTGATTCTCATTCCAGTACTATCTGTCAAATATATATCACAAGAAACTGCATGCTGCTCTCCCTTACGTTCGTAATCTTCTGGAAAAGCACCTATAAATGTAACATCTTGAGAATATGTACTGCTGCTCCCATATCCAAACCCTTTTTCATCTGGAATATGAAGTACTACATGTGTAGCTTCACTTGAAATATCATTTATTTCTAAGTCAGCTCCTATTTCTAATGTACCTTCACTTAATTTTGTCTCACCTTGATAAACTTCGTATTTATCATACATCAAAACTCGACTGTAAGAATGATCTATTTTTAGATCTGTAACTACAAAGCCATTTGGCATTGGTATGGTCAATGTTCCTCCTATATACTTCTCAGCAAGAACATTATTATCAAAGTCATCCGAATCTTCACTAGGTGTCGAATTTCTGATATCAAATGTTAATTTTTTGGTATGATCAAATATTTCAACTTCACCTTCTTCCGATGTACTACCTGTATAAACTTTCATAAAATCAACATATGTATAGTCTGGAATATTAATCACTATCTCTTTATCAAATGTATAGGTCTTAGACTTATTACCGCTTGGAGTATAGATATCATATTTAATCGTTGATGAGCTCCCACCAGGTGCTGTGTAATACTCTGGATTTCCCTCATTTGAAATTTCTCCTATATCAAATTCCCCCGTGTAGGCATATTGTGTAAAGTATATTGATGTTTTTGCCATAGTCAACGTTCTATATAAGTAAGGAGTTACACCTGCCGCTTCAATCAATGAACCTTCCATAATATCTGCTTGGTCACTCGTTAGATTGGTATAATATGACCAATGTCTACCACCATTTGTATTTGTATCCTGTACTGTTCTACCATAATATGTTCCACCATTAAAATCACTTTCATCATGCAAATACCCTATTTCCCCTTGAGTCATGGAATTCTCCAAAGTCCCTGCTGGATAACCTCTTAGTGTAAAGTCTGTTGGAACGGCATGCTGATAGACAAAGTTTCCAATCGGTGCATGATCCTCGGTGTTAAGTGATGTTCTTAATGAAAAACTCTTTTCTGTCAAGTACCCTGTTGCATCTTTAAAGTATACCATGCCATTTGGTGCTAACCAAAGTCCACCAATTCCATTATTCTCATCTTTCGTTCTATATGGATCTAAATTATTATATACCGTACCTGATGCATCTACTACTTCTGTTTTTCCAACCAAGCTATAATCATCAACTACTGTAGTGGAAATATCAAGTTTATGCTCTTTTTCGTATTTATTTGTTGTACTACCATCATTGTATTCCACAAGTACACCAAACTTTGGTGCTACTGTACTATTTAACAATGTATATCCAATTGCTCCGGCTACTGTACTAATCACACCCCCACTCGAATTATAATAACTAGTATATTCATGACCTGGTGCCATACTCAATCTAATATCTACACTACCAGCTATAGCAGCTTGCGAAGTGGTGGTATAAATAACTTTCGTTTTATCAGTACCATTTTGATCATAAGCTACAGTAAAAGGATCCATTGTAGTCGGTTTACTTATTTCAAAGGGAAAATCAACTATATTATAAGGGTTGATATCAATTGAAAAAGTTCTAGCCACTTCACTTGTAATCGCACTACCACTAACTTTAACGGTATATCCATTATCAGTTCCCAAGTCAGTCGTATATTTCCAAAGATTAGTTTCTAGTGCACTTTCATCATAAACTGGTATATTACTGGTAACAACTAATGGTTCATCTGCTACTGGCGTAGGTTCTCCACCAGCACTTGTTGGCATTGGTGCATGTCCATCTGCATTCTCAGCTGCTTTTTCTACTACAACTTCTATAACAGGAAGTTCTACATCTGTTCCTAATTCATATCCTTCTGTTAATACAGCTGTATAAGTATATTTGCCTTCGATCGTCACATCAAAAGTACTATCAGTTGCCCAAGTAATATCGATATCTTTTGCTTCACTCTCGCCTTCTAGCGTTACATTTAATGTATTTGGAAACATTGGTGTAGCATCACTATTTAATTCAATGCTTTGTGTTGTAACAGCTTCATCTAACGCTGTAAAACTCGTCACCTTCAATGCTTTCTTATCCTCTTCGCCTTCACCTGGCGGATTCTCCGCTGGTGAATTCGTAATTGGATCCACTGCTTTTGGCGTTACCATTACAGTAATCGTTGGTAATACAACACCATCTTGTACTGCGTATGCAGAACCTTCTGCTAGTGCTGACTGGTAGATATAAGTTCCTTCTGTTGCAATATCAAAATCTGGGGTAGATGCCCAATCCACATCAACCTCTATCGCCGAGTCATCTTCTAGGGTAGCCCCTATCTTCGTTGGAAGATTCAGGGTCTCTGTAGCATTCACCTCTATTGATTGACTACTAATCTCCTCACTAAGTGAATCGAATTTAGCGATTACTGTGGATGGTTGTTGTTCCCCCATCTCATCGATTCCATCCACCACAGGTGGTTCTGCTGATGTTGCGCTTACAAACATTGGCTGTACAACCACACTACATAGTAGTGTTGCCGACAACATCGTTGCGACAATTTTTCTTTTTACATATCTTACTTTTTTCTTAGTAGCAAGCCTCATATGTACTTTCATTTCTTTCCTCCTATCTTAAATTCTCAACTCATTATTTATTCCCACAATATATGAATGTCTCCTTAGTCATTTTAATATTTTCGGGATCTATGCTATAACTTAATTTGATTTTATCATAGGCGTTTTTTCATTACAAACCGTCATCAAATGAAATAAGAGAATGTTAAGTAAAACTTATTACAAACATAAAGTCTGCCAATAAAAAATTGTCTTGGATTGTCTTGATACATATAAAACGACTAATTTCATATATATCAAAAACAGGCAATGAAATGTCATACATTTCATTGCCTGTAGATTTTTTATAATTCACCCTTTAATCCAATCGATTCTGCCGAATCTTTCATCCCTTCAATTGTCATATTAATTACATCATCTAGTTCCATCCCCAACATCTCACACCCCTTACGCACAGTATCTCTATCGACACCTGCTGCGAATCGTTTATCCTTGAACTTTTTCTTCACTGATTTCAACTCTAAGTCTAGGATACTCTTCGACGGACGCATCAGACAAGTTGCATTAATCAACCCTGTCAGCTCGTCGATAGTGAATAACACCTTCTCCATCAGACTCTCTGGTTCTACCTCTGTACAGATTCCGTAGGCATGACTGTTCATTGCATGGATATAGAATTCATCTATCCCTTTTCCTCTTAGAATCTCCTCACCCTTTCTGCAGTGTTCTTCTGGATACATCTCATAATCGATATCATGAATTAATCCAACCACACCCCATACTTCTTGATCTTCTCCATTCGCCTTCGCGAATCCACGCATTGCAGCCTCAACAGCCAATGCATGATTCTGCAAGGCGGGCGTCTTCACATATTCTGTCAATAATACCCACGCTGCTTCTCTTGATAACACTTTTTCCATCCATTACCTCTTTCTCATTCCGTCTTGCTTATCCTATTATTCTATCGTTAATTTCTTGATATGACCACTCATTACCAACTGATCATATATACTCTGGGCACTGCCTTCTCCTTGCTGCGCATCAAGAATACGATAGACTTCAGCAACTATTTCCATATCACATCCAAAAATCTTAGCTCCCACTTCAGCAGAAAGCTCCTTGTGGTTTGCAATAATCAATTGCAATAAACGCAACTGACTCCCTTCTTCTCGCCCTTCTTCTCGCCCTTCTTCTCGTCCCTGCCTCAACAGATCACAATTATGTGCATATAAAGACATATGCTCTCGCCTCCATTCTGCATTCTCTTTTACTTTTTTCATCTCTTCGTCGAGTTTTCTTGCGAACTCGCTATCTATACTTCCATCTTTTACATACTTTAGAAATGCTTCTAATTCTTCCCCTATACCATCATTGATATTACTTGCATTCAAGAATATCTT
>CAYIZP010000016.1:25807-58520 GCA_964367905.1 uncultured Lachnospiraceae bacterium
TTTTCTGTCTCCTTGTAAACAATCTTTCGAATCTTTACACGTAGAACTACTTCTAATAACTCCTTGCACAATTCGGTATTTTTCATGATGTGCTTGAACAATAAACTATTGGTAATTCGAACAGCTTCTAGGTCGGCTTCCTTAGTTCTCTTTGATTTCTGATTCTCATCTGCAATCTTTGTCATAAGTCTCCTCCTTATTCAATTGTGCTGCAAGGAGAATTTATTTCGAATTCAGAAATCATTGACAAATGCATCAATTCTAACATTTTCAGACTCCTTGCTCTACTATGGGGTTTCAAGCATGAAGTTACTGAATAGTATGACACCACGTAAAAGTGGCAAAGAATTGGTACTCTTATTGAACTTGTATGCTTATCATCATCATAACATGAGTTCACAATGATGACAAGCCAAAATATTATGATACCAACTACGATTCACTCACAATGCGATAATATGTTCTAGACGTCAGGAAATAGATAACTCCATAGAATACTCCGAACACTACAAAACATATACCCATTGAAAGTACAATCAATAAAACATTACTAAGATTAAACATCAGCAATAACTGTTTGATAATTGAGAATGCAAAGCATAGATGAATCCCAGCAGCAACGAGTGGCAAGAAGAATACGGTTAATACTTGTGTATTGATACTTCTCTTGATTTCTTTCTTTGTAATTCCTACCTTCTTCATAATTTCAAACCTACCACGATCTTCATACCCTTCTACAATCTGCTTATAATATATGATAAGAACTGTCGCTGAAACAAATAGAATGCTTAGAATAATCCCAACGAAGAATAGTCCACCATATAATCCATAGAAGTCGCTCTCTCCAGCCGTCCGCGATTCAATATCTGACCTCATCATCTCTGGATCGTCTAAAAACAACTCTGCCATCGCCTCTTCTAGGTTATATTGCAATTCTACTTGTGCATCCCCTTCTAATCCAGTATTAAAATAATAAGCCAATCCTATACTTGTAAGTATGGATTCACCCATGGAATTCTGAATATGTGCCAATCCATCTTCTATCACAGTAAAGTCTTCGACAATGATCATGATGGATGGAAAGACATTCATTACTGCAATAGAATCGCTCCACAATTCATCTACCACTTCTACGACTTGATATTGAAGGCCATCTGTAATCTGAATCTGTTCTTCCTTGAATTCTGTTCTATGACCATGTACCATTGCTTCGTCTGGATTCAATTCGATATTCGTTTCGTAGATTCTATTGTAATCCTCTATATCCAAGAAGAATACTTGATAGATATCTTCAAGGCCATTTGCATTACTCGGCAAGAATTCAAACACTCCATCGACCATCTGTCCAGCAGTCATGATTCTCTTATAGTACATCTCATCAACCACTGTTCCACCAACCACTTCCGTCTTCTCCGAAGCAACTTGTCTAATCGTCTCTATCGCCTCCTCATCAACACTCTCTACTCCAGCGTAAGAGAGGTTCATCGTGATTTCCCTTGGAAACCGTTGTTCCAACAACTCTTCTTCGCTTAGATATAGACTGAGTGTGGAAGAAACCATGACCAATACTGCTGTAATGAAGATACAGATTGTAGCAAGCCCTGCCCCATTCCTCCTCATTCGAAACGCCATCGCGGAAACTGTAAGAAAATTACGGGGCTTATAATAATATTTTTTATTCTTCTGTAGCACCTTGCAGAGAATCACAGAGCCCGAGATAAACAATAGATAGGTTCCAATCGAAACCAACAACACTGCTACAAAGAACATGGTAATTGCCTCTAATGGATCTTTCATGGTGAGTGCAATATAATATGCACCTCCCAATAATACACAACCAATCATTCCGAATATCCAATTCGCTTTGATTGGTTTTTCCCCTAGATTCTCACTCTTAAGCAATTTCGATAAGTTGGTAAATACCACATGCACAATGCCACGAACCAACACAATACAGAAGATTGCAGCATAGACTATTATGGTCACTATGACACTAATAACATTCAGCGATAAATCAAAATTAATCTCTGCTCTAAGAATGTTCATCAATCCCAATTCGAATATCTTGTAGAATACGATTCCTAGTAGAACACCTGACACAATACTTGCTGTAGCCACCATGAGATTATCCCAGAACATGATTCGAACGATATTTCTCTTATTCATTCCTAAGATACTATAGAGCGCGTATTCTTTATTCCTCTGTTTCGTCAAGAAGGAATTCATATAGAGGAAGAAGAATAGAGAAAATATTCCAATGAGTGGTATTCCGATATTCAATATCATAGAAACGGATGCTCCCCCTCGCATCTCTGCTATGGTCTCACTAGTGGTAATTGCATAGATAATATAAAACATCATGACCCATAGAATGGAAATCAATAGATATGGTAGGTATAGCTTCTTGTTTTTCTGTATCCCTTGTAATGCCATCTTAATATAGAATCTATTTTTCACCCTACTCACCGCCTCTCGCAAGTAGCGTTAATGTATCCGATATCTTCTGATACAATTGTTCGTTGGAATCATTCCCACGATAAATCTGATGAAATACCTCTCCGTCCTTGATAAACAAGATCCGATTGGCACTCGAAGCTGCTTTCACAGAATGCGTAACCATCAAGATGGTATGCTTATTTTTGTTAATATCGGAGAATAATTTTAGTAGTTCGTCCGATGCTTTTGAATCCAATGCCCCCGTAGGCTCATCTGCCAATATCAATTTAGGTTCTGTGATTAATGCTCTCGCAACCGCCACCCTCTGCTTCTGTCCACCTGATATCTCATACGGAAACTTCTTCAATATGCCTGTAATATTCAGCAGTTTCGCAATCGGTATCAATCGATTCCTCATCTCTGTGTGAGACTTACTCGCCAATACAAGTGGCAGGTAGATATTATCTTCCACACTGAATGTATCTAGTAGATTAAAATCTTGAAATACAAATCCCAGATTATCTCTACGGAAATTCGCAATAGAGGCATCTTTGATCTTCGTTATATCCTTTTGATCCAATATTACCCTTCCGTTTGTTGGCTTATCAATTCCCGCCAAGATGTTCAATAAGGTCGTCTTACCCGAACCTGATTCGCCCATAATTGCTACAAATTCTCCTTCTTCCACTTCAAAATTCACATTTTTCAAGGCTTCTACTTTATTTCCTCCAAATCTGGTAGTATACACCTTCTGAATTCCTTGAATCTCTAAAATACTCATCTTAATAACCCATCCTTTCTCAAATATTATCTAAACTTGATAGGATTACTATAGCAAAAAGAAGAAATGTAATTCCATGGAATGACCTTACATTTCTCCTTCAATTCTTACATTTATGTAAGATTTATACTATGTATTGCCAACAATAATTATTCTACCTCTAGAATATATTGCTGTACACCTAATTTTACAACCGTCCCTACGCCTTGTTGTGAGACTATCTGAATATTGTGATTCAACTTATCGCAGATTACCTTGCAGAGATAGAGTCCAATTCCACTCGCCCTCTTATCCACCCTACCACTGAGTCCTGTATATCCATGTTCAAATACTCGCGGCAAGTCCTCCCTCACAATCCCAATTCCACTGTCCTCAATACATAATTGTCCTTCTTCTACATACACCTTCACAAACCCACTCTGCGTATACTTCAATGAATTCGATAAGACTTGCTCAATAATAAAGGAAAACCACTTCTCATCCGTCAATACAACCTCATCAGTTGCTGCGTATATCAGCTGAATCCTCTTGTCGATAAACTCAGATGAAAATCTTCGAAAACTCTGTTTAAGCAATAAGTCTAGTGAATGTTCTCTGATTACATAATCCGTTGTCTCTGAGGTCATCCTTACATATGCTAGTACCATCTCTACATATTGCTCAATTCGAAACACTTCCGAACCGAGCTTCCTTGCCAACTTGCTGTCTTCCTTCTGCAAAGTCAACTTCATAGAAGAAATCGGTGTCTTAATTTGATGAACCCATAAGGTATAGTACTCCTTCATCTTCTGGTATTTCTCATGATTGAATTGCTCTAATTCCAATCGTTCCCGAAGCATAAGCTCAATGATTGCTCTGTAATTACTCTCTACGTTGCTCTTCCCCTCTGGCAACAGTTCTAACACCTGCTCCAAATCCTTCTTAGCAGACTCTAATCGCTGAATCCTCCTCTTGTAGTTCAGAAAATCCACACACAAAAACAAGATAAGTAATAATGCACATATTAATGTTGGATAAATAACTGCTAAGATTGGTAAGTGATAGAGATAGAATGTCGTGCAAAACACAATGACAAAAACAAGGTTCAATAAGATAAGGAACCTTCTTTCCTTGGTGTAATCTAAGAATAATTTCATTGCATTTTCACCATACAATTCTTCCGAAAGAATCCGATTCCATACTTCGTGATATCGGAATATCCTTCCGCATATAGTCCTTGTACATAATCTTGTTTTTCTATCTGTTGTAATGCTTCCTCTGCCGCCAACTCTAACTCAGTTGGTTTTCTTGCAACTTTGAACTCGAATATATATGCCTTCCCATCGAATGTAGGATACTTAAGAATCATATCCGGTCTTCCGTTTCCACTTTCTCTGTTGGACAATACCATATAATCCTTAATTCCTCTGTATAGCCCCAACATAATCCCATGGTAAAAAGACTCACCATTATCACTTCCACTTCCGCTGTCGTAGAAACTAATCACTTCCATTAACACTTTCTTAATCTCTCTCTGCACCGTCTCGCAATCATTCTTCAACGTCGCTTCATAGAGCTCCGTTAAATCTTTTTGTTCGATTCTCTCTCGGCTCCATTCCATAATATGGTTCCTATAGATATACAACACCTCACTATTTGGAATTCTAAGCGTCGCGAAGATTTGTCCAGCCTCAAACCACTCATTTACTTTTCTTAGATATCCGATAAAGAATAAAAAGTTCCATAAATTGTCACTGCTTTTATAGATATCTCCGTATGTGATATCCTCCTGAATCGGCTTCTCAATTGTTCCTCCCGATACCAAGATCTCCAATTCTGATTTGGTAAGCATATCTGCACGTTCCACCAAATCCCGAATAATGCTGTTAGAACTTGTATTGGACCAATACGGCATCGGTATCTTCTTATCATTGACCAGAATCTGTTTCACATGATTAATCAAACTCCATGGATTATATACCTCTGTGTCGCCAAATAAATATCCGTCATACCATTCCTTAATCATATTCGCATGATGTTCTTTATCATAATACTTCAACATCTCTGCAACTTCATCATAGGTGAATCCAAAATATTCACCATAATATTCATTTTGAATGGAAATAATTTCAAGATTATTCAGACCGGTAAAGATGCTCTCCTTACTAATTCGAAGACAACCTGTCATGACTGCAAATTGGAGCGATTGATTGGTTTTCAATGCCACACTGAGAAGCCCTCTTATAAAATCAATCATTTCCTGATAAAACCCTCTAAAATGTGCATTCTCAAGTGGAACATCATACTCATCAATCAAGATAATTGCTTTTTCTCCATATGCTTTTTCAAGGCACTCCGATAGAAACTGTACAGACCCAATCATCAAATCCTGCTCTGCCTCTTCATTTTGAATCTTTGAGTATTTTTTTATTTCTTGCTCCGATAAAACAGCCTCATTCAATATTTGATTATGACGCGCAAACTCTCTTGCAATATTCCATTTTAATTTTGAATAAGATGACTCGAATGTAGCTTGTTTACCTTCTTTAAAATTCAACATAATCACAGGGTACTTCCCCATATGTGACACATATTTTTCATCCGAACTCGCAATATCCAACCCCTCGAACAAGTAGGATTTGTCCTTCTCTGATTTTTCAAAAAAACACTGCAACATGCTTAAATTAAGACTTTTCCCAAATCTTCGAGGTCTTGTAAATAATGAAACTTCTGAAGTGGTATCTAATAACTTTTGAATCAAACTTGTTTTATCTACATAGTAACAGTTTTCTTCTATTAATTTTTCAAAACTATCAATTCCTATCGGTAACGGTTTGTACTCCATTTCTGCCCCCCTTACGAACCTCTACTCGTTCCATATACATTCTTGCCTATATGTTAGCACAAGAAGACTACAATCACAATCATTTCAGTACATAAGCAAATAAAAATTCTTTTCTTACGTTAGATAATACCCCACACCAAACTTCGTAGCAACAAATCCACTCAGCCCAATCTCTTCCAACCGTTTTCTGAGTCGATTCACATTCACAGTTAATGTGTTCTCATCCACAAAACTATCTGTTTGCCATAGACTGTCCATCAATTTTTCTCGACTGACAACCTGCTCCTTGTTCTCAAACAACAATTGCATCATTCGGTATTCATTCTTCGTTAATTCCAACCTTGCCTCCTGATAACTCAAAGAACTATCGCTCATATTTAAGATAGCACCCTTATGCTGCAAGAACGTTGCCTGCGTGGTAAAGTCATAGCCCCGTCTAAGTATGGCCTGAATTTTCGCCATAAGAACATTGTAATCGAATGGTTTAGCGATGAAATCATCACCCCCCATATTCATCGCCATCACAATATTCATATTGTCTGATGCCGAAGATATAAATATAATCGGCACCTTGCTATGTTTTCTAATTTCACCACACCAATGATAACCATTGAAGTATGGTAATCCAATATCCATCAACACAAGATGTGGATTGTACTTCGTAAATTCATCTATCACATTGCGAAAATCTGTGATACAAAGTGCCTCAAGATTCCACATCTCAACTTGTTGCTGAATAGCCGTTGCAATTCCATGATCATCTTCTATGATTAATATTTTATACACGAAATCCCTCTTTCCACTCCCAAAACTTTTTCTTTTGATAACTTTTTGGGAATAACCTATGATTAATATATCTTTTTTTCCAATTATTATCAAGTTCTGATTCATTTTATGATATATTAATACATAGAAAAGTGAAAGATGAGGACTATTATGACAAAAATTATATTACTAAATGCCAATCTCTCTTCAATTAACCTAGACCAGTATCTACCCCTCCTCCCTACCACAAGAAGAGAAAAAGCACAGAGCTATCGCAATATGCAGGATAAAAATGCCTCAATCTGTGCATCTCTCTTGGTACGCTATCTTATGAACAGCGAATTTGGCATCGAAAACACCACTCAAGAGTATGCTGTTTCCAAACACGGAAAACCATACCTAGTTGCCCACCCTAATATCCACTTTAACCTCTCACATTCTGGTGATTATATCGCTTGTGCGATTGACTCAAGTCCTATCGGAGTGGATATTGAACAGGTTCGCAATTATAGAGAAAGTATTCCAAAGAAATTCTTCACTGCCTCTGAGATAAAATATCTGGAAAACTGTGTTGATGAAACAGAATCTTTTTACAAATTATGGACAATAAAAGAAGCCTATATAAAATACCTAGGAACTGGTTTATATAAGCCTCTTAATACTTTTTCTATCCAAATAGATGATACCCTCTTTATTCATGATGAAGATACTTCTATCGATACCTCGAACTTATGCATACACACCTCTGCCATTCATCCTGATTATTATCTTGCATCCATTGGTCATAGTGATTTTGAGATTCAAACATGGAGTTACGACAACTTCATTCAAAACCTCGACAAGGAGTTATAGTTTTTCTCCCCATGTTCTTCGCTCAATTTCTTCTTTTAAAAACAATGTGCATTTTGCATACGACTTCACTGGTTCTATTTTCCTTCTCTGAATTAAATCACCTATATTCTGTCTTGTGCATCCCAATATTTCTGCTGCTTCAGCTGTATTAATGATATTGTGCTTACCGAAATATACAAAATCATCTACTGTAAGCGGAAGTGAGGTGCCATTCTCATACAATTCTCCCTCTGAGCAATCCAAGTCTTCATTCCAACTTATCCCATATCCCCCAGGCTCAACCTTCACTAACTTAAACAACTCTTCGTTATATAGTGCTCTAAACTCTGGATAGTCTTCCATAATTGGTTTTACATCAAATTTTTTAATTTCTCCCGTTTCAAAAAATACAAGTAAATTGACATTTGTTATAGGTGTAACCGCTACTACTTTCACAGACATCATACCATACATACCTCCTTGTCCATCTTATACTCTCTACCATTATCAAAGTGGTGGCAATTTTTTTATCTGCTTTGTATCCCACATTATTTGCAGATCTTCTCTATGTATCTCTCCCCATTCTTGCACCAATTTGTATACTTTAATTGGCAAATTACCCTCAATCATATTTAATGTAGCTATTTCTATCAAACCATTATATTCTCCATATACAGCATGTATATGAGGAGGATTATGCTCATTTCTGAAGAATATTTTTATTGAGATTCCACAAAATCTTGCTATTTCAGGCACTTTATTTTCCTCCTCTCAATTTTCTTTTGTAATCAAATAGTATCAAAACATTTGACATATGTCAAGTATTTTGATACTATTATTTATAGAAATTTTATACCGTCAATTTTCTTGTCTCCAAATAATATCTCTTCTCTACTGCCTCTCCCATAGAGAATGTCTTACGTGGCAATGCCCCTCCTGCAACTACTGCTGGGAATAGGCTAGATTTTTCTATGGAATCTAGCAGAATACCGATTGCACCTTGTTCCACCAAGTCATTCACTGCATCTTCCCCGTGTACATAATCAATCTCCCAGTCAGGATGTGCATCTAAGAACTGTTGAACCGTTCCTACCGATAACGGATGTGTCGGCGAAGCAACTTCTATTGCTTTCTTTCCTTCTTTATCTACAAAAATAAATGATTGCTTGTAATCTCCAATGCTTTCGCTCTCACCGTATTTTTCCCATTCAGACATAAATTCCTCTTGTGACACCCCAAATACCACTCGATGAATGGCCTCGAATACAAGAGATTCTTCATGGAGGTTGTTAACTTCCACAAGTGCGTAGCGTGTCGGATGCCTCAAAGCTTCCTCTTCTGTCATATGTTCTGTAATCTGTCTATAGCTTTCTTTTGCCGATGCAAGAGAGTGATTGCCATCTCCTGCGGCAAACAACATTGGATGCTCTCCAACCATCAAGTCCGCTAAATGACTGAGTACACTTGCAACCTCTTGCTCTGGAATCAGATATCCCTTTGTATTTCCACCATGCATCATAAGGTCAAAATCATAGATTTTTTCCATCTCTTCTTTTTTGTTAGAAAGTTCTTCTATCACTGTCTTCTCTGGATCATCGACCAGCATTAGCACATGGGAGTTATCTAGTGCGGCATTCTTTCGCACTTTAACACGCGGTGGTATGCGCTCCACTACGGTTGCCTCTGTTGCTCGAACAAGGGTTGTTGCTCCCTTTGTATAATCATAACAAGTGAGATCTAATAATCCTACGATTCCTTTTCGAATTTCTCCATTATGTAATGTACGTTCTGTATAAATCAATGCATTGGGATACCGATCAAAATAATCTTCTTTGATGTACTCTTCCATGGTACTATGAATCTCTTCGATTGTCTCCTCCTGCCCTTCTCGGTCTAACCGTGCTTCCGGTAAAATAATATGGAATGCAGATGGTTTGTCTTTCGTTTGCTCTTCCACCTGTTCCCAGTACTTTGGTTGGGAAGTGAATTGATCACAAGCCACCACTGCCCAATCTTCTAAAAATTCTTTCTTAGGAATTAAGATTTCTCCTGCTTTAAATGCAATATTCTGTTTACTCATTTGTATACCTTCTCTTTCTATTTTTCTTTTGTATTGACTGAATTTTTATCCATTTTCTCTGTCTTCTTCGTAATAATCATATCTGCGCAGAGCCCTGCGCTTACAATCATTCCACCAATTAGGTTAACCATAACAAATTCCCCAACTAAAATACTATCGATTAACACACCAGAAAAAACTTGTCCGATAAAAAGTAATATCGATAATTCATAGGATGGAATCTTGGACACACATATAGTAGATAGGAATACTGTCATCGTACCAATCGCCCCTCCCGTGTATAGTAGCCAGTTTCCTGGTAGGTGAAATTCTACTAACATGGGTTCTCCTTCTGCCAAAAGCAATAATACAACGATGGAACCCAATAAACCTATCACATAGGTATAATATGTACTTACATATAAGTTTGTCTTCTCTGCTAGACTTCCATTGATGACACGCTGCAGGACGAGGGCTACTCCAACTGCAAATGCAACAATCATAGCGAGTATGTCTATTTGGCGAACCATGAATACAATTCCACCAAGCATAATGACTAATGCAATCAATCGGATTGGCTTTAATTTATAGACCTTCATACCAAAGAGTCCGAATTGATCGATGACAAGTCCAGCAACACTCTGTCCTAGAAGTCCTAGGGCTAGAATTGCTGAAACCCCCAAGGGTTCAAATGCAAAGTTACTTCCTACTGTTGCAACAATCCCCATAATTCCGCCAAGATATAGATACCATGATTGCATATTCTTTATCGGATTTACCCTCTTGACTAGAAGAACAATTATCATAATCAAGAGACCCACAATATGGATGACAATGGAGGAGCTGTATAGACCGACAACTCCCGAAAGCCCTCCATTTGCAGTGACCATTAAGGAGATTAGCACTCCTGTTATTAACGCTATTATATTATAAATCTTCTCTTCCCCCTCACACAATTTGCAATCACTATTCTATACTGATAATCGTAGATAGTTCTTCTCCATCTTTGTATTCAATGGTTACCCGTTCTCCAACATCAAATCTCACTACATCGATATAGTCTAGTACTTTTACATCGAAGATTTCATTGGAATTCTCTAGTTGAATTAGATAATGGGTGTTGCCTTCCAAAACCACCTCTGATATCTTCTCAATTTCTCCAGTCAATGATTTGTCTTCTCGTTCATCTTCTGGCACTTCGGACACTCCATTTGCCAACAACAACTCAATATAGGCTTCTTCACAATCTATTACCGTGTCTCCGATGGCAACCAATTGATATTGTTGCACGTTGACCATGGCATATTTTTTCACTAAACCAGCACCGTCTTTCAATGCCACAAAATAAGTCGGTTCGTTGGATACATTGAGCAATAACGGGAATGTTGCACGGTACTGCAAGTTCTGAACTTGCCCCTCTGCCGATGACATCGCCGAAGTCTCCGTGGCTCCCTCGACGCTATAATACTTTGTCTCCATCGTCCTCTGATTCATCAATACAAATCCTACATTGGATTGGTCGCTTGTTACAGATGTCACCCCAGTATACACCCAGATATCTTCTTCAATTGCTAGGTAGTTATACCCTGCAGTTGCAACCAAACAATCTCTTTGCCCTAAAACACTATTAATAAACCCATTCTTGAGTGTTCCGTGATAATCAAATAATTCAACTAACAAATCTGCTGGATATGCACGATCCACCCAAGTCGGCACTTCATCAATGGTATACTCCACTGTTTCTCCAGTCACTGCATTACACAAAACGACTTTCCCAACTGTCACACCACCAAATAAACCAATATTAAA
Organism: uncultured Lachnospiraceae bacterium; assembly: GCA_964367905.1. Taxonomy (GTDB): domain Bacteria; phylum Bacillota; class Clostridia; order Lachnospirales; family Lachnospiraceae; genus CAUPWF01. Next base: position 37,313 of record CAYIZP010000016.1, read on the forward strand.
CTGCTTGACTGGTGCCACATAATAAGGGATTCCCTCATCATCTATCTCGAAACTCAGTTGGTCGAATATATAGGTCGGATAGTTAAATCGTAGATGTCTATGAATGTTGCGATTAAAATATTCGCTTTCCGAGTATTGAATTCCCTCTTCCAATCTCACCAACTCCGATTCCTGTGTCGTCATATCAATCATGATATATCCTGGAATCCCCTCCGATTGGTTGGTAAACCAACGAATTGCATCCGCATAAATTAGTGGAGACACACGATATGGTTTCCCCTGGTAGTTTATCTGCGAGTAGATGCTGTCTACTTCGAATTGAGATACCATATCCGCAATACTTCCCATGGTTCGATTCCCAAGTAGCTCTGCAGAATCTTTGTCTAGAATCGGAATCTGGTCATAAGATAGTTCTTGAATATCTTCTGTAAATTCCCCATCTGCAACTGGAAGCAACTGCTGATACTGTCCCGCATTGACGATTGGGGAAGATAACACACTGCCGACTAAAAATACTAATATACCAGCAACCACGATTCCGACCTGAATCTTCATCGGTTTCGAAGTCCTGATTTCCTCTACCGTGAGCTTCTTTCGCATGGTGTAATACGCTGGAATACAGGCAAGGAGAAATATAATGAGTCCCCAAAATCCTGTGGAATGTATGCTGATTGCTGGTAAGGTTACATAATAGTATGCCCCAACTGCAAGCAATGCCGCAACGATGAATAATATCTTATGTTTTAGTTTCATGTGACTGCCTCCCTTGGAATGTTGTATTTATTTTTATAAAACTTAATCTATATTATACATGGGGACGGGGGTTTTTGTCAAAAACCCCCGTCCCCAATGAATTATTCTTCGTGCGCTCTCGCTACTATTTCTTTTTCTTGTACATCACTTGGCGCTTGCTCATAACGAACAAACTCATATTCATACTCACCATGTCCACCTGTCATAGAACGTAGACTCGTACAATAACCAAATACACCTGTCATCGGAATATCCGCTTCTATGATTTGCTTTCCACTGCTCACTGGTGTCATTCCAAGCACGCGACCTCTTCTCTTGTTTAAATCCCCCATAACATCTCCAGTATAGTCATCTGGCACTGTTACCTTGATATTCGCGATTGGTTCAAGAAGTACTGGCCCAGCCTCTAGGAAACCTTTTTTGAATCCTTGCACTGTGGCTGTCTTGAATGCCATCTCCGAAGAGTCTACTTGGTGATAAGATCCATCGTAGAGCGTTACCTTCACACCTACAACTGGATACCCTGCTAGAGGTCCCTTCACCACAGAATCTTGTAGCCCTTTTTCTACGGCTGGGAAGTAGTTTCTTGGAACTGCTCCACCCACTACTACTTCTTCAAATACAAACGGTGTTTCTAAATCTCCAGATGGCTCAAACTTCAACTTTACATGACCATACTGTCCATGTCCACCTGATTGTTTCTTGTATTTTGAATCGATATCAGCATTCTTCTTAATCGTCTCTCTAAATGCCACCTTAGGAGTCTCTAACACAATGTCAACCTTATAGCGCTCTGCTAATTTAGACACTGCAACTTCTAGATGTTGGTCTCCAATTCCATAGAGCAATGCTTGTCTGTTCTCACTATCATTCACTGTCTTCAAGGTGACATCTTCACTCATCATCTTCGCTAGTGCCTGAGACACCTTATCTTCGTCTCCTTTTTTCGTCACAGTATATCTCATGTAAGTATATGGTTTCGAATATTCGGTTCTTCCGTACACCAATGGTGTAGTCTTTGTAGACAGTGTATCTCCTGTGTTGGTGTTCGACAACTTCGCCAATGCACCGATATCCCCCGCATGAAGTTCTGGCACCTCTACTGGCTTACCACCCATCATCACATAGGTCTTACCAATTTTTGCTTCCATCTCTGTGTCAGCATTGTATAGGGCATCATCCCCTTTCACTACTCCTGAACACACCTTAATCATGGAATACTTTCCAATAAATGGATCTGCCATTGTCTTAAACACATATGCCGACTTTGCCTTAGAGAAATCATAATGTGCTTCGTACATTGCATTAGTCTTCTTATTAATTGCTACACATTCTCTTCTGTCTGGGCTAGGGAAATAACGCACAATATCCGATAATAAGTTTGCCACACCTTGTGCATGTATATTCGATCCCATACCAATTGGTACTATGGAGCCGTCCAATACACTCACACGTAGAGCTGCACGAATTTCTTCGATAGAAAACTCTTCTCCTGCAAAATATCTCTCCATAAATTCTTCACTAGTTTCTGCCACCGCCTCAAGCAGTGTTTCTCTACACATCTGCAAGTTTGGCATACAGTATTCTGGAATCTCACATTCATCTCTTTGTCCGATTTCTGTGAATCTTCTACCCGCATTCTTAATTACATTGACATATCCTACTAATTTTTGATTCTCACGAATCGGAATTGCTCTAGGCGCAATACACTTGCCATATCTATCTGTTAAGTCTGCGACTACTTGTCGAAAACTTGCATCGTCCACATCCATCTCTGTCACATAGAACATACGAGGTATTTCGTATTTATTGCATAGATCCCATGCTTTTTCTGTTCCAACTTGTACTCCAGCCTTTCCAGATACTACGATAATCGCTGCATCTGCTGCGCTGATCGCCTCTTCCACCTCACCTACAAAGTCAAAATAACCAGGAGTATCTAATACATTAATTTTTGCTTTTTCCCATTCAATCGGGTAAACTGTGGTGTTGATTGAAAACTTACGTTTTTGCTCTTCTTTATCAAAATCACCCAATGTGTTTCCATCTGTAACCTTCCCCATACGAGAAATAGCGCCAGATGCAAAAGCCATCGCCTCCAATAGGCTAGTCTTTCCACTGCCGCCATGTCCAAGAAGTACCACATTTCTAATTTCGTCTGTTCTGTAAACATTCATAACTTTATGCCTCCTTTGATGTCGTTCTATTTAGGTTATATTGTACTAAATTTCTAACTATTTTACAACACTTTTATTAAAAATACACAGAATTCATTTCCAACATTTATGTAATCCCTCTAATAGTGTATACTAGAACACAAGAAAAAAATTACAGCAGATAGATTTGAAAGGAAAACTTATGATTATTACACCAATAAAAAAATTGCAAGGAGAATTCAACATTCCAGGTGACAAGTCCATTTCTCATCGCTCGATTATGTTTGGTTCTATCGCAAAAGGAACTACAAGAATCACAAACTTTTTACAAGGAGCTGACTGTCTATCCACCATAGATTGTTTTCGCAGTATGGGAATTAAAATCCATGTATCCGATAAAGAAATCCTAGTAGCGGGGGCAGGACTTCGTGGTCTTCAAAAACCAAATACTACTTTGAATGTGGGAAATAGTGGCACAACCACACGTTTAATCTCAGGGATTTTATCAGGACAGAATTTTGAAACCACTCTCTCTGGAGATGAATCCCTCAATTCTCGTCCTATGAAAAGAATTCAACTCCCTTTAACTCAGATGGGAGCTAGCATAGAATCCGTAAACCATAACAATTGTGCACCTTTACATATTAAACCAAGTACATTGCATGGAATCACCTATGCGTCACCCGTGGCTTCTGCTCAAGTAAAATCCGCAATTTTACTTGCTGGATTATATGCGCAAGAAGAGACCACTGTTATTGAACCAAGTCTATCACGCAACCATACAGAATTGATGCTGAAGCAATTTGGCGCTCAGATTAATACATCACTCCATTCGATTGATGGAGTTGGTCTACCAGCTGCTACCATCGCGCCTTGTGATGAATTATTTGGTCAAGAAATCGAAGTTCCTGGGGATATTTCTTCTGCTGCTTACTATATTGCAGCGGGAATCCTCGTGCCAAATTCTGAGATCCTGATTAAAAATGTCGGCATCAATCCTACTCGTGCTGGAATCCTAACAGTCTGCAAGCAAATGGGAGCTAATATCACCTACCTAAACGAACGTACAGCCGGCGGTGAACCTGTTGCCGACCTATTGGTTAAATCAAGTACCTTGAATGCCACAACAGTGGAGAGAGATATCATCCCTACCCTCATCGACGAGATTCCGATGATTGCGGTTATGGCTGCTTGTGCCAATGGAACAACCATCATCAGAGACGCCGCCGAGTTAAAGGTAAAAGAATCTGATCGCATCCATACAGTAGTAACAAATCTAAAATCCATGGGCGTAGATGTCACCCCAACGGAGGATGGAATGATTATCAAAGGTGGAGCACCTCTACAAGGTACAGAAATCGATAGTTATCTAGACCATCGAATTGCTATGTCATTTGCCATTGCTGGTTTAGTAGCCAGTGGTGAAACAAAGATAAAAGATGCCCACTGTGTGGACATCTCTTTCCCTGATTTCTTTCAATCTTCTCTCTTCATGATATAAATACGACTTGCAAAGTCTGGGAAGTGGCGAACACGTTCATTGTAGCCTGTTCCGCCAAATCCTTGACAAAGTCGCAATCCAACTTTATTCAGAGCACTTCCAGATACACGATAGTCTTCTACCTCACTCTCCAATTGCCTACTATTTGCAATCATATTATGCAGAACTCCATCTTGCTTTATATGAATTGGCATAATCTGATTGATTAAATCCCCCATCTCTTTGATATTGAATATCAATGGGCGATTCGATACATGATACATCGCCTCATCATCCAATCCCTTTGTTTTGAAATTACCCGTGATGTAGTTAGCCTTTACTTCTTTTTGTAGATACAAGCCGACTGCCTCATCCTTAGCTGAATCTACAATCATCCATTTATAAATCCCTCGCTCACCACTTGTAATTCTATGAAACTCACCAAATTGCAGCGTGCTTCGATAGCTTTTATACCACTTAATCTGCTCTCCTATTTGCTCCAACTGTTCGTCATTCATATCTCGAAGATTGCACTCATACCCTAACAATCCAAAGCAAGCAACTTGAAACCTTGTATCCAAGGAAGTCTTTCTAAGTGTTTGATGGTTTGGCACTCCTGACACATGAGCTCCAATCACCGATTGCGGATATCCATAACTATATCCTGTCTGTATCTCAGCACGACAGATTGCGTCTGTATTATCGCTAGCCCAAACCTGTGGCATGTAGCACAACATTCCTAAGTCAAAACGATTTCCTCCTGATGCACAGCTCTCAAATAGTATCTTCGGAAATGTTTCTGTCAGTTCTTTTAGAACCCGATACAATCCTAGAATATATCTGTGATAAAATTCGCCTTGCGAATTAGCATCCAATCCAGTGGAAAATGCATCGGATATAATTCGATTCATATCCCATTTGACATATGTGATATTTGCACTAGAAAATACTTTTTTCATCTCGGCAATGATATAATTTTGCACCTCTGTCTTCGTCAAATCCAATACTAGCTGATGCCGACCTATCGCCTGGGCTTGCCCTGGTATTTCAATAGCATATTCTGGGTGTTTTCGATAACATTCACTATTTCTGCTAATCATCTCTGGCTCTACCCAAATCCCAAAATCCATACCTAGCTCATTGATTTTCTCAGCTAGACCTGCCAAGCCATTTGGCAATTTCTTCTTATTCACATCCCAGTCCCCTAAGGAAGAGGTGTCATCATTTCTCTGACCAAACCACCCATCGTCTAATACAAATAATTCGACACCAACCTTTTTCGCTGCTTTTGCTAGTTTGATTAATTTCTTCTCACTGAAATTAAAATACATTGCCTCCCAGCTATTTACGAGGATTGGTCGTTCTTTCTTCTTCCACACCCCACGGACAACATGCTCTTTTACAAATCGGTGCATTTGTTTACTCACTCCTGAAAAACCTCTCGAAGAGTATGTCAGTACCGCTTCTGGAGCCTCGAACGTCTCTCCTTTTTTCAGATGATAAGAAAAATTAAACGGATTAATACCAGCAACAAAATGTGTAGCATAATAGCTGTTTACTTCAACTGCTTCATAATGATTCCCACTATAGATTAAGTTGCACGCATAGCAAGGTCCATGATCCTCTGTTGTTCCAGCCTTACTTAACATGACAAATGGATTACGTCGATTACTTGAACTTCCAGTCTTAGAATCATTAATTGTAATTCCAGCACTACACTTACTATCTTTTTTCTCCATTTCGCGTGCCCATGCACCCTCAAAAGTTGTGAACACATAATCTGAATCATCAAAGTCCAACTGACAACTTAGGAGTCTTTCTACTTCAATACTTTCCTCTCCTCGATTGTATAATTCACTACTTCTTACAATCACATCTGTATGATAGAACAAGGAATAAAATAATCTTAATTCTACATCATAGTTCTTGTCTTTTAATACAATGACCAAAGTCTCTTCATGTCCTACTTCATCATACGAGGATGGCAAATGATTCAACTCATGCTTCTTCTTTATCATGTGAGACACGTAGATAAAATCACTGGTTCGGCTTCCATTCTTGTAAACCACTTCTACAAATGGTTCCCGAATATCGCTTTTTCCTTTTGTTGAAAATTCTAGGCATCGATTCTCCAAACCTAGATTTGGAGTAGATTCATCGTAAACATTTAGATTCCCTTCTACAAATTCAATTTTCGGAAATATAGCATCATATTCCTCTTGAAATTTTACCCGTTCTCCATAATATAAATGTTCTAGATGCCCTGTTGGCAATACTCGAAATATATAGCTCGTATTCTTTGTATTCAATCGAAACACTGGATTATCTGATAATATATGATGTTCTTTTACTTTTTTTTCCACGTTTACGCTCTCCTTTGAATTTCATCTGTTATTTATTCGTTCTCATTGAAAGGTTTTCCACTTAAGCGAATCGCTAAGAGTTTAACATCATCTAAAATATAGTCAAATGCTCCCGCTTTGTGTAAGTTAATTGCAATAAGACCTAATGGAATGGCAATAATCATCCCTAGCACTCCATCTACTTGATAGCCCACATATAATAAAACCAATGCGAGCAATGGTTTTATTCCAACACTATCCGCTACTAACTTCGGCTGTATCAATTGCCTCACCCCTTGCGTCGTCACATAAGTGATGAGGAGCACAATCGCCATCGTATAGTCTCCCGATAGGAAACGAAAGATCGCCCAAGGCACCAATACAATTGCTGTTCCAAAAAAAGGAAGAAAATCCAAAAACCCAATTAAGATTGCAAAAAAGATTCCATAATCAACCCCTAAAATGATAAGTGCAACTGCTACAATTGCTATCACTACTAGCATAATCTTAAATTGAGCTTTAAAATATCCCCCAACAGCATATTTAAAATTATATGTTATGATTTCCATTCGGCGTTGAATCGGTCTTGGTGTCACCTTCTTAGCCCAGAGAATAACACCCTCTCTGTCTGCGATAAAGAAATATGTTGCAACAATCATGACAATCGTTGAAATCAGGAAGGATGGAATTCCACCAGCAATATTGCCTGCCATAGAAACTGTCGGTTCTCCAATCACTGGCAATAGTTCACTAAGTGTTTCTCCAAGATGAGAACTCCAAGAGACCCATGCCTCTTGTATGGTTCCTGTCTCTAAATTAAATATATCTTCAAGTCGATCAATGACTAAAATAATTTCTTCATTGATTGCCTTGGAATATGTCGGAAATTCTCGCGCAATACTTTCTATTAGGTCAATCAAGGCAACGACTAAGAAATACCCCAATAATACAATGAGTCCTATCACAAGGATGATGATCATCGCCGAACCTATCTTACGCACAATCTTCAACCTTTTCTCTAGCCATCTCACCAACGGGGACGCAATCAGCGCAATGGTCCAAGCAATTACAAATGGAATGAAGTAAAATATCCCCCAGATTCCAATTGCGATTACAGCTACCGTTATGGTGATGTGAAATAATAGTTTTAATACAATCTTCCAAATACTTACACTCTTTTCCTCTTCCATAGGCTGTCCTCACGTTCCTTTGCTTTTACTGCTCCACTTCTCTTCCTAAAACTTCAGTATCCACTAATTCCCAGATTTCATCTCTTCCTTGTTTGGTCAGAGACGAAAATGGAATAATAGTTGTTCCTGGAACCAGCTGGAGTCCTTCTCTTATCATCTTTAGATGTTTCTGTATTTGACTTCTCTTTATTTTATCTAATTTTGTTGCAATGATAATAGGTTGATACCCTTGATCCAAAACCCATTTATACATCATTTTGTCGTGATTTCCTGGGTCATGTCGGATATCAATGAGCAAGAATACTGCCTTTAGTTGCTGTGACTCATGCAGATATCGCTCAATTAACTTCCCCCAACGCTCCTTCTCTTTTACAGACACCTTTGCATAGCCATATCCTGGTAAATCAACCAGATATAACTCTTTATTTATATTGTACCAATTAATCGTCTGTGTCTTTCCTGGTGTGGCAGATGTTCTTGCTAACGCCTTTCGATTCATCAATGCATTAATCAAAGAGGATTTACCTACATTGGACTTTCCTGCAAAGGCAATCTCTGGAAATTCTGTCAATGGCAATGTACTCGTAACCCCACATACAATCTCCAACTCTACTTGTTTTATCTTCATACTTTCACCACATTTCTGTTTTTCAACTATTTTACTAGAGCAATCTCGCATACCTGAGACATGCTGTCTACTGGTACAATCGTCATACCCGTCGTAATCTCTTCCGAAATATCGGCAAGATCACGTTCATTTTCCTTTGGAATAATCACCGTCTTCATACGCGCAACCTTTGCAGCCAATAACTTTTCCTTTAGCCCACCAATCGGTAGTACTCTTCCACGCAAAGTGATTTCACCTGTCATTGCAACATCTGCATATACTGGCGTATTGGTAACTGCAGATAAAATCGCAGTTGCCATCGTAATCCCAGCCGACGGTCCATCTTTTGGCACTGCCCCCTCTGGAATATGAATATGGATATCATGTTTTGCAAAAAATTCTTCATCAATCGCGTATTCTTCCCCAATGGAACGGATATAGCTAATCCCAGTTTGTGCCGACTCCTTCATCACATCTCCAAGTTTTCCTGTTAGCATGACACTTCCCTTTCCACGCATCACATTCACCTCGATTTGCAAGGTATCACCACCCACTCGTGTCCAAGCCAAACCTCGAACTATCCCTATCTCATTTATATCATTTTTTAACTTAAATGTATACTTTTCTTTTCCTAAATATTTATTTATATTTGTGCCAGTAATTTGAATCTTGTCTATATCAGACTCTAATAATTCTCTTGCAGATTTTCTACAGAGTTCCGCAATTCTGCGCTCCAATTGGCGTACCCCTGATTCTTTTGTGTAGTGTCTACACAACTTCTCGATTGCTGTTTTACTAATCAAAAGCTGTTTTCTAGTCAAACCATTAATCTTCAATTGCTTTGGAATCAAGTGTTTCTGTGCAATGTGAATCTTCTCATTTTCTGTATAACTGGTAATCTGTATCACTTCCATACGATCTAGTAAAGGTCTTGGAATTGTATCCAGCGAATTCGCTGTCGCTAAAAATAACACTTCCGATAAATCCAAAGAGGTCTCTAGATAATGATCGCGAAATTTTGTATTTTGCTCGCTATCTAACACTTCCAACAGTGCTGAAAAAGTATCACCACGATGATCGCGACTCACCTTGTCAATCTCATCTAACAATATCAGAGGGTTTTTCACTCCTACTGACTTCAATGCCGTTGCAATTCTACCTGGCATTGCTCCAACATATGTCTTTCGATGACCACGAATTTCAGCCTCATCGTGCACCCCGCCTAACGAAATTCTAGCATATTTCTTCTGCAATGCATTGGCTAATGATTTTGCAATGGATGTTTTTCCTGTTCCTGGAGGCCCAACTAGACATAATATCGGTGTATCACCCAAATCATCATTCATAATACGAACAGCTAGATAATCTAGGATTCTCTCCTTGACCTCTTCTAATCCAAAGTGCTCCGTATCTAACACCTTCTTTGCACGCTTGATATTCTTGTTATCTTTGGTTTTAAGATTCCATGGAATCTCAAGCATTGTTTCAATATAAGTATATAGCATACTATGTTCCGATGACTGTGAGGATGTACTTTTGAACCTTGTTATTTCTTTCTTGATTTTATCCTTCACTTTATCTGGTGCATCTAATTTATCTAGCTTCTGTTGAAACTCATCAACATCGGACACCTCTTCCTCACCCAAAGCTTTTTTTAGAACCTTCATATGCTCTCGCAATACATACTTTCGTTGATTGTCATCAATAGCCTCTCCAGCTTCTTCCGCAATTGTGACCTTAATCTTAAGCACCTCAACTTCATTTGATAATTTTGACAAAATCTCATCGTATAGTATCTCATTATCCAATATTTCAAGTAGTTTCTGTATCTCAAGATACGGAAATAGTAGATTTGAGGAAACATAATCCAACAGTTCATTAATTTCCTTAATCGGTTCTATCTGTCTTCCTGCATCTCGTCTTACCAAATGATTCAGGTCAATATACTCCAAAAACACCTCTTTTAAGATACGTATCTTTGCTTCTTCTAGATTTTTATTATCAATTTCATAACGTACTTGTTCTAATGGTTGCACATCAGCAAATAAACTTGCTTTTGTTTCGTCTACTGATTCAAGAATTGCCTTCGTGTTTCCTTGAACAATGACTCTAATTTCTTCTTTTTTTATTTTTATTATTTGTTTGATATCAACAATCATACCAATAGAAAACAACTTACTTGTTTTTTCTTCATTTTGCACATCTGGATGCTTTGCAATTACAAAGATCTTCTGATCCTTTTTCATAGCTATTTCTATTGCTTTTTTTGATTTTGGGTTCTTCGCATCAAAATGCAATAACATATACGGTAAAATTGAAACTTCGTTCAATGCAATCATCGGTATCTGCATAACTTTATCCAACATTTTTCTTCTCCCTATAAAAAGCGGCGGAACACAATGTCCCACCGCCACTAAATTCTAATATTCGTAAATCGGATTCTCTAATCCTTTGACGGATGCTTTTGTAATAATACATTTTTTTAATAACTCATCCGAAGGTGCCTCGTACATTACATCCATCATGCTCTTCTCCATAATCGCACGTAACCCTCTTGCTCCTGTCTTTCTAGCTAAGGATATATCTGCAATTTCTTCTAGTGCATCTGGATGAAACTCTAACTCTACACCATCTAACTCCATTAGTTTCTGATATTGTTTTACAATTGCACTCTTCGGCTTTGTCAAAATCTGAATTAGAGCATCTCTGTCTAAAGCTTCCAAGGAAACCACTACAGGTACACGCCCTACTAACTCTGGTATCAAACCAAATTTAATAAAATCCTGTGGCAATGCTTGCCCCATTAAAACACCTACATCATATTCGTGTTTCGACATGATTTCAGCATTGAACCCAACTGATTTTCTATCAATTCGAGTTTCAATAATCTTATCAATTCCCTCAAATGCTCCACCACATATAAACAATATATTCGTTGTATCAATATGGAGCAACTCTTGATGTGGATGTTTTCTTCCACCTTGTGGTGGAACCGAAGCCACTGTTCCTTCAATAATCTTAAGTAGTGCTTGCTGAACACCTTCTCCTGATACATCTCTGGTTATTGAAGGATTTTCAGACTTTCTTGTAATCTTATCAATCTCATCTATATAGATAATTCCATATTCTGCTTTTGAAATATCACCATCTGCCGCTTGAATAATCTTCAACAAGATGTTCTCGACATCTTCCCCTACATAACCTGCTTCTGTCAAAGCAGTCGCATCTGCAATTGCAAATGGAACATTTAACATCTTCGCAAGTGTCTGTGCTAACAATGTCTTACCACAACCAGTTGGTCCAAGCATCAATATATTGCTCTTTTGTAATTCTACACCTAAGTCGTTTCCTGACATGATTCGCTTGTAATGATTATATACCGCTACAGCTAAAACTCTCTTCGCGGCATCTTGTCCGATAACATACTCATCTAAAAACGCCTTAATCTCTTCAGGTTTTAACAGGTTGATATCATCAAACCCTGCATCAACCTCCAAATCTAGCTCATCTTCAACAATTGCACGACAATCATCTACACATTCATCACAGATAAACACACCACTAGGTCCCGCAATTATCTTACGAACCTGTGACTGTGGTCTATTACAAAATGAGCATCTAATTTCATCGTTAAACCCTTTATTTGCCAATTCTTCACCTCAACTAAATTTCTAATGTTTCGTAATTACCTCATCGATCAAACCATATTCTTTTGCTTCAGCAGCAGTCATGAAGTTGTCACGCTCTGTATCTCTCGCAACTTCCTCCACTGTTCTTCCGGTGTTTTCTGCTAAGATTTCGTTTAATCGTTGTCTTGTTTTTAAAATATGTTCTGCTGCAATCTGCATCTCTGTTGCCTGTCCACGTGAACCGCCTGATGGTTGGTGAATCATCACCTCAGCATTTGGTAATGCATAACGCTTCCCTTTTGCTCCACCTGATAATAGAAACGAACCCATGCTTGCTGCCATTCCCATGCAGATAGTAGAAACATCACACTTGATGTATTGCATTGTATCATAAATGGCCAATCCGGCAGTTACAGAACCACCTGGGCTATTGATGTATAAATGAATATCTTTATCTGGATCTTCCGCTTCTAATAACAATAGCTGTGCAACTATGACACTTGCTGCTTCATCAGAAACTTGTTCTCCCAAAAAGATAATTCTGTCTTTTAACAGTCTAGAATAAATATCATACGAGCGTTCGCCCCTACTGGTTTGTTCTATGACATAAGGTACTAAAGGCATATCATCACCCTCCTAATTTTACTATTTAATGTTTGCTGATTCCTTTAACAAAGTAACTGCGTCTTGAACTGCCATATCTTCTTTCATTTGGTTCTTCTCAGCTTCACCCATATATTCTTTTAGCTTTTCAACTTCCATCTTGTAGTTTTCAGCCATTTTTACTAATTCTTCATCGATACGCTCATCTGAGATTTGAATATCTTCAGCTTTTGCAATTGCTTCAAGTACTAAACGTGTTTTAATACGGCTTTCAGCTTGTGGCTTCATCTCCGATTCCATCATTTCACTTGTCATACCTGTATACTGCATGTATTGCTCCATAGATAGTCCTTGTTGTTGTACTCTCATAGCAAAATCATTTACCATTTGCTTCACTTGAGTTGCAATCATAGGCTCTGGAATATCCATTGTTGCATTCTCAACTGCAATATCAACTAGTTTATCTTCTTGCGCTCTCTCTCCAGCCTCTACTTTAGCAGTAGCAAGTTTAGACTTAATTTCTTCTTTATATTCATCTAAAGTATCAAAATCCGAAACTTCTGATGCAAAATCATCATCTAATTCTGGCAATTCTTTTGCTTTAATCTCATGTACTGTACACTTAAATACTGCTTCTTTTCCTTTTAATTCTTCTGAATGATATTCTTCAGGGAAAGTAACACAAACCTCTACTTCTTTCTCTAATTCAGCTCCGATTAACTTCTCTTCGAATCCTGGAATAAATGCTCCCGAACCAATTACAAGATTGTGATTTTCTGCCTTACCACCATCAAAAGCAACACCATCAACAAATCCTTCGAAGTCTAATACCACTTCATCTTTGTCTGCTACTGCTCTATCTGTCACTGAAATTGTTCTTGCGTTTTTATCTAATTCTTTCTGTAATTCAGCCATTACTTCTTCATCGCTTACTTCTGTATCTACTTTATCGATTTCGATTCCTTTGTAATCTCCTAAAGTAACTTCTGGCTTCGTAGCAACTTCTGCTGTGAAGATAAATGGTTGACCTTTTTCTAATTGAACAATATCAATTGTAGGTTGAGAAACGATATCTAATTCGCACTCATCATATGCCTTGCTATACGCATCAGGAATCAAGCTATTTGTAGCTTCTTCATAGAACATCTCAACTCCATACATTTTTTCTAACATTTGACGTGGTACTTTACCTTTACGGAATCCAGGAACTGCAATCCCATTTCTTTGCTTCAAGTACGCAGCTTGAATTGCTTTCTCTAATTCTTCTGCCGATACTTCAATTGTAATTTTCGCCATGTTTTTTTCCATTTTTTCAACTTGTAAACTCATCTTAATTTATTTCCTCCTTATATGTGCTTAAGCATGATAGCTTCTATACTATCGCTGTCACAGTCATTAAAGTAGTATAGCATATATTTACATAAATTTCTAGTGATAATTTATGAAAATTAGGTGACCCTAATTCATATAAAAATCGTCTTCAAAAATGATTCATATTGTTTCTTTTATTCATTTTGATACTATTCGTTGCTTATTACCATTTCACACACTCAAAGTGATAAACTACATCATAGAAATAATATTAACGTTACGGAGGGATTCAATGGCACACTTGCAGCTGATAAAAAATTTACGTTTACTTCGAAAAAGCCATGGTTATACCCAACAGAATATAGCAGATTATCTAAGGTTATCGCGACAAGCCTATACGAACTATGAAAAGGGACTTCGTTCGCCTGATATAGACACCATTATCTCATTGAGTAATCTATATCAGGTTACACTTGACCAACTGATTAGCCCTAATATCTACGCAAGTGCTACCAAGGCTCGTGAAACCAATTCCTATCACTATCGTAAAATCCAAACGGAGTCTAATAATACGATGTATCTTTCCGATGGAGAAACTGATCTACTGTTAAAATATCGTGAATTAAACGAAGAAGATAAAAAAGTTCTAGAGGGATTCTTATTAAACAAAGGGTCCTACTAATGATATGAATCGTAACGGGGGAGATATGAAGCTTCATATCTCCCCCGTTACGATTCGATGTTTAACAACATCCTTGTGCAAATTTTTGTTTTGCTTCTTCTACTTTTTTCATCTCCGCATCTGGAGTGGGATAATAACCTTTTCCATGCATTGCATTGAAAACATTATTTTGCATGGTGTGTTCTTCATCTAACATATTCAATAACATACTTCTCACATTATCGTGTACACATTCGTTCGCATACATATTATATAATGTCGTAGCTGTTTTTTGTGCAGTAAGCGCATCTGTAAACATTTCCTTTTCTGTGTATTGTAGCATTTGAGTTCTCCTTATAGTTGCGAATATAATTGGTTATAGTGTCTCTGATGAGTTGCCGAAATCTCTTCAAACATTGATTTCGTTGCACTATCCTCTGCCTGTTCTGCAAGAATCTTGAATTTTTTCACAAGAAGTTCTTCACTTCCTAATAATTCATTGATCCCTGATAATTCTTTTTCAGATACTGTTGACATCACCCATCCTCCTTTCCTCATTATGAGGATAGTTTGTGTCAATTATTTTTCTTTTATTCACATTTATAATCTTCCACTATTTTTTCAAACTCTTCTGCAGGCACTGCCTTTGAGTAATAATATCCTTGTACCGCATTGCAATTGATAGACTTCAATGAGCCTATCTGTTCCCCTGTCTCTATCCCCTCAGCCACAGTATACATTCCCAGTTTCTGTGCCAAGTCTACAATACTTGCAACTACAAGATTTGCTTTCTCATATTCTAGTTTATCTTCAATTTCCACAAAAAAGCTACGATCTAATTTCAACGTATCCACATTGAAATTTTTCAACATTCCAAGAGAAGAATATCCAGATCCAAAATCATCAATCGAAACACGAAAACCTGCGCTCTTCAATTGATTGATAATCACTTTCATCTCTTCCGCATTATCAGATACAACTGTTTCTGTAACCTCTATCTCCACATATCTCGGTTCCACCTGATAAGATCCTACTATCCGCTTTAATTCTTCTACAAAATTAATATTGTGAAAATGCAACCGTGAAAAATTTACAGAGATTGGAACAATATCTTGATGATTGTCCTTCCAAAATTTAATGAGACGACACACTGATTTCAACATATATCTATCTAATTCAATGATAAACCCATTCTCTTCAAATAACGGAATGAATTCACCTGGGGATATCATACCTCCGCCCGCTTCATGCCATCTAACAAGTGCCTCTGCCCCTGTTACCTCTCCAGATACCATATCCACCTTAGGTTGCAAATACATTTTGAACTCTTCATTTGCCAAGGCATTTTGCATCTTATTTGCAATCTCTGCATCGCGCAAAGCCTTCTGTGCATATTTCTCATCATAATTCCACACTTCTCTCGTAGACTTTGTTTTTGCAATGGAGTGAGCTAAATTCACTTTACTTATAATGCTATTGACGTCGGTTTCATCGCGTTTGATATAATAGCGACCATATCGAAAGAAAAAATTATGCTCCTTAAGTTCTGGCACTAGTGTTTTGAAATAAGCTTGAAATCCATCTTTGTTCTCATCCAGCTCATAGACATATGCCCCCTCACAAAAAAACATAAATTCGTCCACACCTGTCCGTGCTTGTAAAAAATAGTTTTCTTTCACGGTTGCCCCTGTATTTGCTATTGCACACAACACTTTATTCCCAACATCATATCCATAAATTTCATTTATCGCCTTGAAATTCGCAACATCAATCTTAACAATGCCATATCGATCACTCGGTCTATCGTTCAATACCTGCTCCATGTGTAGTTTTAGTTTTTCGATATTAGGGCTATCTGTTAGCTCGTCGTAATATGCCTTTTTCTCCAATTGTTTATAGTATTTATTCTTCGTAAGCACAACATAGAGAATCGTTGCTGCACCTAGGACAATAATTACAGCACTCACAACACCTACAATCAAAGTTAATCTTGCTATATTTTCTGTCAACTCATCTTCGGAAACTTCAAAGAATAAAATCCAATCATTTATGACGATAGTCCGATATTCTCCGAATTTCTCACTATCATTGTTTGTATAAGATACTCCACCTGATTGCCCAGCTATAAAGTCATTGACAACGGCATTGAATGTTGCCTCCTCTTTGTACTTAGCATTAGCCAAATAGTTCGTATTCCCTAAATAGTCTGTATCTGTCATTGATAAATCTGTAGAAATAATAATTTCTCCTGCTCTATTTAAAATAAAGTTTTCTCCACTTTCATCTGTCAAATTAGCTAAAAGTGCCCGAAGATAATCAGCGCTATACTCAAGCGCTAGCACACCTTCTATCTTCCCCTCTATCATAATCGGTGCTGAAACTGTGATTACTAATTTATCTGTTTCGTTCGATTTATGCACTTCTGTCGCATATGTTTCACCAGCTAATGCCAGCTGAAAATATTCAGATTCAGCGATGTTGATATCTTTGCCCGTTGTTGCAAACGCATTGCCATCTTCATCTGAAATCATTGCCAATTCAAAACCTAGAACTTCTTGTCGACTATTTATATACTCTATTACCTGTTCTTCATCTTCACTAATAATCGCAATTGTATCCGCAGTACTCACTAAGTTGTCAACCATACCGCCCAATTGTCTATTAATCGCTATCTGTTGTTGATCTGCCAAATCCTCTAGGGACTCTCTTGCTGATTGCGTTAACTCATTACTGATTACACTCATAAGGGCAACGGCCGACACCATTACGATTACTGTGGTGAGTATACATAGTATAATTGTGTTTCGTACACTTTTTCTTCTGACCATTTTCCTTCGTACCTCCAACCTTATTAATTTTAATTTCAAACTAATTTTTTGTCAATACAAAGTATCATGAATTTATATGTATTTATTTAAAAAACTGAAATCACTGTACCACCATAATTTGTTTCAATAAAGTCTCTAACCGATTCATGACTTAAGACTTCGATTAAGATTTCTGTCTTCTCTGAATCCAGTTGACCCGTGCGCACCGCTAAAATATTAGCATATGTTTGAGCCGATAGAGAATCGCTCGCTTCCGTTGCAATTGCATCCGTTGCAGATAGTCCACCTTGCAATGCATAGTTTCCATTAATACAAGCCAAATCCACATCAGTCAGAACACGGGCTAATTGAGCCGCCTCCATCTCAACAATTTCTACATTATATGGATTTTCTTCAATATCTAGTTTCGTTGCGCTTACACCTACTCCCTCCTTTAGGGTGATAATTCCGTTTGCTTCTAGCAATAACAACGCACGTGCTTCATTGGTTGCATCGTTAGGAACCGCTATTTTCGCACCATTTGGGATTTCGTCTATATGCTCCACCTTATCACTGTAGATTCCAAGTGGTTCAAAATGCACGGATAATGCCGAAGAAATATCCGTATCATTCTTTAAATTAAACTCCTCCAAATATGGTGTATGCTGAAAGAAGTTGGCATCCAAATCCCCTGCATCTAATGCCGTGTTTGGCAATACATAATCTGTATATTCTACAATATTCAATTCATATCCTTTATCTGCCAGCAGTTCCCTCGTCTCCTCTAGAATCTCTGCATGTGGAACAACACTCGCCCCCACCGTAATGATTTTATCATTTGCCTCTAACTTGTCCTTCTCTTCTACGGAAGTAGCCACTTCACTTCCACATGCTGTTAACAATACCGTTGCAACAATACTACTTACTATAAATTTTACCTTCTTCATCTTATAATTCTCCTTTTCTTTTGATCATTTCATGTTTTATTTTCTTTTATCTATTTTATTTGCCAATCGCATACCAACAACTTGAAACAGTTGCACCAGCACAATTAGCAATACTAGGGTGATAATCATCACATTTGTTTCATATCGATATAACCCATAGTTGATTGCAAGAGTCCCAAGACCTCCACCTCCTACGAATCCCGCCATTGCAGAGTACCCTAATATGGTCGTCACTGTGATAGTTGCCCCCATCAACAATGCTGGCTTTGCCTCTACCAATAGCACTTTTGTTACAATTTTAAAATTACTACATCCCATAGATTGTGCTGCTTCTATCACACCACATCCAACTTCTTTCAATGATGACTCTACCATTCTTCCTACAAATGGCGTTGCTGCTACCACAAGTGGTAAAATCATTGCACTCGATCCGATTGTAGTCCCCATAACAAATCTTGTAACTGGGATCAATGCCAATAGTAAGATAATAAATGGTGCTGACCGTAGGGTATTCACAATCAATCCAATCACCAAATTTATCTTACGGTTCGGCCGTAGACCATTTTCTGATGTTGCAAACAGCACCACTCCTAGTGGAATGCCAAACAAATATGCAAAAAAGCTAGATACCATCGTCATATACAAAGTCTCAACTGTTCCTAATAATAACAAATCAATCCATTGTTCACTCATCGCTACGCTCCCCTCCTTTCACATTTTACATCCAATATAATTCTTTTTTCGCCAATCAATTCCTTTGTTGCTCTTGTCTTTGGATTTTGAAGCACCTCTTCGGTATCCCCAATCTCTTCGAGCTTTCCATTCTTAAGAACAGCAACACGATTACACATCGCTTCTACAATCCCCATCTCATGAGTAATGATAATAATCGTAACTCCAAGCTTCTCATTAATCTGCCTTAACAATTCAAGAATCGAATTGCGAGTTTGTGGATCTAACGCACTAGTCGCCTCATCGCATAAGAGTATTTCTGGGTCTCCAACCAAGGCTCTTGCAATTGCAACACGCTGTTTCTGCCCTCCAGATAACTGGGACGGATATGAATCTAATTTGTCCGATAACCCTACCATTTCTAGCATCTCTTTTGCTCTCTCTACCATAGTTTTTTTATCAGCCCCAAAAATATCCAATGCAAAACACACATTTTCTAAAACATTCTTCTGTTCCAACAAATGGAACTGCTGAAATATCATCCCAACTCTTCTCCGATAGTTTCTTAAGTCTTTCGAGGCAAGTTGTGTAATATCTGTTGCTCCAAACATCACCTTCCCCTCTGTTGGTTTTTCCAATAAATTCATACACCTCACTAAAGTAGATTTCCCCGCTCCTGATTGACCAATAATTCCGAATATGTCCCCTCGTCGAATGGTCAAGTTTATATTTGATAATGCTTCGAAACTTCCACTTTTTGTACGATAGTGTTTGCCCACATTTATTAATTCTAACATGCTGTTCTCCTTTCATCTTTTCGCTAAAACTAATATAACATGAGCGTTCGTTATTGTATAATACATAAAAATAATAGCTTGCTATAGTTTTAACCTATAGCAAGCTATTGCTTTCAAAATATTCATTTATCTTCTCGATATACAATTCTGCCAATGGAGTAAACGGCACCGCCACTCTGTGAATAATTCCAATGGTCATTGTTTCACTCTCCACTAGTGGCACTGCAATATGCGCATTTCCATTCAACTCCTCACATATAATCCCTGAACACAAGGTATATGCATCCAAGCCCACCATCAGATTCAATGCAGTTGCTCGATCATCTACTTTGATGAGCTTGGGATAATCATGAGTACTCTTCATTTCTTCTGCGAAATAAAAGGAATTTTCACTGCCCTGCTCAAATGCAATGCAAGGATAAGCATTTAACTCTTCCATTGAAATAGACGACCGCTGCGCCAATGGATGCTCTTTATACAGATACACATAGGTTTCACATTGCAATAGTTCCAAAAACTCCAAATCATATTCTCGCAAAATCTTCCTCACAACCTGCTCATTTTGCTGATTGATATAGATAATTCCTATCTCGCTCTTAAACTCTCTTACACTATGAATCACCTCCGCCGTCTTCGTTTCATGCAAGGCAAACTCATAGTCATCCATCCCAATTTCTCTCACCAACTCCACAAACGCCTTCACCGCAAATGTATAATGTTGTGTACTAACACTAAATTTCTTTTTCTTATGTTTCTCAATATACCGTTCTTCTATAATGGAATACTGATCCAACACTTGCCTCGCATGTGCTAAAAACTCACTCCCCTCTGGTGTGATTGTCATTCCACGATTCGTTCGTATAAAAATCGTAATCTCTAATTCCTTCTCCAATTCCTTCAACGTATTGGATAAGCTTGGTTGTGCTACAAATAGCTGCTTGGCTGCCTCATTCATCGACCCCCATTCAGCAATTGCGACCACCTGCTTCAGTTGTTGTAATGTCATACTAATTGCCCCAATCTATTATTCCAAAATGATAGTAATTCATATTTCTATTCCATCATATCTCTGTAGCGATATTATGTCAACATGTTCTGTTACTTTTCACAACTGATCAACTATAGTTTCGCTGATTGATCAGCAGGTCTTTGTTGGCAATTTTGAATAATTTCTCTCCACTACGTTGTGCGTACTTCATGTGTACCATTATCCATAATTTTTAGTCCTCCTTGAAAAAATCTATTGTTTTTTT
>CAYIZP010000017.1:0-56304 GCA_964367905.1 uncultured Lachnospiraceae bacterium
CAAAATACTACTTAATGAATATTTTTATCAAATCAACTAACTTCGGAAAGAACCTTTGGAGCACTTACACAAATCTCCTCTGTTACTTGTTTTTGTGTGGATAACTAAAAAATAATTTTCAGCATTATGCACGATAGATTTCATCAATTTGTGTGGGTTTGAAAAGTAACCAAAAAAATCGAGGCAAGCTCTATAGCTGTCTCGATTTTTTTATTTATTGATTTACTACTCTCAAACTAATTTTATGGTGTATAAGTTTGAACATCTGGCGCTTTGTTAGACCAAATTCCATTTGCATCTACATCAAAGTAATCATCTTGAATTGCTTCCGCTATAAGTGTAATTGAGAATCCTTTGTCTGCTGCTGCATTATCCCATGATGTTGGAATTACAAAGTTGTTCATAAATGGAATATCTGCTCCTGCTGCTTGTGGTAATTGGCAATAGAAATATCCAACACCTACACTTTGACCTGTGTTTGCATCATAAGTCCAGCTCCAACCTGCATCTGCTGAATCATCAAACGTCCACGCTTCGCCTGCAACATTATTTGCTGTATTTGCATCTGTTACTGCTTTTTCCATCTGTGCTTCCATGGAAACTATAGAATATGTGTCAGGATCGTTGTCCTCTGTTACTAAATCTCCATCCAATTTCAATGTAACTTGCATACGAAGATGCGCATCTGCGGTTCCCGCTTCCATAGTTACCCAAGCTCTCTTATCCAAATCATCTCCTGGAAGTATTGGTCTATCTATCTCTGGAAGCACTCCATCATAACCTTCTGGCAACTTTCCGTAAATATATCCACCTGCTCCATCAGAAACACCATCTACAGATTCTTCTGTTAATGTAATATTAACATTTCCCATTGTTATGGTATTTTCAACTGTTTGTGTATCTGTGAAGTATGCCAATGTTGCACCTACTCCAATTGCACCAATTAATCCTAATGATGTTGCTAACATCAACACTTTTTTCTTATTCATGTTCTATTCTCCTAATATACTTCTACTGAAAATAATTAATCTACCAATTTTCCTTTGATTGCTGTTAATGATTCATCTAAAGTATTAACATTTGTCGACTGAATAACTGCTGCGTCTACAGTGATGTCGTTGATTTCCTTAGCTGCGTCATGATTGTTAATGCCAACAGTAACTGATTCAAATAATGGCGTTGTTATAAAATCATTCGTATCATCCATTTTAATTTCTGTATTAGTTAGGCTTGCAGCTTCATTTGTATTTGCAGCTTCATTTCCTACCACATATACATAAATACCATCATGTGTTCCATCTACCGCAACTTCTTCTAATTTCCACTGATTGTTGATACCAGAAAAACTATTTCCAAGAGATGCTCCCTCTGCATCTGTTGCTTCAAGAAAAGCATCTAATCCTTCTAATTTAACATATATTCTTGAATTTGGTGATTCCTTCACTAAACTAACTGTAGGTGCTTTTGGAATCTCAGATCCAGGAATAATATCTCCATAATTAATCCCCTCTACTCCAGTGTCAGCAGCTCCTGTATTCGCTTTCCAATCATCTTTAGTAAAATCTAAATCATTATTGCTCGTTTTATTTACATTATACGATTCTCCATCTAAAGTATATTCCCCTGCTGGTTTAGTCTTTACAGTATAGAGGCTATCAAACCCCTCATCAGCACTATTTCTAGTTACCTGATACTCAAATAAATCTAGAGCAGTCTTTCCATCTTCGCTCACTGGATAAGAACCAATTTCAAATGTGTTTGTTACTTGTGTTGTTTGTGCTGATAAATAAGCTAATGTTCCCCCAACTCCTACTGCTCCTACTAATCCTAATGCTGTTACCATTGTTAATACTTTTTTCTTTGTCATAATTCTCTCTTCCTTTCTTGAATCCTCTTTTTAGTTTTTTGTTTTTATTTAATTGTTGGTATTCATTATATTTACCACTCTATGGTAATTATTGTAATACCTCCCTGTCATACCGTGGTCACACGGTTACAACTTTTTTTCTTCCTTCTTTTTGAAGGATATTTTGCAGCTAGTTTCTTGCTGCCATGGTCGGATATGAATTACTTTTCCAACCTATACTAAGTATTATAATACCTAGTAGTCATACCGTAGTCACACGGTTATAACTTCTTTCTATTCTTCCTTTTCCGAAGAATGTTTTGCAGCTAGTTTCCTGCTACTATAGTTGGAAGTAATTGGTTTTCCAATCTATACTAAGTATTATAATGCCTACTAGTCATACCGCAGTCACATGATTGTAACTTTTATAACTTTTTATTCTTTTTCTTCTTGTGACTCTGATTGTACCTCTTCCACTGGTTCTGCTTGAGGCTCTGACTCTAGTTTGTTCTTCTTTTTCTTGCCTTTTTTCTTTTGCTCTTGCGCTTCCTCTTCTTCCTTCTCAAATATATCAGGTAGGAAGGTCACTAGTATGATTAATACTAGCAATCCGCATATCACACCAATTCCAAGTGGTGTCGTTGCATATATGGAAACAAATCCAAGGTACGGAATACAGTACTGTGCTTCTCCGATCAAGTTGCTAAATAGCACTGGGTTCGCATCTTCTGTTTCGTTTGAATCTCCTTTTGTAATGAATTGTTGTTCTTCTAATTGCACTTCAACAATTCTATGGGTTACCACTGTGTCTTCTCCTATATAATAGGTGATAATGTCCCCCGCCTCTAAGGTTGTAGGATCTACATCCTTCTTTACGCCTATCATGGAACCAACCGGATACTCCGGCTCCATACTTCCTGATAGGACTGCCATTGTTTCATAACCCAACACTCTCGGCAGGAGTAAAACCCCTGCCGCTAATGCTAATATTATGATTAAGATTGTGGATATAAATCCGCATATTTTTTTAAGCATCTTATCCCCTTTTGCTTATATCTACTTGTATTTGACCTTCTTATTCTTCGAAATATTCCTCGCTCGTGTTTACATCGCCTGTGCTAATATAGTTAAATCTTTCTTGTATGTCCTCAAGTGACGGATTTGTTTCGCTGGCGAAACATGATTCCGAGTAAATAATAACTTCAAATGGTTCCGTTCCTTCTGGTGCTGTAATGATAAAGCTTATATCGCTTGTTTTGTATGTGTCATCACCAACTGTATTTCCACTTAAAACTTCAGTATAGTAGTAAAACCCATTCGTCGTTTCTAATGTATCGTTCCAATTATTACCAAGTTGAGGTGTTATTGTAAGATCTTCTGCAACACTGCTTGGAGAAATCTCTAATCTTACTCTTACATAAGCTGGATCTGCTGTTTCATTCATTACACGAGCAGTTTTAATTATCTTATTATCAGCTATAGTAACCTCTTCATCAATCCCCGTTGCATGATCAACCACTTCAAATGTGTTCTCTACTCTCGTTGTTTGAGCCGTTAATATTGCTAATGTTCCACCTACTAATATCACTCCTACTAGAGAGAAGGATAGTAGGGTTTTTAGTGTCATATTCTTTAATCTATTTTTCATTTTTTCTACCTCCTTCTACTAGTTATTGTTCTTGCTATCGCCATTGCTTGGTCCTTGACCACCGAAATAGTTACCCACTTTATCTCCATCTACTGTAGCACCATCTACCAAAGTCCATGCACCATTTTTGTATACGAACTCATTTGCAACAATATCAGTATCTGTTTCTGCGATCTTATCATCTTTTACATTTGTAAATAGTACATTAGCATTCTTTCGTGCTACTACTTCTTCGCATTGGTAAGCATCATATCCTTCCTCTGTGCTCATCATGAACTTGAAGTTGTCATCGCTATCAATTGTAAATACGATTTGATTTCCATTGACACTATAATCTTTTACTAGATATGTCTCAGCCTCTGGATTATTCCCTACTACACTTACAAACTCATAACGAAGTGCACTTAACTCTTCCACTTTATAGGTTCCACTTGGTAAACCACTAATGATTTTTGCATGATCAAGTGTTTCATTCTCATTACCTGGTTCTCCCATTCTAATTGAACGATACCAAACATCTCCTTCTTTATCATCTTCTAATATTTCTGTAACCTTGAACTGGAAGATTGCATCTCCTGCTTGGCTTGTGTTGTTAAACTCAGCAACTGATTTAGAAATATCAATTGTACCTGCAATAACATCCACTGTGTATGTTCCTGTACTTGTTACAGGCTTTCCACCTTCTTCTGCTTGATATGTCGGTGTCGTTCCTAGGAATGTTCCATCTATCGGAGTATCAATTGTGTTACTTTTCCCTCTATCATCAGCTGCGATAGCATCGTATTGTAATTTCACCGTGTAAACTATCTCATCATTTTCATTCTCAGCCTTTTGTAGTTCATCACCTATCTCAGCAAGTGAAACATCGACAGCTGTACCGCTATTCGTTGACTTTGTAATACCTGTAATTGTTATTTGCCCTAACGTATCATTAGTGTCTTTATAACTATAGTTAATGCTGCTACTATTGTTCAATGCTGTTTTCATATCCTCAACACTGATTTCAACTCCTGTTCCCTCAATAAACTTTTGTACGAAGTCATCTAAATCTGTTGCGTCTTCAACAAATACTGTTTGGCAACCTTTTGCATCTGGTACCTCTGCATGTACATTTACATAAGGTAATGGGAAGTCCATATCAGGTGTCGAATCCGTTCCGTTTAACTCATATATTCCAGATCCACTCGCTCCATTGATATTAGTTGGGATAATATTTCCTCCAAGGAAATCTTCTTTTGCTTCAATCTGGATATCATAGTCCCACTTCTCTTCTGGTGTACCTATTTCAGACGCTTTTCCTGCCCAAGTCAGTGTAACACTACCTTCATCATCTTTTGCAATTATAAGTGTTCCATCATTGCTTGCCGTCCAAGTTTTTGTCTCACCATTTACTGGATAATCAGCGTCTTGTGTATTATTTGTTCCACCATTTTTCTCATAGAACTGGTTTACCAAGTGTCTCATATCCTCAAGATCCATTGTAAATCTTGTATCTATTTGATCCACGATTTTATCTGTAGCAACTGCTTGTGGATTTCCGATACTAGCTGACAAGAACGCGAAAGCATCCTTTAACGCTTCTTCATCTCCTGGCACTGCATAATAATCGCCTGGTTTGAATATATCACTACTCAAAAACTCTTTTCCACTTACTCGACTTTCTCCGTTTATTGTTACACCCTCTGGAAGATACACATAATCCTTACCTAAATCGCCACCAAAACCTATCGTAGAATATGTGATATTTGCACCATTATCACTCGCCCATTCTTTTTGCTCACTTATCTCATTTATAACATTTGCATCCACTATCTTGAGTTCATTTGTAGTATAATCTACAAGTGTCGGTGCTCCATCTGTAAATATTATAATCTGAATGTTCTCTTTATTCGTAGCATCATCAAAAAGTTTTGTGGCTTCCCATAGTCCCAAATCTAATCTAGTCGAACCGTTTGCATTCATCTTGTCTATATTAGTTTTTAAACTCGCCAATGCACCTTCTCCACTTACAAAACCTCCACCTGTATATGACATCTTGCTCCAATTCCTAGTATTTTTGGTAAGTTCCGAATACATATCTGCATCCCCACGGTATGCTAGTGGATAAAAACCACCTGCTGAATAACTTATATTACTACCCGTTCCTCCTGAAATAACATCTGCCATATAATCGAAATCAATAACTGCAATTTCATTCGAATCATTCGCACTAAGAACTACATCTGCAAAGTCTTTTGCTGCTCTTTCCATATTATTCATTTGGTTTCCAACTGAACCACTTGAGTCTAACACCATGATTACACTGGTTGGTTCTGGTTCACCTTTATTCGACCAAGCTTGTAAGTCAATTTGATATTCTCTTGAATCTGTAAATTCATCTTCAGAATCTGTATCTGTTTGTACGGTTGTATTCTTTGCAACTTCTACATAGCTCAAATCATCATTTGTCAAATCATTCACTGGTGCTGATGACTGTCCTAAGTCAAATCCATCCAATAGTGATATCCCTGCAACTGAACTTCCGATATCAATTGTGTTGATTGGAAGTGCTACCGACTTCATTTCTCCATCCATTCCCATGAATGTAACTGCCGATGTTGCTTCATTCAATGCTACTTCTCCCGATACACCCTCTACCGCTTCTACTGTAAATGTAGCTGTCCAACCTGCTTCTCCGTCTGCTCCTGCTGGGTTGATTGTTACATCATTCCAAGTAAGCTCATCTACTATTGAATCTTCTGAGATAATAAAATCTTTTGTAAGAACTTCTGTAATATCCGCATCTGTAATTGCTACTGCTTGTGTTGTTGTTGTATCTACTTCGATTGCATTTAGTATCACGCTCACTGCCTTCTCATCTGTAGACGCCATTGCATTTATTTCTTCTGTTGCAATACGCTTCATAAATGCTTCATTAGCACTTCCTGCTGTCAATGCTTCATCGTACGACACTGTATATACATTGATAGAAGATTTTGATAATGTTTTCTCAATTTCTGCTGTGTCATTCACTCCACCGTCTGATAATACTACGATGTTTGCAGTTGCACTATCTTTTACTAAACTATGCGCAGTTGCTAATGCCCCTACTATATCTGTGCTCGTTGTATCTACTCTTGATGTGCCAATCTGGTTGATGAACTCAACTAAACCTGCATCACCTTTTGGAACTTTGTAATATGCTCCATTTTCATCTGTGTATCCTGCTACTGTATTAGATACTGTAACCAACATCACGCTATCTTTGTCATCCATATTTGAAACAAATGTAATTGCTGCTTGTTTCATTGCTGCCAATTCAACATCATTCACTGATGAGCTTTCATCGATAACCAATACGGTATCTGCTGCTGTATCACTTACCACATCTACTGAAGTCGATGTTGCTTCTAATGTCACATCGTAGCCCTCTCCATCTACAGTCGGTGCTGTTGTTTGAGACACTGTAATAGACTGAGCAGCAATTTCAAAAACTTCTATTTTTTGTTCTGGATATCCTGCTGCATCTAAGCTGTTTGCGGATTCCTCACCTGTAGGTGTTGTTCCGTCTGTTTTATCTGTATCGTCTGTTTTATCCTCTTTGTTTGAATCATCTGTAGTTCCTGTTCCACCTGCCGGAGGATTCAATGCATCCAAAGCCGCTTTGATTATTCCTTGTGCTTCTTCTGCATCGGTTTTGCTTGTGGTTGCTGGATCTACCAAGCCGTTTACTGTAGTTACCATACCATCTACTGTATCTACCTGCTCATCACCCACACCATTTGCAGTTTCAATCGCTGACTTAGCATCCTTTGCAGCTTGCAACTCCGCATCTGCTGTTGTTAAATCTGCTGTTGGGTCTGCTGCTAATGCATCGCGTTCACTCTGCTCTGTATCTATGACTGCTTGTGCTGCCGTTACTGCCGCATTGTATGCATCTGTTCTAAGTGTATCTAAGTCTCCTAGAATTGCGTTAACTTCATTCAAAGCATCTGTAGTAGCTGTTACTGCCTCATTCGCTGTTGTCATATCTTCCTCAACAACCGTCCTAGTTTTATTTGCCACTGCGTTTGCTGCATCCGTTGCTGCTCCTGCTTTGTCTCCAGCTTCTTTCACTGTAGTAGAAATGCTTGAAACCTTAGTCTGCATTTCATTGATTCTTCCTTCCAGTGTTTCTTGATTCGCAACTGATGCGATTGATTGGGCAATTCCTATTACCCCTGCACCCAATACTAGGGTGATTGCCATTGTGAGAGCAATACCTCTCTTCACTAGCTTTTTCTTTTTGCGTCTTTCCTTAATCATAATAGCTCTTTGCTCCTTCCTTTTCTATCTATAAAATATATATGATTTCCTCTTTGTCTACTACACTATAATGCCTCGCAGTCACACACCGGTCACAAAACATCAAAAGATAGAAACTTTTTCAATTTTTTTGTGTTACCAGTATTTCGTAACTATTCAGCCTTGCGGCTGAATACAAGTGGGACTGCGCTATGTTTACATAGCATCAGGCACATCTTGTGTTTCAGTCATAAGGCGCTTAGCCGTAATCGAGGATGTAGCTGTGAAACAGCGTAACAGATCACGCAGTGATCCATCCGAGATGTCTAAGCTGAATAGTTACAGTTTCTCATCTTCCTGTTTGTAAATTCGTGTTTTATAATTTTCTATACTTCGTTGATTGAGAATTGGAGCTCTACCTTGCGTAACTTATCTTCCTTATAGTATCTCTTCTGAATTCTCTCTTCGATCTTGTCCAAGAACTTCTCCGAACAGTTCGAGAGCAACATGATGTACTGGACACCACTATATTTTGCTACCACATCCCCCTCGCGCAAGCTATTGAGTAGGGCATTCTTCATGCTGTCCATTCCTCGTTGCATAACATTGAGATATGCTTGTGTGTCTTTCTTAATCTTCACCCGTGGTTCTAGTGATACGAGTACCACATAGCTGGTGGCACTACTTCGCCTCATCCGACGCTTCTCTAATTGATACGCCTTGCGGAATACCCCATAGTCACAATAGAAGGTTCCACCTTCCACATCTTCTTCCACATCCAACTCCTGTTGTATGATTCCGATGTTCTCTTCTACCACGTTTACCCTCTTGTGTATCTCTTCATAGGTCTCACGTAGCTGCGCCGATGGTCGAACCCCTAAATTCTCATACAAGACTTCTTCTGCATTCTCATATTGCTTCTTCGCCATGCTGTACTTCTCTTGTTTCACGAGAACTCGTATCATAGCTGTGTGCAAGTCTTCATCTAAGTTCTCTAATAGAAGCGCTGCACTCAAGATTTCTTCTGCCTTCTGATATTCTTCTGTTTCTTCCAATAATTCCACAGCCAGCTTGGTCACATCGATATACAACGAGTGATAGTAGGTAGTCATGGTAGAAATCCAGAACTCCTCCGCTAAGGTAGGCAAAAAGTTTCCACTATATTTATCACTTGCTTCTATAGAATACTGCAGCTTTTTCTTCGCATCTTTCTCGCTCAATGCCTTCTTGGCTACTTTCTCGAATTCCTCCGCGTCCAGCACGACTGGAACATCTCCGCTCCAGCGGTATCCCCCTCGCTCTGTTTTGATGAACTCCGTCTCGCCCCATACCTTCTTTATGAATACACGTAATCGATATATTAAGTTTTTCAGTGCTCCCGCAGGATTATCACTCTCATCATCCATCCACAGGGTGTCTATCAACTCTTGTGCCGTAATCACTTTATTTCTATTACAAAGAAAATAGACCAATAACTTAGTCAACATGTCTGAACGAATAGATTCCTCGTTCATCTCAACCTCATTATAAGTCAATACGAAACGCACAAACGTCTGCACCTGCAATGTACCAGTTGTCCCTATCATCTCTCTATTACCCATAAGCCTCAACCCACATCCTTAGTGTCCTTCTATAATGTCTATCTGTGAGAAGATTGCTCTCTCACCTCATATAACTATATGCAAACTATATTGAGACTATTATAACATATGTAATAATTTTTTTCTTCTCTTTTTTTCAAAAATCAAGGTTTACTTATGATTTTGTTTACATTCCTATAAGGAATAATAAAAAAGCCCTTGCTTTTTTGTGCGTATTAACGAAAACTTCGTCACTTTTACCCAAAAAAGCAAGAACTTACTTTGAATTTCAAACTATTTTCAACATATTTTTTTCTTATTTTGCTCTCTTTTTCTTGATCGCAATGACTGCTGCTGCGCCTGCTAATAATGCTGCTGCCACGATTCCGATTACTAATGGCAATGTATTCGATGTTGCCTCTGCTCCGCTTGATAATGGAAGCTCACTATCTTCGATCTCTGTCTCTGCTCCGTCTGCTAATGGAACTTCCGCATCTGGGATATCAGTTGTTGGAGCTTCTGGGTCAGCTGCTAATGGTGCTTCAGCATCTGGAATTGTCACTGTATCATCAGCCGCTGGTGTTGCTGCTGGTGTTGCTGGCGTTGCCGCTGGTGTTGTTACTGTTTCTACTTCTGTTACCACATCTGGTGTTGTTGTATATACGAAGTTAATCTCTGTTCCGTTTGTCTCACTTACCACTGCGCTCTGTGTTGCATCTGCAATACTATATCCTTCGATTGCAGGAGCATTCTCAAACACTTGCAATCCTAATTCTGTTGTCACAACCTTTTGTGTCAAAATTGGTGTATTAAACTCATCGATATAGTTTACTACATAAGACGCCTCTGTGATGATTCTGTTATACTGAGCAATCAACTTCATGTCTTTCTCTACTGTTACCACTCCAGAATCTCCTGTAGACCAACCCGCGAATGCATATCCATCTTCTGGATCAACAGTTGCCGCAAATGCATCTAAGTCGATTTGCTTGTTATATTCTACCATAACATCTGTACTTCCACTTCCAGCGATTGTACCATTCACCCCTGCCTTGAATGACACTTCATAGTCTGGCACTGCCGCTGATGCTGCATTAGCTGGAATCAACATCCCACAACCTAACACTACCAAACTTGCTACTAACATACTTAATTTGTTCTTTCTCATAATCTTCTCGCTCCTATCCTTTATGCTCGTTTCACTTGATTTCTAATAGAATTTTATCCTTCTTCAGTCACAACTCGGTCACACGAAAGCGGAAAAACACCCTATTTTTGACTGTTTTTTTCCCTTTTTTTGATTTTTCGTGTGACCAAACGCAAATTCGCGTGACTTTTCCTACCATTCCATACACTCGTGTGACCGAATCTCACCCTTCTCACCTCAATCATCAAAGCCTCTATACATCATAATATCAAAGCCCCTACACTCAAAGTAGGGGCTCCTGTGCTTTATTGATTTCGTTTCTTCACTGCCACTAATACGGTTCCCATAATCATCGCTGCCGCTACTGCCATTCCCATATATAGGTAGATCTGATTCTCATCACCTGTCTTAACCGAATCCCCTCCACTTACTGTTTGAGTAATGGTCTCCGTCACTGTCGGTGCTGGATCAATGGTTTCTACACTGAATTGCAATTGAATGTTACCAGCTTGGTTCTGCATATCATTTGCCGTTGCTCCATCTAACTTCAATGAGATTCTTACACTTGCGCTCTCACCTTGATTCAATGCATCTACCAGAATCTTATTATCTGCATTCATTAAATCAGCACCTGCTGAGATATCTACTTCCTTCCCAATCACCGCCGAGAAGAATGCTGTACTTTCATTATTACGATACATATCGAATTCATATACCGCATTACCATTTCCATCTGCTGCGATATTGTCAAGTAATGCCGCACTCATATAGAAACGTAATTCCGATGGGTCATCATTCGTTACCACAAAACTTACTTCTTGTGTTTCTCCAGGAAGCATTCCTGTAAATCCTGTCCCTTGCAAGTCTGTTACAAATTGCTCCGTGTTACCATCGAACACAATACCATTGGTTGTGCCTGTAGCTCCTACACTCAAAGTAGGTAGCAACGATAATGCTGTAACTGCTAGGATTGTAATTATTTTTTTTATTTTCATCACGATACCTCTCTCCCTATTGCTCTACGATAGCAGTTATATTATTGTTATCATCGAATGTCGCTACCATACCCCATTGTGCCAACATTGCTTCATCCCCCGCAAGTGTCTGCACCGATTCGATGTTGTAGTCCATCGCAAACTCTAGATTCGCGTACTTGTTGCTGTTCTCTGTCGGATTCGCTAGCACCGAGAACCCTTGCAACAATTCTGTCGTCGCATCTCCCACTGCTACTGGATATCTATAGTATCCATATATATCTTCGCCGTCACGAACCACGATCCAATCTTCCTCATTCAATACGAACTCTACTCCTGATGTCTCTCCAGTTCCTACATCAAAGTATTTCTCTTCCCCTTGATACCAGCTGGCATTGAGATGAATCATCATATAACTCTCCGTGCTACCTGTATTCTCAGCACCCACTGTCATCTCCACTTCACTTCCCGGTGTCATTCCCAAAAATCTTCCTGTCGCTTCATCATAAGTCCACGATGCGCCACCCTCTGGCATTGCCACCTCTTGTTTTGCACCCACACCGATATTGGTCGTCGTCACTTCTTGGTCAATCGGATTGGACGCACCTCGAAATGCCGCATAGGTTCCACCTAAGCCAAATACAACGCCCACACTAAGAGCAATAATCAACACTCTTCTCCACTTCATAATTCTTTCCTCCTCTATATGATATCACCTGCTAAACATAGCATCACTCTAATTTATAACCTGAATTGTACCTACCGCAAGTCATACGATAGTCACACGGATTTCGAAATTCAATAATTTTATCCCCTGTCACCTTAAAAAATCGCTCTAGACATTTCCACCACCTTCTGATATGATAATGAAAAGCACTTATTATCTTTCGCCACGGCGAATCGAATGTCAATTCTAGACATCCATTCTTAGCAACTTCGTGCTTTTGATACCCAACAACAAGCAGGAAGTGAAGATGCAGATTTATTATTAGAGATGTATGTAGCATGTATAATACATATGTTGCTCTATTCGTAGCTTCCTACAATTTCAGAGAGGAAGGGACTTTATGAGTGATAAGAAGCCTGTACGAGATGATGTAAGCCAAAAGATATTCTTTAAGAACCCCGAACGATTCGCAGATTTTTGTAACACTGTACTTTATGGGTTACATTTCAGTCCCACGCTAATCACACCGCTGATTAGTGATGGGCTAGTACGTGAAAATTATGAAAAATCACGTCCCTCGCCGTAAGGCGACTTGTAAATGGACGTGATTTGTTGCTTTTTTCAGGAACACGCAGTGTAACTGTAAAAAGTAACCTTTACGATGGAGAGCAATGCATTTTGGAATCGGAGGTTCACCCACTCGATTCTGATGTATCGGGAGTCATTCGAGGGAGTTATGGTGAGGAATCACTGGAACGGAGACGCGATATCTTGAGACAAGTAGAAGGTAGAGGGAATATCTTGATTGTAGGGATAGAAAACCAATCCCATATCCATTACGCGATGCCTCTTCGCACCATAACCTATGATGTGTTGGGTTATATCAGCGAAGCAAAAGAAATCGCGAGTCAGCGTAAGAAACAGCGAAATGAAAAGGACATTCAAGAGTCAGCAAATGAATTTCTGTTTGGATTTGGCAAAGAAGATCGACTAACTCCAATCATGACTATTATTCTCTATTATGGAGAAGAACCATGGGAGGGGCCAAGAAGTCTTCATGAGATGTTAATGGACATGCCAGAGAAATTTAAGGAGTATATTCCTAACTGTCGATTAAATATCGTAGAACTAAATAGTGATAAGATTTATGATTTTCATAACGAGGAACTGAAATTGCTATTTGATATCTCACGAGTATTTTTGCAAGGGGATAAAGAGGCGTTAGAACAATATGAAGAGATATCAATCGATTCTGAGCTTGCAGACATTCTAGGAACAATAATAAAATCAAAATTTATAATACAACAAAGTGAAACGGAGGGAGAGGTAAAGATGTGTACAATGCTTGACGAAATGGAACGAGAGGCCGAGACAAGAGGCGAGGAAAGAGGTGAAGCTCGCGGGGAAATTCGACTAGTTTACAAAAAACTTCAAAAAAACAAATCAACTGCAGTTATTGCTGATGAGCTCGAGGAGGATTTAGCAGTTATAGAGATGATGATATCCACCATTCAAAAACATGCACCAGATTATGATATCAATGCAATTACAACGGACTATCAAGAGAATTTCAAATCTCACAACTAGACCCGCTTTCTCTATTTCTCCAATACGAAGAAAAAGGAGCGAACTCCCATTCACTCCTTTTTTGTATTTTATTCTTATCTCTTGCCTTCTACTCCGCACTAGCAGAAAACGATCTCAAGTTCTCAATCACTTCAAGAAGTGCTTGCTCGTCTGTTTGCCCTTCGTAGTGTTGAACCGCTGCTGAAAACACCTTGATGTTTTGTACCGTAACATATTCTCCCGATTCCAAGTTATCATATAGATTCTCAAACTGCTTTTGACTCGGTGCTACAATCTTGGTAAATAATGGCTCTTTATCCAGACTCTTAACCGTGGCACCTGGTGCTTCCACTGCCGTACTCTCACCCACATAGATGTAGATACCATCTAGCTTTTCTTTATCAACCGTTCCTAACGCCTGTTCACCTGTCGTTGCATCTGTAACCACCTTAAGGTCTGCTACCTTCTTCCAATTTGTACTGATTCTAGCTACTTCCTCATCACTTGCATTCGTCCCATAAACCGTGAATCCTTGACTCTTCATTGCATCCAGCCCTTGCACACTCATAAATACTCTTGCAAGTGTCGCCCCCTCTTTCAATCGTGCGGTAGGGTTCTTATGGAGAATCGCTCCCGGAGTGATGTTTTCATAGTCATTGCCATCAACCTCATCTTGCGTATCATTCTCATCATCTCCGTCGCCTGGCATATAGTCATCATCTTCGTTCTTATCCACTTCATCCTCGTAGATCTCCAATTCAATGCCAGCCCCCATTGCAAAGGTATTGGTCACTTCATTGGTCTGGTCGGTCAAGTATGCAAGTGTTCCCCCTACTGCCACCGCTGCAATCAATCCCATGGCAGCTAGCATCGTCATAATCTTCTTTATACTCATCATTACCTCTTCCTTATCAACTGTTTATCTTCTGTCGGTAATCCCCATATTATATTTCATTAATTCCCTACCTCACTTGACAGTTTTCCTTCTTCGATTGCATTGAAAATTTCAGCAATTTTACTTGCATCATTCAAAGTACCATTTGCTACACAAGATTCTTCATATACAATGATTTCAAATGGTTCCCTATAGTTCTGATCTACCGTGACGCCAAGCGTACCTTGTGGTGTCTTATATGCAGCTGAATTCACACCTTGTAGAGCACCACCATTCACATTGTCTGCTACACCGACATAGTAATAATATTCCTCATCACCCGCAATCTGTGCCCAACCGTTCGCTAGAAGATTCGAGACGTCTAGTGTTACCGGTGCATCGTTTGGCGACACTAGAATTCTCATACGAACATAGACAGGATCTGGTGTGACATTCACGATACTTAGTTTTTTATTTAGACTACCCTCTTCTATCTCTTCTTCTATCTCCGTGCTATGTGTCAAGAGGTCGAATGTATTCTCCACAGGATATTCTGGCATTGCAGTGTAGACTGCCAATGTCCCTCCAACTGCAAGTATACCAACCAAGGAAAGAAGGAGTACAATCTTCAAGCTTTTCTTCTTTAAACTATTATCTTTCTTCATTATTGTACTGCTCCCCCTGTTCTGTTATCTTGTGTAACCGTGTATCCATCTCTACTCCACACATATCTATTTACTACAATATCACCATCTGTCAATTCATCAGGTTCATCTGGCTCATCATGGTCTTCTGGCTCATCATGGTCTTCTGGCTCATCATGGTCTTCTGGCTCATCATGGTCTTCTGTATCTATAAACTTATTGGTGAAGCTAACCAAAGCATCTCTGCATGAATCATTCTTATTTGTATCTGTAATTGGATTAGCATCATGACCAATTGTTACTGTTGCAACCCACTGATCTGTATCCACTCCCCATGTTTTTATAGGATAGGATTCTCCATGACCTTTTGCAGCTACACTTGTCTCATCATAGCGCAAAGAAGATAGTTCCGTGATTTCATAGATTCCTCTAGGCAGGTTATAAAGAGGATCCGCTTCTCCATATTTTTTTCCATCTAGAATTCTAACCGTACGATACCATATAGTATTGTCTGTATCTTCGTCTTCATCCAATTTTTCAATTGCAAATGTGAAGATTCCATCACCAGTGACATATGAATTAATATCTTCATCTTGTATTGTCTTGTCAATTCTTATACTTCCAGCAATGATGTTCACTGTATGTGTCGCCACTGCTGTTCCTATGGTCGCGATATGATTCATGCCATCAGCAGGTTCACTCGCCTCCGTACTCTCTACCGGTACAAACTCTTGTTTCATATTCATATTGTGAGAATCGGTATCTAAGGTACTATAAGGATCCACTCCCTCAACACTACTTGAGGTTAGCTTTGAATATGTTAACTTTTCATTCTCTGTTGTTAGTCTCATCTCTATATTGATTGTATCAAGCCTTGTTTTCACTTCAACTGGAGTATAAGTGAAGTTAAACTTATAGACTACCGTTTCTTGATCTACATTCGATGTTTTACTTGCAACATCATCATAGAGTAGCGTTAGGTCAAACCCTGCGTCGTCATCATCATCGTCATCGTCTTCACTTTCCACTAGTTGAGGATATATGGTTGTCGTTTCCTCACCCCTTGTCATTGTAACCGATGTGAATTGAATGGTTCCGTATTTAATGCTATTGTAAAAATAGTCTTTTAAATCCGTGGACAATGTGTTGCTTTCAATTAACTCATCAATGAAATCGAAATCCTCGTTATGAATCAATTCATCATTAACGAATGCTTCCACTTCCATGTTCTCACCTACAAAAACAGTAATTGTATCCTCTGCCAAAGAATCATAGGTACGAACATTGACTAGTGGCATTGGGAAAGCTTTTAATAATTGTGCATAACCATTTGCATATACTCCAGACTGATCTCGATTGGTCTCAACAAGATTTCCACCTAGAAAGTCGGGTCTTGCAGTTATAGGAATAGAATAATTCCAAGTATCCCCACTCGATTCATGTGGCAATTCTGCCGCTTCTCCAAACCATTCAATATCAATCGTATTATCACTCTCATTTACTGTAATAACTAGCTTCGCCACTTCCGCTCCATCTTTAGATATCGTCCATGTCCCACCATCTCCAACACCGTCGCTATTAGCATCTAGTACAAATGTACCCTCTGGTACTACCACACCATTTTCTTGATAAAATTGTTCCACAACCTCAAGCATTTGTGTTACACTCATCGTAAATTCTGGCGCAATTTTCTCTACAATTTTATCAGCCATAATTCCTGTACTGTTATTTGTTGTTTGCTTTACAAGATAGCTGAAAATCTTTTCTAAACTCCCCTGATTATCACCTGTATATGTTGTACCTGGAGTGATGTAACCTTCTATAAATTTTTGTGCTTCCATATTCGGAATAGTACCTGGCATATTAACGTCTTTCATGCCATCACCTGATAGGAAATATCCTATCGTATGCAATTGAACTGTATAGCCATCTGTCGCAGGGTCTATTTCTCTAAATTTATCCGCATAATCCATTGCATATTTTGTGTAGTTATCTTTACCACCACTGGTAATATCTTCAGTCGTGCCATCTAGTTTTTCATTGGTATATGCCGTTGGCTTTCCATCTGTAAACACAATCACCTGTACATTATCCGAATGTTTCAATGTAGGGGTAATCAAATTATAGGCTTCTCGTAATCCAGCTCCCAAGTTTGTGTAGTGATATGTCCCGTTTGCATTTACATTATTTGGTATAGTTGGCAATGTGTAATTATTCATCGTTACGAATGGATTCAACACCTTTGCCCCATCTGAAAATCCAACGATTGCAATTTCACTCTTTTCCTCTACACTCAGT
This sequence comes from uncultured Lachnospiraceae bacterium, assembly GCA_964367905.1. Classification (GTDB taxonomy): domain Bacteria; phylum Bacillota; class Clostridia; order Lachnospirales; family Lachnospiraceae; genus CAUPWF01. Next base: position 17,508 of record CAYIZP010000017.1, read on the forward strand.
CCACTTTCATTGGTTGAAACCGTATTAACAAACGTACTCAGCGCATTCCATGCCGTATCATGTACCATCTGTTCTTTATCTGTAACAGTTGTATCCACTTCACTCATAGAACCACTTTGGTCGAATACGATGATAAAACTCGCTGGTTTTACTGTTTCCTCTGCTTGCTTCAATGTAGAATATCCACACAAGTCAATCTGATATGTTCTCGCGCCTTCAAAGTCAGTAGAACTCGTCGATTTCGCTAGTACAATGTCATCTGCATCATACACTATCTCTCCATTTTCTGGTTGAGGCACTGCTCTCTCTAGTGGTCCGCTCATATACGGTGTATATTCTGGTGTTTCAATCACTACTAGCTCCGTGGTATCAAACGGAACATCTGCTCCATCCACTCCACCGATTCCATAGACTCCCGATGCTTCTTCTACTAGAATGGAAACCTCTGTTTCATCTGTGCTATCATTCACGGCGACTCGCAGAGTCTCCGACCATCCACTCTCGCTGATTTCTTGCATTCCAAAGGAAATCGTTGTTGTTCCATCTTCATTCTCTGTCACCATTGCAGTATCATGTGTGCAGTCGAATGCACTTGATATCGTTACTTTGATGTCATTTACATTTGTTGTCGTCGCCGTTGTGCTCTCTTCCACCACTTGGGATTTCTCTTCTATCGCACTTGTAATTGTCGATACTGCCCTCGCATCTGTAGAAGGCTTGATGTTGGCAGCCACTTCCTCTGCTGTTCCGGCGAAATAGTTTAGACTGTTCACGTCTACGCCTTCTCCATATGCAATTGCGAAGAAGTTAACGCCTTTTGCCTTTAATTCATCGACGATCGCCACATCTGGCGCTGCATATGCACCACCTGATAGCACCACGATATTTTTCACAACGTCTTCATTCACCAGTAGGGAGCTTGCCTTCCCTAATGCTGCACTCATATCGGTAGACACTGTCTCTACTCTGTCCGCAGACATAATACCATCCACAAATGCATTCAATGCGCCTGCATCACTTGTCAATACACTCTCTCTTACATCATCATCCACACCTAGAATCGCAAGACTATCATTGTCGTCTTTGGACGCAACAAAACCTCTTGACGCAACTTTCATCGCTTCAAGAGTCTCCTCACTCACTCGTGTGCTTTCATCAATTATAATTACTGTTTCTGATGCGTTCTCTGTCACCGCTGCCTTCTGTGTTGCATTCACATTCAACGTAACATCATACGTACCAAAACTATCTACAACCGCAGTTGTAGTCTGTGTAGCCTTAACGTCTACACCCTCCCCTGGTATTCCCGACGCTAGAGCACTGATTCCCCCAAGAGTTTCTGCACTCAATAGCATAGAACACGCCATTGTCACTGCCACAAACTTCCTGATCAGGTCGCTATTCTTTTGTGATTTCTCCCCCATGTTTAACTAATTGACCCCTTTCTCTTAACTATTTATTAATTATTTATTAATACTTGTTGCTCATTATACACTATCATGCATAAAAATGCACGAACTATTTTCGATTTTTTTCATCTTTTTGTTAACTATTCCTCGCAACACCTGTACTTAAGTAAATCTGCACAGCGACCCCTCTGAAATATTAGGCTAAACACACAAAAGAAGAGCCTAGATTAATACTAGACTCTCTTCATTCTTATCATATTATTTTGTTTTTTTCTTCTTGATTACTACTACAGCTCCCGCTCCAGCCAATAACGCCGCTGCTACGATTCCGATTACAAGTGGAAGTGTATTTGATGTCGCTTCCGCACCGCTTGATAATGGAAGTTCACTATCTTCAATATCTGTTTCTTCTGGGTCTGTTCCGTCTGCTAATGGCACTTCTGTATCCTCAATATCTGTTGTCGGATCCTCCGTTGCATCATCCGGTGTATCCGCTAATGGTGGTGTTGCGTCATCTATCGTTGTTGTATCATCTGCTGCTGGTGTTGCCGCTGGTGTGGCATCTGGCGTTGTTTCTGTTTCCGTTACAACTTCAGTGATTACATCCGGTATTGTTGTATAGATGAAGTTAATCTCCGTTCCGTTTGTATCGTTTACAATTGCACTCTGTGTTGCATCTTCGATTGTAAATCCTTCGATAGCCGGTGCATTTTCAAATACTTGCAATCCCAATTCTGTTGTCACAACTTTTTGTGTGAAAATGGAATTACCAAAATCATCTAGGTAATTTACTACATAAGATGCTTCTGTGATGATTCTGTTGTATTGTGCGATTAGTTTCATATTCTCAACCACTGTCACATCTTTGCTTTCTCCTGTAGACCAACCTGCAAATGCATATCCATCTTCTGGGTCAACCATTGCTGCATACGCATCCAAGTTTATCGGATTGTTATATTCTACTATAACATCTATACTTCCACGTCCATCAATTGTTCCATTTACCCCTGCCTTGAATGATACTTCGTAACTTGGTGTTGCCGCTGCTGCATCTACTACATTCGATGGAATCAACATTGCACAAGATACTACTAACAATCCTACGATAAATGAACTTGCATTGTTCTTACGGTTTTTTTTCTTCAATGCTACTAATAATGTTCCTATAGCAACTGCAGCTGCAACTGCTAATCCCATGTATAGGAAGATTTGAGTCTGACTGTCATCCCCTGTCTTAACGGAATCTCCACCAGTTACTGTCTGTGTGATTGTCTCTGTCACCGTTGGTGCTGGATCGATTGTTTCTACGCTGAATTGTAATTGGATGTTACCAGCTTGATCTTGCATATCGTTCGCTGTTGCCGGATCTAAGTGTAGCTCAATTCTTACACTTGCACTCTCACCTTGATTCAATGCATCTACCAAGATTTTATTATCACTATTCATTAAGTCAGCTCCCGCTGAGATATCAACTTCTCTTCCAATAACCGCTGAGAAAAATGCTGCTGTTTCATTATTACGATACATATTGAATTCATATACAGCATTTCCTTCTCCACTTGCCGCAATGTTCTTAAGTAATGCTGCACTCATATAGAAACGTAATTCCGATGGGTCATCATTTGTTACCACAAAACTAACTTCTTGTGTTTCCCCAGGAAGCATTCCTGTGAATCCTGTCCCTTGTAAATCTGTTACAAACTGTTCTGTATCACCATCAAACACGATTCCATTTGACGTGCCGCCTGTAGCTCCAACTGTCATAGCAGGTAGCAATGACAGTGCTGTGACTGCTAGAACTGTAATTAATTTTTTCAATCTCATCATTGTGCCCCCCTTATTGCTCTACGATTGCTGTAATATTGTTATTTGCATCAAATGTTGCTACCATACCCCATTGTGCTAACATCGCTTCGTCTCCTGCAAGTGTTTGCACGGACTCGATGTTATAATCCATCTTAAACTGTAGGTTGGCGTATTTGTTGCTGTTCTCTGTCGGATTCGCCAGTACTGAGAATCCTTGTAGAAGTTCTGTTGTTGAATCTCCAACAGCTACTGGGTATTTATAATATCCATACACATCTTCACCATCGCGAATAACAATCCAATCTTGCTCATTCAATGTAAATTCTACTCCAGATGTTTCCCCTGATCCTACGTCGAAGTATTTCTCTTCATTTTGATACCAGCTAGCATTGAGGTGAATCATCATATAACTCTCTGTGCTTCCTGTGTTCTCAGCACCTACTGTCATCTCCACTACACTTCCTGGGGTCATCCCTAGGAATTCTCCTGTCGCCTCATCGTATACCCATGAAGCTCCACCTTCTGGAACCTTAACTTCCTGCTGTGCACCTACACCAATATTGGTTGTGGTTACTTGTTGATCGATTGGATTTGATGCTCCCCTAAATGCTGCGTAGGTGCCACCTAAACCAAATACAACACCCATACTAAGTGCGATAATTAATACTCTTCTCCATTTCATAATTCTCTTCTCCTTCTCTATATGATAAACTATTTAATTACTTCCTATTTTACTACTTCTTTTTCTTCTATCAATATACCTTGAACCACGAATCGATTTGCATCGGACGCAGTACATGTGGATAATGTTACTAGCTGTGAATACTGGTCATACGAAACTCCTGTTTGATAGATAGAGTTCTCTGCCATCTCGTCTAAATGTACTAGGAATGCCGCTTCATCTGCAAATTGTACTGTGTAGATATCGGATGCGTCTTTTACCGTTCTAGCACTTGCTATCTGATATTTTTTCACCTTGCCATCTGGTGTATAGATGTAGAAGTAAGGATTTTCCTTATAAAATTCTTCTTCATCATATTCATCTAGGGAACCAAACATGGAACCATTTCTCATGTTATGCCCGTAGAGGATTGCATGCATATCTGTAAATGTCGGCGAATTGTACATATTCAAAAACACAGTTCCAAAATTGCTCTTTTCTCCTGTAAAATCTTCATGCAGGTATTTATCGTTATCTTCTCCTGCTACAATCGGATAATCAATAATCTCTGGCTGATCAAACCGAATCCAGGCGACCACTTCTGAGTTGATGGTTGCCAACTCTTCAAAGTCATAGACATATGTTTGGTACTCTTCTATCGTCTCGTCATTCACTTCTGTTCTATCTGCTTGTGCAACTGACAATATTTCTGCATAGGTTGCATCACCTTTGGCATATTCATTGAATATTCCATATAATTGATATGCTGAAAACCCGAAGACCCCGATACATATGAGCAGTATCGGTATATACCAAAAGGACTTTTTCTTTTTTTCCTGTCCTTTATTTCCCATTCTTTATTTCCTTCCTTAGTCGCTAATTAGACTTACACTATATTCTAACGACAAGACATCTTTCCATTCTGGCTTCTGACCTAATCTATATCCTATTCTCTGATTCAAAATCTTCAGAATATCTCCATCACAATTTGGAAATATCATAAGATATTGCGATTCCGAATATCGACAGGCAACATCTTCTTCACGGAACGCTTCGACCAACATCTGCTCTACACAATCCATTGCTGCTTCCATGGGTACTTTATCTTCTAATGTGAGTGACATCAAAACAATGTATCCTACAGAACCATCTCGCCTCGCTCGACGTTTCTGTAATTGATAAAACCGTTTGAATACCTCATAATTACAGACAAAGACTCCAAATGCATCCCCCAGGTTGAGGTCATCCGTTATCTTTACTACATTTTCTTTCATAGTTTTTCCCTCTATAATCATACTATTTTAATTCTTATTTCATGCTATTACGCACTACTACCATAGTCATCATACAAAACAATTGTCACACGGCAGTCACTTGAAAATAGTTTTTCAGTAGTTTTTTAACATTTTTTATGTACTTATAATACCAAAATGGCATAACATATTCTACACAAAGTGCGATACACGAGAATACAGTTGCACAGATATATATCTGAAGCTTCCAGTCTATATGGGGTATAAACATTGCAGTCACGCGAATTTCCATACTGAATTTTACCATATACAAAGGATTCATGCAAGCTTATTATTAAATAAGAAGCATAAAAGAAGCGCCTCTTTCGAGGTGCTTCTTTTGAAAATATATATTACTTGCTTATTTCTTTTTTTATTTATTTGTCGTTCAGTGCTGCTTGAGCTGCTGCTAATCTTGCAATTGGCACACGGAATGGTGAGCAAGATACGTAGTTCAATCCAATCTTGTGGCAGAATTCTACGGAACTTGGATCTCCACCGTGTTCTCCACAGATACCTAGTTTTAATCCTGGCTTTGTTGCACGACCTTTGTCTGCCGCCATCTGTACAAGTTGTCCAACACCTGTTTGGTCTAATCTTGCAAATGGATCTGACTCATAGATTTTTCCTGCATAGTATGCATCTAGGAATGAACCTGCATCGTCACGAGAGAATCCGAATGTCATCTGTGTCAAGTCGTTTGTTCCAAATGAAAAGAAGTCTGCTTCTTCTGCAACTGCATCTGCTGTAAGGGCAGCTCTTGGAATTTCGATCATTGTTCCGATATGGTATTCAATATCTGAACCTTTTTCTTGTTTCACTTGCTCTGCAACTTCTACTACGAATTCTTTTACGAATGCTAACTCTTTTTTCTCACCGATCAATGGAATCATGATTTCTGGTACGATATCGAAGCCTTTTTCTGCTTTTACTTCGATTGCCGCTTCCATTACTGCTCTTGTTTGCATCTTTGCAATCTCTGGATATGTTACTGCAAGACGGCATCCACGATGTCCCATCATTGGGTTGAACTCGTGTAATGAATCGCATTTTGCTTGTACTTGCTCTGGTGTTAATCCCATATCTACCGCTAGGGCAGCGATGTCTTCTGGATTTGTAGGAACAAATTCATGAAGTGGTGGATCTAAGTAGCGGATGGTCATTGGCTTTCCTTCTAACTCTTCGTACATTGCCTTGAAGTCAGATTTTTGGAATACGATTAGTTCTGCCAATGCTTCTTCTCTCGCTTCCACAGAATCCGAAAGAATCATCTTGCGAATCTTAGGAATTCTATCTTCTCCAAAGAACATGTGCTCTGTACGGCAAAGTCCTACGCCTTCTGCACCTAATTCAATCGCTCTCTTAACATCTTTTGGTGTATCTGCATTTGTGCGAACAGTTAAGCTTCTATATTGATCTGCCCATCCCATGATACGTCCAAAGTTTCCATCTACAGAAGCTTCTACTGTTTTGATATCTCCATAGTAGATTTTTCCTGTTGTTCCATCAAGCGAGATATAATCTCCTTCGTTGATTGTTTTTCCACCAAGCTCGAATACTTTCGCTTCTTCATCAATCTTGATTTCTCCACAACCACACACACAAGCTGTTCCCATACCACGTGCAACTACCGCTGCATGTGATGTCATACCACCACGAACTGTTAGGATACCTTGTGCTGCATCCATACCTTCGATATCTTCTGGCGATGTCTCAAGGCGAACAAGGATAACTCTCTGTCCAGTTGCCGCTGCGTTTTTCGCATCATCTGCTGTGAAATACACTTTACCTGCTGCCGCACCTGGTGAAGCCGCAAGAGCCTCTCCGATTACTTCTCCTGCTTTCAATGCTGCCACATCAAATGTAGGGTGAAGCAATTGATCTAAAGATTTCGCTTCGATACGTGAGATTGCAACATCTGGAGTAATCATTCCTTCATCTACTAGATCACAAGCAATCTGAAGAGCTGCTGGTGCAGTTCTCTTACCACTTCTAGTCTGTAGGAAGTATAATTTTCCTTCTTGAATTGTAAACTCCATATCTTGCATATCTGCATAGTGATTCTCTAATTTCGATGCAATTTGCATAAATTGCTTGTAGCAATCTGGCATATCTTCTTCTAATCTAGAGATTGGAAGTGGAGTACGGATACCAGCAACAACGTCTTCACCTTGTGCATTAATCAAATATTCTCCATAGATTTTTCTCTCTCCTGTAGAAGGGTTACGTGTAAATGCAACACCTGTTCCAGATGTATCACCCATATTACCAAATACCATCGCTTGTACATTAACTGCGGTTCCCCAGTTTCCTGGAATATCATTCATACGACGATATACAATCGCACGCGGGTTGTCCCAAGAACGGAATACCGCTTGAACTGCACCCATCAACTGTTCTTTTGGATCTTGTGGGAACTCAGCTCCCATTTTATCCGAATATATTCCTTTATATTTAGCTATTACTTCTTTCAAATCTTCCGCTGTAAGATCTGTGTCAAGTTTCGCACCTTTTTCTTCTTTAATTTCATCTAAGATTCCCTCAAAGAAAGTTTTACTCATTTCCATAACAACATCTGAATACATCTGAATAAATCTTCTGTATGAATCGTATGCAAATCTTGGATTTCCTGTCTTTTGAGCGAATCCTTCTACAGATACATCGTTCAAACCTAGGTTTAGAATTGTATCCATCATACCTGGCATAGAAGCGCGAGCTCCAGAGCGAACTGAAACCAATAACGGATTCTCTGTATCACCGAATTTCTTACCTTCAATTTCTTCCAAATCTTCAATCGCCTTAAAGATTTGTTCTTGTACCTCTGCTGTAACTTGTTTTCCAGACTCGTAATAATTTGAGCAAGCCTTCGTTGTAACTGTAAATCCTTGTGGAATTGGTAATCCTAAGTTTGTCATCTCTGCAAGGTTAGAACCTTTTCCTCCAAGAAGGTTCTTCATTGTAGCGTCACCTTCCTTGAATAAGTATACCCATTTTGCCATGTGGTTTATCCTCCTAATATTTACATAAAATTTGTGCTGGGCGGCACTAGTACATTTTATCCTCTTTTTTATGATACGTCAAGTGTTGGGGACGTAGTTTTTTGACGTTTTTCTACGTCCCCAATGAAAAATTCCCTGTCCCTTTTGCATTTTCTAGTATTTTTTACTCATTTTCTATCATTTTATAAATCCGTTTCGACTCATTGCATGAAATCTTCATTTGTTCTTCCGCTCTCTTTATGCACATTTTTACATAAGGTGCATATTCACGTACCGCCTCAACACTAATATGATTTTCATATGCAATTTCCTCAATCACATTCCTCATGATATGTTTTTTCAAAATAATAGAATCCTCTTTAACATCCATTACCAACTGATCAACTTCTTTCTCGTGGTATTGAAAGAAATTCCTTTGAACAGGAAACCGATCTCTCACAGTCTGCTTTGCATTATCATGAATTAGATTTTTAGTGTCCTCATAGTATTCTCTGATGCTAGAATACCCGAATTTGACAGCGTTTTTAATCATATTAGCCTTCACAGGATTACAATGAATGTACCTCATGCATGTCCAAAAATAGATTTCTGTATCGACGCATTCGCTCTTGAAACGATCTTGAAACACATGTCCTTTTCTTTTACTTTTGTAATTGTAATATTTAGCGTATTTGGCTAAGAGTATAGCCATAAATGATGATAGTTCTTGAAGTTCTTCTGACTTAATTAAGAAGTGAAAATGGTTTCCCATAAGGCAATATGCATATAACTCAACCTCATGTACTTCCAACTCTTCTGATAGAAATTGCAAAAAGCGTTCTTTCTCTCTTTTTGTATTTAGCATGGATTCTTTGGCAATTCCATGCCCCATAACATGGTAAAATTTTGTTGGACTCTCCCTTCGTTGTTCTCGCAAATTAACCTCCTTCTGCGATTAGGGACAGGGATTTTTTCATTGGGGACGGGGGAAAACGTCAAAAACCTCCGTCCCCAATGGACTAAAACTTGAATTTTTCTTCAAAGTACCCTTTTAGCTCTTCGATTTTGATGCGTTCTTGCTGCATGCTATCTCTGTCACGTACAGTAACTGCTCCGTCTTCTTCTGAATCGAAGTCGTATGTGATACAGAATGGTGTTCCGATTTCGTCTTGGCGACGATATCTCTTACCGATGTTTCCTCTGTCGTCGAATTCGCAGTTGTATGTTTTAGATAATTCTGTAAATACTTTTTCTGCGCCCTCGTTTAATTTCTTGGATAATGGAAGCACTCCGATTTTAATCGGCGCTAGCGCTGGGTGGAAGTGCATAACCGTTCTTACATCTCCGCCTTCTAGTTCTTCTTCGTCGTATGCGCTACATAGGAATGCCAGTACCATTCTATCTGCTCCCAGTGATGGTTCGATTACATATGGGATGTATTTTTCTTTTTTCTCATCGTCGAAGTATGTCATATCTTGTTTCGACACTTCTTGATGTTGTGATAGGTCGTAATCTGTTCTATCTGCAATTCCCCACAACTCTCCCCAGCCGAATGGGAATAGGAATTCGATGTCGGTTGTCGCCTTGCTGTAGAAACTCAACTCGTCTGCCGAGTGGTCTCTTGCTTTGATTTCTTCTTCTTTTAGACCTAGTGAGGTCAACCAGTTGAGGCAGAATGACTTCCAGTATGCAAACCATTCTAAGTCTGTGTCTGGTGCACAGAAGAATTCTAACTCCATCTGTTCGAATTCACGAGTACGGAATGTGAAGTTACCTGGTGTGATTTCGTTACGAAATGATTTTCCGATCTGTCCGATTCCAAATGGAATCTTCTTTCTCGAAGTTCTCTGTACATTCTTGAAGTTTACGAAGATTCCTTGTGCTGTCTCTGGACGTAGGTACACTACATTTTTCGCATCTTCTGTAACACCTTGGAAGGTCTTGAACATCAAGTTAAACTCTCTGATTTCTGTAAAATTATGCTTTCCACAAGTTGGGCAATCAATCCCTTTCTCGTCAACATATTCTTTCATCTGTTCTTTACTCCACGAGTCTACACTCTCGTCAAATGTCACACTATTTTCTTGTGCATAATCCTCAATCAGCTTATCTGCTCTAAATCTTTCGTGACATTCTTTACAATCCATAAGCGGATCACTAAATCCTCCTAAGTGACCTGATGCAATCCATGTCTGTGGATTCATGAGAATCGCACAATCAACTCCTACGTTGTAAGGATTTTCCATGATGAACTTTTGCCACCATGCTTTTTTCACGTTGTTTTTCAACTCAACTCCTAGATTTCCATAATCCCAAGTGTTTGCCAACCCTCCGTAGATTTCTGAACCTGGATATACAAAACCACGTGATTTTGCCAGCGCTACTATCTTTTCCATTGTTTTTTCCATAATTTCTTACCTCACCTTATCTTTTTATCTCATTTTTTATAAACCTTTTAATTAATCATCTAAATCACAACTTGTACAGAATCCCAACCCTCTATAGCTCAGGTGCAACCAATTCTTTCCCTGTCAAATCGTAAACTTCAATGAAACCATCACGGTCTTTCAACTTACTTGCGGCTGCTGTTGCCACAATGATAATTCGTTCTCTTCCAATTTGCTGGATGAAATTCAATACTGCAGGTGGAAATGTCCCTGCCCAAATCGGAAACACTAATACAATTTTATCCTCTGCCCCAGGGTCTTCGTAGGAAATATTGATTTGCTTTGGCTTTTGTGCCATATAGCCACCCTTCACAAAATTCAATGGTCCTTTCCAGTTAATCCCATCCTCTATCTTATTCGGTGCTATATCATGCTTACCAGCAATCTCATTTGCAATCTTCTCACTACGTCCCGTCCTCGAGAAATAATATACTTTCACAATTCACCTCCAGATATCCGTGTTTAAAACATTTTTACATCTTTACAAATAAATTTCACATGTATATAATATACTCGAAAAAGGTATGTAATGCAAGCAAAACAAAATTGTTTTACTCGCAAAACAAGAAATGAGATTCAGATAAAAGAGGGGAATACGCATGGAAATCGAAAGAAAATATTTAATAGAAGACTGTCCAAAGAATTTGAGTGACTTTCCTTGTCGTCACCTAGAGCAAGCCTACCTCTGCACGGAACCTGTAGTGCGAATCCGTCGTGATGATGACCGCTATGAACTGACCTATAAATCAAAAGGGCTCATGATTCGCGAAGAATACAATCACCCACTCACCGAAACTGCCTATCTCCATCTGAGGGAAAAAGCAGATGGAACCATCATAAGCAAGACACGCTATCTCATTCCATACGAGACTTACACCATTGAATTGGACGTATTTGAAGGAACACTCGCCCCATTAATTCTGGCAGAAGTAGAGTTCCCGACCGAGGCAGAAGCACTGAACTTCGTACCACCATCGTGGTTCGGAGAAGATGTAACACTCTCCTCCAAATATCATAATAGTAATCTTTCAAAAATGACGATGCCCAATTAAAGGCACCGTCATTATGTTACTTCTCTAATTCTCGCGCCATCAAGACACCCATCGCTGATGCCATCATCAGACCACGAGTCCAACCACTAGAATCTCCTAAGCAATACAAACTTTTAATGCTTGTGTTGAATTGCTTATCCATCTTCACACGATTACTGTAGAATTTCAATTCTGGTGAATACAATAATGTCTCGTCCGATGCGAAACCAGGTACGAGCAAGTCTACAGCTTGAATGAAGTTGATGATGTTTGTCATCGCTCGATACGGCATTGCCGCAGTAATGTCTCCTGCAATTGCATCTGGAAGTGTCGGTGTGAGGTTTGATCTCTCTAGTTCATCTTGCCATGTTCTCTTTCCATCCAAGATATCACCGAATCGCTGCACTAGAATATGTCCGTCTGCTAGCATATTCGTTAGCTCTCCAACCTTCTTCGCATATTCAATCGGCTCTCTAAATGGTTCTTCAAAATTATGAGAACATAGGATTGCTAGATTAGTATTGTTAGATTTCAAATCCTTGTAGGAATGACCATTCACCACTGCCAAGTCATTATCATAGTTTTCTTGGCTGACAAATCCTCCTGGATTCTGACAAAATGTGCGCACCTTGTTCTTAAACGGCTTCGGATACCCAATCAACTTCGACTCATACAACACATTATTCACATGTTCCATTACCTCATTGCGAACCTCCACACGAACACCGATGTCCACAGTTCCCGGCATATGTGCAATCTTGTGGTTCTGACATAGCTTCTCTAACCAATCCGCTCCACGTCTACCTGTTGCAACCACAACACTCTCCCCTCTGATTTCAAAGGTTTCTTTCTGGGATTCCACAATCACACCCACACACTGCTCTTCTTCTATTATAATGTCTTTCGTCTCGTGGTTGAATAAGATTTCAACTCCGTGCTCTAATAAGTATTGTTCTATCTTATAGTAAATCTCTTGCGCCTTCTCCGTCCCCAAGTGGCGAATCGGACAATCCACCAACTTCAAACTTGCTTGAATTGCTTTCTTCCTAATATCCTTAATAGCTTCTGACTGACCAACTCCTTCAATTTTATCATCTGCTCCAAACTTCAGATAAATCTTGTCCGTATAATCAATCGTCTCTTGTGCCTTCTCCGCACCGATGAGAGATGGCAAATCTCCACCCACCTCGTAACTGAGGGATAGTTTTCCATCCGAAAATGCTCCTGCTCCAGAAAATCCAGTTGTAATATGACAATTCGGTTTACAGTTCACACACTTCTTCGTCGTTGATTTCGGACAACTTCTCTTCTCAATTGCACGTCCTCTCTCAATGATGACAATGCTTTTATCACATCCCAATTCCACCATTTCCAATGCCGTAAAAATCCCTGCCGGACCCGCCCCGACTATAATCACATCTTTTTTCATATTAATAACCATTCCTTTCCCCAAAATCGCAGCTTTGTACCTCTAGGTATAACTTACTATGCCAAAGGTCTATTTCGCACTATACTCCTTCCAACATATTCAGGCTATGAAAACTTTTATCCACATGAAATTCCATGTACTGCTTCATGATCCTCTTCAAGTCCTCCAAAACCTCATCACTCACTGCGAATGTGTACAAGTTACCAATCTCGCTACTCACCACATACTGCATCGTATAGATCGTAGAGGCATGCCAGCTTAATTTATTCCCTAGAAATCTTTCTTTCTCTAGGCAAACCTTACAGATTATACCACCTCTACTGGGCATAAAGCAAGTGTTTTTTTCCATATCTTCATAGTTATTTTTTCCACAGTTTACACACTGAAAAACTTGAGGTCCTTCTCCCTGAATCGTCATCACCTTCAACTCAAACACACGTCGCACCAACTCATAAGGAATCTCATTCTTCACCAACACTCTCAGCGTCTGATACAATAGCTTTAGCATCTCTGTTTCATCATTGCCCTCACGAGAATAATAACTTGCAAGTTCTAAAAAATAAAAACCAAGAAACGCCCCGTCTATATTCGTACGTAACTCTGCAAAATAATTCTCCACCTTGGCCTGATTCAATGTATAGGAATTTCTGCCCTGATACAAGACAAATGTACCAAAGACAAAAGGATTGGTCGCACTGACCAAGGAGCTGTTGGGTCTTCTAGCCCCCTTCGCAAATGCCGAGATTCTTCCCCGCTCTCGCGTTAGAATCTCGACCCTTCTGTCATACTCACCAATCCCACCTGCTACAAGAATCATTCCAGTCACTTCTATCTGATTCACTGTATTTCATCTCTCTTTCCGCACATGATAACATGCGACTATCTGAAATCTATTTTGATTCTACTTCCAACCCTCTTGATTATCTTGCGAGTAACCAAAATTTTTCATGAGAAAATCACTGTCTCTCCAATCCTTCTTCACCTTAACCCACAATTTCAAGTTCACCTTCTGCTCCAACATCTGTTCTAACTCATATCTTGCGTTGGTACCGATTTTCTTCAGCATCGCCCCTTGCTTGCCGATGATAATTCCCTTATGCGAATCTCTTTCGCAGATAATCGTGGCGTCGATTTGTGCAATCTTCTTCGTAATCTTCATTGCATCGATGACTACTGCAATCCCATGAGGAATCTCTTCATTCAAGGCATGCAATGCTTTCTCACGAATCACCTCCGCTGTCACTTGACGCATCGGCTGATCCGTCACCGTATCTTCATCATAGAACTGTGGTCCATATGGAAGATATTGGAAGATTACCTTCTCCAACTCTGCCGTATTCTCCCCACTTCGTGCCGATACTGGGACAATGGCTGCAAATTCAAATCGCTTGCTATAGGTATCGATGAACTTTAGAACTTCATCCTTTTGCACCATATCAATTTTATTAATCACTAACACTACTGGTGTATTTACCTTCTGTAATTTCTCAATGATGTGTTGCTCTCCAGCTCCAATAAAGGTGCTCGGCTCGACAAGCCACAGAATCACATCCACCTCTTTTAGGGTTCGTTCTGCAACATTCACCATGTATTCGCCTAACTTGTTCTTTGCCTTATGAATCCCTGGTGTGTCCACGAATACAACCTGACCCTCATCACGAGTCAATACGGTTTGAATCCGATTTCTCGTAGTCTGAGCTTTATTCGATGTAATCGCGATCTTCTGTCCGATCAAATGATTCATCAAAGTGGATTTCCCCACATTAGGCCTTCCTATTAAAGTTACAAAACCAGATTTATAATTATTTTCCATTTTATCACTATCCTCATATGTGCTTTCTGTACTTAGAACAAATCCTTGATCTCATCAAATAGGTCTTTGTTCTGCTCTATCTTCTCTTCACTACCTATGACGCAGATGCTTCTCTCGTCTAGAATGGCTTTCACAACCTTGGACAATGCACGAATGTCCGCATTGGTTGCCTCTAGTATCTGCATCCGCTCTTTCCTCAGCATCTCCTCATTGATATGATTCAAGTGCAAGTTAAGAGAACGCTCTCCCTTCGTTGCTGGAGTCATCGGCTGATCCACACTACTAATCGCACCGATGATAAACTTCGTAATCTCCTCTTCACTAGCCTCGAAATTCTCTAGATATTCTACAACTCCCTCATAGATGTCCATCGTTTCTCTCAAGTTTGGATCACGATAGGAAGTGAAATATCCCTCTCCAATGCGATTGAAGCCACTCATACAACCATAAGCTCCACCTTTTACCCTTACATTCTGCCATAAATACTCATAACTTAATACGACTCTAAGAATCTGCAACGCGCCTGTATAGTCGATGCCCTTATCGACGAAATTCCCAGTTCTCGCAACATACTGCACCTTCGAAGCTGTCTTAAACCCTTCGTTTTTCTGCTTAATTGCAAGTTCATACGGATGATTGTTCTGATTATTCTCATAGAGAGCCGTCTTCATCATACTTACTAGAGACTGAACCACTTCTTTGCCGTCATTTCCAGCCGTGTAACTAATCATCATATTTTTCTCATTGAATACGAGACTCGCCACTAGATGAATCTTATCTGAAATTTCATCTGATTTCTCTTCAAACTCATCAATCAGTCCACACACAAATTTATAAAAGCTAATGCCATTTGTCATATCCTTGAACTTCGAGATTACAGAGTGGTAGGAATTCGCTCGTGCAACTGCCAACGTGTGCCCAGCCGATTGAAACTTGGCCTGCATTCTTGATTTCATCATATCAAGAATCTCTTTCAACCTCTTCTTATCCTCGAATTTGGTAGAACTCAGCATCTCCATCATAAATTCTACTGCCTTTGGCAATTTCTCATACAATGCTTTCGCCTTAATATCTAATGTCGCCTTATATTTCTTATCTTGAATCGCCGTTACATCTGGATAAATCTCCAAATTGCTATAGATTCCACCTGTATGCACATTGATTTCATTGAACAACTCTCCATACTCGTAGTTGGCCGTGTCCATCATTCCTAGAGCCGCTTGCAAAATCCCCAGATATGGTATCAACTCTGTCGGAACATTCTTCACATCAAACAAAAAGTCAAGATAACCGATTCCATTGGTCTCCACGCCATGATACAACACCGTTGTTCCATCCACTTGCATTTCTTCATTATAGATTGGAGCCACTTCTTTGGATATGTCCTCTCGCTTCAATACCGGCAGAGTCTTCACTGCTTCCTCACTACTCGGAGTATCCTGATAGTTCTCCAGTTGTTTTGTACCTTCAACTAAAGCATCTCTCTCTACTTCTGATAATCCTGCCTTATATGCTTGCAATTTCTCACGCAATTCGTTATCCAAACGTGCCGTACGCCCCTTCTCTGGCGAAACAACCACAATCGCACCATGGGTATTATCTAACAAATACTGCTGAATGAGTGACTCGAAATACCCACTCGAAATACTCTGCTTCAGCTCTGCAAAAATATCAAGAATCTCTATCGCATTAAACGGCTGCATATCATCATATAACCAACTGTCAAACAAGTTCAGTCCATACATCAATCCTGTCGGATATCGTCCAAAATCCGCCTCTCTAAAATGGAACTCGATATAATTAAGTCCCGCCTCCAGAGAAGTCTTATTGATTCCATGTTCAACCAAATCCTTCAATGTCTTCTCTATCGTTTCAATAAACATTGCTTTTTGCTCTAGATTAGCATTTTTTGCAACAATCGTAAAAAATGGCTGATAAACACCATCATCGAAAGAACCGAGAACATCTTTCCCTATCTTCGCATCAATCAAAGCCTTCTTGAGTGGTGCTCCTGGTGCCGACAACAAGGCATAATCCAATACCTCAAACGCTGTCACTAGTTTCTTGTCGAGTGCCGACCCGATTACCTTATTCCATGATAAGTAGGTATTGTCCTCTTCCGATTCATTGCTAACGATGGAATATTTCACTTCTTTTTCTACCATTGCAGCAAATGGCTCTTGGAACTCAATCTGCGAATCAATCTGCTTCTCATCAAAATTACTCAAATATGTTTCGTCCAACCATTGTAACTTTTCTTCCATATCGGCATTTCCATAGAGATAGATGTAGCTATTCGATGGATGATAATACGTTGCGTGAAAATCCAAAAACTGCTCATAGGTTAAATCTGGAATAAATTCTGGGTCTCCCCCCGATTCATTTGCATAAGCCGTATCAGGAAATAACGCATTTAGAATCATTCGGTCCAATACTCCATCTGGAGATGAGAATGCACCCTTCATCTCATTGTAAACCACCCCATTATACTCTAAATCCGCATCCACATTTTCCAACTTATAGTTCCAGCCCTCTTGTCGGAATATCTCTTCATACTCATAGATATTCGGATACAAAACCGCATCCATGTACACATGCATCAGATTCTGAAAGTCCTTTTCATTGCAGCTTGCAACGGGATAAACCGTCTTGTCTGGATAAGTCATCGCATTTAAAAATGTATTCAACGACCCCTTCGCCAACTCTACAAACGGGTCTTTTAATGGGAAATTCTTGGACCCACACAAAACCGAATGCTCTAAAATATGTGGCAATCCTGTACTATCCTCTGGTGGTGTTCGAAATCCAATTGCAAAAACCTTGTTCTCATCCTCATTCTCAATCACAACTACTCTTGCCCCGCTCTTATTATGTCTCAACAGGTACCCCTTGGATTGGATGTCCTCCAACTCCTTTTCTTGCACTGTCGTATACTGTGTTATGTTGTTTGAATTCATATTCAATCTAGTCTCCTTATTTTTATTTTTGCAATTCCACTATCTAGTATAACCAGTTTCTTAAACTACACTACTACTTCGCAATACTAATTTCTACTTCTTCCGCCACAGACTCACCCTCGAGACACTTCACAATCTCCAAGGCAAAATCAAGCGTAGCACCCATGGCCTCGCCTGTAATATAATTTTCTTCCCTCACAACCTTGCCACCTACATAATTCGGCAATTCGTCCTTCAATGCTGGAAACACGGTACATTTCGCATTAATCCCTAACCCATATAGCACCTTTGGAGCTGCACAAATCGCACAAACTAGCTTTTTCATCGCATACAAATCCACGAATAAATCACATGCGCCCTTGCACTCTAGAATATTTGAAACACCTGGACCACCTGGCAATATCACCGCCTCTGCATCTTGAAAATCACATTCCGCATACAACTTATCTGCTATCACATAAACTTGAGTAGAACTTAACACTTCCTTTGACGAAGTAATCGATACCGTCGTAACATCAACCTTCGCCCTCCGCAGAACATCTACGGTTCCTAATGCTTCCACTAACTCAAAATCCTGAACTAAAAATACATATACCATAATGATATTTCCTCCTGTATCGTTTCATTGTACCAAAAAATGGATACAATGACAATGAAATTTGCTACAGTATGAATTCTATGTTAAAATCAACGAATACAAAAACTAGAAAAGGAGAAGTAATCTTGAATACAAAGACAAATGCACATACTTATAATAAATTAATATCATATATCGATACATTAAGAACCACACGGATCTTATCCAAAGAACAGTTCACGGAGTTGATCGAACATCGTTCTTATGAGCTTTCAGAATACCTATTCCAACAAGCCCGCGAAGTACGTCACATCCACTATGGACATGACGTCTACATCAGAGGTTTGATTGAATTTACAAATCATTGCAAAAATGACTGCTACTACTGCGGAATTCGTTGCAGTAATCGAAGTGTAGCGAGATACCGTTTGACGAAAGACTCCATCTTGGAATGTTGTGACTACGGTTATGGACTAGGATTTCGTACCTTTGTTTTGCAAGGCGGTGAAGATCCTTACTTCACTGAGGAACGAATGGTGGACATCATTTCCTCTATCAAGAGCGAATTTCCAGAATGCGCCATCACCTTGTCGGTGGGAGAAAAATCTTACGAAGAATATCTAGCATACAAACAAGCAGGCGCAGACCGCTATCTCCTACGCCACGAAACCTATGACCATGAACATTATGCAAAACTTCACCCTGACAACTTGACTGCTTCATTCCGACAAGAATGCCTTTGGAACTTGAAGAAATGTGGATTTCAAGTGGGAACAGGATTTATGGTTGGATCGCCGTATCAGACCACAGAACAACTCGTTAATGACCTGCTTTTTATTAAGGAGTTAAATCCTCAAATGGTCGGAATCGGTCCTTTTATCAAGCACAAGGATACTCCGTTTAAAAATTTTGAATCTGGAAGCTTAGACTTAACCCTATTCATGTTAGGACTTCTTCGATTGATGATTCCGACCCTTCTGCTTCCAGCCACTACCGCTCTAGGTTCAATCAAGCAAGGAGGTCGAGAACTCGGGATTCTCGCAGGAGCAAACGTGGTAATGCCAAACCTCTCTCCTGTAGAAAATCGCAAGAGCTATTCGCTCTACGATGGCAAACTTTGCAGTGGTGATGAAACCGCAGAGATGCTCACACAACTGAAAGCTACCATGGAAGAGATCGGATATTCGATTGTAAGTGCACGGGGCGATTCGAAGAATCTTTAAATTAGGGACAGGGATTTTTTCATTGGGGACGGGGGAAAATGTCATTTTCCCCCGTCCCCAATGCACTTCCCTTTTGGCAAAATTAATGTTATAATGGTAAATATTTTGAGTAAAGGGGTATAGAATTTATGTATGACTTGACATTACTAACTGACTTCTATGAACTAACGATGATGCAGGGCTATTTTAATCGTCCCGAAAATGAAACCGTCGTGTTCGATATATTTTTTAGAAGTAATCCTTGCGGAGCTGGATATTCCATTACTGCTGGCTTAGAGCAAGCGATTGATTATATTAAAAAACTCAACTTCTCATACGATGATGTAGCTTATCTGAGAAGTTTGAAAATATTCAACGAAGAATTCCTGCAGTACCTAGGAGGATTTCATTTTACTGGAAATATCTATGCCATTCCAGAGGGAACCGTTGTATTTCCAAAAGAACCGATTATCAAGGTGATTGCCCCGATTATGGAAGCTCAATTGATCGAAACAGCATTGCTAAACATCGTCAATCATCAGTCACTCATCGCAACCAAAACAGCCCGTGTTGTCCACGCTGCAAACGGAGATGGCGTACTCGAATTTGGACTGAGACGTGCGCAGGGACCAGATGCTGGTCTCTATGGAGCGCGTGCTGCCATCATCGCTGGATGTGTAGGAACTTCTAACGTACTTGCTGGGAGATTATTCGATGTTCCCGTCCGCGGGACCCATGCCCATAGCTGGATCATGAGTTTCTCGGATGAATACACTGCATTCAAGACTTATGCCGAGCTATATCCGAAATCATGCTGTTTACTAGTGGACACCTATGACACCATAAAATCAGGAGTTCCAAATGCAATTCGTGTATTTAATGAGATGAAGGAGCGAGATCCGGACTTCTCCAATTATGGAATTCGTCTAGATAGTGGTGACTTGGCATATCTTTCTAAGAAAGCGCGCAAACTGCTCGATGCGGCTGGGCACTCCGACGCCTATATTTCAGCGTCAAATGATCTGGACGAATATCTGATTCATGATCTGAAGATTCAAAATGCCGCCATAACAGCTTGGGGTGTAGGAACCAATATGATTACCTCAAAAGATTGCCCATCCTTTGGAGGGGTATATAAATTGGCTGCGATTCAAAACAAAGAGGGAGTGCTAGTTCCAAAGATAAAAATATCTGAAAACTCAGAGAAAATCACAAATCCTGGTGATAAAACCATCTTCCGTATCTACGACAAGAAGAGTGGAAAAATGCTAGCTGATTTGATTACATTTGCAGATGAAGTGATCGATGAGAATAGAGATTTGTTACTATTTGACCCTGTCGAGACATGGAAGAAGACCAAGCTCAAGGGAGGTACATTTGAAACCCGTGAACTCCTAAAACCAATCTTCATCAACGGAAAATGTGTCTACGAATCACCTTCAGTGCAGGAAATTGCTGCATATTGTAAGCGTGAAAAACTAACTCTGTGGGATGAGGTCAAACGTTTATCTAACCCACATAAGGTATTTGTTGACTTGTCGCAAAAGCTATATCAGACAAAAAAAGAGTTGCTAGACTCATTAAATACAATGGATGAAATGTAACAAAACATCCAACGACCAAACCATCGAACTATGAAAGGACTTATATCATAATGAAAATAATTGTATTAGCAGGAGGGCTAAGCACAGAACGTGATGTCTCTCTCACTTCTGGAGCAAGCATCTGCCGTGCTCTATTAGGCCGTGGCCATCAGGCTGTTTTAATCGACTTATTTATGGGAATCGACTTCCCAAACAACAAGTTAGAAGAAGTATTCTCACTCCCTGATGCCAACTTAAATATTGCCGCAGGAATCAGTACTACTGCACCCGATTTAGATAAAATCAAACAATCAAGACCTGACCAATCTCCATCTATGGTAGGACCAAATGTCATCGACCTCTGCAAAATGGCAGACATCACGTTCTTTGGGCTCCACGGTGGAATCGGTGAAAACGGACAGCTTCAAGCCACATTCGACGTATTAGGAATCAGGTATACTGGTCCAAATTATCTCGGAAGTGCTGTTGCCATGGATAAAGGCTATACAAAACAAGTGTTCCAAGCCCATCAAGTCCCTACACCAAAAGGAATCTGGCTCTATCAGAAAGACGCAGATAAGGCACTCGCAGAATTTCAGCTTTCCCTACCAGTCGTAGTGAAGCCCTGTTCTGGTGGCTCAAGCATCGGCGTATTCATCTGTCATACAGAAGGCGAATACCGCACAGCCCTCACCCAATCATTTACCCTGGAAGACGAAGTGATTATCGAAGAATATATCAAAGGTCGCGAATTCGCTTGTGGTTACCTCGACGGCGAAGCATTGCCCGTTATTGAAATCATACCGAAAACTGGGTTTTTTGACTATGCAAATAAATATCAATCAGACTTAAGTCAAGAGATTTGTCCTGCTGATATCTCACTAGAGGTTGAAGCAAGAATGCGCGAAATCACAATTAAAGCATGCAAAGCTCTAAAATTAGATGTGTATTCTCGAGCAGATTTTCTGTTGACCGAAGATGGTAAGTTATACTGCCTAGAGGTGAATACATTGCCAGGGATGACCCCTGCTAGCCTTCTACCAAAAGAAGCCGCAGTCGCTGGATATGATTATGAGACACTCTGTGAAACCATTATCGAAAAATCCTTGGAAAAATACAAATAAATTGTGAGGTAATTATCTATGAAACATATGACCCTAGAAAATATCGCAACCGCATGTGGTGGTCAATATTTCGGTTCAGACTCAAATAAAAAGAAAGAAGTTAAAGGGGTGGTAATCGACAGCCGTCTCATCGAAGCGGACTTTCTATTCATCCCCATGAGTGGTGAGCGCGTAGACGGACATTCCTTCATTCCACAAGTGATGGAACAAGGGGCACTCTGTACCCTATCAGAGCATGAACTCGTTTCTTGTGACTTCTCCTATATCCTTGTAGAATCTACCGCGCAGGCCCTCAAAGACATTGCCGAATTCTACCGCTCTGTCCTCGATATCAAAGTGGTTGGAATCACAGGAAGTGTCGGGAAAACTAGTACTAAGGAAATGATTGCTTCTGTTTTATCTCAAAAGTATAAGGTATTAAAAACAGAGGGAAACTACAACAATGAAATTGGTCTGCCATTGACCATCTTCAAATTAAATGACAGTCATGAAATTGCAGTGCTAGAAATGGGAATCAACCATTTTGGAGAAATGGAACGCCTATCAAAGGTCGCAAAGCCTGACATCGCAGTCATCACAAACATCGGTTTCTGCCACCTTGAATTCCTACATAATCGAGAAGGTGTGTTGAAGGCAAAATCCGAGATATTCAAGCATCTAAATCCAAACAATGGAAAAATCATTCTAAACGGAGAAGATGATTTACTCATCACGCTTCAAGATGTGGACGGAATTCGCCCCATCTTCTTCGGTCTAGCAGATGAACATTCCATCTATGCTGACAATATCATAAACTTAGGATTGGATGGAACCAAATGCGATATCATATTAGATGAAAACCTGACGATATCACCCAAAATCCCGATTCCTGGACCTCACATGGTGTTAAACGCACTAGCTGGAGCCGCGATTGGGCACACCCTATCACTCACTCCCACTGAGATAAAAAATGGAATCGAATCACTTCTTCCTGTATCCGGAAGAAATAATATTATAAAAAGCGACCAGTATACCGTAATCGATGACTGCTACAACGCCAATCCAGTATCCATGAAGGCATCCCTAGATGTTCTATCTACCGCGATTGGTCGAAAAGTTGCCATCCTAGGAGATATGGGAGAGCTCGGAAAAAATGAATTCGCACTCCATGAAGAAGTAGGAATTCATGCCGCTTACAATGAGATTGACGTCATCTGTTGCATCGGAACTCTCTCTTACCACACCTACCTGGGTGCACTAACTGCATTGGCAAAAAGCAAACAATTAGGAGATTGCCAAGCTTATTATTTTGAAACCAAAGAAGAATTTTTGAAAATTGCAAACCAGATACTAGAACCTGCTGACACAATACTGATTAAAGCCTCTAACTTCATGAAATTCAAAGATATTGTAACCCATACAATCAATAACATTTAATAAAGGAGAACCCATTATCATGGCATATGAAATGCTTGTGCTTGACCTCGACGGCACATTAACAAATTCAGAAAAGAAAATAACAGAACCTACGAAAAAAGCTTTGTTAGAACTTCAACAAAAAGGAAAACATGTCGTACTAGCCAGCGGACGTCCTACTTGTGGGATACTTCCATTAGCAGAGGAATTAGAGATGAAGAAATATGGAAACTACATCCTATCCTACAATGGCGCATGTATCATCAACTGCGGCAACGATGAAATCATCTACAACAAAACACTACCACAATCTTGCATCAAAGAAATTTACGATTGTATTGATGCCTCTATTTTCAACTTAGTTACCTATCAAGATGACTACCTCATCTGTGCTTCAGAACCAAACAAACACACATACAAAGAAGCCTCTATCAATAAAATAGAAATAAAAGTAGTTGATAACTTTGTAGAATACGTGGACTATCCTGTCAACAAAGTACTGGTAACTGGAGACCCTGAATTAATCGATGAGCTGAAGCAGACATTGCGAAAAAAATTCAAGCACATGCTAAACATCTTCTGCTCCTATCCATTTTTCTTGGAAATCATGCCTTCTCAAATCGACAAGGCTCACTCCTTGCACAAACTACTGAGCAGCTTACGTTTGTCCACCGATCAAATGATTTGTTGTGGAGACGGCGAGAATGATATTACCATGCTAGAATGCGCAGGACTCGGTGTTGCCATGGCAAATGCCCAATCCATTGTATTAGAGAAAGCTGACTATGTCACAAAATCCAACGATGAAGACGGTGTGCTACATGTCATCCGAGAATTCTTTTAAAAAAGATAGAGATGGGGAAGTCAATTCGCTTCCCCATCTCTATCTTACATCTCTTATTTATTTTGCTAATTCTGCAATTACTTCTGCATAGATCTTTGTCGCCTTTATAAAGTTCTCGATTGAGATTGATTCATCTTTTTGATGCATGCTATCCACTTCTCCAGGAAATAGCATTCCGAATGCCACCATATTGTCCATAGCCCTTGCATAAGTTCCACCACCGATTATGGATGGTTTTGTCTCCATATCTCCTGTATATTTTTGATAGATTCCCATCAACAATTGAATATATTCATCATCTTCACTGAAATAGAGTGGTGCCTGTGCTCGGATATCGTCTGTATTCATGCCATATTGTGCAGCTGTGTCTCTCACTGCATTCATCACTTCTGTTTCACTGGTACAGAATGGATATCTAATGTTGATAGTTAAGACAAGTTCACCCTCTCTTAATTCCACCTTTCCTACATTAAATGCAAGTTTTCCTGACTCCTCGTCTTCAAACCCACAACCGATATGATTTCCATGTACGTCAAATCCGATGTGCTTGTTGTACATCTCTACAAATTGGCTCACATGAACATCCGTCCATTGAACACCTTCAAAACAAGCCATCATAATCGAAATCGCATTCAATCCTTTCTCCGGCATTGCACCGTGAGAGGACACTCCTTTTGTTTCTAAGATAAGTTTGCCTTCCTCTATCCTAGTCTTGATGTCATAAGACTGTTCTGCCACAAGTTTATCGATATTGGACTGAACTCGTGTGTAATCCACTCCTGCTAATACTGCCCTAGAGACCTCAGCAACAGAATTTGCAGCAAGACCACCCTTTAACTCTAGTAATTCGATCGCTTGCACTGCGCCTTTATCCTTCGTGAAATCCAACTCTGCATTCGACTTCGTTCCCAATGGCTTCTTCATCTCAAAAATTAGAATCCCCTTCTCCCCGCGAATCACTGGAAAATCTCCATCTGGAGCAAATCCAATATCAGGTTTCTCCTCTCGCTGCAAGTAATAATCCATTCCCTTCCAGCCTGTTTCCTCATCTAACCCTATGATAATACGAACTTTCTTCTTCAATTTCATTCCAGATTCTAAGATTGCCTTCACTGCATAAAAACATGCCACAAACGGTCCTTTATCATCTGCGGTTCCTCGTCCATACATCCTACCATCAACGATTTCCCCGCCAAAAGGCTCATATGCCCATCCAGAGCCCTCAGGCACTACGTCCACATGAATCAATATTCCGACTGTTTCATCTCCTTCTCCGATGTCGATATGACCACCATAATTATCCACATTCTTCGTAACATATCCTTCTTTTTCTCCCATAGACAATGCATATAAAAATGCTTCATGTACGCCTTTTCCAAAAGGCATCCCTTCCTCGCTCGCCTCTTGCACACTATCGATGCGAACTAAGTTCTGCAAGCATTCTATCATTTGAGCACTATTTTTCTCAATAATCTCTATGTAATTTTTCTTCTCCATGCTCTTCTCCTTTTCTATCAACAGCGGGATTAATTCACCCGCCATTTCACTCTTCGAACTGATTGTAACATACCCTTCGTAAAATAGTAAAGATATTATTTTCCCCACCCTTGACCAAATAGAATTAATGCGCCGATGCATTTTCCGATGGCAAGGCAAGCGGTGATGTATTTCACCCCTCGTACTAGCTTGACTCTACGAATAGTAATCGGAAATATATTAATGACTTCTGCCAATGACATCGCCCAGCATCCAACAAAAAATCCTGAAGCCAATCCGAATATTGGCAATAGCCATGATAAAAATGAAATCTGGGGGTGAAACAAGAACAGACTACTGCCTACGATTCCACCCAAGGCAATTGCATTCTCGTATCGCATAACAGAATCTCCTGTTTTTGTACGATCTGCCAAGTTCGACACAATCCCTAATCCGATAATCAGCGAAAACAAACCACCCGCAACTACAATTCCACTGCTGAGTCCAATAATTGCCAATAACACCTGCGACCACCACATAGTCAACTCTCCACTTTCCACCATTTATTATTACAGCATCTGCATCACCCAATAGATAAGTCCTAGCGCCCAACTAGTGAAGATACCGTATAAAATCACTGGTCCTGATATGGTAAATATCTTACACCCAATTCCTAAAACCTGACCCTCATACTGGTATTCTATTGCAGGAGCTGCGACCGAATTCGCAAACCCTGTTATCGGAACAAGAGCACCTGCCCCACCCCATTTTGCAATTTTAGGATAGATGCCTACTCCCGTCAGTATCGCACTTGCTAGGATTAATAGAATGGCACACCATGAACTCTGCAAGTCGTTATCAAATCCAAGCGACTCGGTATAACTGAGAATTCCTTGCCCAATCGTACAGATAATACCTCCAGTAACGAATGCTTTCGCCATGTTCTTATATAAACAATGTGTCGGCGTCTTTGTCTTCACATATTCTTTGTAGTTATTCCGTATATCTTTCTCTTCCATCATTTCCTCCACATCTTCGCGCCTTCATGCACTTTATCCCATTTTCCCCCATTTCTTCCCTCTATTATGCACTTTACTCCACATCTATTTCCTTCTCCATACGAGAATAAGTTTCCACCAACGTCGTCTGGA
The DNA here is from genome assembly GCA_964367905.1 of uncultured Lachnospiraceae bacterium. Taxonomy (GTDB): domain Bacteria; phylum Bacillota; class Clostridia; order Lachnospirales; family Lachnospiraceae; genus CAUPWF01. Next base: position 44,683 of record CAYIZP010000017.1, read on the forward strand.
TATCATTCTCATACAATCGCATCTCCACCTCCATTGGTGTCGGATCTGCCGTGAATTTCTTCGCACCAAAATGGTTAAAGAATACTAGAATTCCAATGACTAATCCGATGGAGTAGGTCACTTCTAGGATGGTGAATCCGTTGGACTCTTCCCCACTTAAAAGCTGATAAATCTGTTGAAATAGATCTGCTGTTCCCACATCATTAGAAAACGACATAATTGCAAATGCAGAACCAAAGAATGTGATTACAAGAACAGTTATGACCTTGATAACATGTACCAGCTTGCTGGCTGTTTTCTGATTCTCATAGGTAATTATAATATCACTAGATCCTAGATTCTCCACTTCCACTTCTGGATATTTCTCGTGAATCTTCTGAATAATCTTTAAAATCGACACGACAGTTCTCTGATACTCCCCCTTGGGAAAGCTTACGATTTTTTCAGCTTTGATGTGGTTGAGTATGTTCCGATCTACACATTCCATACTGATTACATCTCCGAGCCTTACCTCTGGGTTCATCACCTCCACATTGGCATCCCCCTTCACATAGACAGTCTGTTGATTCCTAGCCATATAAAGACTCCCTCACTCGTCCGAGGAACACCAAAGTTCCACTTCCCATGTCTCCCACCTCACTCATACTGTAATAATAATAAAAAACGCCAAATGCAATCGCCATAAAAAGCACAAGAATTAAGCATACTCGAAGTTTGTTTTTTGGACTCATACTCTCACCTTTCTGAAAGATTATCGTTCCACGATTCTCTTTCCTTTTAGGTTAGTATGCACCCACAAACTTCTAAGTATGCACGATGTCAAAATATTTCATAGATATTTCCTTAGACTTTTTAGAATTTTTTTCTCCATTCTGGAAACCTGAACCTGAGAAATTCCCATTCTCTTCCCTACTTCTGTCTGTGTCAAATTCGCAAAATACCGAAGTTGAATCAAGGCCTTTTCTTCTCCGATAAGTGTATCCATAATCTGCGTAACCAGAATATTATTCAGAATCGTATCTTCCACTTCCTCTTTTTTCTCCAGCTTGTCCATCAATAAAATCTCATCTCCGTCTTTTTGATAAATTGGCTTGTGCAAGGATTCGATCTCTCTCGTAGATTCTAACGCAAGCACCAGTTCCTCTTTCTCAACCAACAGTAAATTCGCCAGCTCTTCTAGTGTCGGCTCCCTCTGTCCACGATGGAGTAGTTCCTCACGTTTCTTATACGCCTTATACGCCATCTCCTTTAGGGAGCGGCTCACCTTTATCCTTCCATCGTCTCTTAGAAATCTTTTGATCTCACCCGTAATCAGCGGGACTGCATACGTGGAGAATTTCACATCGAAGGACAAGTCAAATTTATCAATTGCCTTCAACAATCCGATGCTTCCTATCTGAAACAAATCATCGGTTTCCACACCTCTTCCCACAAATCGCTTTACAATACACCAAATTAGACCAACATTCTCCTTTACAACCTGTTCTCTCGCCTCTTTATCCCCATTGTGCGCCTGCATGATTAAAGCGATTGTCTGGTCCATATCTACAACGGCTCCCCTCCTCTTATTACGGATTTTCGCATCCGGATTGTCGTTCCAACCCCGACTTTCGACTCCACCTCCACGCGATCCATAAACGCTTCCATAAATGCAAAACCCATACCAGCGCGTTCCATATTTGATTTCGTAGTAAACATGGGCTCCATTGCTTGGCGGATATCTTCGATTCCACACCCTTCATCCCTCACTTCTATTTCGATTTCACTGTCACTCAACTTACATCTAATAGACACATACTTCTTATTATCTACACTTGTCTCATCATATGTATCACCCATATCACTTGTACTGCTTGCATGCCTTGCATCACTTCCATGTCTATCAACGCAGACCTCGCTTCCATATCCGTGGATAATGGAGTTCGTAACCGCCTCAGAAACAGCTGTCTTCACATCATATATTTCCTCTAAGGTTGGGTCTAATTGAGCAAAGAAGGCTCCCACTGCAACCCTTGCGAACCCCTCATTCTGTGGAACGCTATCGAATTTCAACTCCATTTCATTTGTTGACTTCATCCACCACATCCTCCTCATATAATTGAATTATTTTTGTAATCCCTGACATTGAAAGAATCTTTTTCACCCTCTCATTGGCATTCACACCCCAAACCTCACCACCGATATTACATATCAGCTTATACCTGCCTAAAATTGCCCCAATCCCTGAACTGTCCATAAATTGTGTGTCCCTAAAATCAAAGATGATATGTTTGATATGTTTGCTCGTAATAATTCGATCCGTCTCTGTTCTTAATTCCTCTACCTGATAATGATCCACATCCTTTGGTAGAAATATTGTCAAACAATTTTCCTGTATTTGAAATTCCATCTTCCCTCCTGTGATACAATACAAAGAGGAAGACGTGACAATCCACGCCTTCCTCTTTTGTAATTGTGATATACTGTTATAATTCCGATAAAATATCTGTGACTTCATTTGCCAACTCTGTGTCGGCATATTCGGTTAGTATCTGGTTATAATATTCTTTTGCTTGGTCAATCAGCTCCAAATCCACATATGTGTCTGCCAATAATTTCATCGCTCCATAACTGTTATAGTCTGGTCGTATTAACATGATATTTTCCAAATGTGTAGCCGCTGTATTCAAATCCGTATCTGCTATATTCTCATTCGCAGATTCAAGTGAGGATTCACAAAATGGTATCACGATGAGGGATTCCATTTCCTCGTATAATGCCAAAGCTGTTTCTCCTAGATAATCTTCATTAATGGTCCCCAATCGTTCTGCCAGTCCCTTTAAATCTGTGGTCAAATCTGGGTCGAAATCCATTTCAATTTTTATCAATTCCTCATAATCCGCCTTGATGTCATCTGCTAAAATCACATCTGCCTCTGCCTTGCTTTCTTCTAAGCGATAGGGCTCTAACTCTGATTGCAGGGCATTGATTTGAGCGTTTTGTGACTCAACTTGCTGACTATATGCCCGAATTGCATCCGCATTCTCATGAGCTTCTCCTTGTTGCAATGTGGGCAAAACCAATAAGAGGATGGCTGCGGCACCAAACACTCCCCCGATCAATAGGTTGAGAATTGTAGTCTGCATCGGATATTCCTTGATATGGGTGCTGCTCGGTTGAATGACAGTTTCATTTCCCACCTGATAAGTAACAACATCTTCCTTATCTTCCTTTGTCTTACGACCCTTTCGTTCCTCCAACTCATTTAAGTAATAGAGAGTCAGCGCATCTGTACTGTCTAATTTCTGGGCTCGTTTTAACAATTGTCGCGCCCTACCATAGTGTTCATACTGAATACTGAGCAAGGCGGTCAGCTGAAGCGCCTTCACAAAATCCGGACATGCGCTTACCACTTTCTTTAATTGAATATATGCCAAATCTTCTGCCCCATTTTGGCAATATACCAAACACTGATTGTACTTTTTTATATTGTAATTATAGCCATCCAATTCATTGGGTGTCTCTTGCATTCTTCGGATAAAATAATTCGCAACATTCTCCCGCGGCTTTAAATTCTTACTGATAATCCACTCTACCAGTGCCTCATTGATCTCACCACGACCATAATACACTAGTCCTAGTAGATTCCTCGCTGCGATATTGTGTTGGCAGTATTGCAAACTTCTCTTCAGCGCTAAAATCGCTCCTGACAAATCCCGAATATTCGCGCATTGCAAGCCACTATTGTACCAATAATTGGATTGTCTGATTACTTTCTCTGTATAATTCATACCTTCTCCAATGTTCCTCTACTGATTTGTCTGTTCCATCATATCACGCATAATATCAGTAATATCAGTCAAATCCTCCTGATACACCGCCTGTTCTATCTCATCTACTTCAAGACTTGGTTTAAACTTCTTGATTTCATCTTCAAAATTCAACATGTATTCATCCTCCTACTCACGATATAGGTCTTTAATCTCTCCAACCAAATACAGGGAGCCAAGTGCCAATACCATTTCATCATCTCGCTTTAACTTCCGTGCCAATTCCCATGCTTCTTTCACATCTCGTGTTTCATATATCCTTTGACTTGTAACTACCTGAAAGAGTTCGCTCAATTTATCTGATTTCACGCCCCTATCATTCTCTAGACTCGTGACAATATAACAGTTCACATCTAACTTTTTAGTGATAAGTTCTATAATATCCTTATAATTCTTATCCGCAACCGTTGCATATATCAGTATCCCAATCTTTCTTCCATCTTCCGCAATAGCAGAGATTGCTGCTTCATTATGCGCGCCGTCGATATACATCTTCGGCTCCAACTCCTCCATGCGACCTGGCCAATAGGTTTCATATAGAGCTTGTCTCCATGTTATACATCGTTCCTCGTCTGCGTCTAAGGCTTCTCTTAAGGCAAGGAGAGCTAGACATGCGTTGTTCACCTGAAATTTCCCTGTGTTTCGAATCTTCCAAGTAACAGTACTATCATACTCATCTAGAAGTGAAAATGCAATATATTTCTGGTTGATTTCTCGAATTTCGTACGCAGAATCTGACACAAATCTACATCTACTTCCTCTCTCATCAGCGACACGGGAGATGACATCCCTCACAATTCTACTCTTTCCATCACAGATAACTGATACACCTGATTTGATGATTCCTGCCTTTTCATAGGCTATTTTTTTTACCGAATCTCCCAGATATTCCATATGATCCAAACCAATACTCGTAATAATTGTAATCAATGGATTTTCGATTACGTTGGTTGCATCGAGTCTACCACCTAATCCAGTCTCTAAAATTGCATACTCCACCCCAGCCTCAGCAAATGCGCGAAGTGCCATTCCAAATAAGAATTCAAAAAAAGTAGGATGTGGATCACCTTCCTCCTTCATCACCTCTACCACTGCCATCACTGCCCGAAATATCCGAACAAATTCTTCTTCTGTGATTTCCTCACCATTGACTCGAATGCGCTCTGTCAGACGCTGAAGGTGTGGAGATGTAAATAACCCCACGGACTTTCCTGTGTTGATAAACTCTCTGCACAAGATAGAATTCATATAGGCACAAGTGGAACCTTTTCCATTTGTGCCCGCTACATGAATTACTTTTAAACTTTTCTCTGGATGACCTAGCAATTCTAGAAAGCGTATGGTATGCTCTCTAGAATTCTTGGTTGAAAATTTTGGTATCTGATATATATACGAAAATACTTCGTTGATTTGCACGCTATAATCCCTCTCTCCTATGCAAGAATCATATCTATTCTTCTGCTAAAATTTCAGCCTGTCGATTCACCCAAGAACTTCCAAGCTTGATTGGCTCGCTGATTTGAATCTTACCATCCTCATAGACAAAGGTTGCTGAACTTCGGAAAATGGTACTGCTCGACCCCATTTGTCGAATGACGATTTCGTCTCCATCTTCGAGAACTAATCCATCTACATCTATTCGAACTTCATTCAGGCAATCCCCGCTCTGTCTTTCTCCATTGATATAGATACGACTCCATGGAGTAAAGTTTCTTCCAACGAAGATAACTGTGTCCTCGCCTTCTGAATTCTTGGTCTGTGTAACAAAATGTAACCCTGTGTTCTGTACACCCATATGCATGTCACCCTCGTCTTTCAGAACGGTTCCTTCTTGATATGCATACTGTTCCCCATACAACAAGTCATACTGTAGCATCTCCATATCTTCTACATAGAACTCTGTATCTGCTCTCTCATCGTGATAATTAAACATAGTACCACTTTGAATCCCAACTTGCTCAAATAACTCAGCCAATGCTTGATATGTAGTAAAATCTTGATCTTTTTCTGGCAAACCAATATTATCCCAGATTAAATAATTGGTATAGAAGAGATTGCCTGTTCCTAGATCTGACTCTTCAATATCCATCGTCGGCAAATGGTCTCCATAGAAGAGAATCACGGTCGGTTCATCACGCTCTTCTACTTCTCTGATCAGTTTGTCCACGAATTTATCCATCGCATAGACACGATTCACATATTGTTCCCATGAATTTCGTAGACCTTCATCCTCGACTCCACTTACCACAATGGCCGGATCTTCTACCGGCTCTTCTGGATAGCTTCCATGTCCTTCCACAGTAATAGTGAAGATAAACTCTGAATCCTTTGATGTATCAAGGCAATCCACAATATTTTCAATCAAAATATTATCTGTCGCCCAACCTTGATCCGTCGTCCTTCGTATATTCATGAACTCCTCACTTACATACCCGTCGAATCCTAGGTTATTAAACACTTCCGCACGACTATAGAAATTTCCACCGTTATTATGGAGTGCATAGCTATCGTATCCCAGTCCTTCTAGTGCTGTGGCAGCACTCTCTATCATAGTCTCACTAGCAATGGTCTTATATGGGTATTCCCCTGGTCCAAAGAACCTCATGTTCATCCCCGTTAACATCTCAAATTCTGTATTGGCTGTTCCCGCACCAACCGAAGGCACCTCAATATATCCCGAAGAATAAGTCTCCGACAACTCTCTAAACACTCGGATTGGATCCGATGAAAATTCTAAAAAATTCACCTCTTCCGGATCAAAAAACGATTCTAGCTGTACCACGATGATATTTGGTTGCACATCTGCTTCCATCGTTTCTGTATAAACCATCTCTCCGTCATGGGTGATGTCCTGAATCGTAGACTCATCATATAATGTTGGTTTATCCATGTCACCTTCAAACACACTTGTCATAAAGCAATAAGGTAGTCCATAGTCTTCATATGCAAAGGCTAAATTCCCAAAATATGTAGAAATCACCCTCTTCTCAATTGCCAAATCTGTTGCGAACATCAATACAAAATACCACACTACACAAAGCATCAACATTGGAATCCGATACAGCTTCCTCTTGAATTTCCTGCCCTTTCTCCACACATGTACCAACCAAACAATAATTGCTAGAAGAAATGCACCTAGTAGAATCAACTGCGGAATCGTGAAATAAGATTCTATCATCGTCACCGCATCCTCTACCATCTTCAAATCATATGCATTGAATGGTGTCACCCTCATGTCTAGCGTCACCCCATTCACAATACCGAGTATCAACCACAAGGAGGTGATAATCACCCTTGCAAACACTCTCTTTCTCACTAGATATACTAGAGAAAATGTAATAAATATAATAAACGAATTATAGGCAAATGCCCATGTTCTCTGATCTAAATAATTCAACGCCTCTGTAAATGAATGTCTAGATATCCATTCAATCACAAAATTTATCATGCATGCTCCCACTGCCTCTAATAGCATGGAGATGCGATTCAAGTTTGCCCTCCAATTCGCAAGACTTGACCTTTTGTAATATAATCTTTTCATAATTTCCCTATTTTATCCTAGCCCAACAACTTCTCAAGTCTCTCTTCCACTTGAGCCATCATTTGTCGGTATTTCTCTAATTTTTCCTTCTCTTCATTTACCTTTGCTTCTGGCGCCTTGCTCATGAATCTCTCATTACTCAGCATGCCTTCTACACGGGCAAGTTCTCCCTGTATCTTATTCTTTTCCTTGGTCAATCTCTCGACTTCTTGTTCCTTGTCCACCAATTCTTCTAATGGCAAGTATGCAACTGCATTTGCGGTTACAACTGAGACTGCATCATCAGAGATATTTTCCTTTGTATTTTGCACATAGATAGCCGAAGCTCCCAATAATGGCATGATTTGCTCCTTGATGAGTTCAAATCCTTTTGCCGTCTTGTCCTCTTGTGCTACAAGATATACAGAGATCTTTTTCTTCATCGGCACGTTCATCTCTGCACGTAGGTTACGAATTCCACGAATTATTTCCTTTGCGTCTTCGATAATCGCTTCCATTTCTGGATAATCCAAGTCGCTTGTATATTCTGGCCATGAAGAAATCATCAATGATTCCTCTTCTGGATTCAATGCACCATAGATCTCCTCTGATACAAATGGCATAAATGGATGTAGCAGCTTCAACCCTTGTCCCAATACATAGCGTAGTGTCCAAAGCGCTACCTTTGCCGATGTTTCATTGGTTACTTTGTTGTAGATTCTCTGCTTTGTCAACTCGATATACCAATCGCAAAACTCATCCCAGATAAAATCATAGACTTTCTGAACCGCAATTCCTAACTCGAACTTGTCCATGTTCTCTGTTACATCTTTCGCCAAACGATTTACCTTAGATAACACCCATAAATCTGCTGGTTCAAAGTCTTCTGTCTTTGGTCTCTCCATTTCCTTCTCATCTAAGTTCATCATGATGAATCTAGATGCATTCCAGATTTTATTCGCAAAGTTTCTGCTTGCCTCCACACGCTCGTGATAGAAGCGCATATCATTACCAGGAGCATTTCCTGTCACCAAGGTAAGACGTAGAGCATCTGCCCCATATTGGTCGATCACCTCAAGTGGATCGATTCCATTTCCTAGGGATTTACTCATTTTTCTTCCTTGAGAATCACGCACCAATCCATGAATTAATACTGTATTGAACGGTGATTTTCCTGTATGTGCAAACCCTGAGAATACCATACGAATTACCCAGAAGAAAATAATATCATATCCTGTTACTAACACATCTGTCGGATAGAAATAATCCAGTTCTTCTGTATTTTCAGGCCAACCCAAAGTCGAGAATGGCCATAGTGCAGAACTGAACCAAGTATCTAAGGTGTCTTCATCTTGCACAAAGGTTGTTCCATCACAATTCTTACAAGAAGTTGGGACATCTCTCGACACCTCAAATTGTCCGCATTTTTCACAATAATATGCTGGAATTCTATGTCCCCACCAAATCTGACGTGAGATACACCAATCGCGGATGTTCTCCAACCAATGTAGATAAATCTTATCAAATCTCTCTGGTACAAATTTTAATTCTTCTGTTTTGAGCGCTTCTATAGCAGGCTTTGCCAACTCTTCCATCTTCACAAACCATTGTTGTTTGATCAATGGCTCAACGGTAGTTCCACATCGATCATGCGTTCCTACGTTATGAGAATGGTCTTCAATTTTTACAAGATACCCTTCTGTTTCTAAGTCTGCAACAATCGCCTTTCTCGCCTCATAGCGATCCATTCCTGCGTATTTTCCACCTGCTTCATTGATGGTTGCATCGTCATTCATGACATTGATTTCTTCTAGATTATGGCGTCTTCCAACCTCAAAATCATTCGGATCATGGGCTGGAGTAATTTTCACTGCACCTGTTCCAAATTCTTTATCTACATAGGTATCTGCCACGATATCAATCTCACGATTCATCAGTGGGAGCAATGCTTTCTTCCCGATCAAATCTGTGTATCGCTCATCCTCTGGATGTACGGCAATGGCTGTATCTCCTAGCATAGTCTCCGGTCTGGTAGTAGCAACTTCTAGGAACTTCTCCGTTCCTAGAACTGGATATTTAATATGCCAGAAATGTCCTGCTTTCTCCTCATGCTCCACCTCCGCATCCGAGAGAGAGGTCTTACATTTTGGGCACCAGTTGATGATACGAGATCCCTTATAAATATAGCCTTCTTCGTATAATTTGATAAATACTTCCTCTACTGCCTGAGAGCATCCCTCGTCCATGGTAAAACGCTCACGATCCCAGTCACAAGAAACTCCCAATTGTTTTAATTGGTCGTTGATCGCGCCGCCGTACTCTTCTTTCCACTCCCAAGTACGTGCCAAGAAGGCTTCTCTTCCCATTTCTTTCTTGTCGAGACCTTCTTCTTTCAGTTGGTTGGTTACCTTAACCTCTGTAGAGATTGCGGCATGGTCTGTTCCAGGAATCCAAAGTGCATTGTATCCTTGCATTCTCTTGTATCGAATCAAAATGTCTTGTAATGTATTATCTAGGGCATGTCCCATATGTAATCTGCCTGTAATATTTGGTGGCGGCATTACAATGGTAAACGGTTTTTTGCTTCTATCTACCTCTGGATGAAAATACTTCTTTTCGCACCATTTTTTATATAGTTTATTCTCTATCTGTTTCGGGTCATATTTCGTTTCAAGTTCTTTTCCCATTTCTAAAATCCTCTCTATTTTTGTTCTCACAATCATATGATAATCGGGGAGATTTGTCAAGTTTCGACGCTCTTCCTGTAACTATTCAGCCTAAACATCTCGGATGAATCACTGCGTGATCTGTTACTAAAAGTTTTCCCGAATTAGGCGACAGTATTCTTCGTATTGTGGTGTATCACCCATGCTTTCACGCAAAGAATCACGAACCCCCTTGTAATACCATCCAATAACCCCCTTGTCTCCCATGCTGAATCGCTTCCAGAATTCTTCCCCTTCCACCGGATAATCCCTTGCGATATCACGCATATTGGATAACTTATCTCCCAATGCAACAATCTGCACTTCCCACGATGCTTCATTTAATCTGCGAATCGTAGTCTGTTTTCTCACGAGCCATGTTTGTGATTTATCTTCGCTCTCTTGATCCACAATATCGGCAATTCGTTTTCCAAACACTTCCTCTAACAACTCTCTTGTCACATCCTCACAATCCTCTATGGTATCGTGAAGGTAGGCCGCACATATCACATCCTCGTCATCGGTCAATTGCAAGACAATATCGCCCACCTCCATTGGGTGGACGATATATGGTATGCTTGTTCCTTTTCTCAGTTGGCCCTCATGCGCTTTCTTAGCAAATTCCACTGCTTTTTCTATCACGCCATTTGCCTCCTTACATTTCTTCTAGTTCATCTATCTCTTCTAGTTCCCATAGCTCTTGTATCTCACGTGTTCGTTCGATCTCCTTTTTCCATTTCTTACGATTGAAGATATCGTACATACATGGAATCACGAAGAGTGTAAGCAATGTTCCGTAAATCAATCCACCAATGGTAACAATCGCCATTGGTTGTACCATATCCGATCCCATTCCAATTCCCATTGCCATAGTTAATAGTGCAAGGATTGTAGTCAATGCTGTCATTACGATTGGACGAAGGCGGGTCTTGCCTGCTTGAATAATCGCTTCTTTTTTATCTACACCAGTTAGTCGTAACTGGTTGGTATAATCTACTAATACAATACCGTTATTTACGATAATCCCTGATAGCATAACGAAACCAATCATCGCAATGATGCTGATTGTGCTTCCTGTCATCCACAACGCAAGAAGTCCTCCTGTAAATGCCAGCGGTATCGTGAACATAATGATGAATGGTGATAACAATGATTGAAATTGCGCTACCATGATCAGATACATGAATAATACGCCTAGCAATAACATGTATACCAGATCAACCATGGAGTCCATAATCATCTCATCTTCTCCAGCCATCTCATATGAATATCCATTCGGCGCTTCGTAGCTCTCTAATGCTGCCGTTACCTCTGCTGCCACCTGCGTGATATTGTATCCTTCTGCGATTGCTGCTGTTACATTCAGTGTTCGAACTTGATCTTCACGGCTAATCGACTGCAGCCCTAGGTCATCTTCAAATGTGGCGATATCTTCTAATGGAACCATTTCTTTCGTACCATCTTGTTTCGTTACTTCAATTTCTATGTTTTTGATATCTTCTCTTGTCAGTTCTTTTTGACTTCCATCTACCACATTTATTGTATAATCATCTGCATCTGTTGTCAAAGTATTCATGGAATTTGTTTG
>CAYIZP010000018.1:0-53150 GCA_964367905.1 uncultured Lachnospiraceae bacterium
TCGACGAGATTCCAGCTATGGGATATAAGACTTTCTTGATTCAAGAAAAAGAAGGACAAGTAGAAGTTCTAAGTCCACAAACAAAAGAAGTGGCCGAGAATAGACTTTATTCAGTCACTGTGAATAAGAATGGTAGTTTGAACATTGTTGACAAACAGTTGAATAAAACTTATGAAAATGTGTTATTAATCGAAGACGGAAGTGATGACGGAGACGAATATGATTTTTCGCCACTAGAAGATGACTTCATCATTACATCTAAGGATGTAGTTGCTGAAACTTCAATTGAGAAAGTGGCAAGTACAACAACAATTAAATCGAAAATTGTGATGTCTATTCCAAAAGATTTGGATAGCCGAAAGAAAAAAATCTGCGATGGAAGTATGGAAATCGAATTTACTGTAAAACTAAGAGACAAGTCAAGAGTTCTTGAGATTTCGGCAGAGGTGCTAAATTATGCGAAAGACCATAGGGTAAGAGTTCTGATTCCAAATGATGTTCAAGTGGAGTATTCGGTATCCGACAACCAATTTGGTTCGATTACACGTCCAGTAGTAGATGCAGCAATGGAAGTATGGGAGAAAGAGCGTTGGAACGAACGTCCAGACTCGATTTATCCAATGTTATCATATGTAGCGGTAGACCACGAAGAGAGTTTAGCTTTCCTCACCAATTCTGTAAGAGAATTTGAATTAATCGGGGAAGGATATGGAACAATTGCAGTAACATTATTCCGTAGCGTGGGCTTACTCGGAAAGGACAATTTGTTCCGTAGACCAGGTCGTCCATCGGGGATTGGACTAGAGACTCCAGACTCACAGATGTTAGGAAGACAGGTATATGAGTTTGCGATTACAAAGAATGTTAAAAATTTAGCAAAAATTGCAAAAGAATACCTCACACCATTTGCAATTTATAATAAAATGCCGTATAATGCTATGAAGATGAACAATGTTGATTTTAATACACCATATAACTATAGCATGCTAGAAGTTGTAGGCGATTGCTACGTCTTGAGTGTCTTGAAAAAGTCAGAAAACGAAGATGGCTACATCCTACGCGGATATCAAAGTGCCGAGGAAGAACTACATGCAGAAGTTCGTGGGGCAACGTTGGTTTGTGAAACAAACTTAAACGAAGACCACAAGGACGCGGTAGCTGAGATATGCATGAGGAAGAATGTAGTAAAATCATATTTCGTCAAGTAATTTAATCATGAATATGAATGGCAAAGGAGAATGGTATGAAGAGTTTTGAATTTGAAGTAAAAGATGAGTTGGGAATCCATGTAAGACCAGCAGGGTTGCTTGTAAAAGAGGCAAAGAAATATGAGAGTAAAATCGTAATCCAAAAGGATGACAAGCAAGCAGAAGCTACAAAGTTGATGGCAGTGATGGCCATGGGAGTAAAACAAGGTGCAACTGTTGTGGTATCCGCAGAAGGTGCAGACGAAGACGTTGCAATCGAAGGAATCAAGGCATTCTTCGAAGAAAACTTATAAGAACAGTTAAATAAGAAAATTTATATGAGAGATTATGCAAGACTTCTAGAGGAGCCTTGCATAATCTTGAGTCATATGTTGGGGTAATCTTTACACATGTGGAGATAAGATCGTGTAAAAGAGTCTGATTATATGTAGCAGTCAGAGAAAATATATGGAGGTATGGGATTATGATAAAATATACAGGAAATATTGCATCCAAAGGGATTGCATATGGTGAGATACAGGAATTAAAAAGCAAAGACACCGCAGTAAGACGTGAGAGAATTGAATCAATAGACGAAGAAATTAAAAGATTTGAAGAGGCGCAAGAAAAAGCCATCACACAGTTAGATGAGCTATATGAAATCGCATTAAAAGAAGTTGGAGAAGCAAATGCGATGATCTTCGATGTGCATAAGATGATGGTAGAAGATGATGATTACGTGGATTCGGTGAAAAATATCATCACAACTCAAAGTATGAATGCAGAGTATGCAGTGGCAGTGACAGGACATAATTTTGCAGAAATCTTTGCCAGCATGGATGATGAGTACATGCAAGGACGTGCAGCAGACGTGGAAGATATCTCGGATCGAATCGTTGCAATTCTTAGCAATAGACAAGATCAATCCTTATCGTTTGAGAAGCCATGTGTGATCGTCGCAGACGACTTAACACCGAGTGAAACAGTACAGATGGACAAGAGCAAAATCTTGGCATTTGTTACAAGAAAAGGATCTGTAAACTCACATACAGCAATTCTCTCTAGAACCATGGCTATTCCAGCAATCGTCAGTGTGGATATGCCAACTGATTTGACAGGGAAAATGGCAGTAGTAGACGGATTCAAGGGTGAATTTATCGTGGAACCAGAGGAAGAAGTACTCACATATGTAAAAGAAATTCAAGAGAGAGAAGAGAAGAAAAAAGCACTCTTAAAAGAATACAAAGGCAGAGAGACAGTTACAAAATCAGGCAAGAAAATCAACCTTTATGCAAACGTAGGATCTGTAGGAGATGTTGGACTTGCGCTACAAAACGATAGCGAAGGAGTTGGATTATTCCGTAGTGAATTTCTATACCTAGAATGTGACGATTTCCCAACAGAAGAGATGCAATTCAACGCATACAAACAAGCGGCAGAAATGCTAGCAGGCAAGAAGGTTATCATCCGTACCATGGACATCGGAGCAGATAAGCAAATCGACTACCTAGACCTAGGAGAAGAAGAGAATCCAGCACTTGGATACCGCGCGGTAAGAATCTGCCTAACACAGGAAGAAATCTTCAGAACACAACTAAGGGCCTTAGTTCGTGCAAGTGGATATGGAAAGATCTCGATTATGGTACCGATGATTTGTTCGGTATGGGAAGTAGAGAGAGTAAAAGAGATCCTAGAAGAAGTGAAACAACAGATCCAGTCAGAAGGATTCCGCATCGGAGACATCGAATTTGGAATCATGATCGAAACACCAGCAGCAGTAATGATCGCAGACGATTTGGCACCACTTGTTGATTTCTTCAGCGTAGGAACAAACGACTTGACCCAATACACATTGGCAATCGATAGACAAAACGAAAAATTAAACCGCTTCTACGATGCGCATCATCCAGCTGTATTGAAGATGATCAAGCAGATTACAGATGTAGCGCATAAGCATAATATCTGGGCAGGAATCTGTGGAGAGTTAGCAGCGGATACTACATTGACAAAGACATTCGTAGAATACGGAGTTGATGAACTTTCGGTCACTCCATCTGTATTATTGGCAGTAAGACAAGCTGTTTGCGAGTTAGACTAATTGGTAATCGGGGACGTTGTTTTTTGAAGAAAACCTCCGTCCCCAACGAAAATATCCCTGTCCCTTTTGGACATTTTTGGAGAAGGAGAATGAAAATATGAAAAGTTTTATGATTAATTTGAGATCGATAGAAGAAATTAAAGCGTTTATTAATGCAACATTAAAGCTCGAAGGAGATTTTGATTTGATTTCTGGAAGGTATATCGTAGATGCGAAGTCAATCATGGGGATTTTTAGTTTGGATCTGACACAACCAATCGAACTAAAAGTGTATAAATACACACCACAAGTAGATGAAGTGATTAAGCCGTTTTTAGCATAAGTAGGAGATAGAATAATGATATATAAGATGATACCAGCGTGTAAACCGTATATATGGGGAGGAACGATACTTAGAGACAAGTACGAAAAACAATCGCCAGACGAGATTATCGCAGAAACATGGGAGCTTTCTTGTCACAAGGATGGTGCAAGCATCGTAGAGGGAGTGGGCTGTACTCTGCCTGAGTTGTTAGAGAAAAATCCGCAATATGTGGGGAGTGCAGCGAGCATATCAGAAGAATTTCCTATACTGATTAAGTTGATCGATGCGGCGCAAGATTTGTCGATTCAGGTACATCCAGACGATGCATACGCATTGAAAAATGAAGGTCAATTCGGTAAGACAGAAGCATGGTATGTGGTAGACTGTGAACCGGGAGCAACCTTGTATCATGGATTTAAAGAAGAGACAGACAAGGAAACATTCCGCAGGGCGATTGAAGACAACACAATTTGCGAATTACTGAACAAGGTAGAAGTCCAACCAGGGGATCTGTACTTTATCGAAGCAGGAACCATTCATGCGATTGGCGCAGGAATTGTAATTGCAGAGATACAACAAAACAGTAATGTGACTTATCGCGTATATGATTTTGGTCGTGTTGGTGTGGATGGTCAGCCGAGAGAACTACATGTAGACAAGGCGTGTGAAGTTACAAATTATAGCAAACAGGAACAGAATCATGAGTTCGGTGGACACCTTGTTACATGCGATTACTTCACGGTAGATAAAGTGGAGTTAGATGGAAGTTATGCGAATCAAACAGAAGATTCTTTTCATTCATTGCTTGTAACAAAAGGTACAGGAAAGGTGATTGCTGGAGAGACAGAGATAGAATTTAAGGCAGGAGATAGCGTATTGGTTACAGCAGATCAGGGAAAATATGAGATTGTTGGAGTCGGTGAAATTTTAGTGACTTCAGTGAGCTAATCTCATTGGGGACGGGGTTTTTTGAAGAAAACCTCCGTCCCCAATGAAAACATCCCTGTCCCTTTTGAAAAGAATTCCGAGAAGGAGGAAGCAAGCGCATGAATAGTTATATACCAGAGGGGTATCAAGCTCAACTTGGCTTATACGATACCCAGAAAGCGATAGGAATGATTAAGTCTTTATTTGAAATCAAACTATCAGCTGCATTGAAGCTTAAGAGAGTGACGGCACCACTTTTTGTGGATCCGAATACAGGTTTGAATGATAATTTAAATGGAGTCGAGCGACCAGTTTCATTCGATATTCCAGCGATTCAAAAAGAGGGAGAAATTGTTCACTCCCTAGCGAAGTGGAAGCGACTTGCGCTACATAGATATAATTTTTATGTAGGAAAAGGCTTAGTCACGGACATGAATGCAATTCGTAGAGATGAAGAATTAGACAATATCCATTCCATCTATGTAGATCAGTGGGATTGGGAGAAGGTGATTGATCGAGATAGCCGAAATGTGGAGTATCTAAAGGATACAGTGCAAAAGATTGTAAATGCTGTATGCAATACCTTGGAAGAATTAAAATGGCAGTTTTCAGACTTGGAAACAGAACTGTGCAGAGATGTCTATTTTATTGATACGCAGGCCTTGGAAGATATGTATCCAGATATGACATCAAAAGAGCGCGAGATAGCGATTACCAAAGAATACAAGACAGTATTTATCTTACAGATTGGGGATAAATTAAAAAGCGGTGAAAAGCATGACGGAAGAGCTCCGGATTATGACGATTGGTCGTTAAATGGGGATTTGTTATTCTGGCATGAAACACTTGGAATTGCTCTAGAATTAAGCAGTATGGGAATCCGTGTAGATGCAAAATCATTGGTGGAACAACTAGAAAAAGCAGGTTGTATGGAACGAGCAGAATTGCCATTTCATAAGATGTTGATTGAAGATGAGCTACCACTGACAATAGGTGGCGGAATTGGTCAGTCTAGAATGTGTATGCTATTATTGGGCAAGGCGCATATCGGAGAGGTTCAGTCATCTCTATGGGATGCGAAGACAAAGGAAATTTGTGTAGAAGCAAACGTAATGTTGTTATAGGCAATAGTTATATTCTATACAGTTTAATAGGAGACGGAGGTAAATTGATAATATTTTACCTCTGCCTCCTATTTTCAATTTTGTCATTACTCAATTGGAAATAATTCTACAGTGCCAGCACGTAAGTATTCGCTCAGAGCGTCTATTATAAAATTATGATCCAGTATATGATGGAGATTTGAAGTAATAATAGCACCAACCAAAAAAGATGAATTTTTCAGGTGGATTGGAAAGCCACCTCCACAAGCGGAATATTTAGCGGGATCCAGTCCATTTTTCTCTAATGACATATTGTCGGATTCCATAGCAACAAGACTATGGAGAGAGCTGTGATTCATTAATTGAACTAGGTTGAATTTACGATCCATCCAAAATTGATTCAGTGCATTGGTTGAATGTGGAGAATGTTGGAATAAGGTATGTCCTGAAGCTGTTCGGATACTGATGGAAATTTGTAAATTACGTTTTTCAGCATAATCTTTCATAAAGCAACCTAATTCAAAAGCACTTTCATTTGTGAAGTTGTCAAACTTTAATATCTCTTCTTGCTTTTCTAATATTTCTAAATTTTTACACATAGAACCACTCCTTTTTTATTCTGTTAATTAAAGATTTAATAGAATTATATCAGAAAAATAAAGTTAATAAAGATAAAATGTTATAGAAATACAAATCTAATATCATGAAATGAGAAATCCCCCCATAATTCTAATTTTACCCCCCTTGTTAATTGTCTGAAAATTCTATTAAAATATTGATTAGAAAGAAGAGCGCTCTTTCAAAATGGTAACTATTAATTTTATAAAGGGAATTTGGCAGAAGTCATAATGTCCAAAACAAAAGAAAGGGTAAAATTTATGAAAAAGTTGATAGCTATGGGTTTGATACTAGCAATGGGATGTGGAATGTTAGTAGGGTGTGGTAATACAGACGCAGGTGCAGGAACGGAAGAAGCAAGTACAACGGAAGTAGGAACAGAAGAAACAAGTGCTGATGAATCAGGTGGAGAAGAAGTCGTGATTACATATATATCCAATCAAGTCCCAGATTCAGGTGATGTGAATGCTGATGCTACGTATGCGGTAATAGAAAAATTTTTAGAAGATTATCCAGAGGTCACAATTGAGAATCTATCAATTCCATCAGATGAATTAGATGTGAAAATCAAAGCTATGATAGCGGCAAACGAATTACCAGACGTGAGCTACATTAGAGCAGATGCCATTAATCAAGCTGCAAATTCAGGAATGATTGAGCCTGTAAATGCGATGATGGATTCAGTGGATGGATGGTATGAGAAGATTCGTGTAGATGCATATAATGACTTTCTTTTTGATTCAACAGGTGATATTTATGCAGTTCCTGGTAAATTATATGGATATGCATACATGATATATAATACTGAGATGATGGAAGAAATTGGATATGAAGAATTTCCAACAACGATGGAAGAACTGATGGACGCAATCGATAAATTAAATGCTAATGATATTATTCCGATTGCAGTAGGAAATAAAGCTTGGTATCCAATAGCAAGTTGCTTCGCATCAACAATTATTGATAGATATACTGGAAATGAATGGTTCACACAAGTATCACCGAATCCAACAGGAGAGGCGAATTTTACAGATCCAGAGTTTCTTCAAGGTTTGCAAGTAATGAGTGACTTGGCAGAAGCAGAAGCGTTTAATGGAGATATCAATACAATCGATGAAGAATCAGGATTTAGAATGGTGTATAACGAACAAGCAGCAATGACAGTAACAGGAAGTTGGGGAATCAATGCAATTGATCTTAATTGTCCAGAAGACGTCTATGAAAAATTAAAAGTTGCTAACGTACCTGATGTAGACGGTGGGGTAGAAGGAAGTGCTCAACTAGTGGCAGGTGGATCTTCTATGGGATATGTATATAACGTTGAAGTGAAAGAAGATGAGAGGAAATTTGAACTCGTTCAAGAATTGATTTACAGATTAACAACTGATGAATATTTTGAGGCTGGTGCAGAAGCTAAAGTATCAGATATGGCCGCTGCAGAGATGCCAGAATCATTTAAGGTGGAAGAATACCCAAGATTGACCCAAGAATATATGGCATTATTCAATGAAAATCAATTTGGTCCTGGATACCTAACTGTTCTTCAACCTGAATTACAGCCAACATATTCAACTGTTTTACAGGAAATTGTTGCAGGAACGATGACGCCAGAGGATGGGGCGGCAAAGATTCAAAAAGATTTTGAAACTTTGATTCTTAATAAATAATTTGGAGAGAATGAGAAAAAAATATCCTTTCGGCATCAGTGAAAGCTGATGCCGAACATGAAAGAGTAGTGAGGTGAGAGTCAATGAATAAATTATTATATCCGAAACCGGGCCAATATTGGTTGTACTTAACAATACCGACAGTAGTATTTGCATTCTGTATTATAGTCCCGATTTTTATCGGTGGTTTCATAAGCTTATTTGACTGGAATGGTGGAAGAACCATGTCTTTTTCGGGGCTTGAAAATTATCAATACTTAGTGAGTGATTCAGATTTTTGGTTGGCACTAAAAAATAATATTGAAATATTATTATATTGTATTCTCGGACAAGTTTGTGGAGGGTTTATTATTGCAGTAGTACTTAATAGTAAGTTTATGAAACTAAGAAGTGTTTATAGATTTTGTATCTTCCTACCATTTGTTCTTTCAACAGTTGTTGTAGCTCTTTTGTTTCAATTGGCTTATGGAGATTTAACTGGATTTATTAATACAGCACTCAGAAACATGGGTCTAGACCATCTTACGCAATTATGGTTAGACAATCCCGAACTGGTTATGAAATCCATAGCAGTAGTGTTCATATGGCAGTATACAGGAATGTATGTGGTTATCTTCTTATCATCATTACAGAACATTCCTTCAGATGTGTTAGAAATGTCGATGATAGATGGTGCAAATGCTTTTCAAAGGTTCTTTAAAATCATCGTACCATTAATGAAAGGAACGTTCCGTGTTTGCTTACTGCTGTGCATTACAGGTTGTATGAAGTTGTTTGAACATATTCTGCTAATGACTGGTGGTGGACCAGGAACAGCATCTAATGTCTTGTCATTATTTGCATATAACACTGTATATCGAGGCACGAGATTCGGATACTCTTCTGCTATATCCATGAGTATATTGTTGTTTAGTAGTGTATTGGTATTCATAGTTACAATGTTGTTTAGGGGTGAGAAAAATGAAGCATAAAAAACCATTTATTGAGAATATACCAAAATATGTTATGAATTTAGTTTTTATAATAATCAGTGCCCTGTGTATTTATCCTGTAGTATGGATGATACTTGGATCGCTGAGGACAGAGCGAGACTATAACCAAAATCCAGCGTCTTTTCCACAGGATTTTTCTGCGATTCAAAATTATATGGATGCTATTGACAAGACAGATTTGCCGACTGCGTTTTTAAACAGTGTGATTGTAACATTTTTTGCCATACTCTTTATTATAATATTTTCAGTGATTTTAGGGTATTTCTTTGCAAGATTTGACTTTAGAGGGAAAAGATTTTTATACATGATGTATATGCTTGGATTAATGATTCCTGTTTATGGATTTTTAACGCCGCTATACACACTATTTAATGCACTGGAATTAACCAATCATTGGTATACATTAATTATTCCAAATGTAGCATTTCAAATGTCACTTGGATTAATATTGGTACAAAATTTTATAAAAGGCGTACCATTTGAAATTGAGGAGGCAGCAGTAATAGATGGAGCTTCCCTAAACAGAAGGTTGCTTATCATTATACTGCCGATGTGTAAACCAGTTATGGCGACGCTGATAATTCTTAGTTTTATATATGTGTGGAATGAATTTGCATTTGCGTATATGCTTGTAGATTTACCAGACTTAAAAACAGTACCACTTGCAGTAGCAGCTGCGGAAGGAGAGAGGACAGTAAACTACACAATGCGATTTGCAGTTCTAGTGTTGTCAAGCATTCCAGTTATCGCCGTGTACTCTGTGTTTAATAAGAGCATTGTAAAGGGGATGGTTGCAGGAGCGGTAAAAGGCTAACAAATAAATTTGAGGAAAGAACGAGGTGAACAGTATGAATGTGTATCCATCAAAATTAATGGATAAAATACCAGCGGGATTAGAAATTAGCCCAGCTATGAAAAGGTTATATGAGGATTGGCCAGCGTCAGATGACAGAAATAATGAGTTGTTTACAAATTTTAAATATTCAAAAGTGACGGGAATAGGTAGAGATGAAGAAGTGTCTCGAAGAGATCCAAGTAAGGTTATAGAAGTCGATGGAACTTACTATGTATATTACACAAGAAGAAAAACGGTAGTAGAACCTGTAGGAATTGATGTTGATAATGAGAGCTTTGAAATTCCGACATTTGATTGGGATTTGGCAGATATCTATTGTGCAAGTAGTAAGGACGGATTTAATTGGACTGAGGAAGGTCCAGCTGTGGAGCGTGCCCCGAGAGGAGAGTATGGCGCACGGACTTTATCAACTCCTGATATTCTGATATGGGAAGGAAAGTACTACCTTTATTATCAGACTTATACCGAACCATTTAGAAAAGAAACTTTAGATTATTGTGATGTAAGTGTTGCATGGGCGGATACACCGCTTGGGCCGTGGCACAAAGGAACGGAGCCGATCATAAGGCAAGGGAAACCAGGAGATTGGGACAGTATGTCGGTAAATGACCCCTATCCAATCGTGTATAAAGGAAAAGTTTGGCTTTATTATAAAGCAGAAAACCTCAGAATCGGTGGAGATGATGTAAATATGGTACGTGCACAAGGTGTGGCAATTGCTGATCACCCGCTTGGACCATATGAGAAACACCCGATGAATCCTTTGACAAATTCAGGGCATGAAACGTTCTTATTTCCTTATAAGGAAGGAATTGCAGCGGTTTTGACATTCGACGGGATTGAGAAGAACACAATTCAATATGCAAAAGATGGACTGAATTTTGAAGTAATGTCATATGTGCACTGTCCACCGATGGCAGCGGGTGTACATTCTCCAGATGCTTATACAAACAGTGGTAATGCCAATGGTGTAACTTGGGGGTTGAACCATATCGAATGTGGAGATATTATGAAAAATTGCCATTGTCATATGATTCGATTTGATTGTGATTTGGACAGAAGATTTAACAGAAAACTATTTAGAAATCCGAATGATTTCTATGGACGTTATTCAGAGGAAACGTATTTTGCACCGAATATGGTGTTGCCTGACGAAGTGAGAGAAGAAATTATTGCACAAGAATTACTGGGAGAACAAGACTAGAAAGGTGGAAATGAGTTATGAGTGAATATAAAGTATACCCAGCCAGGTTGATGGATAAAGCCCCTGAAGGGATAGAGTTAAGTGCAGCAACTGCTCGTTTATATGAATACTGGCCAGTACCAGATGATCGTGCGAATAAGCTGTTTACGAATTTTAAATATTCAAGAATTACAGGAATCGGAAAAGAAGAAGGGGTGTCAAGGAGAGATCCTAGTAAGGTAATTAAAGTAGATGGACTATATTATGTGTATTATACGAGAAGAAAAACTGAAGCTAAGCCAGTAGGCATACAGGTTGAAAATCATGATGATGAAATTCCGACATTTGATTGGGATTTGAGCGATATTTATTATGCCACAAGTAAAGATGGATTTAATTGGGAAGAACAAGGGATGGCAGTCGGACGTTCTTCGAAAGGAGAATACGGAGATCGTTCTCTTTCAACACCAGACATCTTAGTTTGGAAAGGAAAGTACTATTTGTATTATCAAGCATTCACAGGTTACTTTTCAAAAGAGACACAGGATTTTTGTGGTGTGAGCATGGCTTGGGCAGACTCGCCAAAGGGTCCATGGAATAAATGTAATGAGGCTATTATTCAACAGGGGAACAGAGAGGATTGGGATAGTATGGCAATCCATGACCCATATCCTATCGTTTATAAAGGGCAAATTTGGATGTTTTATAAAGGAGAAAATCTAAAAGTTGATGGAGAAGATAGCAGTATGGTAAGAGCACAGGGTGTGGCCATTGCAGATTCTCCTGAAGGTCCATTTGTGAAACATGAACTGAATCCATTGTTAAACTCGGGGTGTGAAACATTTTTGTTTCCTTATGAGGAGGGGATAGTAGCGGTTCTTACATTTGATGGTGTGGAAAAAAATACAATTCAATATGCAAAAGATGGGGTTGACTTTCAACTAATGTCACATATTCATGTGCCACCATTAGCTGCGGGACCGTATTGCCCAGATGCTTTTAAGGATAGTGGCGATGCAAATGGAATTACATGGGGACTTTCACATATTGAGTGTGGAACACCAGATGGAGAAGTGTATACGTATATTGCAAGATTTGATTGTGATTTGGATCGACGCGTGAAGCGAACAGTTTTCCACAGACAGTGGGATATGGTTGGGCGTTTTTCGGAAGATACATATTTGAGACCAAATATGACTTTACCAGAAACGGTAAAACAACAGATGATAGATGAAAGAATAAAGAAGTAGTTGCATGTGAATTGATTACATAGAAAATGAGGAAGTCAAGATGACGAGGGAAAAAATTAAAATAGGTGTAGCATCCACACGCAGAACAGTTTTCAGTACCCAAGAAGCATTGAGAAATAAGGGGATTATTCTTGATAAATTAAAAGAGTATGATGTGGAGGTTGTCGATATAGAAGATATCAATGAGGAGGGGCTTGTTCATGAGTTTTGTGATGTGGAAAAAACAATTGATAAGTTTAAAAAGGCCAATGTCCATGGAGTTTTCTTGCCACATTGTAATTTTGGCTCGGAGGATTTGGTTGCGAAAATAGCAAAAGCAATCGAGAAACCAGTTCTTTTGTGGGGACCGCGTGACGATGCCCCACTTGACGATGGATTTCGTACAAGAGATACTCAATGCGGGTTATTTGCAACAGGTAAGGTACTAAGAAGATTTAATGTGCCCTATACATATATCGTGAATAGTCATATTGATGATGAGGTTTTTCGGAGAGGATTTGAAACATTTATCGCAGTATGTTCTGTAGTAGATGCATTCAAGAAAATAAAAATATTACAAATTGCTCCTCGCCCAACAAGTTTTTGGTCTATGATTTGTAATGAGGGAGAGCTTTTAGAGACCTTTGGAATTGAGGTAATGCCCATTACACTGCAAGATATTGTAAATGATATGGATGTAATCTTGGAACAAAAGAATGAAGTATTCCGAAAAAACATGGAAAAGATTAGAACCCAAATTGACTGCTCACAGATTACAGAACAAGATTTGCAAAAAATCATTGCATTAAAAACGGCTATTTTACAGTATTGTGAGAGAGAAAAATGCACCGCAGTAGCAATTCAATGCTGGAACGCGATGCAGGATGTCTTAGGGATTATGCCTTGTATTACAAATGGATTATTATTCGATGAATTTATTCCAACAACCTGTGAAACAGATCTACATGGAGCTGTGTCTGCAATTATATTACAGGAGGCTGCAATGAGAACTTCAGCAGTATTCTTTGCAGATTTAACGGTAAGACACCCTACGAATGATAATGCTGAACTTTTATGGCATTGTGGGAATTTCCCGATATCTTTAGCTAAGAATGATAGTAGTCCAGAGATAGGAAGACATTTTATCTTTGATGGTCATTGTCCTGGAACAGGAGAATGGCAATTGAAAGACGGAGATATTACAATATGTAGATTTGACGGCGACCATGGCAAATATACTTTATTAGTCTGTGAAGGGAAAAGTGTTCCAGGACCTAGTACAAAAGGAACTTATGTATGGTTTGAAGTGGAGAATTGGCCAAAACTAGAAGAGAAGCTAGTTACAGGACCCTATGTGCATCATTGTGCAGGTATTTATGGGAAGGTAGCACCTATATTATACGAAGCATGCAAGTATATTCCGGGATTAGATGTTGATCTAGCAGAACCTAGCGTAAGCGAAGTAAGAAACTGGTTAAGAGGAACGGAATAATTGCAGAGACTTGGAAATAAAAGGAGGAATGAGGTCATGAAACTATCATTGTCAAGCACCACGATATTAAATAATGGAGTAAAAATGCCGCTTCTTGGGTTTGGTGTATTTATGGTACCAGATGGGGATGAGTTAGAAAATGCAGTGCGTCTAGCATTAGAGGCAGGGTATCGAAATATTGATACGGCTTCGGCATATCAGAATGAAAAAGGTGTTGGAAATGCACTAAAAACGAGTGGAATTCCTCGAGAAGAGGTGTTTATTTCTACCAAGATTTGGACGCAAGACCAAGGGTATTACAATACGCTAAATGCATTTGAAAAAAGCCTAGAGCTCCTACAAGTGGATTATTTGGATCTTTATCTTATCCACTGGCCTGCTCCCCAATATGGACAATATGTGGAGACATGGAAAGCTATGGTTGAGTTGTATGAGAAGGGACTAATTAAAGCTATTGGTGTGAGTAATTTTACAGAAGAACATATCAACAATATTGTACAAGAAACAGGTGTTATGCCTACAGTGAATCAAGTGGAATGTCACCCATGGATGCAACAAAAGGAAATGTTGGATTTCTGTATGTCAAATAATATTCAGATGGAAGGATATAGTCCTTTGATCCGCGGTAAGATTTCAGAAATTAATAGTGTAAAAAAACTTGCAGAAAAATATGGGAAAACACCAGCACAGATAGTTCTGAGATGGCATCTACAGAATAATATTGCAGTAATCCCTAAATCGACGACCCCAAGTAGAATCATAGAAAATACTAGACTTTATGATTTCCAATTGACCAATAGTGAAATGGAAGAATTAGATTCATTGAACAGGGGACAACGAGAATTCCCGGCGCCAGACGAAATGAATTACTGGGGACCACCGGGAAACTAGGTAAATTTTATACAGGTAAGAGATTGTTTGGAATTTTAATTTGAGAGGTCGTCATGTAATGAATGAGAAATATCGAGGGACGTTTCTCGTTCATGATCTCTAATGGCTTGTCTAATAAGGTATAGAACCTCACCGTTTATAGAGCGTCCTTCATAGTCAGCGATGTATTTTAGCTTTTGGTGAGTTTCTGTATCGATGCGTAATCCTAAATGTTTATCTTTTTTCATCTTACACCTCTTTTCATTTGTTGATATTTATTAAATCTCTTGTTTGTATTTAAATTTACAAGTATTTCAAATTAATTTTAATCATGAAGTGTGTTATTATGTAAATGTGTACTTGTTTTAAGTACATAAAATTTGATAACATTGAGGAGTTGTGGTGCATAATGGATGAAAGAGGTAGAATTCGTGTTCTAATAGCTGATGAAGACGAAGTAAGTTCAAATTTAGTATATCATATCATTGAGGAATTAGGAACCGAAATGGAAGTGATTAGCATTGTACCAGATCGAGTTGATGCAGTTGACTGGGTGAGGGATAATGAGATCCATATCGTTTTTTCTGATATACAAATAGCTGGGAAGAGTAGTTTCGACATGATTCGAGATATGCAAAAATTAAAGTCAATAACAAGATACATTATTGTAAGTGAGAATAAAGAATTTGAATATGTGAAAAAAGCAATCAATTATGGGGTGACAGATTATATTTTAAAGCCGATTAATAAGGGTGAAGTAATTAGATTACTGACTCGTTTGTACAAACAGATACTTCAAGAACGCGAATTCAAAATACAAAGTATTGAGACAAGCGTTTTAGTTGAGGAAAATAGAAAAAAGTTACGACAACAATTTATGCGGGACATTAAGCATAAAGACGATGGGATTCCTGTAGTTACAGAGAATCAGGCTAATTTGGAGTATGGGATGAAACTTGAAAATGGGATTTTTCAGATGGTTATCTGTCGAGTAGATTCTAATTTTCTTGAGACAAGCGAATGTAGGATGTATTTGCACAATGCAATACTTACAAATTTTAAATTAGAGATGAAAGAATTGTGTTTTGACTTAGAGATAACAGAAGGAAGAGAGTGGTATTATGTGCTTTTAAATTATAGCAGAAGAAAAGGCATGGAAATCGATAGGAAAATAGCATCTATATTTAATAATATAATGAAAGCAAATGATGACAGAAATAACAGTCTTAGTATCACTATCGGAATAGGAGATATGGTATCAACAATAGATAAATTGAGGCAGACAATAAAATCAGCACAGTTGGCTGTAGAAGATCGGATTCTAAGAGGTACGAATCGAATCATATATGGAGAGAATAGTCAGACGGATTCTGATGTTACGGATTATATCTTTGAGGAATTCAGTGGAACCATATCACGTGCAACACAGGCGCAGAGCAGCAATGAAATAAAAGAAAGCTTAGAACGAATTGAGGAGCGGTTATTAGAAATGCCCAATATAACAGGGCATCAAATATTACAGGCATTAAGAGGAATTTTGAATGCATATATACATGATATGATGCAGATAGGAATGTCGTTGTCAAACTCTTCTACTTTTTTTTCTATGGTATCAGAGGGAGCACGAAACACTAGTACAGTAGATAGTTTATTTACCTATGTAAGTAATGCAATCTGCACTTCGTTCGAGAGAGAACTAAATTCTAAGTTCCGAGAAGAATCAAGTCAAATCAAAGCAGCAAGGCAATATATCGATGTTAATTATGCAAATAATGTCACACTAAA
Source organism: uncultured Lachnospiraceae bacterium (assembly GCA_964367905.1). Taxonomy (GTDB): domain Bacteria; phylum Bacillota; class Clostridia; order Lachnospirales; family Lachnospiraceae; genus CAUPWF01. Next base: position 16,312 of record CAYIZP010000018.1, read on the forward strand.
GGAACTGGCTGAGATGAGTGGTTATAACCCCAATTATTTTAGTACTCTATTCAAAAAACAAGTCAAAGTTTCATTCAATGAATATTTAATGAGAAGAAGATTGGATGCGGCGAAAGAACGGTTAGAAAATAGTGCTGAGACAATTGAAAGTATCGCGAGAGAAATTGGCTACAATGATATTAAGCATTTTAATGAGATTTTTAAGAAGAATGTTTCATTAAAACCAAGTGAATATCGCAAATTATATTCTAAAATAAAATTGTAAATCATCGTATATAGATATTATGAAATTCACTAGACTTTATATGCAGAAAGGGAACGCTATGAAGAAAATTATTAATAAACCAGACCATATAATTCATGAAATGCTTGAAGGGTTTGTGGGAGCATATCACAAACAATACGAAAGACATCCAAATGTGAACGGAGTTTTATTAAAGAGGAGAAGAAAAAATAAGGTGGCATTAGTGATAGGTGGAGGGAGTGGTCATGAGCCCATGTTTTCTGGGTTTGTTGGACAAGGTTTGGCAGATGCAGCGGCATGTGGCAATATATTTGCATCGCCAGATCCTCGTACAATTTACAAGATAGGAAAATCAGTGAATTCAGGACAAGGGATATTATTTGTTTATGGGTGCTATGCGGGAGATAACCTGAATTTTGACATGGCTGAAGAGTTTTTGAATAAAGAGGGCATTCAAACTGCTCATGTGCGAGTATGGGATGATGTGGCAAGTGCACCACAAGATAGGATAGAAGATCGAAGAGGGATTGCAGGAGATGTCTTTGTAATTAAGGTGGCAGGAGCAGCTTGTGACGCAGGTTTGGAATTAAATGAAGTGCGAAGAATCACAGAAAAAGCACGGGACAATACACGCTCAATTGGAGTGGCAACTGCTCCAGGTCAAATCCCGGGATTAGAGCAGACAACATTTGAATTAGGAGAAGATGAAATCGAATATGGGATGGGATTACATGGAGAACCAGGAATCTTACGGACAATAATGAAGCCTGCAGATGAGTTGGCAGAAACGCTTTATGCCAGCATTAAGGAAGATTCTGATTTAAAGATGGGAGATGAAGTATGTGTATTAATTAATGGGTTGGGAGCAACCACAATTCTAGAACTTAGCATTGTTTACAGAAAGGTTCAAGAGTTGCTAAAAAAAGATGGAGTACAAATTCACGATTCTGATATTAATAATTATTGCACCTGTCAGGAGATGGGAGGGTTTTCTATTACAATAATGAAGTTGGACGATGAATTGAAGCGGTACTATAATGCACCTTGTTATTGTCCTTATTATTCAAAGATGATGGTGGAAGAAGTGGAAGAAGAGTTGGAGCATGATGTTAAAGATGTTGAAGAGTGTAGCGAGAACTATAAGATTGAGCCATTTGAAAGAATAGGAATACTAGATACAATTAATGCAGAAGAAGCCAAACAAATGTTATTACATATTGCAAATAAAATTATTATGAAAAAACCTTATTTGACTGAAGTGGACAGTAAAATTGGAGATGGGGATCATGGTATAGGTATGGAAGGTGGTATGAGGAAGGTTATAACTGCACTTAGAAATATTAAAGAAGCTAAAAATGTATATGAAATATTTGAAATAGCAGGAACAGAAATGTTAATGTCGATGGGGGGAGCTTCTGGTGTTATCTTTGGAAGTTTGTATTTATCAGGGGCAAAAGGAATGCAACCCAAGACAGAGTTGACACAAGCAGATATAGCAACCATGCTGAGAAAAAGTTTGAATGAAATTAAGTCAAGAGGAAAAGCTAAGGTCGGTGACAAGACAATGGTAGATGCCTTGGAGCCAGCAGTAGTGGCAATGGAAGCAAATGAAGGGCTAACACTATTAGAGATGATGAGAGAAGCTGAAGATGCCTCTAAGGTGGGGGTAGAAAACACAAAATTATATATCGCAAAATTTGGAAGAGCAAAATCTCTAATGGAGAGAGCAATCGGTTATCAAGATGCAGGTGCAACATCAGTTGCGCTGATTATTGAAGGGATGCGAGAGTACATAGAAGGAGGAGAGGCTTATGAAAATTGCTATAGGATGTGATCCAAATGCACAAAAAGAAAAACTTGAATTGATTCAGTTTATTGAATCGAGAGGATTAGGAGAAGTTACAGATTTTGGTAGTCAAGACCCTATATATGCGAATGTGGCAATTGCGGTAGGGGAATCTGTTGCTTCAAAACAATTTGACCGAGGAATCTTATTATGTGGTACAGGATTAGGAATGTCTATTGCTGCGAATAAAGTGAAAGGTGCATATGCTGCACTACTATCAGATGTATACTCGGCGAAAAGAGCAATATTGAGTAATGATGCCAATATTGCATGCATGGGAGCATTCACAATAGGAGGAAAACTTCGTGAGGAGTTGACGGAGGCATTTTTGTCAAATGATTTTGTGAAGGGATGCACATCCCAGGAAAAGGTTGATGCGTTTGTGAAATATGAAATAGGCGCCTAGAGAGGAATGGGTATGGCAAAAAAAATATATTTTGGAACAAACTTAAAGATGTATAAAACAATTGCAGAGACATGTGATTATTTATTGAAATTAGTGGAGCATACAAGAGATATTGACAGAGATAAAATGGAACTATTTGTAATTCCTTCTTTTACAGCATTATATCATGCTTCAAAGTGTGCGGATACAAAGTATGTGACATTGGGCGCCCAAAACATGTGTTGGGAAGAAGTAGGACAGTATACAGGAGAAATATCACCAATTATGATAAAAGAACTTGGAATTGATATGGTCATGGTTGGACATTCTGAACGTAGGCACGTATTTCGAGAAACAGATGAAGAAGAAAATAGAAAAATCAAGATGGCACTGAAGTATGGCTTTAAAACACTCTTATGCATAGGAGAAACACTAGAAGAAAAACAATATGGGGTTAGTAGAGAAGTACTAAGAAAACAGTTGAAAATAGGATTTCATGGTGTCGACAAAGATAAGATAGAAAACTTAATGGTAGCTTATGAACCAGTATGGTCGATTGGAGTGGATGGAATTCCAGCTTCTGCGGATTATGCAGCGGAAATGCATAAGGAAATCAAGAGTTGTTTGCGAGAAATCTTTGGGACCACAGCAGAGAATATCCCCGTACTATATGGAGGCAGTGTGAATCCAAATAATGCAGTACAATTAATACAGCAAAAATGTATTGATGGTTTATTCATTGGGCGGAGCGCATGGGACGCAGAACGGTTTGATGAGATTATTCGAGAGGCAATCAAATAGGATTATTACCTATTCAGTGTTTACAATTGTCTACAATTGTTTTATAATAAAACGCATTGGATTTGAATAAAGAAGGAATTAGGTGGAAATCCTAAGCGAGCACGTCGCCGTAAGCAGATGTATTGGATTTTATTTGACTATTTTGTCGCAGAGATAGTAAACCATTGGCAGTAGCCGAGAAGGGAGAATGAAATTAGGATCTGCAAGCCGGAATATTTCTTATCACAAATTTAGCATCGAGTGCAAGCCTATAGAATTTGTGAAAATCTGATAAACCAAATAATAAGGAGAAAGCGTATGAAAAAAAACAATTGGAAACTATTATTACAAAGATTGGCATTTTCAGTACTAATTGCGACTATGGTATTGACATTTGCAGGATGTGGAAACAATGAGGATGCAGCGACGGACACGATGCCACAAGAGGAAGCAACAGAGATGGCAGATGAAGCAGCAGATGAAGGTGTGGCGACAGTAGACGAACCAGCTACTTTGGATGAGCCAGCAACAGAAGGTGGAGAAGCGCCTGAAGGACAAGAGCCAGTTGCTGAGGTTGGAACACCAGTAGGCGAAGGTGACACAAAGTTTACATTCGAAGTAAAGCATGAAGATGGAACAGTAACTTACTATGCAGTTAGTACAGATGCGACCACAGTTGGGGAAGCACTATTGGAATTAGAGTTAATCGCAGGAGATGACAGTGAATATGGACTATATGTTAAGACTGTTGATGGCGTGACTGTAGATCCAGATGCAGAATCAAAGTACTGGGCATTCTATGTAGATGGTGAAATGGCTGCTACTGGAGTGGATCTAACAGATATCACAGAGGGAGCAATGTATTCATTCGCAGTTGAATCCTTCTAGTAGTAATAAATTAAAGACAAGTGAACTTGTGATATTCGCAATGTTGGCAACCATCATGTATTTATCAAAGATTTTTATGGAGTGGGCTCCCAACATCCATTTGCTAGGCATGTTGACTATGACCTATACATTGGTTTATCGCAAGAAAGCACTTTATCCAATCTATGTATACATTTTGATTAATGGAGCACTATCCGGTTTTGCGACCTGGTGGATTCCATACTTATACATATGGACAATTTTATGGGCTGTTACCATGTTATTGCCCCAGAAGATGAAACCACATATAGCAGCGGTCGTGTACTGTGTGGTATGTGGTATGCATGGACTCTTGTTTGGAATCCTATATGCACCAGTGCAGGCAATCCTATTCGGACTCAGTTTCGAGGGGATGGTCGCATGGATTATAGCGGGATTTCCATTCGATGTGATGCATGGAATTGGAAATGCAGTAGCGGGGGTATTGATTATACCGCTTTGCAAATTGTTGAAGAGATTATAAAAGGGACAGAGGCAGTGAGTATTTACTCATTGACCTCTGTCCCTGACTTTATGTAATAGAAACTTCGTTTCTAGCGTATCTCGTTCTTAGCTCATCCGTAATTCACGCCAGATGGCATAAGGAATATCGATATTTCCTCGACCAAATCCTAAGCGGATATTGGGTTTGGTCATTCCGTGGAAGTCCGATCCACCTGATAGTTTCAAATCATAGCGTTTTGCTAATAATTTCATATCTTGTTCATCGCCAGGTCCATTCATGGAATAGATGGCTTCGATTGCATCGAGTTCTTCGCCAGCGAGTTTGCTTACAAAATCCTCTAGTTCCGAGGATGAGAATTCATAGCGAAGTGGATGGGCTAAGACTGCAACTCCATTGGCCTCCTGTATCATGCGAATTGCATCGTGTGGTACAATCTTCCCACGGGGAACGAAGCAGGGTGCATCCTCTCCGATATAGCGCGGGAATGCTTCCCATATATTTCTAACATATCCTTTTTGATGCAGATATTTTGCAATATGTGCACGGGTGATTACTGTATCGCCAAACATGTCTAAGAGTACTTCATCTGTAATGTCGATATGCGATTCTTGTAATTTCTGAATCATCTTTTTGTTGCGAACTTGTCTTGAATTTCGAAAATCCTTCAAATGTTTTTGAAAAGCAGGACTATCCTTGTCGATGTCTAAACCAACGATGTGAATGTCGCGTCCCTCTGCATGGGTGGAGAGTTCTACTCCTGGAATAACCTCCAATTGTGGGTTTAATTCCGCGGCGGCTTTCAGTGCTTCATCTATGCCGGCGGTGGTATCGTGGTCGGTCAATGCAAAGGCCTTCAGCTTATACTTCGTTGCGAGTTCGACTAGTTGTGTTGGTGTAAGTGTGCCATCTGAGGCTGTTGAGTGTACGTGCAAATCAATTCGATTTTTCATGTCGCATCTCCTTTCCACAATGTAGTTGTTAAATAGGCTACACACATATTCTATCAAACATTCCGACAATAATCTACAAAAAATATAAGAAAATCCATACGTTTTTATATAAAATCAATAAGGATAGAACCGATTTTTGATATTTTAATAAAAAAGTAATTGTTATAATGAGTGAGATAAAATAAGAGCCAAGACGAAAGGAAAGAAAGATGAAGAAAAATCAAGATTTTCACGCACTAGAAGGCGGAATAAAAGCAAAAGGCGATGGAACAAAGGTTCCAGGACGTATTGTACAAGATTTTAGTGGTTTGCACTGGAAGATGGAGAAGATGCGCATTGGACAAGGTGTTGCAGAGGGAATCCATGAACTGAAAAATGAACTATCAGGAAATGACTTTAGTTGGAACAAAGCATTGGTACCTGGAGATGTATATACAGACTTATACTTAGCAGGGGAAATCGACGATCCACATTTCGGAAGAAACATGGCGAAGATCAAGTGGGTTCAAGAATACGAGTGGTGGTACAACTATGGATTCAACATCACAGAGGAAATGATGGGAAAAGACCTTAAATTAGTATTCGAGGGTGTAGACTATTCTTGTGATGTATGGTTGAATGACGAGTATCTAGGAAGACATGAAGGAATGTATTCATCATTTGAATTCGATGTTACGGATATTGTAGACCATAAACAACCACATACACCAGTGAACTTGCTAAAAGTAAAATTAGATCCACCACCAAAGAATCAAAAGAACGTGGCTGGAGCGAAGCACAATTTTGCAGGAGACTACCTGACAGGATTGATTCCATTTGGTATCTGGCGTCCAGTTAAGTTGATCGCGACAGATAAGTTGAAGATTGATAACTATCGTGCTGAGTACAAAGTGCTAGAAGGAAAAGCGGTAGCGAATTATGATGTAGATATCACAGGTTATGAGAATCATTTGAATGACCTAACATTGAAAGTTGCATTGAAAGACGGAGATCGTGTGATTAGCTGTGAGAAGACAATTGATGTGAGCAAGAAGAGTTCAACAGCATCACTTACCTTTGATATTGATGAGCCAAAGTTATGGTGGCCATATGAACTGGGCGATCCATTCCTATATGATTTAGAAATTAGTGTTTCTGAAAATGGAGTAATCCTTGATAATATCGAAGAGAAGACAGGAGTACGTGAAGTAACGATGCAGATGAACCCAGGGTTTACACCAGAAGAGTCACAAATTCCTTGGACATTTGTAATCAATGGAAAGCCAATGTTCTTGCGTTCGGCTTGTTGGACACAACCGTCCTTCTTCTATGGACGTAACTCAAAAGAAAAATATGAGTTCTATGTGTCTAAGGCAAGAGAGGCAAATATCAACAACCTGAGAATGTTCGGATGGCATCCACCAGAGACCAAAGACTTCTATGATTGCTGCGATAAGTACGGAATCACCGTATGGACAAACTTCTCGTTTGCAACTCAAGAATTCCGTTCTGACAAGGCATATATTGATTTGGTGTCTCACGAAGCGGCAAATATTGTAAAAGACAGAAGAAATCACCCATCGTCTATCATGTTCATGGGTGGAGAAGAAGTTTACTTTACAGAGGCGCACGTAGACAGTAACAACCGTAAGTTAATGGAGCATATGGGAGATATCACTCGTACACATACCAATATTCCATATGCGGATGCATCACCACTTAGCTCAAGAGAAGCAATCCGTATGGGATATGCAACGAAGGAATCTATGCATGCAAACTCTCACTATTATGCAGCGGGAGCAATCTACATGGAAGACTACTATCCAGCGTTAGATTATTGTATTATTCCAGAGCTTACCGCAGCATCTTCACCATCGGTAGAGAGCTTGAGAAAGTTCATTCCAGAGAATGAATTGTGGCCAATGGGATTAAGTTGGGGATATCATCAAGGAGACTTACATGTATTGCAGAATCTGAACTACGAGGTATTCGGAGATACCAGAATGGGATCGGTAGAAGAATTTGCGGAGTCAACACAGATTGCACAAGGTGTTATCTTCCAATTTTCTCTAGAATATTACAGACGTCAAAAGCCACGTGTGAGCGGTGTTGCATTATGCCACTTTAACACAAACTGGCCATTGATTAAGTGGGATATCGTAGATTATTACGGAAAAGAAAAACAATCATTCGGATATGTGAAGCGTTGTTACAACCCACTATTACCATCTCTTGATTTCTCTAAGAGAAGATGGCTTCCAGGAGAAGACTTCACTGGAAAATTATATGTAATCAATGATTACTACACAGAATACAAAGATGTTTCTTATGAATACCAAGTTCTAGACAAAGACAGAAATGTGTTGAAATCAGAAACAATTACTGTCAATGTAGGAGAGAATACATCCGAGGTATTTGGAGATCTTAATTATCAATTAGCTGAAAACTTAGATGACTTGTTCTATGTGACATTGAAGCTCGTACAAGACGGAGAAGTAATCTCTGAGAACGAGTATTTCTTCCTTGTGGCAGATCAAGAAGCGGCGAAGAAGCATTCGAAGGAATTATATGATCAAATGCATGTTGGAAGATCAAAGTATGGAAAAGGATACTATAGATACTTCCCAGAAATGCTAGAAGGTCTGTAAAAAAGTAACGTTGATAGGGGACGGAGGAAAATGAAGCGAAAGCGCCATTTTTCCCCGTCCCCAACTGATTTATAGATAATCGAAATCGTCCTGTGGTTTAAACCAACTATTTCTTCCTAGATGCATGATGAACAAGATAACTGCAACAACTGCATATGAAATAGTAAATGGTGAAGTTGGGTAGAATCCAAGTGCACCACTATGCATTAAGCCGAACAAGGAAAGCAGTGCGCCGCCAATCATTGTAAACGCAGCCTTGTCTAGCTTGCGAGCAATGATAAATGATACAAGAGTTCCAAGTACCAGACCGATGATGATGGCTCCGTGTTTGGTATCTGGTACACCACGCCACATTACACCGTTATTTATTAGTGATTGAGTGATCTCAGCATTGAATCCCATCAAGTTGTTTGCAATTGGTTCGGTATGTAAATCGGCTAATAATGCAGTACCAGTAACTTGTGTATATAGCCAGTCTGCAACTGGTGGTATCATTGCAACACCTACTGCTGCATGTTGTTTTTTATCTACATCTCTAAATGCTTGAGCTACCATTAATACAGCACACCATAGATAGGTAATACCTGCAATCGCGGGTGGGACAATTGTGCTCAAGAAGGTGAAGAATCCGAATACACCAGCTAGGGCAAAAACACCACCAGAGATAAGCGAATAACCGATTCCAGCACCACCTTTTTTTAGACCAGCATGTCCGAGCCATACTGTGTTAGGAACAACACCGCCCAGTGATGCAGAAATCATAGTACAAATACCATCTGCGAATTGAGCCTCGCGAACACTATAATCATCTCCAGCCGCATTTGCAGCTTCTACATTATCCATTGTCTCGATGAAGTTATAGATTTCAATCGGAATAATAATTGTTAAATATGGTACAACAACCGCAAAGCCACTTAACATGGATTGTATGGTGTTTACAGGGTTAGGGAAGTAGAATCCAACACCAGAAAAATCAAAATTTGTACGTCCAATTGCTAGTGCATAGATGATACCACCGACTACTGCAACTGATAGAGGTGGAATTTTTTTCGGGAATAAGTATCCTCCAAATAGACCTACAAGTGCAACAATTAAGATTGGGAAACCAACGATAGGGTCTGAAAGGATATCAAATACCCCTTGTGTAGCCATCCAAATAAATCCGATACCTGCAACGGTTCCAAGTAGAGCCGCACGTGGAATGTTGTTCTTCATCCAAGGTCCAATGATTCCGCCTAAGAATTCAACCATACCACCGATGAAGCAAGCAGCTGTAGCAGCAGACCATGCAATCTGAGGGTCGCCAAGTCCGAAGTGAAGTGGCATGATAACTCCGTAGAGGATAACGAACATCGCAGGAGTAGATACTCCAGATGGGAGTGCAGTCACATCTGTTCTTCCAGTTTTTTGTGCCAACTTCCATGCCATGTAAGCATAGTACAGACAGCTAACGAATAAACCGATTGATAATGCTGGAATTACTTTTCCGAACACGATTTCATCTGGCCAACCAAGAACTCCAGATAGGGTTGCAATTACAATTAGATAGTTTACAATGTTGTTTGTGATGAGATAGGTCATTCCACCTATATCGCCCTTTCGAAAAAAGGGAAGTTTTACTTTTGTACTCATTTTTCTCTCCTTTAGATAAATAAATTATGCTTCAATTGATATAAAATCAAATGTTGCTACGTCAAATAATCCCATATCTGTCAGTTTGATTTCAGGGATTACAGCCAATGACATAAAACAAAGTGTCATGACAGGTTCAATATTCGGGTTAATCTTCAGCTCTTTTTGTGCCTTGTTATGGAGCGTGATGAGCTTGTCTTTTACCCATTCTCCGCTCTGATCGCTCATGATTCCTCCCAGTGGCATCGGCATAGCATCTAATACTTGACCGTCTGCAACGATTGCAATTCCACCTTCTTGTTTAATCAGAGTTTGAATTGCTAATTCCATATCTGTATCATTTACGCCGACTACGATTAGGTTATGTGAGTCATGGGCGATGGATAGTGCGATGGCGCCTTTCTTAATTCCATAGCCTTTTATTAGGCCGAGTGCTACATTTCCAGTGTTTTGATGTCTTTCAACAACAGCCATTTTTACAATGTCCTGAGATTCTTGGTAAACAAAATCTCCAGATTCGTCGACTGTTACCTCTTCGATTGTTTTTTTCGTTACAACACTTCCTTCAATGAGTTCAATGACATGAACACGATTAGATTTTAAGTTGAATTTTAATTTGTCCTTGTTGAAATCTTTGACTTTGACACTGCCTTTTACCTTGGTAACCTCATGTTTTTCAAAGCTTGGCAAATATTCTTTGCCCTTTGCAACATGTTTTCCGTCGATAAATACGTCAGATACGACAAAATCTGTCAAATCTTCTAACAGTACGATGTCTGCTTTTAATCCAGGCGCGATAGCTCCACGATCATTGAGGTGGAAACACTCAGCAGCATTGATGGTAGCCATCTGAATTGCGGTAATAGGGTCTAGTCCTTCTTCCACGCAGATTTTTAAGTGGTTATCAAGGTGACCTAATTCTAGGATGGTCTTTGGCTGTCTATCATCAGAACATAAGAGACAACGACGACTATTTTGTGGAGTAACTCCCTTTACTAAATTTCTCAAATCATGACAGGCGCTACCTTGACGCAACAATACATATACACCACGTGCGATTCGATCATGCATTTCTTTTACAGAAGAACATTCGTGATCTGTGCGAATTCCCACAGAGGTGTAGGCATTTAAATCTTTGTCTGTGATGACAGGAGCATGTCCGTCAATGAGTTTTCCATGTTCTTTTGCGACCATGATTTTATCAATCTCACCATCTACGTTGTAGATAATTCCAGGAAAATTCATATATTCTCCAAGTCCTAATACTTGGGAACGTGTAATAGGCTCTTGCATTTTTGTAGCATCAATCACTGCACCTGAATGCTCATGAGGGGTAGCTGGCACGCAAGAAGGAAGCATGAATTTGATATCAAGCTTTGTATTTTTTGCAGCTTCCATCATATAGTCTAAACCATCGATTCCACACACGTTCACAATTTCATGCGGATCTGCAATGATTGTGGTACCCCCACAAGGAACGAGCATTCGCCCTAGCTCCTCTGGTGATACATAGGCAGATTCGATATGAATATGACTGTCAATGAATCCGGGTGTCAGATATCTTCCCTTGGCATCGAATTCATTAGACCCAGAATATTCACCAACACCAGCGATGAAATTATCGCAGATGGCAACATCTCCATCTGTGATTATCCCGCTATATACATCTACAACTCTTGCATTTTTTATAACTAAATCAGCTTCTAGGCGTCCGCTGGCTACTTCAATTATTTTTTTAACAACTTCTTTTTTCATGATCCACCTCTTAGTTTTGGATTAATTCTAAAATAGGGTTAAATACTTCTAATTTAATACAGTCTACAGGACCTACATCGGTGATCGCATAGTCTGGAATTGCAGTGATTGGTAGGAAGAACATATACATCAATGGCTCAGGCAAATCACAACCTAGTTCCTTTGCAGAGGCATTGATTACTTTTTCAGCAGCAGCCATTTCCTCTGGTTCTACGTCTGAGCAGATTCCACCAACTGGAAGTGGTAAGAATTCAATGACTTTACCATCTGCTACAACAACCTGTCCACCACCATTTTCAATCAAGTGGTTTACAGCAATTGCCATGTCAGAAGCATTTGCTCCCATTACCACGATATCGTTATCATCTGGGGCTGCAGAAGATGCCATTGCACCTTTTTTCAATTTCCAACCAGAACAAAATGCAAGAGATTTATTTCCATTTTTTCCAAATCGCTCAAGAACAGAGACCATAGCTACATCTTGTTCTGCATCTGGCTGTACGATAAAGTTCTCAACTTTCAATTCCACATCGCGACGTTTTCTTACGAAAGGTCCCTTTACATCCATGGATAACACTTTTGCGGTTCCAGACTCTATGCTAACTTTGTATTCAAAATCACTTGCGCTTACCTTTGGGCATTTGAGCTCACTTGTAAGAATGCTACTTCTTGCAGGTGCTTTTAATTCATAAGATAGTTTTTTGTCCTTTGCAACTAATTTTCCATCTGTCATTACTTCTAATACATTGAATGTCTCAGGGGTATCCACAAATAAGATATCTGCAATTCTTCCAGGGCAGATTGAACCGACAAGATGGTCGATTCTATATGCTTCAGCACTGTTGATTGTTGCCATTTGGATTGCTTCCATCGGAGAAACCCCAGCTTGAATGGCAAGGCGAACTACATTGTCCAAATGTCCTTTTTCTAATACATCTGTTGCAGTCACATCGTCGGTACAAAAACTTACACGTCTAGCAAATGCCGGATTTACTTCTGTGACAGCACGAATATTTTCTTCTAGGAAATGAGTTACACTAGACTCACGAATTAACATGTGCATTCCACTTCTCATTTTTTCTACAACTTCTTCGTGAGTATAACTTTCGTGATCAAGTCTTACGCCAGTGGCAAGATAGCCGTTTAGATCCTTACCTTGACACATCGGTGCACAACCAAATACAGGAAGATTATTCTCAGCAGCAATTGCCATTGCCCCCAGAGTTTGCTCATCCTCTTCTTGGATAAATTCACGAACGGTTTCCCATACGCCGAAGCACTCAGGCCACTTCTGTACTTCACGATGAACGTCCTGTGTAAAGTTGAATGCAACGGTTGATTGTGGAATGGTATATGGTGTTTGGTGTGGAGCACCCCAGAATACTTTGAGGGGACTTTGATCAATCTCTTTGAAAATTTCTTGTAGCCCTTCTAGACCTGATACAGAGATATACTCATCTAAACCAGAAATCATGCTAGTTGTTCCAGTAGGAACGACAGCTTTTGCGTAGCTTGTGATGCTTAACTTGCTACACTCGCTGTGGATGTGTCCATCGATTAATCCAGGAGCAAGATACTTTCCTGTCGCATCGATGATGTTGGTTGATTCGCCGATATAGTCCTCTACATTACCGATTGCAACGATCGTGTCTTTGTAGATTGCGATATCAGCAGGATAGATCTCGCTCGACATTACATTGATGAGTGTTCCACCTTTGATGACGACATCTGATGGTGTTGTTGCGCGTCCTGCACGTACAAGTTCCTTGAGATTACTTACTGTGTGTTTCATGTTGATACCTCCAATAGTGCTTATAATTTGTCCGATAATGCAAAAAAGCTAATTACATGACAGGGTGAATTAGGCTTCCCGTCCTACAATTAGCTTGGAATTTTTGCAATATTTTCTTACAAAAATATTACCATATATATGTTCTTACATCAACAATAGTGAATATTTTATTTTTGAAGGATATTTATAAGGAGTACTTATAAATTAAAAGGTTTCATTAAAATTTATTTCTATTGTCAGCACCATAGTCTCGTGTTATTATAAGTCGAATGATTATAAGGAGGATTTGCATGGGAAATACAGCATATCAAATAGGGAAAAAAGTATTCATAATTATAATAGGAAATATATTGTATGCACTGGGGGTTGCTATGTTTGTAATGCCAAGTGGAATTATTGTTGGAGGGTCCGCAGGGATTTCACTTACCGTACACCACTATCTAAATGTACCAGTGTCTATCACTATTTTTGCGATTAACATCATCTTATTCGGTGTAGGGTTTCTAGCGATGGGAAAGAAGTTTGCACTGACAACCCTGGTAAGTACCTTTATGTATCCGCTGATTATGGGAGTGTTTGAGTCTATACCAGAATTGGGGAACCTGACTGAAGATCCTCTGCTTTCGGCAATCTGTGGTGGACTTTTGATTGGAGGAGGGATTGGAATTGTTATTAGTACAGGATCATCCACAGGTGGAATGGACATTCCTCCGCTGGTGATGAACAAGAAGACGGGGATTCCAGTTTCCGTCGTGATGTACGGATTTGATGTGACGATTCTACTCGTTCAAATGCTTTATTCGGATGTAGAGAATATCTTATATGGCATTATTCTAGTGCTCACCTATTCGATTGTACTGGACAAGGTATTGATGGCTGGAACATCTCAGACCCAGATTCAGATTATCAGCGAGAAGAGTGAAGAAATCAATCAATATATTCTAGAGTCGATTGATCGGGGAACGACGTTATTACATGCAGAAACTGGATATATGAGAACACAACGAGCGTTGATTCTTACTGTTGTGTCTAATCGAGAGGTTGTGAAGATAAAAGACCATATTAAGGAGATTGACCCAAAGGCATTTTTGATTATCAATCGAGTGCATGAGGTGAAGGGAAAAGGATTCAGTCTTAGTAAAAAGCATATTCGATAAAAAGTATTTCGCATAGTTATTCTTAGCTTGACTAGTAGGTGAAAATATGCAATACTAAAATCATACTTTGGATTTGCATATTTTGAAGTTGAGGGGGGCAAAATACCTTTTGACCCCAACATCATAATATTCACACTAATCTGTGAGAAAGGGATGGGTACTAACATGTATTTTGAACGAACGATAAAGGATACAATTAAAAAAATCAATGATACATTTCCAGTATTAATTGTAACGGGACCAAGACAAGTTGGAAAAACAACACTTCTTACACGATTAGCAGAGGAAGATAGAAAAATAGTTTCATTAGATAACCCAACGATTCGTGCACTTGCAAAAGAAGAGCCAGAGTTGTTCTTACAACGTTATGCACCGCCTGTTTTAATTGATGAGGTTCAGTATGCACCTGAATTATTTGATTATATAAAAGTTTATGTAGATAGAGAGAAAAAAAACGGAGATTTTTGGTTGACAGGCTCGCAAACTTTTCACATGATGAAGAACGTAACGGAATCTCTAGCGGGCAGGGCGGGGATTGTGAGAATGTTAGGTTTATCTAATAATGAAATTAGGCAAACACATTTTTCACCATTTCAAATGGATGCCAATGGATTGATAGAGCGTAGTGCGAGAGTAAAGTCTATGTCTATCACGGAAATATTTGCTCGGATGTTCAAAGGCTCTATGCCACGGCTTTATGAAAACGAAGCAGTCGATCGAGAGCAATACTATGAATCGTATCTGCAAACGTATATTGCGCGAGATATTAAAGAGTTATCACAGGTGGCAAATGAGTTGACGTTTCTTAATTTTATGACGGTAGTAGCGGCACGAACGGCCACGAATGTGAATTATGAGGTCATTGCAGGTGAAGTTGGTATCACGGCGCCGACAGCAAAACAGTGGCTGTCCATCTTAGTATCCTCGGGGCTAGTTGCAATGATTCAGCCGTATCATAATAATGCGTTGAAGAGAGTGATTAAAGCACCGAGAATGTATTTTTTAGATACAGGATTATGCGCACATCTTACTCGATGGACGGATGCAAGCGTACTAGAGTGCGGGGCTATGAGTGGACAATTTTTTGAAACTTGGGTGGTTTCGGAAATCTATAAGAGTTATCTTAGTTATGGAAAGCAGCCGCCACTGTATTTTTATAGGGATAGCAATAAAAAAGAGATTGATTTGTTGATATATGAAAATGGCATAGTTAACCCGATAGAAATCAAAAAAAGTAGTATGCCAAAGGAAGCGGTCAAGAATTTTACGGTGCTCAAGCCACTTGAGAAGTTAGAGGATCATCTTAAGGTGCAGGTTGGCACAGGAGGTGTTGTGTGCATGGCATCGGATGTGATGCCAATCGATAAGAAGAATTGGTATGTACCAGCATGGCTAATATAAGCAGGTTATTAGCTGCGATAGGATAGAGGGTTTACCCCTAACTCGCGTTTGAATAGCTTGCTAAATTGTGAAGGGGAAGAGAAACCACATAAGTTGGAGATTTCCGTGCAGGTATATTTATTTTGTTTTAGCAATTTACAAGCATTTTCTAAGCGTTTATTGGCGATGTATTCACTCGGTGACTGACCTGTGATTCCTTTGAACTTGTGGCGGAAATAATCATAACTATAGTTTAGGCTATCGGCCATTTCCTTTACACTTCGTTCAAATAAGAGGGTGGAGTCAATCTCCCTGATTAGATCATGAAAACTTCTATCGGTTGAGGCATTCTCCGCGATGCGACGCGCAAGAAGGATTAAGACTTCTCCAACCTTTAGATTGCAAGAGTCGTAATAGCGATAAGGTTTGTCCTTATATTCTTGAAAGACAGATTTCATCAAGGCAAAGATATAGTCATCGACACAAGGATAAACACCATAAGACAAATCATTTAACGGGTCTAAGATACGAAAACGAATACAGAAGTAGTTTGTATCTTCGGTACAAGATAACTTGCGAACATATTCAGGTGTTGCAAATAGGATATCATTTGGACGATAGGTAAATGTCTTGTCGTTGGAAGACATGGTTCCAGTGCCAGAAGCGAAATAAGTTAATTCATAACCTTCATAGGCGACGTTTTGAAATACGTCGCCTGATTTGTATCCAAATGCAAAGATTTTATCGATCAGTATTTGCATGTAATCCCTTTCTTAAATCATCTAGTACTTACCATAACCCATAATGGTTATACAGACCATGGTCGGCTTCTAGATGTTTCTGGAATAATTTTAGTTTGAGTTTATCACAGATGGAGCGGTACTTTTCTGGCTCCGATGTAATCAAGTTCTCGTGTTCGAAGACATCAACCTTATGATTATAAAGCTCTTCTTCTCCAGTATTTACATAATAAGTATAGCGATAAGTGTCATCAAATATAGAGAGGTTTCGATTCACGCCGCTTACGGTATAGCAAGTAGACATAGGCAGGTTATCCTTTGCCTTCTCACTTTGGATGTCAATGCCCTGTACATATCGTGGAATGTCCATTCCATTGATTGATAACAAGGTTGGAAGCACGTCTACATTACTCATTGGAGTATCCACTACGCTAGGGAGGGAAACTCCATTAGCAGGTTTCAAAATGAATGGGAGGTGAACCAAGTTATATTGAGCCACATCGCGTTTGCAAATCATATTGAAGTCCCCCATAAAATCACCGTGATCGGATGTAAATATAATGGTAGTATCTTCATAGATTCCGAGTTCTTTCATCTTATCAACCACTTGCCCGATTGCTTTATCTATCAAGTAGATAGAGGCTTGTGTATAGCGATATCCCTTTGCAATCTCTTCATCCGTGGCACTGCTCTTATCTGCATAATCTGCAAAACACTCAGGTTTCTTACCTTTGATTTTATCAAGTTTTGCAAATTCAGGCAATGGTAAATTCTCAAATTCATCCACAATATCAAATGGAGGACACATTGGATGGTGCGGATCAGGAAACCCTAGATATAGGAACACAGGTGCATCATCGTCTTTCTTTGAATCTAGGTACTGGCAGGCTTCATTGGCAATCCACATGGTATTGTGCAGCTCACTTGGAACTGGGGATTTGTAGATATCATCCATGATGGAACCAACCTTTGTATTCACATCACTGAGGTTATGTAGCTTGGCAGCAATTTCTGGATGTTCACGCTGTAACCAACGACCGTAATGCCCGTGATTGTACCCACAAGGATCATCCCCATGGCCAAGTACGAGCTTGCATGTCTGGAAACCATAGAAAGGCTTGTCATAGTATTCTGCCTCTTCTTTCTCCCATGTGGAATAAGACTCCCAAAAACCATAGGTATCATCGGCGAGATGTGGCTGGAAATGCAGCTTGCCAAAAGATGCGGTATGGTAGCCGTTATCTCCGAAGATATTTGCCATAGTCGGAATACATTTTTCTACAGGCTGTCCAAAGATTTGCTCACTGATAAAGTCATTCTTATCCTTGCAGCCTCTGTCACGATTCCAGAGTGGAATTCCATTAGAACTCACTCCATGTCCAGGAACATATTGACCAGTAAAGAAACTGGCACGGGATGGCATGCATACCGAATTGGCGCCGATATGACGAGTAAACCTACTGCCATCACTCGCAAGGCTATCAAGGTTTGGTGTCTTCGCATGTTCATTTCCGTTACAGTGTAGCGAATCATAACGCTGTTGGTCAGTGTAGAAGATGATAATATTTTTCTTCATGGTGTCCTCCTAATTGTTATATGTTTGTTTTATCAGATATCTGATATATCTAGATGGGTTTATCATAACAAAAAAGTAGAAGGGTTGTCAATGAAGGGAAACATGGAAAAAACAAAGTATTTAATGGAAAAAACAACATTTTATCAGAGTCCTGATTGAATACACAGAGGTAATCTCCTATAATTGAGTAGATAACAAATCGAAAAATAGTAAGGGATAGTGTAAAAACAGTATTTTTTCACACTGGTTTTGAGAAGGGAAAGGTTATTAACATGGTGGATTTTAATAAGGATTGGAAGTTTACACTTACCGACCAACAATATGGACACTTGCTGGATTTAGATGAGCAAGAATTTGAATCTGTGGAGCTCCCACATGATTATAGTATTATGCAACCTTACAATCAGGAAGACGGGGATGGGTGTACTGGATATCTTGTAGGTGGTCTTGGATGGTATCGCAAGAAGTTTGCTACTACGGAGGAGATGAAAGACAAGAAGGTGTTTCTTTGCTTTGATGGTATCTACAACCGTTCGAATATTTACTTCAATGAGGAGTTTTTGACGTTTCATCCATATGGATATTCTCCGTGTTTGTTGGATGTGACGGAGCATATGAATGATGGGGAAAATATCGTTGCAGTGCAGGTGGATCATACAAGGTATGCGGATAGTCGATGGTATACAGGGTCGGGGATTTATAGAAAGGTAGCTCTACATGTGTTGCCAAAAACCTACATACCAGTGTGGGGAGCAAAGGTTTCGACAGAGATTGAGTCGGCGCAGAGTGCACAAGTTAAGGTGGAGTTTGAGGTTTGGAATGAAGCAGGGGCAAAGAACGTCGATGTTTGCGTGGAACTGATCAGTCCAGAAGGTGAAGTGGTTGCAACAGATAGCAAGAGCATAGAGATTCAAGATACATTTACATATGTGAATGAGTTTGAATTGAAGAATCCTACGTTGTGGGGAATCTTTGAGGGAAATCAATATACTGCAAGGCTAAGCCTAGTTGACTCTGAGAAGACGATTCAGGAAAAGGAAGTGAAATTCGGGATTCGTTATTTTGAATTCGATACAAATACAGGATTCTACTTAAATGGCAAAAACGAGTTAATCAAAGGTGTTTGCTTACATCACGACGCTGGCTTGGTAGGAACAGCGGTGCCTCTAGATGTGTGGAGAAGACGATTTGAAATACTGAAGGAGTGTGGATGTAATGCAATTCGTACCGCACACAATCCAGCATCTGAAGATTTTCTATTGCTATGCGATGAGATGGGAATCCTAGTACAAGAAGAATTCTACGATGAATGGGATAATCCAAAGGACAAGCGTTACAATATGAAGGAGCAGAAGGTGGACTATATCACACGTGGGCATCATGAGTTCTTCAAGGACTATGCGAAGCAGGACTTGCAAGCGGTGATGAAGAGAGATATCAATCATCCAAGCATTATTCAGTGGAGTATCGGGAATGAAATTGAGTGGACTTATCCAAAGTATACCATCGCAACGGGATATTTTGGAGCCAATGCCAACGGAAATTATTTCTGGGATGAACCACCTCTATCGGTGGAAGAAATCAGAGAAAAGGTAAGCAAGCTGCCACAAGAGACTTATGAAGTTGGTAAGACAGCGAAGAACCTTGCAGATTGGACGAGAGAAATCGATACCACACGACCAGTGATTGCCAACTGTATTCTGCCGAGTGCAAGTTATGAATCTGGATATACAGACGCTTTGGATATGGTAGGGTTCAGCTATCGACAAGTAGTTTATGAGAGATGTCATAAACATTACCCAAAGAAACCAATTATGGGAACAGAGAATCTGGCACAGTGGCATGAGTGGAAGCAAGTGTTAGATAAGCCGTATATTTCAGGAATCTTCTTGTGGACAGGGATTGATTATATCGGAGAGTCTGGCAATGTCGATGTATGGCCACGAAAAGCTACAAAATCGGGACTTCTAGATGTGGCAGGATTTAAGAAGCCGTCTTATCATATGTTTAAGACATTGTGGAATGATGCACCAAGTATCTACATGGCAACACAGACGTTAGAAGATTCATTATATGAGTTGGATATGCAGTCGGAGTTGGTTGAAAAGGAAGGAAAGAGCTGGAAGAATCGCCTCTGGGTATGGCATGATGTGAATGAGCACTGGAACTACACTGGTGAGGAATCAGTAGTGGTAGAAGTATATTCTAATTGTGAGAGTGTGACCCTATATCTAGATGGGAAAGAAATCTCTACGAAGAAGTTGGCAGATTTTGAAGATCGAATCTACAAATGGGTTCTTCCATATGCAGCGGGAGCGTTAAAGGCTATTGGTAAAATGGGAGAGGCAGAAGTTGTTACAGAGCTACAGACTTCGGGAGCGGCAGAGTGCGCTAAGATTTCAGCAGACAAAGATGTGTTGAGCTGTGAATATGATAGCGTAGCACATATTGAACTAGACCTCATAGATGCGGATGGTAGATTGGTGAAAGACCAAGATGTTGAGGTAGAGTTTGAAGTGAGAGGAAATGTGCGGTTCTTTGGAGTGGATAACGGAGATGTTAGTTTTGTAGGGGATCACCAATCCAATAAAGTGGTTACATATCGTGGAAAGGCATTGCTTATTATAGGAGCAACAGAACCAGGAGAAATCGAGGTTGTAGCGAAGGTCGAAGGACAAGTGTCTAACCAAGTGAAGGTGATTGCAAAGTAATAGGTATCTTGCATTTATAGATAGAATAGTATACAATAATTACATTAAAATGGTGTGTAATTATATACCAAAATATAAAAAAGAGGAGATAAACAATGGATAATGTAAAAATGAGTGCAGCGACTAAGAGAGCGATTGAGCGCGATTATTTTCAAAGTTCAGATTGGTTCTGCGACTTTACAGAATCAGAGATTGAAGGATTGGAGAGAGAAGAGGGAGTTCACAGAAGAGACCCGAGTAGTGTTATCTTAGTGGATGGTACATATTATGTATATTACTCAAAATCATATGGACCACATGTTGGATTTCATTCAGGAGATTTGAGTGCGAAGGTATTCCCTTGGGATTATACTGAAATCTGGTATGCAACATCGAAGGATGGATACAAGTGGGAAGAACAAGGCGTTGCAGTGAAGAGGGGCGAGCCAGGAAGCTATGATGCAAGAAGTGTATTCACTCCTGAAGTAATGAAGTACAATGGAGATATCTATATTGTATATCAAACAGTAGAAGATCCATATGTAAATAGAGTGTTTGAGAACATTGCGATCGCAAAATCAAGTTCTCCATGCGGACCATTTGAGAAATCGCCAGCACCAATCCTTTGCCCGACAGGAGATGGAGAGTGGTTAGGAGAAGAAGACAATCGTTTTGCTGTTAAGAAAAAGGGTGGATTCGATAGTCACAAAGTACATGATCCATTATTGTTCCACTACAAGGACAAGTTTTACTTATATTATAAAGGCGAGCCTATGGGAGAAGAAGTATACATGGGTGGTCGTGAGACAAAATGGGGTGTTGCAATTGCAGATGACATCATGGGACCATATGTGAGAAGTGAGTACAACCCAATCACAAACAGTGGACATGAGACATGCCTATGGCAATACGATGGAGGAATGGCTGCATTCCTAAGAACAGATGGAGTAGAGAAGAACACGCTTCAATATGCAGAAGATGGAATTAACTTTGAGATTAAGTCTGTAATCAAGGCTGGACCAGAAGCATCAGGCCCATTCCGTTCAGATGATCCAATCTCAGATCCATTAGATGGAATGAAGTGGGGATTGAGCCATAATGTAGATGGTGACTGGGGATATATCATTCGTTTTGATATGAACACAACTCAAAGAGATATCTTCAAGCGTAGAGCAATGTATGAAGCTAATACATTCCAGTGGGGAAAATCAGAATAATACCGAACAGAGGGGCGGGGGTAGGGTGAAGCTTTGCTTCATATCTCCCCCGTCCCTAACTAGAAGGGATACACATGAAGAAGAAACGATTTGGATTAAAACTGTATTTCTATAATTTAATTATGGTCGCCCTCCTTGTTGGGGGCTTTTTCGCCGTGTTTATCTGGTATTATATTGACAATCAAAATACAGAGGTTTCACGAAGTTTGGATGAGGCGATTCGAACAAGTGAGGAGAATTTGGAGGAGGCAATTTCTGACCTAGATGAGATTGCTCTGCAGTTAAGTACAAATCCAAACCTGGTCTCTGTTATGAAGGAAATACCAGAATCTAAAGAGGAAAATTATTTTCAGACACATCTGATTGAGGCGGCAACGGTGTATGAATTGTTATGGTCATACATCTTGGATTTGGAAGATGTGTCGGGAGTTAGTATATATAACAAGCAAGGCGATTTTATTTTCGCTGGTGCTACAGAGGAACAAGCGTTATTGGAACGCGATGAAGCCTTTATGGAAGAATTAGATGTTCAGTTTCGCAAACCGAGGACGAACCGAATATTTATCAATGAGCTACAAGAAGATGGGGAGAGAAGAAGCGTATCAGTTGTGCGAGAAATCAATGACACCTTTTTGGTAGATAATATTGGGATTGGGTATGTTGAAGTTTATCTAGAGGGAAGTTCTCTAGAAGAAAAAATTGATGTGTCCGATGAAAATTCTATTATAGTCCTCTATGAGAGTACCGAAGAAAATGTGATCGGTACGAATTTAAAGGATTATGTGGAAAATACAAAATGGAAGTACCAGGACTTGATCCAGGATCTAGAACTTGAGGCAGCTTATCAGAAGCAGGGGGAGCTTGAGAATCTAGGAATTGGGGTGGTTGCGCTGCAGGATTCCACGGAACAGACAAGGTTTATTATGAATATCATACTCTTGGGATTGGTATTAAGTTTTTGGTTGATTCTTAGTATGGCATGGATACAGAAGAAGGTGGTAGATAGTTTGACCCAACCATTGATGAATCTCTGTCAAAATGTGCAATATGGAGAAGAGGAGCAGGAGGATCAGAGGGAGCTGGTGCAATCGGATATTTATGAAATCGAGGTACTATCCACAGCATTTGACGATATGGTGAGTCGACTTGAGAAGAGTATGCAAAAGGAGATTAGCAGCAGGACGAGTCAGATTAAAACACAGCTCTATGCATTACAGGCGCAAATGAATCCCCATTTTATTCATAACACCATTGCAATTATTCAGTCCTATGCAATTGAGGAAGATTATGATACAATCATGAATATTTGTGGTTCATTATCAGATCTCATTCGATACAATACGAAGATGATGAATAATAAGATTGCGATGCGAGAGGAAATTGAACACATAGAGAATTATATGTCATTGGTAAAACTAAGATACGAGGACCATGTACAATATTCAGTTGTGATGCCTGAAGAATTGAAACAGGTACAGATGCCATGCTTTATGTTACAACCACTCGTGGAAAACAGCTTGAATCACGGATTGAAGAATAAACCATTTCCTTGGGGAATTAGTATTCGTTGTGCACAGCATAAAGATGGTTGGACCATTGAAATCAAGGATAATGGATGTGGAATGGCAGTAGAAGAAATAGAGCAAGTCTCTGCATTCAAGAGTAATTTGATCACATCTGATCGTTCAACCCTATTAGAGGATAATGAATGGAGAATCGGTGGATTGACAATGAAGAATGTTATGACGAGGTTGTATTTGGAATATGAAGATGCCATGATATTTGAGATAGAAAGTAGGGAAGGTGAATACACCCTAATTAGAATAGGAGGAAGCTTATCATGATTCGTGTGTTAGTGGTAGAGGATGAGTTACCGATTTTAAGGAGTACCTGTACCTTGATCGAGAGAATTAATCCAGAGTTTAAGGTGCTATATCGTGCAACAAATGGAAAAGAAGCATTAGAAATTATTGAGAATAATAAGGTTGAATTTATTATGCTAGATATTCACATGCCGATTATGAATGGGGTAAAAGTTTTACAGGCTATGAGTGAGAAGAAGATAAATATTCCATCGGTAGTGCTGAGTGGATACCAAGATTTTTCCTATGTGAGGGAGGCTCTACGCTATGGGGCAGTGGATTATATTCTAAAGCCACTGAAAAAAGATGTTCTCGAGGAAACATTGAAGGAAGTGGAGAAAACAATCTGGAAGAGAAACTCTCATACATTGGAACAAAAGGAACAGTATGTTGACATAGCAGGTGTGGAGAATGAACTAAATTATGAATTGGTTCTATTTGTTTTCGGTGCTTTTATGAGTAATTATGAAGAAGGAAACTTGCAATTAGAGGTAGAGTACTGGGATGAATTTTTAGAGAAATATCTAGAGCGAAAATTATCCAATGAACACTATTGGAGTATCCCAGGACAATACAAGAATGAGAAGCTAGTGGTGTTTCGAAAGCTAGGAAACCGAACAGAACAGCTGATGAAGTCGCTTCAAGACGAAATATCGATGCAGGAGGAGTTGAGAAAGCCGATTACCATTGTATTGAGTGAGAAGGAGCATAACCATGATTCTATCTATCAGGGCAATCAGGAATTACATCTTCTAGCAAAAGAGGTTATGTTGTTGGGAACGGGTCAACTCTGTCAATCCAATATGGAAGAAGAGAAACGAAAGAATCGAGAGCAGGTAAATCAGAGCAATAAGATCATTGCCGATGTCAATTATGCAGAGCAGATTATGCCTACCATACAAAATGCATTGGAAAGAATAGAAAATAGAAGTGTAATTATTGAACTTTTGAAATCAGGTTTCTGGAAGTATTCGGAGTTGTTTAAGGGGAATTATTCTTACGCAGAATTAGAAGAAGAATTGGTTCGTATCTTAGAGAATTCTTATAGTAAATCTGACCTCTATGAGAAATTGGAGAAATTAGTTGTTAGTGACTTCTACAAAGAAGATATCAATACCAATAACAAGTCAAAGTTGGCACTGCAGATGAGGGAATATATGGATGACAATTATCGGTTTGCGATTAATAACAATACGCTGTCAGAAAGTTTTGGCTATGTACCAGCCCACTTGAGAGAAATCTTTAGAAAGCAGTATGAGGTATCTCCAATGGAGTATTTGCAGGAGATTCGCCTGAAGAAGAGTAAGGAATTGTTAGATGAGAACTGGGAGATTACGCT
The DNA here is from genome assembly GCA_964367905.1 of uncultured Lachnospiraceae bacterium. Lineage (GTDB taxonomy): Bacteria > Bacillota > Clostridia > Lachnospirales > Lachnospiraceae > CAUPWF01. Next base: position 41,656 of record CAYIZP010000018.1, read on the forward strand.
AAAAGAGATTGCGGATATGGTTGGGTTCAATGATTCGCTGTATTTTTCGAAGGTATTTCGCAAACATATGGGAATGTCACCGTCTCAGTATCGAAAGAGGAGCAAGATAAATGCGTAATAATTCAATTGCACGGAAAATAGGAATTGTATTGCTACTTGTAGGGGCGCTCTTATTGACTGGATATGTAATCTGGGAGATGTATTATGGTTCGGCAGAAGGTGGGGAAGTAGTAGACGAAGTGGATGAGGAAATCGTTACGATGGTGGTGCAAGAGTCCCACTATTATCTCGGGCTAGAGAGAATGATTAAGAAACTCTATGTAGAAGAGGAAATTCGCGTAGAGGTAGAGGTGATTCCAGACGAGCAGGCGGATAGTATCATTCGAATGAAGGTGAATGCAGGAGCGGTTCCAGATATTTTGGACTACAATATTCCTGCCGTCTATGGTCTTCTTAATCCCCCAGTATATCTAGAGAATCTATCGGAAGAGCCTTGGGTGCGCGAGTTGAAGAATCCCAATAATGTTACCTATGAGAATGGGAAGACTTATGCGTTTCCACTACAAGAAGGGTCTGGTCTTGGGGGAGTCATCTATAATGAAACCCTATTTGAGGAGTTGGGGCTGAAGAAACCCACGACGGAAGAAGAGTTTCACTTATTGTGTGATCGGTTATTGGAAGAGGGAGTTACACCGATTCTCCTATGTGGAGACAAAGAAATTCCGCAGAAGTGGATGGAATATGGGCTTTCGCTAGCTTTTGAGAGTATCGATGTCAATGAAGAGATGGCAGAAAGCATCGTAAGTGGAGAGAAGAAATTAGAAGATTATCCAGAGTATGAAATTGTAATCGATGAATATCTGCAGATGTTTGAACTAGGTTATGTTAACGAGGACTATCTCAGTATTGACTATGAGACCATGATTGAGTATTTTAGTGAGTCCAAGGGAGCTATGATTGCAGGAGATTTTAATCTAGTTTCGGATTTGGAGCTTGCGAATCAGGATATGAAGATTGATATGTTTCCGATTCCATTTGAATACAATGAGCTGAGACGGATGGCAATCCCGACGACAGCTATGGGATGCGTGGTGTTCAAAGATGGTGAGAACAAAGAGGTGGCCAAGCAGGTGCTGGAACTTTGGTCTACACCAGAATATTTGGAACTATGGTTTATGGATCAGGCGGGAATGCCAGCATTCTATGATGTAGAGAGTATATCCTTGGATGCGGAATTGTTGAACTATTATTATGGTTATCTGAGACAGAGCCAGAGACTGGATAGCGTGAATAATTATATGCTGCCACTATATGATCTACAGACGACGAAATTGTGGTTTTATTATATGGAAGCACCTCGTCTAAATCAAAGTGCAGCGGATATCCTAAACATGTTTCAACAAGAGATCGATGAGTATATAGAAGGAAGAGAAGTCCCCGAGTAATTTGGGGATTTTTTGTGCAATAGAAAATGTACTCTTATGTATTTTCCATATTTTTATGTGGAATATTCCATGTGTAAAATGTGTGAACTTTAGTAGAATAGCAGACAAGGAAGCAGTGAAATTCTTGTTTGCCAGTAATTGAGGAGAATGACAATGAAGAAGAACAAAAACAAGAAGATGAGCAGTATATGGTGCTCCCTATTGATAGGTGCCAGTATGGTGCTTGGTGGATGCAGTGAGGTTTCGCATTCGGCAAAAGATGAAGCATCAGATCCTATCGAGATAACGTTTGCACATTTTCAAGATGAAGAAGGTGCATTTCACGATGCAATACAGCAAGCCATCGATCAGTTTGAAGCGGATAATTCGAATGTAGATATCATCGAAGAATATTATCCGCCAGATGCCTATGATAAGCGGGCGTATGATTGGGACAAAGAGGATGAAGTACGAGACATCACCGTGATTAGCGGAACGATGGTAGAGGTCTTCTCAGAGAATGGTACGATTTTGGATTTGACAGATTGTATTGGCGAATACGGAATCGATAAGAAGATTGAGGAGATGTACTTTCAGGAATTGACCTATGAAGATGCCATCTATGCAGTGCCTTGGGAATCGGCAGCTTATGGATTTATTCTCTACAATGAGGGAATATTTGAAGAGGCAGGAATCGAAGCGTTTCCAACCACATTAGAGGAAATGTCGGTTGCCATTGAGAAACTTCGGGGCATTGGATATATACCAATGGGTATGGGAAACAAGTTGTTATGGCCAGCGGATTCTCTCACATTCAGTGCATTTGTTAACAACTTTGTAGGAAATGAATGGTATGAAAGCATATTGAATCGAGATGGAATGGCGAGTTTCAAAGACGAAGAGTTTATTGAAGCGTTGAGCGAATTTCAAAAATTGGCAGAGCAAGGCTTGTTCAATAACAATATGGTGAGCTATGACAATGAACAACGAGGAAAATGGTATCAAGACCGTGAGGTGGCGATGATTTCTGCTGGAAACTGGGAATGTCAAAGCATAGAGGATTTAGCACCAGAGGTTGCAGGGGAGACAAAGGTGGCTCTATGGCCGAGTGTAAGTGCCGAGAGTGAGTTTTCGAATTCTATGGTTCAAAGCAGTGCATGGGGACTTGGAGTTGGAGCAAATATTGAAGAAGAAAAATTACCTTATGTATTAGATTTTATAGCAAATTATGTATGTAGTCAGGATTTTGGAAGAGTAATGACAGAGGATCATGGAGTATTGGTGCCATGGGATGTGGATTACAAAGAGAAGAACATCAACAGTGTAACACAAAAACTCATCGAACTAGAAGAGGCAGACATTACATATTGTATGAATTGGGATAGCACACTTCCTTCTGAAGTGAAGAGTGTCTATCAAGTAGGGTTACAAGATTTGATGGTAGGCAAGATAACGCCAGAAGAGCTTGCGACGAAGATGGATGTGGCTTATCGACAGCCATAAACATAGATGAAAAAGGAAAAGGAGGATTTTTTGTGAAGAAAGAAAAAGCACAGTCAAAATTTCAAAAAGAAAGTTTGGCTACAAACTTGAAGAAGAACTATGTACTATACTTGTTTTTAATATTGCCTTGTCTATATTTTATCGTGTTTAAGTACATACCGATGTTTGGTAACCTAATTGCATTCCGTAAGTACAATCCAGGTGGTTCGATAATCGGAGAGGGTGAGTTTACATTTAGGTATTTTGAGATGTTCTTGTCAGATGGGACGTTTTGGACCGTATTTACGAATACGATTATCCTGAGTATATTTGTATTGATTATTATGTTTCCAGCACCGATTATCTTCGCATTGTTGATGAATGAACTGGGAGGAAAACATTTTAAGAAACTGGTGCAATCGGTTACCATTATTCCTAGATTCTTCTCAGTAGTAGTTGTTATTACAATTTTCAACACATTGTTATCACCATCTACAGGGATTATTAATGAAGTAATTACTAGCCTTGGTGGGCAGGAGATCTTCTTTATGAATGATGTGAATTGGTTTAGACCGATTTATATCTCCACAGAGATATGGCAATTACTCGGATGGAATTCCATTATCTATATGGCGGTATTATCTTCGGTAGACCACGAACAATATGAAGCTGCAATGGTAGACGGTGCAAACCGTTGGAAGCAAACGCTACATATTACCTTGCCAGCAATGTTGCCTACGATTGCAATCAACTTGATTATGTCGGTTGGTACTGTAATTAACCTAGGATTTGAGAAGAACTTATTGTTATATCAACCAAATATTGCCGAGGTGGCAGATGTGATTCAGACTTACGTATACCGTATGGGTCTTTTGAACAGAAACTATAGTTATGCAACAGCGGTTGGGCTATTCCAAGCAGTTATTAGTCTAAGCTTATTATGGATTGCGAATAAGTTGGTTAATAAATATTGGGATTGTGGACTATGGTAGAAGGGGGGAAGATAGTATGCAAATAAAAATGCGAAAAAGTCGTTCAAGAAAAGTATTTGAGGTCGTTAATATTGCGATTATGGTACTGATTTTAGTTGCGATTATTTATCCGATGTTAAATCAAATTGCTTTATCACTCAGCAGTCCATCAGGGATTTTGCAGAGCAATGTAACCATATATCCTATTGATTTCACATTAGATACCTATAGCCAGATTATGTCAGACTCACAGTTCTGGCTACAATATGGAAATACTGTATTATACACGGTTGTTGGTACTTCAATTGGTCTAGTTTTAACTACGATGTGTGCCTATGCGCTGTCGAAAAAGGCAGTAATTGGAGCAGGTGTCATCATGAAATTAATCGTGTTTACCTTGTTCTTTGCAGGTGGTTTGATTCCAAACTTCGCCTTGGTAAAAGGATTGGGTTGGACCGATACCATCTGGGCGGTTACCGTGCCGCTGGCGATTGCACCATATCATATCTTGATTATGAGAACGTATTTCCAAGGTCTTCCAACCGAATTGGAAGAGGCGAGTAAGATTGACGGAATGGGACAATTTGGATTTTTCCTTAAGATTGCACTTCCGTTATCGAAACCAATTATTGCGACCATGGTATTATTTATCGCAGTTATCTACTGGAATGATTGGTTCTCAGCATTGATTTACTTAAATGAACCAGATGCAGCACCAGTAACATTGTTACTTCGAAATCTATTGATGGGAGCGGTGACAGCAGCCGAGACAGGGGATATCGGATCGAATATGAAGACCATACCTCAGAGCTTACAAGCGGCATCGATGATTATAGTAACAGTACCGATACTTTGTGTATATCCATTTGTACAGAAGTATTTTGTAAAAGGGGTTATGATCGGAGCGGTAAAAGGCTAAAAAGCTTTTCACCCACGAATTTTAATAACAAGTAAGAAAACTAAACATGTAGAAGGAGGAAACAACATGAAAAAGAAGTTAGTGGCAGTTCTACTTATGACTGCAATGGTAACAGGTCTATCGGTTGGATGTGCAAGCGGCGACAAGCCAGAGAGTGCATCTAGCGAAGGAGGAGCAACAGAGGAAGCAGCAGAAGAAGAGGGAGAGGCAGCAGGAGATGTAACAATCAGTATGTTATATTCGGACAATGCATCTTATCCTTACAAAGAGGATTGGCCAGTATTAGAGTGGATCAAAGAAGAAGCTGGGGTAACACTAGATGTACTAGCGGTACCAGAGTCAGACTGGGAAGCTAAGAAGCAAATCATCCTTACAAGTGGTGATATTCCTGATATCATTGCAAGATCGTTTGCGACATCTTCAGAAGTTTCAAGCGGATTACTATTACCAATCAGTCAATATGAAGATCAAATGCCAAACTTCCAAGCATTTATCGAAGAAAATGGACACAGAGAAAGACTTGATAATACAAGATACTCTGATGGAAACTACTATACATTACCAGCAAAAGCACGTGATCAAGTATTACAAGATCAACAATGGCTAATCCGTACAGATGTATTTGAGGAGAACGATATTCCAATTCCAACTACATTGGATGAAATCTATGAAGCGGGCGTGAAGTTAAAAGAAATCTATCCAGATTCAACACCAATCACAAATAGATTCGGTGCGGCAAACATCTTGACAGGTTTTGCATCAGGATTTGGAACAATCGCTGGATGGACAATCGGCGATGGTATGTACTATGACCATGATGCAAAAGCATGGGAGTATGCTCCAACAACAGATAAGTGGAAAGACATGCTTACCTATGTAAATAAATTAGTTACTGATGGAGTACTAGACCAAGAATTCTCAACATTAGATTCTAATGTATATGAGCAAAGAATCGTTCAAGGCGAGACATTCATGATGTATGACTGGACAGGAAACATCGACAGATACAACAAGCAAGGTGTAGAAGTGGATGAGGACTATAATGTATCTCCTATCTATCCACCAGAGGGACAAGATGGAAACTATGCAATTGCTTGGAAAGCATTCAATGACCAAGGATGGTTATTCCCAGCAACACTTGCAGACGATGAAGAGCACTTAAACGAAGTACTTGCATACATCGACTGGTGTTATTCTGATGAAGCTGAAACTTTATTGACATTTGGTAAAGAAGGCGAAACATTTGAGTTAAATGAGAATGGTATTAAGACATGGGCAGATCCAGCTACAGATTACTATGCAGCATATGGACTTGGAAATAACAACCTTGTATTAAGAGAAAGCACAGACTCATTATATGGTGTATTAGATGCGGAAGAGATTGCATTATTCGATAAAATCGCAGCAGACGGTGCGGTACCGAATACAAATCCACAAACACCGCTTACACCAGAGCAATTAGAAGAAGTACAAATCTACAGTTCAACACTACTTGACTATGTAAACTCAATGATGGAGAAATTCATTTTTGGAACAGAGTCATTAGACAACTGGGATGCATTCGTAGCAGAATGTGAAGCAAAAGGATCATTAGATTTAGCAGCTGAGTATGGTGTAGAATAATTCATTGGGGACGGGGGTAAATGACATTTACCCCCGTCCCCGTTTTAACGATTCAACGTATGAAAGGAGGAGGGGATATTGAAGATATATCATATAAAGAAAACGGGGCATGACGGGAATGCAGGTACAGAGGAGGCGCCGTTTCTCACGATTAATCGAGCAGCTAGTATTGCCATGCATGGAGATTGCGTGGTTGTGCATGAGGGTGTTTATCGTGAGTGGGTCAAGCCGAAGAATGGTGGACTGGGAGAGGATTCTAGAATTATCTATATGGCAGCCGCTGGCGAACATGTAGTGATTAAGGGGTCTGAGCATATTGCAGATTGGCAAGTATATGAGGACAATGTATGGTGCGTAAAGATCTCGAATGATTTTTTCGGAGAGTATAACCCATATCGCGAGGCATTGTGGGGGGATTGGTTTCTGATGCCAGAGCAGTATCCAGTGCATACTGGGGATGTATATCTGAATGGAAGGTCCTTCTATGAGGCAGCTTCCATCGAAGAGGTGAAAAAGGCAGAAATTGTAGAATTCGTTAATCTAGATGGCAAGGGGTATCATGAGAAACGACTGTACCCAGAAGATAGTAGGTACAAGTGGTATGCAGAGGTTGACGAAGAATGTACGGTAATCTATGCGAATTTTCATGGGGCGAATCCAAATGAAGAGTTGGTAGAGATTAATGTACGGAAATGCTGTTTTTATCCAGAGGAAGTAGGACGAGACTACATTACAGTCAGTGGATTTGAGATGGCACATGCAGCGACGCCATTCACCCCTCCGACAGCAGACCAACCGGGATTGATTGGCCCAAATTGGAGTAAGGGCTGGATCATCGAGCACAACATCATACATAACTCCAAGTGCAGTGGGATTAGTCTGGGGAAGGAAATGAGTACCGGACACAATGAACATGCACTACATCATGTGAAACCAGGGTTTCAGGGTCAGATTGAATCTGTATTTCGTGCCCTAAAGAGTGGCTGGAAGAAGGAAACAATAGGATCTCATATAGTGAGAAATAATCAAATATATGATTGTGGACAAAATGGAATTGTGGGTCATTTGGGTTGTATCTTCAGTGAAATCTATGGAAATGAAATCTATCATATTGGGGTAAAGTATGAGTTCTTTGGCTGGGAGATTGCAGGAATCAAATTCCATGCACCAATTGATGTTATGATTCGAAATAACCATATACACCATTGCTACTTGGGAGTGTGGTTAGATTGGCAGACGCAAGGAACAAGAGTAAGCTGCAATCTTCTCCATGACAATCCAAGAGATTGTGTGGTGGAAGTCTCGCATGGACCATTCTTAATGGACAACAATATATTTGCTTCTAAAAACTGTATTAATTTGTTGGCGCAAGGTGGAGCCTTCGTCCACAATCTGATTCTAGGAAGTGTCAATTGGGGAAAAGTCTTAGATCGGTCAACTCCCTATCATTTTCCTCATGATACCATGGTGGCAGGATGCTCCTTGGTTTACGGAGCGGATGATAGATGGTATAACAATCTATTTATCTGTGAAGAAGAGTCGAAGCAGAATAATAAAGGTTTTGGCACACAGAAGTATGAGGAATGCCCTACATCACTACAAGAATATGTGGAGAAAGTAAAGGCATTGGGCAATGAAGACATAGAGAAATATGTCAAGGTAGAGCAACCTGCCTATATCGATGGAAATGCTTATTATGGCGCAGCGCGTGGATGTGCATTAGAGCAACATTCTTATACGAACCAGGATATGAAACAGAGAGCAAAACTTGTGTTTGAAGAGGGTAAAATCTATATTGATTTAGACCTAGAAGAAGGGATGCTTGATGTGGAGTGTAGGATTCAAACCACAGAAACCTTGAGCAAAGTGAGGATCGTAGATGCCAAATTCGAGAGTTACGAAGGAAAACCAATCTCCATTGATTATGATTTCTACGGGAACAAACGTCAGAGCAGACCCGTAGCGGGACCTTTTGAGGGAGTGAGAGCAGGTGTGAATCGAATGGAAATTTTATTTTAATTATATCATTACTTGTTAAGAATGCGACGACGATAACCAATGATGACAGCAATCGCAATTAAGAAAAAGATTCCAGCCGATATAAAAGGAAGTGAATTGCCGATATCATAAATGAATCCTGCATAGAGAGCTCCAACAATCATGCCAAGTGAGCGCATGGAGTTATAGAATCCCATGACCATCTTGCTATCGGTGGAAGTAGCATCTGCTGCACAGATATTCTGTAAGATGGGTTGGTATATGGCATTAAAAGCAAAGAAGATTAATACAACTAGTGTGTAAATCCAGAAGATTTCAATGAGGCCTAGAGACAGAATGCTGACGGAACAGCCCAAGAGTACAAAGGCAACATTTCTTCGAAAATCAGTTTTCTTAAGGAGCCAGATGCAGATGGTCATATTGGCGACTAATGAGATGATTCCAACAATAGCCTTGATGGTTCCATTGTAGGCAGAGCTTAGCTCAAAGACATCATTTAAATAGTAATTATAAGATTGTTCAAAACAAGTGGTTGCAACACTAGAGACAAAAACACAGATAAATACAAGGGCAAACGCATGTGTCATGAATTTCTTTGAATCTAAGAATGCGGTAAAGGGATTCGCATCCTTTATGAAGTTGAAGGCAATGCCTTCTTCTTTATCCTCTTCCAGAAACAGGTAGAATAGGACACCACAGGTTGCTAGTGTGATAATCTGCAGGATAAAAGAATGATAGAAAGAATTTACACCCACAAAACCACCGATGAAGTAGCCAAAGGCATTGGAAACAACGGTAATAGAAGCAGAGGTAGCGAGATAGCTACCTCTTTTTTCTTCTGGTGCCTTTGCGATAATATAAGTCAAGTAACTCACCATGATACCGCCGACGAAGAAGCCAGAAAACAATCGAGCCACTAATATGGTTGGGATCGTGGTAAAGGAGATAAACATAACTTGTCCAAGCGCATAACCGAGGCAACAAATACCAAGCACCTTGCGACTGCCCATACGCTTCACCTGTTTCGCCCACATAGGAGAGAATAAAAAGTTGCTAAAGGACATTCCAGCAAAGAATAGACCGAAACTATAACTCTCTAATTCTAAAGTTTGTATTAGGGTGGGGGTGACAGGGTGTGCAAAATTTGCCGCCATACTCTGGATGGCGGCTATGATAAAGAAAAAAATAAAAGATGTTTGTTTGGTGGTTGATTTTATATGCAATGCATTATGCTCCTTAAAGTTATTTGATTTCAAGAACACTAACTACGTACACATATTTTATACAACCCTTTATCAGCGATTTCATCCGCGTGTTTCTCAAGGAAATCCTTGTCCATATCAGTATCTAATAGACAACCATCTAATTTATCGACAGCTCCTGTTGCAATATATGCAACGAATTGCGCAGGAAGGTGGATAGGGGTTGCTTCATCATTCTTAATCTTATCAATAATTCCAGGCATGAATTTCTTGGTAGCTTCCAAGTTCACGAGGTCAACGGTACGTTCGGTTCTTACTAATCCAGGACCAAATGCGAAGATTTTAATCGGAATGTCCTCCTTCTGTAATTCGAGGGAGATACATTCAGTAAATCGAACCAATGCTGTTTTAGCACAGGCATATGCACTGTTATACGTTTCAGGGCGAACCACACCGCCACCAGACATATTGATGATTCTTCCGAATCCTTGCGATTTCATCATATTAATCGCACATTTTGTTCCGATATAGCAGGTTCTCAGATTCCCGTCTACATCATCAAACCATTCATCAAAGCTCAAGTCCCATGTAATTCCCATGGCATTGTTCACGCCTACCCCATTTACCCAAACATCAATGCGATCATAGTTGTCTTTTACATATTTTGCGAGTTTTTCAACAGATTCTGGATCCTTAAAATCACATGGAATCGCTTCTGCATTTCCGCCAGTTGTCATGATTTGACTTACAGTCTCTTCTAAGTTTTCTTTTCTTCGTGCAGCGCAGATGACAGTGGCGCCACAGTTGCTTAATTGTAGGCAGATTTCACGCCCGATTCCAGACGAAGCCCCTGCTACTACACAGATTTTATCCTTTAAATCATACATCTTTTCAATCTCCCCTTAAGTTCACTTAATGTAATTATACAAGAAAATTATAATTGTTGCTCTGCAATCAGTCTATCGATATCATCATATGCATTTTCTATACGCTCCATATGGTACATTTCGTACATGCTATAGATAAAATCAGTGATATCAAGTTTATCCCATAGTTCTAGGACGGAATTAGCTGTTGTGTTCTTGTGGTTAGCATATTTCTCTATTAGATAGATAAAAAATTCTGATTCTTTGCTCATGATTAATTCCCCCTTATATATTGAGAATTTCTAGGGTTCTTAGAAATTTTCTCGCATTCCCACATATCAAAGAGTATATGAGGACTACATTTATATAACTCAAGTTCGACATCAACTAACATCTTATAAGTCTCCGATTTAAGAAATAGGGAGATGGCTTCCATTTCGTCGTATGCATATTTTTCAATAATTAGTTTTGCTACCTCTTTATCAATAAATGTGATTAACCGTTCAATTGTATTTGTCATACACACTCACTCCCCTCAAAATTTAACTGTTTTAAATCCCTAACTGTTAAGAAAGCATATTGATCTGTTAGCTTCTGGGGGTTTAAAAATCTTATAGCATCCCTTTCACGTTCCGAATATTATACTATGGTTATACCATTAATGCTATATAGTTTCAAGAAGTAATATATTATTTTTAACATATTATAATCATTTTGGTTGGGTAATAAGTAGAGTTAAGGGATGCAGGAATGAATATATCAAAATTATTTGGTACGAAATTTGAGTCCTCGCATTAATTTTAGCGTAGAGAGAAATTGAATTGTTTTCTATATCTCTTGAAATTTAAGCAATGTTCAAGTATAATTTTTGTGTGTATCTATTTCTTGAAAAAGACGATAAAGACGTAAGAAAGGACTTGAGTTAAATGACTTTTACCCATATACTTAACAGAGCACAGAGCACAGAGCACAGAGCACAGAGCACAGAGCACAGAGCACAGAGCACAGAG
>CAYIZP010000019.1:0-47554 GCA_964367905.1 uncultured Lachnospiraceae bacterium
ATTTGTAAATAATTTTAAAAAATATCTTGACATGAACTCGAAAAAATGATAATATCATGGAGTTACAAATTTTATAAATGATTTGTACAAGCCCAGATAGCTCAGTCGGTAGAGCAGAGGACTGAAAATCCTCGTGTCGCTGGTTCGATTCCGGCTCTGGGCACATGCGGGTGTAGTTCAATGGTAGAACACTAGCCTTCCAAGCTAGATACGTGGGTTCGATTCCCATCACCCGCTTAAGATGAAGAAGAGGTTTGCATTGAAGTGCAAAACCTCTTTTTTCTTGTCCGTGATAGTCATTCGTGCTATAATAAGTAAGGTTAGAAATTAAGAAGTTGTACGAAAGGAGCCAAGCATATGTTAAGAATTGGAATGCTAACAAGTGGTGGAGACTGCCAAGCACTGAATGCAGCGATGCGTGGAGTTGTGAAAGGAATCTGTACAAAGAGAGATGATGTAGAATTATATGGCTTTAGTCAGGGATATAAAGGTTTGATTCATGGAAAATACGAGATGCTCACACCTAGAGATTTTTCAGGAATATTAACGGAAGGTGGAACCATCTTAGGAACGTCTAGACAGCCGTTTAAGATGATGCGTGTGATAGGTGAAGATGGAATTGATAAGGTGGAGGCGATGAAATCTACTTATCGTAAATTAGAATTAGATTGTCTAATTGTACTAGGTGGAAACGGAACACACAAGACGGCGAATATGTTGAGAGAAGAGGGGTTGAATGTAATTACCTTGCCAAAGACTATCGACAATGACTTGTGGGGGACGGACATGACATTTGGTTTCCAAAGTGCTGTTGATATTGCAACGAATACGATTGATTGTATCCATACCACGGCAGCTTCTCATAGTAGGGTTTTTATTATAGAAGTTATGGGGCACAAAGTTGGATGGGTGACCTTACATGCAGGAATTGCAGGCGGAGCAGATATTATCTTATTACCAGAGATTCCTTATAGTATCGATAAAGTAGCAGAAGCGATTGAGAACCGAACAAAGGCAGGGAAGAGATTTACCATTCTTGCAGTTGCGGAGGGTGCGATTTCTCAAGAGGATGCAAACTTGACGAGAAAAGAATATAAGAAAAAAGTTGCCAATAGAAAGATGCCATCCATTGCATATGAAGTTGCAGAGCAAATCAAAGAAAAAACAGGTCAAGAGATTAGAGTAACCATTCCAGGGCATATGCAAAGAGGTGGAAGTCCATGCCCATATGACCGCGTGTTAGCGACTAGGTTTGGAGCATATGCAGCTCAGTTGATTTTAGAGGAAGATTATGGGTATATGGTAGCACTGAAGAATGGAGAGGTTGTGACGATGCCATTGGAAGAAGTTGCGAATAAACTCAAGATGGTAGACCCAAATAGCCAGATTATTAGTGAGGCGAAAATGGTGGGAATTAGTTTTGGAGATGAATGAGTATGTCGTATACCGCATTATATAGAAAGTTTAGGCCTGCGGAATTTGAAAGCGTCAAAGGACAAGAGGCAATTGTAACTACATTGAAGAACCAGATACGGGCGAATCGGATTGGTCATGCTTATTTGTTTTGTGGAACACGAGGAACGGGTAAGACTACGGTCGCGAAGATATTTGCAAAGGCAGTCAATTGCGAGCAACCAATTGAGGGAAGTCCATGTGGAGAGTGCACATCTTGCAAAACGATTGCAGTAGGAGCGTCAGTGAATGTCATTGAAATCGATGCAGCATCGAATAATGGTGTAGATAACATTCGGAACATTCGTGAAGAGGTAGAATACAGACCCACAGAGGGAAGATACAAGGTGTATATTATCGATGAGGTACATATGTTATCCATCGGTGCATTTAACGCATTGCTGAAGACATTGGAAGAACCGCCCGAATATGTAATCTTTATTCTAGCGACTACGGAGATCCACAAGATACCGATTACGATCTTATCGCGTTGTCAACATTATAGTTTTAAGCGGATTACAATCGATACGATTGCGGCAAGGCTTCAAGAGTTGATGGATGAAGAAAAAATTGAAGTGGAGAATAAAGCCCTTAGATATATTGCAAAAGTAGCAGATGGTTCCATGAGGGATGCGCTGAGCTTGTTGGACCAATGTATTGCCTTTTATCTGGGGCAGAAGCTGACATATGATAACGTGATTGAGGTGTTAGGTGCAATCGATACAGATATGTTTAGTGCGTTGTTACGTAAGTTGTTGAATTATGAGGTGGCACAAGTGCTAGCCATGCTAGATGACTTTGTGATGCAGGGGCGTGACTTGAGCCAGTTTGTGGTGGATTTTGCATGGTATTTAAGAAACCTCTTATTGATCAAGAGTTCCGACAATATGGAGGACATATTGGATGTGTCGAGTGAGAATCTGCAGCAGTTAAAAGAAGAGACGAAGATGGTCGATACAGATACACTCCTTCGGTTTATAAGGATTTTCTCTGAGTTATCCAATCAGATGAGATATGCGACGCAAAAAAGAATTTTATTGGAAGTTGCATTGATTAAATTGTGCGAGCCTAGGATGGAAACATCGGAAGATGCAGTATTGGGGCGTGTGAGAAAAATTGAAAAGCAAATCGAGGAAGGTATTGTTGCTAAGCCGAATCAAACAGCGGATTTAGCGCAAGTTTCTCGAGAGGTAGAGCAAGAAGAGAAGTTGGAAACCCCGATTGTTTTACAGCAGGCACTACCAGAGGAAATTCGTGAGGTCGCTGCAAAATTTGCGGAGATTAAGCGTACCATACCAGATCCACTTCGTATGTATCTGAAGCAGGCGATTGCTAGTATGGGTGAGAATCAGCAGTTGCTGATTGTAGTGGAAGATAGATTTATGTATGAGGCTTTGGAGAGAAACAAAGAGGAATTACGATTGTATATAGAGGGTAAAGTGAATCGAACGATACAGATGGAACTGCGGTGTGCAGATTCGGGACGGCCGATGGAAGATGTATTCGTAGATATTACCAAGGTTATCAACATGCCAATTGAGATAGAGGATTAACACGGAACAGAAATGTTACGAGTAATGGACTTTAGGGCATAAATATAAAAATAAAAGAAAGAGAAGGAAAAGAAGATGGCAAAAAGAGGTGGATTCCCAGGCGGAGGAATGCCTGGCAACATGGCAAACCTAATGAAGCAAGCTCAGAAGATGCAAAAACAAATGGAAGAGCAAGCAAAAGAGATGGAGACGAAAGAATTTACAGCGACTGCTGGTGGCGGAGTTGTAGAGGTAACAGTTTCTGGTAAGAGAGAGATTACAAAGGTAAAATTATCAGAGGAAGTAGTTGATCCCGATGATATCGAAACATTGGAAGATTTAGTAATGGCGGCAGCCAACGAGGCGCTACGTCAAGTGGAAGATGCTTCTTCTTCAGCAATGGGTAAGTTAACAGGTGGAATGGGAATGCCATTCTAAGGGGCAAAGTTGCTAAGCTGTGAGAAAGGGATGATTATTAATATATGGAATATTATAGCGGTCAAATCAGTAAGCTGATTGAAGAACTCTCAAGGCTTCCTGGAATTGGAACCAAGTCGGCAGCAAGGTTAGCATTTCACCTGATTCACCTACCAGAAGAACAGGTGATGAGGTTGGCAGACACCATAGTCGAGGCGAAGAAGAATGTGAAGTACTGCGCCAATTGTTTGACCCTTACGGACAACGAGTTGTGCCCCATCTGTAGTGATGAGTCTCGGAACAAGAAGCTGATTATGGTCGTGGAACATACACGCGATTTGGCTGCTTATGAAAAAACAGACAAGTACGATGGCGTCTATCATGTGTTGCACGGAGCTATTTCTCCTATGCTGGGAATTGGACCGACAGATATCAAGCTTAGGGAATTGATGGAGCGCTTACAGGCGGATGTAGATGAGGTGATTATTGCTACAAATTCAAGTCTTGAAGGTGAAACCACAGCGATGTATATTAGCAAGCTCATAAAACCCACGGGAATTAAAGTGAGTAGGATTGCAAGTGGAGTACCGGTCGGCGGTGATTTGGAATATATAGATGAGGTAACTCTTTTGAGAGCCTTAGAGGGTAGAGTTATCCTATAATTGATAGGGGGATGATGGCATGGCGGGAAAGAAAGTGACATCTTCTCAGGTCGCGCAGGCTGCAGGAGTGTCCCAGTCTACTGTTTCTATGGTGCTGAATAAGAAATATAATGCAACATTCTCAAAAGAAGTGATTGAGAGAGTGGAATCGGAGGCCAAAAGATTAGGATATCAGGTGCCTAAGCGCAGAGTGAAGAAGGAAAGTAAGAAAGGGAAGTTGCTATTCGTGTTTTGTCCGAATCTGACCAATCCCTATTACGTGATGTTGTTACAAGGGATAGAAACAAATGCAAAGGAAAAAGGATATGCAATCTTGGTGTGTAATACGCATAGAGACCTAGAGTTAGAAGAAAAATATCTGAAGATGATTTCTTCTTTGAAGCCTCAAGGAGTGGTTTATACCTGCAATCCAAGTAAATGCTTCATGCCCATGATTGAAGAAATGGTGAAGGATGTTCCGATCGCGATTATTAATAATCAAAACGAGAAGCTAAATGTTGATGTGGTAGAGCTGGATAATTCCAAGTTGGGGCGTCTGATGGCAAAACATTTGATATCACTAGGGCATAGAAAGGTGGCGTATATCGCACCGCCGCTTACGGTTCGCCAGAAACAACGATCGAAGAGGGTGGAGGGATTTCTAAAGGAATACGAAGAGAGTGACTTGAATGCAAATGTAATCATAAAGTCTGCGAATGAAGAAATGGATCTGGAGTCTTTCAGTATTGATGCAGAATATCAGATCGGATACAAATTGACCAAGGAATTATTGGCAGAAAATCCAGATGTCACAGCGATCGTCGGTCTAAATGATATGATTGCATTTGGCGTGCTCGATGCACTTTCAGAAGCGAAATACAAGGTGCCAAGTGATATTTCAGTTATGGGGTGTGATAATACCTTATATGGTAGAATGAAGAAAGTAGCACTGACAACAATCGAGCATTTTGTGATTCACAAAGGTCGAGATGCATGTGAGATTATTCTGAAGAAGATCGAGTCGAAAAACATATCGAGTGGAAGTGGATTTGAGCCGATTAGTACTTATCATGTGGAGTATGAGCCACAGTTGATTGTACGAGGAACAACAGGTCCCTTGAAAATGCGGTGACTTTTTAAAAATTAATAACTGAGGGAAATTATTAGTAATAAAATGATACCAAGGTCAAAAGGTCATATGTTGTATGCTTGCATACAAAAATATGACTTTGGGACCGATAAAACATGAAGAAGTAGCCCGAATAGGGCGGATTCCGAATGTTTTCAGGATTCTGAGAGCACTTTGTGCGCAAGAATCCGTAGGTATCATGACTGATACATAGCAATCCGTAGGTATCAGGATTGATGCGTAGCAATCCGTAGATATCATCATGAAAGGAGCATTCGTCGGACAACTCATAAAACAAAGTATTAATAAAAGTAAAATTATTAACAGGATAATTTATTAATAAAATCTAGACGTGTTGACCGAAACGTGATTGGATTATATAATAAAAAAGTAAATATCAAACTGAATAGTTACAATTTAGGCGAGAAAGGGATGGTTATTAATATGAAATTTTTTATTGACACAGCAAAGGTAGAGGACATTAAGAAAGCAAACGAAATGGGAGTAATCTGTGGAGTGACAACGAATCCATCATTGATAGCAAAGGAAGGAAGAGACTTCAAGGAAGTAATCTCCGAGATTGCATCTATTGTAGATGGACCAATCAGTGGAGAGGTGAAAGCGACAACTGTAGATGCAGCGACGATGATTGAAGAGGGTCGTGAAATTGCGAAGATTCACCCCAATATGGTAGTTAAAATCCCGATGACAGTAGAAGGCCTTAAGGCTTGCAAGCAATTGACTGAGGAGGGAATCAAAACCAACGTAACCTTGGTGTTCAATGCAAATCAAGCACTCTTAGCTGCTAGAGCTGGTGCAACTTATGTGTCTCCGTTCTTAGGTCGCTTAGATGACATCAGTGTAAGAGGTATGGACTTAATTAGTGAGATTGTTGAAATATTTGAAGTGGCAGGACTGGAATGCGAGATCATCGCAGCGAGTGTGCGTAATCCCATTCACGTAACGGATTGTGCACTAGCAGGTGCTCATATAGCAACTGTTCCATATGCAGTAATAGAACAAATGACCAAGCATCCATTGACCGATGCAGGAATTAAGAAATTTCAAGAGGATTACAAGGCCGTATTCGGCGAATAGTTATAGCAAATAGGAGGAAATCATGACAAAATTGGAACTTATGAAGATTGCAAACGAAGTGCGCAAGGGCATTGTGACAGCAGTTTTTCATGCAAAATCAGGACATCCAGGAGGATCGCTATCAGCGGCAGACATCTATACGTATTTATTTTTTGAGGAGATGAATATTGATCCAAAGAATCCGAAGAAGGCAGATCGGGACAGATTTGTATTGTCTAAGGGACATACAGCGCCAGGGTATTATTCGGTATTGGCACAGAGAGGGTTCTTCCCAGTAGAAGAACTTGTTAAACTTCGTAAGGTTGGTGCTATGTTACAAGGGCATCCAGACATGAAGCATATTCCAGGAGTGGATATGTCCTCGGGATCTCTTGGACAAGGAGTTTCGGTTGCTGTGGGAATGGCTATCTCAGCAAAGTTAAGCAATGAGGATTATCGCGTGTATACATTACTCGGTGATGGTGAGATTCAAGAGGGACAGGTTTGGGAAGCAGCAATGCTTGCTGGACACAGAAATCTGGACAACCTTGTTGTGCTTGTAGATAATAATAACTTGCAAATCGACGGTAGTATCGAAGAAGTGAACTCACCTTATCCAATCGATAAGAAGTTCGAGGCATTTAACTTTCATGTAATCTGTATCAATGGAAATGATATGGATGAAATCAAGCAAGCATTCGAAGAGGCGAGACAAGTAAAAGGAAAGCCTGTGGCGATTATTGCAAAAACAGTCAAAGGGAAGAATGTTTCCTTTATGGAGAATAATGCGGCTTGGCATGGAGCTGCTCCAAATGCAGAGCAGTACGAAGTTGCAATGGCAGATTTAGAAAAGGTAGGTGATGCATTATGTCAGAAGTAAAGAAAATAGCAACAAGAGAGAGCTATGGTAATGCATTGGTAGAGCTTGGAAAACAACATGAAGATGTGATTGTGCTAGATGCAGATTTAGCGGCAGCAACAAAAACAGGGGTGTTCAAAAAAGCATTCCCTGAGAGACATATCAATTGTGGAATCGCAGAGAGCAACATGGTTGGTGTGGCAGCAGGGTTAGCAGCCACAGGAAAAGTTCCATTTGCGAGCTCTTTCGCAATGTTTGCGGCGGGGCGTGCATTTGAGCAAGTGAGAAACTCAGTAGGATATCCAAAACTAAATGTAAAAATTGGAGCGACACATGCAGGAATTTCAGTAGGAGAAGATGGAGCGACACATCAGTGCAACGAAGACATCGCGTTGATGAGAGCTATTCCAGGAATGGTGGTTATCAATCCATCCGACGATGTAGAGGCAAAGGCAGCAGTCAAAGCAGCATACGAGTATCAGGGTCCGGTTTACATGAGATTCGGAAGATTAGCGGTACCTGTTATCAATGAAAGAGAAGATTACAAATTTGAATTAGGAAAAGGTGTGGTATTACGTGAAGGAAAAGACATTACCTTAATCGCAACGGGTTTGCCAGTAGCAGCTACATTAGAAGTAGCAGAGAGATTGGCAACAGAAGGTGTAGAAGCAGCAGTAATCAATATCCATACGATAAAGCCACTAGATGAAGAGTTGGTAGTCAAGTATGCAAAGAAAACAGGAAAAGTGGTTACAATCGAAGAACATTCGATAATCGGAGGACTAGGAAGTGCAGTATGCGACGTATTGTCACAGCAAGCGCCGACCAAAGTTCTGAAAATTGGAATCAATGATATGTTCGGAGAGTCAGGACCAGCGGTAGAATTGATCAAGAAATATGGATTGGATGCCGATGGAATCTACGAGAAGGTTAAAAATTGGAATTAAAGTAAAATTTGATAAAGTTTTCTGTCAAACAAAGGGGACGGAGGAAGAATGGAGCGAATGCGACATTTTCCCCCGTCCCCAACTATCTCCGCTGTCCCCAATTGATATCAGTATTGATTCTTGCTTATGCATAGCTTATACTATCAATAAGTTATAAGCGAAGACGATGGGAAGATAGTGCAGAGATCAAATATAAACCATTACCAACAGGAATTGATGCTTTTGAAGAACTAATTATGCACGATATAATTGTGGTGTAGTATAAAAGGGGGGAAGAATGGAAGGTCGATTGATAAGTCTAATGATTGTTGACGATGATAGTGACATTCGAAATGGATTGTTTGAGAATATAGATTGGAACGCAATTGGATTTAATCCGATTGCTCAAGCGATAGATGGTCTCGATGCAATAGAAAAAATTAAAGCACAGATGCCGGATGTAGTGTTAACAGATATTCGAATGGAACAGATGGATGGAATGGAGTTGATTGACTACTTATCTATTCACTATCCTAAAATACGAATTGTACTTCTGTCAGGATATAGTGATGTGGAATATTATAGACAAGCATTAAAATACAAAGTGTTTGATTTTATATTGAAGCCAACACACCCCGACAATTTTGAAGATGTTTTCTCAAGATTAAGAGAGGAGATGCAGAAAGAAAAAAGAAAATTTATAGATTATATCACGCTTAAGAAAAACGTACAGGACAATAACCGCAGTATTCGACAAGGTGAGCTGGTAAAAATACTAGAAGAGGGATTAAATGAAGAAGAATGCAATGAGGTACTGGAACGTTATCAGATGTCAGAGTATAGATACAATGTTTATCTTATTACGACAACATATTTTCCTAATAATCTTGAAAACGCTGAAAGTATAAAGTTGAAGAATACTAGTTACGAAGAAATAGAACAGATGGTAGAAAGTATTTTGGATAATATAGAGTGTGTAAAATTCAGAGGGAATCAAGGAGAAATGATTACCATTTGTAAAGCTGATCAGTTAGAGGATATCAAGAATAGATTAAAAAACAATATGTTCATAGATGAATATAGTTTGTTTTCAGGCGTTAGCCATATCTGCCCAGATTTGTATAGATGCAAAGAATATTATAATCAGTCATTGATTGCAATGCGTCAAATAAGCTTTATCTATAAAGAATGTGTTATATGCTATGATGATTTAAAGTCATATCCACAAGCAATCAAGGTGGAATTTGATATTAAGTTGATTTTACACTCTCTATTTTATAAGCAGGATAATGAATGGGAAACAGAAATCAATCGAGTGTTTCATAATTTTAATGATGTGGTATTATTTGATTATGATTATCTTGATTGTATAACGAATAATTTATATTATGGTGTAATCAATCAGTTGAAGTTGATATATCCGAATTTAGATGAAACAGAAAATTTTTATACTAAAATTTCCTCGATCTTAAACCTTGATATAAAAAGAGCTTTTTTAATTCGCACATTTTCAATTGTTCAAATATTAGCAATGGAAAGTAAAGGTGGGGGAAGAGCTAAGGTGATTTCAGAAATAGATAGAATTATTAATTTACATTACACAGATACACAACTTTCTCTCACGTATATTAGCGAACAAGTTCAAAAATCTGCGGCATACATATCCAATATTTACAAGCAAGAGACTGGATCGAACATTAACGATGTTATAACACAGAAGAGAATAGAATATGCAAAAAAATTATTAGAAGAAACAAATGAGAAGACTTATAGGATAGCAGAGGAAATAGGATATGCAGATTGTTCATATTTCACGAAATTGTTCAAGAAAAACGTTGGAGTAAGTCCAGGAGAGTATCGGAATTCATTACGCAGGTAGGTGTTGTATGTTAAAAAAGATAAAGTTAAAACAGATCTTGATAGCCATTACAGTCATAGGAATTCTATTTCCATCTATCGTAATTACAGGGAGCTTATTAACTAGTTATCGTGATTTGATGGTAGAGAATTATATCACGACGGTTGATAATGAAATAAAACGAATAGGGGAGAGTATTGATAGTTATATTTATCAAGAAATTATTTCACCATCAGATAACTTATTGTATGATGAAGAGTTTCTACTATTATTGAACGGCTTTGATGTCGCAAGTTACGAGTCTAAGGAACAATCTGTTGAAGAGGAAAAGCTGATTAGTATCTACTTGCTAAATGCATATCTAATAAAGAACAATTACTATGGCATGGGTGATTCTTTATTATCTATTTTAATAGATGAAAATGATGAAATCTATAATCTAGGAGCACCTTTACTAGAGCTAGATGAAGAAATAGATTTTATAGATTATGTCATTCATGAAGAAGAGAGAAAGTATATTAATTTTTTATGGTATCCATTGGTAGAAAATACGTTTATGTATGATACGGACAATCCAAGAAATGATTATGTGATTCCTATTACTAGGAATATTGTTTCAGCAAATAACCAGAGATATTATGGCAAACAAGTTTTGTTATTACAGGAAGAAGTGATTCATGAATTGTATCAGGACAATGAGTTTATTACGGAACACATATTTTATATTATAGATGAAGAGGGATACTTGGTATCACATACAGACAAAACACAACTAGAAATAGGAAGAAAAATTGTTGTTGATGAAGGGATTAGTGAGGATAAAGCAAACTATGTTTCGACATTCCAATTAGAGGAAAATGGCTGGACAATTGTAGCGGATGTAAAACTACAGTCAATCTACGAGATTGTTCAAGAGGCAAATGTTGAAAACTGGATTAATATTGGTATGCTCTTAGTAGTATTAATTTTAATTATGATAGGGATTTCCAATATTGTTACTCGACCTATCTATCACTTGATGGATAGTATTAATCAAGCTTCCAAATATGATTTTCGAGGTGAAATAAAAGAGGCCGGAACAAAAGACACAATTGAGTTAGTAAGGAACTATAATGCATTACTTCGAAGTATTGATAATCTAATTTATCGAGAATATGAGATTAAGAAACGGAAACAACAAGCAGAGTTAGATGTTTTGATTTCTCAGATTAATCCACATTTTCTATATAATACACTGGAATCTATTGTATGGCAGGCAAGGGCTGCTGGAATATCTAAGGTTGCAGATATGGCGTATTACCTAGGTCAACTCTTTAATATTACTGTAAGTAAGGGTAAAAGTATTATTAAGATTTCGAGTGAGATTGAGCATGTTAAATTGTATGTGAATCTACAGAATATGCGGTATCAAGATAGAATAAATCTGAAGGTGTCTTGGGATGATGAAATCATCTTAGAGGAAAGAACGTTAAAGTTAATTCTACAACCATTTGTAGAAAATGCAATTATTCATGGCTTAAAAACGAAAGATACTATTACAATATATATTCATATAGAAAACCAAGATAACGATATTATTTTCTATATAGAAGATGATGGGATTGGAATTTCGGAAGAAACATTAGAGAAGATACAGGAAGAATTACGAGAAGGAAATAAATTATATGAAATAGAAAAAGAGAACATTACAAAAAATAGAGATATGGGAATTGGAATGACGAATGTTCATCAGAGGATTGTATTGTATTATGGAGAAAGATATGGGATTAATATAAAAAGCAAGAATAATGAGGGGACCTGTATTGAAATTCGAATTCCCTCGAATTAAATAGATGTCTAAAATGACTAAGAATAAAAAAAACACCATAAATCTAAAAATACTCAAATAGATTATAGGTGTTTTTTTTATTATAATTTACTTAACAAATAAATGCACAGAAAGGAAATATGAAAATGATGAAAAGAAAAGTCGTAGCGCTATTATGTACAATAGCAGTGATGGGTACTGCATTAGTGGGATGTGGTTCAAGTGATGAAGGGACAACAGAGGAAACAACGGAATCGTCGGGGAGTGAAACTGGAGACGAGCAAACAGAATCCTCGGAGCAGACAGAGCCGTTGAGATGGGCGATTCAAGCATCACAAGAAGGGAGCTTAGAGTATCAAAACCTGATAGATTTGGCAGCAGAAAACGGGATTATGGTAGAAACAGTAGCTTTGCCAGATCCAGTTGCAGGAGAAGCTGATAAGAGATTGATTGATTTGATGGGTGGGGAGAGTTTTGATTTGATTCTGACACCGTATGCAAATATCATTCCATATTATAATGGGGGAGTGTTAGAACCAATGGATGAGTTGGCTGAACAAGCAGGATATGATATTGAGGCGACATTTGGTGACTATCCAGCGAAATTTGATGGACAGACATATGGGTTGCCGGCCTTTGTAGATACCGCAATTACTATATATAATAAAGATATTTTTGATGATGCTGGTGTTCCATACCCAACAGCAGAGAATTGGACGTGGGAAGAGTTTATTGGAGTAGGATCACAGTTAACAAATGAAGATGAAGGCATCTATGGGGCGTTCAATCCGATTTGGGCACATTACAATTATATGTATGCAATGCAAAAAGGTGCAGAGCATTTCAAGGAGGACGGAACTTCAAATTATGATGATCCATTATTTAAAGAATCAATGGAATTCTATTATGGATTAGGAAATGTGGAAAATGTGAATCCATCATACTTGGTACAAGAGAGTAAGCAAATGCCAATTGACTATTTTACAACGGGTAATGTAGGAATGAGTGTTGCGGGAGGCTGGACGATTGGTTGGTTAACAGATACAGAGAAATATCCAAGAGATTGGAAAGCAGGATTGTTACCAATGCCTTATCCAGAAGGTGAAAGCCCATCCACAAGTGTAGTTACTTCTAGTTACTATATTCCATCTACGTCTAATCAAAAAGAATTAGCGTTTGAATGTGCAGTACTATTTTCTGAAAACCAATATTTGATGGGAGAAGGTCGTGTACCTGCAAGAGTTGATTTGTCTGATGAGGAAATTGATACATATATAGAAGATGTATTGGCACCAATGTTAGTGGATGATGGAATTACAGTGGAAGACATAAAAAATGCGTGGTTCAATCCAGAAATTGTCCCATTCCCAGAAAAAGTGGTTGGGTCAGCATCCGGAGATATTAATGCAATCTTTATGGAAGAAGGAGGGCTCTATGGAATTGGAGAGCAAGATATAGATACTACTATGGCAAATATCAAAGAGCGAGCAGATAAAGCAATTGAGGATACAAGCAACTAATAAAGCATAGAAATAATTTGGCACCAACATTTATAAGAATAATAGATGTTGGTGCTTTTTAAATAATGGAGGTCCAATGTGAAAAAAAGAAAAATTAATTTTAGCAAAAGAGAAGCAAGGCTAGCGTGGTTGTTTATAACCCCATACCTAATTGGATATATCGTGTTTCATTTTGCACCACTTGTGCTGTCATTTGTGATGAGTCTTACAGATATTAGATATATTAGCAAACTTGATAATGTGAGTTTTGTCGGATTGGCAAATTATATAGAAGTTTTTTCGGATAAAGAATTTATCAATTCATTTTGGAATAGCATTAAATTTGCACTGATATATGTTCCATTGATTTTAGTGATAGGATTGGCATTAGCCATCTTAGTAAATCAGAAACTTTATGCTAGAAAAATGATTAGGGGAATGATTTTTATGCCATATGTATCTAATATGGTAGCAGTGGCAGTTGTATGGTCTATTCTACTAGATCCTATTTCAGGTCCAGTTAACATGTTCTTGCGTTCTCTTGGGATTACAGACCCGCCGATGTGGTTGATGAGTACAGATTCAGCACTTATTACCGTTGCAATTATTGCAGTATGGCAGGGGGTTGGGTTACAGTTTGTAACATATTTGGCGGCATTGCAAGGAGTTCCTCAAGAGTTGAAGGAAGCAGGCAATATTGACGGAGCGTCTTCTTGGCAAATATTCAGATATATTACACTCCCATCAATTGCACCAACTACATTCTTGTTGATTATTACATCGACCATTGGTTCGTTTAAGAACTTTACGATGATTCAAGCATTAACAGGTGGAGGTCCAGGGATGTCAACAACAGTATTGCCATTGAATATTGTAAATACAGCCTTTTCCACAATGCGTATGGGATATGCAAGTGCACAGGCAATGATTATGCTAGCACTTATTATGATTATTACGATTTACCAGTGGAAACGACAAGATAGATATCAGTACTAAGGAGGCTATAATGAGAGAAAGAAAGAAAAAAATAATTAAAATAACACTCACAATTTTATTGGTTATCTTCGGACTGATGAATATTTTCCCATTTGTTTTTATGCTATCTTCTTCGTTCAAACCATTAAATCAAATATTCACATATCCGATTCAGTTAATTCCAGAGACGTTTATTATTACGAATTATATTGAAATTTTCTCGGAACGATATGATTTTATACAGTGGTATATTAATACAGTTGTAATGGTACTTACCAATATCGTGTTAAAACTATTTGTAGTTTCTATTACGGCTTATGCATTTGCTAAAATGAATTTTAGGGGGAAGAATATTCTTTTTGTTGTGTTGCTTTCATCAATGATGATACCACCAGATGTAGTTGTTATTTCGAAATATGTTATTCTCCAAGGTTTGGGGCTTACGAACACAATGTGGAGCTTGGTGCTCCCAGCTATATTTGATGTGTTTTTCGTATTTATGTTAAGGCAATTTTTCTTATCAATACCTGACTCCTTATCAGAGGCAGCGATTATTGATGGGTGTGGACACTTTAGAGTGTATTCGAAGATTGTATTACCGCTTGCAGGGCCAGCAGTAGCAACTATGATTATTTTTACATTTATTTGGGCATGGAATGATTATTTATCCCCATATATATTCATCACAGACTCAGAGAGGCAAATGCTATCGGTTGGTATGAAGATGTTCCAAATTAATAACTCTATGGATTATGGACTCTTGATGGCAGCAGCGACGCTAGTCTTAGTTCCAGTAATTATATTGTTTTTGTGTGCACAAAAGTATTTCATACAAGGGATTGCTACAAGTGGAATTAAAAGTTAAAAATGGTTGATTATATTAGAGATAAAGCGTAGAAAGGTTTGGTTGTTATGAAATATATATTAAGAGTAGTCATTCATGAAGATAGATGGGAAAGCCAATTACAGGATATCATTATGTTATGCAGATATGCAGATATTGAAGAGATATTTGTGAAAGAACAGTGTCATCAAATACTGATGTCTTGCTTTCCATTGGAAGTACACAGAAGAATGGCAAAGATTTATAATAAGATGCGTATAGAATTGAATCAACATGGGATAAAATTTAGTATTAATATCGCAACAATTGTGGGGCACTGCGATGCGAGATTAAGTGAAGATATGACTTTGCCGTATACGAAATTTGTTGACTCAACGTTAATGCCTAATGAAAGTACGTATTGCATTATGGATCAAGGATGGCAGGCATACGCAAAAGAAGTTGTGCGAATATATGCAAAAACAAATCCTGAGATTATAATGATTGATGACGATTTTCGTTCAATCAACCATAGTGGATATTTAGGTTGTTTTTGCCCTTTGCATGTGGCGGAAACTGAGAGAGAATGTGGAGTGGCTTTGACGAAAGAAACATTGAAAAAACATGTCCTTGGAAATACACAATTAGATCGAAAGATACGAGAAGCATGGCGAAAGGTAAACTTTCGGGCACAGCTACAAGCCGCAGAAAAAATTGAAGAGGGTATCCACGAAGTGAATGGCAAGATTCGGATAGGACTGATGAATTCTGGAGAGCCAAACCATTCCGTACAAGGAAGAGATATTGCACAATTACTAAAGAAGTTCGCGGGGGATAAAAAACCAATTTCAAGACCTCTAGGTGGGGCATATGGGGATTGTGTACATGGTGAATTAATACAGATCCACCATGGGATGGCGCTTAGTATGGCACAATTGAATGATGTGGAAATTATAAGTGAAGTAGAAAATTGGCCACACTCCCTATATACAAAGAGCTTAAAAATTACCGAATTACAAATGAAGTTACATACGCTAGCGGGTGCAGATAAGATTAGCATGAACCTTTTCGATTTCATGGGAAGCCCATATTCGCAAGAAGAGAAGATGATGCAATTGATACGTGATTCAAAAAATAAATTAAAGTTGATTAGTCAGCTTAGAAAGAATAAGCATTGTTCAGGAGTAGGAATGTTATGGCATAAAGATTGTTCTCTGACACAGACAAACTATGATAACACACCCGAAAACATCATACCATATAGGGAGCAAGATAGTATCTTTACCTTGTTAGGAATTCCGGTAGCATTTGAAGAACAAGAAGTGAATTTTCTCACGGGTAGTGTTGCAGAATTATTAACAGATGAAAAAATTTCAACATTACTATCAAGAGGAATCATTCTAGATGGAAGTGCATTTAAGGTATTAGAGTCTAGGGGGTTTGGTAGATACATAGGAGGAGAGTCCGTTGGGGAACTGAAACAGATATCAAGTGAGAGGATGATTGGAGAAGCTTTTCATGGAATATATGCAGAGAATTTATTGCCATCAAACTGGCTGCGCTTAGGTCTAAAAAATATGGAGATTCCATTGATAAAACCGGTAGATGAAGCTAAGATTATTTCAGTGTACTTAGATGTGGAGTATCGTTCCATAAGTAGTGCGATTTATCTATATGAGAACGAACTAAAGGGACGAGTGTGCGTTCTTCCAAGTCATATCGGAACATGGACATTTGCGTATAGAAGTAGAGCGAATATGCTAAGAAATATTGTTTCGTATTTATACAATGATGCTATGCCATTTATATTAAAAAAGGGCATTAATATTGCGCCATTTTATTATAAGGACCAGGATGAGATAGAGGATACACTAGTACTTGTGAATACAGGGTTAGATGAAGAAGAGATAGAGATTGTAACAACATTTGTATTGACAGATGAAGATGGAAATGGTATGGAATGTGAATTTACTCTCGCACCATTAGAGTTTAAGCTGTTATTACTAAAGAGATAAGAGCATTAGGAGAGTCGGAAATGAAAAAACAAATAATTTTAATCATGACAGATACAACCCGTAAGGATATGTTAGGGTGCTATGGGAATCAAGAAATGAGCACACCCAATATAGATAGGTTATGTGCAGAAGGGATAAAATATGAGAATGCCTATACCTGTCAACCGGTATGTGGCCCAGCTAGGAGTGCAATTTTTACAGGTGTGTCTCCACATTCGAATGGAGTTGTTAGTAATAGTATGCCTTTAGGTGAGAATGTGAAAACGGTAGGTCAAAGACTTGCTGATCAAGGAATTCACTGTGGATACATCGGGAAGTGGCATCTAGACGGAAGTGACTATTTTGGAAATGGTATATGTCCGGAAGGTTTTGATGATAAATACTGGTATGACATGTCATGCTATTTAGATGAATTAACAGATGAAGATAAGTTGAGGAGTAGGCAAAGCAGTACAGCATACGATCCAACATGGACAGCAGATAAAACATATGCATATAGATGTACAGAAAAGGCGATAGATTTCTTAAAGTCAAATCTAGAAACAGACTTTTTCTTGACATTATCTTATGATGAACCTCATGGACCAAGCATTTGCCCATATCCTTATAATGAAATGTATAAAAATACGAAAATGCCATATAGTGCTAACTATGCGGATGATTTGAGTTTAAAACCAGTATTTCAACAATTGTGGGCAGGAGACAGTTTGACCGTTGCACCAGAAACTTTGCATGTTGCAAGTGATGGTTTAGCATTGTTTTTAGGGTGTAACAGTTTTGTCGATAGTGAGATAGGAAGAATTATGGAAATTGTTTATCAAGATTTTCCAGATGCCATGATTATATTTACATCAGACCATGGGGATATGTTAGGCAATCATCGCCTTGAGATGAAAAATGCCGTCGCATATAAAGAAATAGCGAATATACCTCTTATTATTCGTGGTGGAGAGCATGGGAAAATAGTTACAGATCCAATATCTCACTTGGATATTGTACCGACAATTTTAGAATATATGGAATTGCCTATTCCCAGAATCTTAGAGGGGAAAAGTATACTGAGTCAAATTTATGACACAAGGGTGATGGTGAATGAACATGTTTTTATAGAATTTACACGATACGAAGTAGACCATGATGGGTTTGGTGGGTTACAAATGATGCGGGCTATTACAGACGGAAGATATAAATTGGTAGTTCATTTGTGTGATACAGATGAATTCTATGACATGCAGGAGGATGAGGCCGAAGTTCATAATTTGATATTTGATACGAAAAAACAAGATATAAGAAACCACTTACATGATCTTTTGTTGGAGCGGATGAATCAAACTCGAGACCCATATCGTGGATATCAATGGGCTGTTAGGAGGTGGAGGCAAGATAAAGTGCCAACATGGGAACTCGATGGGTATACTAGACAGCGAGAAAATGAGGAGTATGAACCACGACAAAGAGATTATGATACAGGGATGACAATGAATGAAGCGATACGCAATAAAAAATTATATGATATAAAAAAATAAAAATTCAATCTGTCGAAAATTTCTAACTTTCACCTCCACCATACAACAAATTTGGCATAAAGTGTATGCTATGATACACAAAAATATGTTGAAGAGGTGAAAGTGTATGGAAAAAAAATTACCCAAAAATGTAAGACAGATAGGAAATGTCAGTGACAATCCTAAAATATACGTAGAAGATTATGTAGACATATTCTTTGGACAACTAGTAGAAAAAGCGCAGGAAGCACCGGTCGGCGCTTTTTTGATTGGAGATATACATAGAGAGGAAGAGCAAGAATTTATCTTTATCAATGGAGCAGTGAGAATGCAGGACTTAGAGATGAAGAATAAAGAGGTTGTTCTAGGGGAGAAGACATGGAGAAAAGGTTGTGAGGATTGCAAGAAGTATTTCGGGAATAAGACGATATTAGGGTGGTTCTTGGTTGCACCGGAAGTTCCAATGGCATTGAATCATAATTTGACCAAGGTGCATGAGAAGTTGTTTTCAAAGAAAAGCCGTGTGTTTATTATGAAGGATGCCATCGAGAAGGAAGAAGATTATTATGTGCATAAATATAATGATTTGATGAAAATTGGTGGACACTATATCTATTATGAGAAGAACATGGACATGCAGGACTATATGATTGCAACACGGAGGGACATGGGTGCCACCCCCAGTGAAGATTATGAAGATTATGCTACAAAGAATTTTCGTGACATAATCAATAAGAAGCAAGAGAATTCGAAAAAGCCGCAAGGAAAGGGGCAGTATCGATTTGCAACAGGTATGATAATTATTCTGATGTTATCTGCTGTAGGGGTTGTAGCGGCAAATCAATATGGGGGACTGGAGGCTTTGCCGATACTGAATATGGGTTCACAGTCGGAAGTATCCGAGGATGAAGAGGTACTTGCCTTAGAAGAAGAACAACAAGCACTTGTGGAAGAAGAGGATGTGAAAGAAGAGAGGGTGATAGAATCTGAAGAAGAGGGTGTGGGAGAAACGCTGGTGGAAGGTGTGACAGAAGAGGTTATAGAGGAAGATGCGATAGAAGGCGAGAACATAGAGGGAGAGATTGTGCAAGAGGGGGTAGAGGAAGAAGCAGAATTGCCACAGGGAGATGCGGAAGAGGTCATTTTGGACTTGCCAGAGACTTATACGGTTCAGGTCGGAGATACCCTAGTCGAGATCTGTATCAATCGATATGGGTCTATGGGGAAATTAGATGAGATATGTGAATTAAATGAAATGGATGTGAACGATTTTATTTATGTGGGACAAGAATTACTATTACCGTAATCGAGGATGGAGCCTACATCAAAGACGAAAAAAACAGCGGGTGTTGTTAATTATACAAAAAGTGTGCTACAATGTACCAAATGATGTTTTTAAAAAGAATAGTTTTAAGAGGGTACACGAAAGAATGGAACAAGAAGATAAGATCATTCGACTTCGACCGCGTGTGGAGCTCAGTGAAGAAGAGCAGCAGCAAGTTGAGCGTTTGAGAAAGAGAAAGAAGTCAAGAAAGTGGATCATCGCAGGGACAGTCTTAGGATTGGCTTTGATGGTTGCAATTACATTTTATATATACGAGAGATCAACAATTTACACGACGCTTAGCGTAGAGAACTCTTATGAAATCAAGGGGGTCTCAGAAAGCCAGTTCAAGAATTGGATGGGTGGATTTATAAAGTACGGTAGAGATGGAGTGGCGCTTTTATCCTATTCAGGTGAAGAGCAGTGGAATTATGGGTATCAGATTATGAATCCGATGATTGAAACAACTCCGACAAGTATCGCCATTGCCGACAAGGGTGCCAATACCATTGTAGTGCTAGACGAACAGGGGATCAAAGGGGAATTAGAGACACAATTTCCCATTGAGAAGATTGCAGTCTCATACCAAGGTGTTGTAGCAGCGTTGGTGAGAGGGGAAGATACTTCGAAGGTTATGTGTTATGATGCAGTAGGAAATCTCTTGGTCGAACACAGTGTGTCGATCAGTGGGAGGGGGTATCCAGTGGAGGTGGCGATATCTTCCGATGGGAATAAAATCGGGGTCGTCTATCTACAGACGATCAATGGGAAGATAGAGAGCGAGTTTGTCTGTTATGATTTAAATGCGGAAGGGGCAAGCGGTGTGACTGAAAC
The DNA here is from genome assembly GCA_964367905.1 of uncultured Lachnospiraceae bacterium. Taxonomy (GTDB): domain Bacteria; phylum Bacillota; class Clostridia; order Lachnospirales; family Lachnospiraceae; genus CAUPWF01. Next base: position 20,674 of record CAYIZP010000019.1, read on the forward strand.
ATCTGTATCACTTGATGGGAAACTGATTCCAAGTGTACAGTTTATAAGTGGGCAAGAAGTGGTTTTGATAACGGATAGTGGATTTATGATCTACTCCATGGCGGATGAGATGGAACTACTCCAAGAGGTCGAATATGAAGATGAAATAAAATCACTTGTTTGGACGGAAGAATTTCTCGCATTTGTTTTGGATAGCAGTGCGAGTGAAGAGAACCAAATCGATGTGTATGGTTGGAGCGGTAATTTGCTATTGTCTCAGTTGTTTCAGGGGGAATATTCTAATATAAGTATTGAAGAAGATGAAATTATTATGTATGATAAGTATAGTTGTAAGGTGATTACTCTGTATGGGAAAGAAAAGTACAGTGGAGAGTTGCCAGAGGAAACTTTTGGTATGTATGCAGTGAGTGGGTTGAATAAATATATAACAATCGGAATAGATAGTATAGAAGAAATACGTATGAAGAGGTAGAATATATGAATTGGTTATTTTGGGGATGTTTGATTATTACAGGATTGTGTATGTTTGTGGGGCACAAGAGAGGGTTTGTTAAAATCGTTGTTTCGCTATTGACTACAATTGTGACCATAGTATTGGTGTTTTTTGCGTCGCCACTCGTATGTGATGCGATTATCGCATTTACGCCGCTAGATGAAAGTATACAGACATATTTCACGCGGGTTATGGTCACGGAGGTTACTGGGGGCAAGTATATCCTCGAAGGAGAAGATGGAGAAGAGCCAATCATGCTCGAGATTCCATTCCAAGATCAACTGGGAATTATCCAAGATGCAGAGTTGCCGGGATTTTTGGAGGATTTATTGATTGAGAACAATAATGAGGAAATATACAAGCAACTGAATGTGGATTCCTTCGCCGAGTATGTAGGTGGATATCTCACATGGTGGATCATACAGATTATCGCGTTTTTGTGCACTTTTTTGGTGGCCTTCTTATTGGTGCGAGCAATCGTCTATTCTTTAGATGCGGTGGCCAATCTACCAGTGCTCTATGGAATCAATCGAAGTGCAGGGGCGGCACTGGGGATAGCATTTGCAATTTTGATTATATGGGTGATTCAAGTGGTAATCATTGCACTTTATCAGACGTCTTTTGGAGGGACTGGAATTGCAATGATAGAAGAGAGTCAGATATTAAATTATCTATTCGAACACAATATTATTATCAATACTTTAATTCGATAAAGGGTTGGGAGAAGGGGAGACATGTGCAGGTTGCTGTAGATGTCTTCTTTTTTATGTAATAGGAAACTACGTTTCCATTACACAAAAGTGCTCCGCGAGGATCGCACTACGGCGAACAGGGAATGATGTCAGCAAGCTGACCGCCGTAGGCGAGGGTGTGGAGAGCACACCCTTATTTAGATAAAATTCACAATAAAATAGAAAAATGAGAAAAACTATTGATAGAATTGCTAAGTGGTGTTATAGTATATTTACGGAATTGGAAACGTTACCGAAAACGTTTCCAATGAAATGTTGATATAGTTAGGAGTAAGTATATGAGAAAATGTGGAATATTATTACCAATTGCAAGTTTACCATCAAATTATGGTATCGGATGCTTTTCAAAAGAGGCGTATGAATTTATCGATCAACTAAAAACAGCAGGACAACAATACTGGCAGATATTACCGCTAGGACCGACGGGATATGGGGATTCACCATATCAATCTTTTTCGACCTTTGCGGGGAATCCATACTTTATCGGTCTAGAACAGTTGATCGAGGAAGGGCTACTGACCAAAGAGTACTGTGATAGTATTGTATTTGGTTGGGATGATCAGTCAATCGATTATGGACAGCTGTATCAAGTGCGATTTGATGTTTTGAGAGTCGCTTTCAATAATTTTGACCGTAAAAATAATAAAAAATACAAAAAATTCTGCAAGGATAATGCGAAATGGTTGCAAGACTACGCGATGTACATGGCAATCAAAAATAGTCTCGGCGGAATTAGTTTTATAGAATGGGATGATGAAATCAGGTTCAGAAAACCAAAGGCTATGAAGAAATATGAAAAAGCATTGGCCGATGAGATTGAATTTTACAAATTCATGCAGTATCAATTCTCTAAGCAGTGGGTAAAGTTAAAAAAATATGCTAATAAAAAAGGTATAAAAATCATCGGTGATATTCCGATTTATGTGGCGTTTGATAGTGCGGATACTTGGGCAAATCCAGAATTGTTCCAATTTACACCACAGGGATTGCCAAAAGGTGTGGCAGGGTGCCCGCCGGATGCATTTTCCGAGACGGGTCAGCTATGGGGCAATCCGTTGTATGATTGGAAATACCACAAGAAGACAGGGTACGAGTGGTGGATCGAGCGAATTGCACACTGTTATGAGTTGTATGATGTAATCAGAATCGATCATTTCCGTGGGTTTGACGAATATTATGCAATCCCTTATGGTGATGAGACTGCTGAGAATGGGAAGTGGAAAAAGGGTCCTAGGATCTCCGTCTTCAAGGCGATTAATGAGGCGCTAGGAGAGAAGGAGATTATCGCAGAGGATTTGGGATATCTTACAGATACGGTTATAAAGCTGGTGGAGGATACCGGTTATCCAGGAATGAAAATCCTTCAATTTGCATTTGACTCAAGAGAAGAAAGCGATTATCTACCTCATAATTATGATAAAAATTGTGTGGTTTATACGGGGACACACGATAATGATACAGTGGTTAGTTGGTTCCAAGCGCTCGATAAGGCAGACAAGAAATTAGCAATCGAATACGTGGGATTAGACCAATCAAAAGAAGAGACCATTCACTGGGAGTTTATCCGAATGGCGATGGCGAGTACAGCGCAAACCTGTATCATACCAATGCAAGATTACCTTGGACTTGGTGGAGAGGCAAGAATCAATCTTCCATCAACGGTAGGGAAGAATTGGAAATGGAGATTGAAGCAGGGAGAAATCAGTAGAGCCTTGCTCAAAGAGATTAAAAAAGTTGCAACGGTTTATGGAAGAAGATAATTGCAGTAAAAAAATAAATTTGATATAATCTTTGTATTACGAGAAAGAGAGAAGCGAACATGAAAACACTAACAATCAAAGATATAGCGAAGCAATGTGGTGTGGGAGTGAGCACGGTATCAAGAGCAATTAATAACCATCCTGACATTAACAAAGAAACAAAAGAAAAAGTTATGAGAATCATAGAGGAGAACAGCTATGTGCCAAATGGTACGGCGCGTAGCTTAAAGAGTACGAAATCCAATATTATTGCAGTGATTGCAAAGGCGATTGACAACCCGTTTTTCTCAAAAATGATTGCGATTTTAGAAAAGGAAATTCAAGGCGGGAAGTATAGTTATTTCTTGCAACACGTGGATCATAGTGAAGATGAAATAGATGTGGCCATACAGTTGATTCGTGAGAAGAAACTAAAAGGAATTGTATTTCTAGGAGGATATTTTCATGGACGCGAGGAGAGGCTGAATAGTTTAAGTGTGCCATTTGTTGTTAGTACGATGGCAGTTGAGCATTTGTCAGATGATTGTCTAGGGACATATGTTTCGATCGATGATAAAAAAGAGAGCTATAATATCACAACCCATTTGTGTCAGCAAGGTCATAAAAAAGTAGGGATGCTGGCAGCATTTGAGGAAGACATCAGTGTTGGGAAGCTGCGACTAGATGGCTATCGAGAGGCATTGGTCGAGAGTGGGATTGAACCAAAGTCTGAGTGGGTCGTTCATATGAATGAGAGTTATGAGTTTTTTTCGATGCAGTCAGGCTATAAGATGATGAAAGATATGATTGATCGCAAGGTTGATGTGACTGCGATTTTTGCAGTTTCAGATAGTGTGGCAATCGGTGCATGTAAGGCAATTTATGAGGCGGGGAAATCGATTCCCGAGGACTATGCAGTCTGTGGGTTTGATGGGATTACAGAGAGTTTCTATTATCATCCGTCGATTACAACCATAGAACAACCGATTAAGGATATCGCGAAGGAGACGATTAAGCGGTTGTTCATCATGATCAAGACGAAGAAGAAGGCCGAGGCCGTAATGGTGTCGGGACTCTTAATCGAAAGAGAGTCTACGACACGCTAGTTGTATTTTTGCGATAGGAGAGAGGGGAACAACCAAACTCTTTCTTGAATAAACGATTGAAATACGAGAGGTTGTTGAACCCGACTTCCGTAGCGATGGCAAGGACAGAAAGATCCTCTGAGCTTAGAAGTCTAGCAGCGATGGTGAGTCGGTAATTATTTAGGTATTCCGTAAATGTCACCTGCATATGCTGTTTGAAAAACTTCATAAAGTGTGAGGTAGAGAACCCAATCTGCTGGGCAAGCATTTCAGAGGAAAGTGGCTCTCTATAATGTTCGGCTACAAAGGTGATGATTTCTTTGAGCTTTGGAATGGACTTGTTCGGTGTGGTCCGTATCGTATCTTGTTGACAAGAAAATAATATATAAAAGAAATCAAATAGCCTGCTCTTGAGCGCTAGCTCATAATAGGCAGGCGTCAGAGAACAGAGGCTATCGATGGCATTGATACATGCCATGAGAGCAAAATGATAGTTGCACTCAGAGCGATAGAGCCAGTTTAATTCAAAGCGCAGCTTCAGATAAGGATCAAAATAATCTTTGGTTCGCGAATCAGAAGATTTGGAATAGAGTAATTCCTTGCGAAAAATAATATTCTCGTATTCCATGGTTTCATCTTCGTATTGGGCAATGGAATGGATTTGACCAGGGCGTATAAAGATAATATCGTCAGCATGGACGATCTCTGATTTCATATCTACAGAGATGATGCCCCGCCCATTTTTGATTACGATGATTTCAATATCATCGTGCCAATGAGAAGAAACCTGATTAAAATCAAGTGGAATCGTACAGATATAAGTATTGTAAGGGAACTCCAAATCGGAGTGTGGTTTGGTTTCGTGTAATTGTTGATATTCATTTTGTAACATAATAGGTTCTCCATAAAATAATGTTTATGATAGTATTGTATTACTTTTTGACGGTATAATGCAAGAAGTTTTTAATAAAAAGAGCTATACTACAAAAAACAATGAATTTAACGAAGGAGGTAAAGAATGAAATTTTCAGAACAAGTAGTAGACACATTAGGAAAAGGGGTTGCAGAGGCGACGGACAGTGAGCTTTATTACGCGATTCTAGAAGCAGCGAAGATCTGTGCGAAAGAGAAGGGGACGAATCAGTCAAGTGTAGGCAAAAAAGTGTATTATATATCTGCAGAATTTTTGATTGGCAAGTTGCTATCGAACAATTTAATCAACCTAGGTGTATATGACGAGGTAAGAGAATTATTAGCAGCGAATGGAAAAAACATCTGTGAAATCGAAGAGATTGAGCCAGAACCATCTCTAGGAAATGGTGGACTTGGGAGACTAGCGGCATGTTTCCTCGACTCCATTGCGACTTTAGGATACGAAGGGGATGGAATCGGATTAAACTATCATATGGGTCTGTTCAAGCAAGTGTTTGAGAAGAATAAGCAGATGGAAACGCCAAACCCATGGATTGAAAATACGAGTTGGTTGAATGAGACTGGAGAGAGTTTTGAAGTACCATTTAAGGATTTTGTGCTCAAATCAAAATTATATGATATCGATGTGATTGGTTATGAAAGTGGTGTAAACAAATTACATTTATTTGATGTTGATACAGTGAACGAAGCCATCATAAAGAAAGGCATTAGTTTCGATAAGACTAACATCGAAGAAAACCTGACATTGTTCTTATATCCAGATGACAGTGATAAGAAGGGTGAATTGCTTCGAATTTACCAACAATACTTTATGGTAAGCAATGGAGCACAGCTCATCTTGAAGGAGTGTGAGCAGAAGGGGTATCCGATTACAGATTTGTACAAGCATGTGACGATTCAGATCAATGATACGCACCCATCGCTAGTGATTCCAGAGTTGATTCGTTTGTTGACAGAAAAGGGTGTGCCTACAGATGAAGCAATTGCGATTGTTTCAAAAACTTGTGCATACACCAACCATACGATTCTAGCGGAAGCATTGGAGAAATGGCCACTTACTTATCTAGAGGAAGTAGTGCCACATCTCATTCCAATCATCAAGGATTTGGCAGACAGAGTTGCGAAAAACTATGAGGATGAAGATGTTCAGATTATCGATGAAACAGATCGCGTGCACATGGCAAGAATGGACATGCATTATGGATTTAGTGTGAATGGAGTTGCAGCTTTACACACAGAAATCTTGAAAAACGAAGAGTTGAAGGCTTTTTATGACATCTATCCAGAGAAGTTTAACAATAAAACCAATGGAATCACATTCAGAAGATGGTTATTACACTGTAATAAGGAACTGGTAAAATGGTTGGATGACAATGGTGTCGGTGGATTTAGAAAAGACGCGACAGAGTTAGAAAAACTAAGCGAGGTTATCGATGACGATGCAGTACTAGAAGCATTGTTAGAAGTGAAACAAGCAAATAAGACGGCACTCAAAGATTATTTGGAGAAGACGGCAGGAATCGAAGTGAACGATCAATCGATTTTCGATATTCAAATCAAGAGACTTCACGAGTATAAGAGGCAACAGATGAATGTGTTGTACATCATCTACAAATATTTGGAGATTAAGAAGGGGAATAAGCCAAAGACACCAATTACAATGATTTTTGGAGCGAAGGCAGCGCCTGCTTATATTATTGCCAAAGATATCATTCATACGATTCTTTGTTTGCAAGAATTAATCAGCAATGACCCAGAGGTGGCGCCATACCTACAAGTGGTAATGGTTGAGAACTATAATGTTTCCTTTGCTGAGAAGTTGATTCCAGCTTGTGACGTGTCCGAGCAGATTTCATTAGCATCAAAAGAAGCCAGTGGAACAGGAAATATGAAGTTTATGCTCAATGGTGCGATTACTTTAGGAACAGAAGATGGAGCAAACGTAGAGATTCACGAATTAGTAGGGGATGAGAATATCTATGTCTTTGGAAAAGAGAGTGAAGAAGTAATCGAGCACTACAGAAAATCAGATTATGTGGCAGCGGATTATTATATCAATGACGAAGAAATTCGTACATGGATTGACTTCATCATTAGCCCTGAAATGCTGAAATTAGGGGATGTGAGAATGCTACTGGAGATTCACGCAGAGCTGATTCAAAAAGACTGGTTTATGACATTATTAGATGTCAAAGAGTATATAAAAACAAAAGATAGAGTGTTTGCAGATTATGAAGACAGAAAAGCATGGGCGAAGAAAATGGTAGTCAACATTAGTAAGGCAGGTTATTTCTCATCGGATCGAACAATCAAACAATACAATGATGATATTTGGCATGTAGAGAAATAATGGAAGAGTGAGAATTATATAAGGAAGCCGCAAGGTTTCCTTATATTTATGAGGAGAAAGGGCTGGGTATTAAGATGAAAGATATGATGTGGTGGAGAGATAAGGTAGCATATCAGATTTATCCAAAAAGTTTTATGGACTCAAACGGAGATGGGATTGGTGACTTGAGGGGAATTATTCAAAAGCTGGATTACATCAAGGATCTGGGCGTGGATATTATATGGATTTCACCGATTTATGAGTCGCCGATGTTGGATCAAGGATATGATATCTCGAATTATTGCAAGATAAACCCGATGTTTGGAACCATGGAAGATATGGACGAATTATTGGTAGAAGCGAAGAAAAGAGACCTCTATATCTTGATGGACCTGGTGATTAATCATTGTTCGGATCAACACGAGTGGTTTCAAGAGGTGCTAAAAGACCCAGAAGGGGAGTACGCAGATTATTTTTATATAAGAGAAGCTGAGAATGGGAAGTTGCCATGCAACTGGAGATCGTATTTTGGTGGTAGTGTATGGGAGCCGATTCCTGGTACGGATAAATACTACTTTCATTCCTTCCACAAGTCACAACCAGATTTAAACTGGGAGAATCCAGTTGTGAGAAGAAAATTATATGATATGGTGAGTTGGTGGTTGGAGAAAGGTGTTGATGGATTTCGAATTGATGCGATTATTAATATCAAAAAGCAGTTGGAATTTAAAGACTATGAGGCAGACCGCGAGGACGGATTGAGTTCTCTCTCGAATATGTTGCAAGAAGCAGAGGGCATTGAAATATTCCTAAATGAACTCAAAGAAGAAACATTCAAAAAATATCAGGCATTCACCGTGGGTGAAGTGTTCAATGTTACTCAAGAAGAAAAAGCAAAATTCATCGGAGAAGACGGATGTTTCTCAACGATTTTTGATTTTAGCATTGAAGAAGCACGAACTGGGGACAATTGGCACGAATGTGTACAGCTGACACCAGAGGAGATTAAAAAGTTAATATTCAAATCTCAAGGAGAAGTGCCAGAGGGCTGTGTTCTTGCAAATGTGATTGAGAATCATGACGAGCCGAGGGGAGCAAGTGCATTTTTTACAGATAAAAATCACTGTGATGAGAGAAAGACGATGTTAGCAACTGCATATATGCTACTGCCAGGGATTCCATTTGTCTATCAAGGGCAGGAACTCGGAATGACAAACACAGCATACGAATCCATAGATATTTATGATGATGTGGCAACGAAGGATCAATACCAAGTTGCTATTGATGCAGGGTATTCCCCAGAGGAGGCGCTATCAATTGTTGCTGAGAGGAGTAGAGACAATGGACGTACTCCAATGCACTGGAGTGCTAAGGCGCATGGTGGGTTCACAAATGGGACGCCGTGGCTAAAAGCAAATGCCAATTACCCTGAAATCAATGTAGAGATGCAAGTGAATGACCAGGGGTCTGTACTAGAGAATTATAAGGCAATTATTCAATTGCGAAAGAGCGAGCAATATATAAATACGTTTGTAAATGGATCATTTCTTCCGTATATGGAGCATATTTCTAATCTGCTTGCATATTATAGAATAGATGGGGAAAATAAAATCCTAGTGCTTTGCAACTATCAAGAAGAAGAAACGATTGTTCCAGTTGAAACTGAGATGAAATCTGTGGTATATGCAAACTATGGAGAAGTACACTTCGAGGAAGAAAAACTGAGATTGGGAGGATATCAAGCAGTCGTATTGGCAATTTAATTGGATAATGTGCACAAAAACGAAGGTGTGAATTAATGCATAACATACAAAAAAAATAAAAAGCTTGAAATAAGCCCCAAAACATGATAGCATAAGTTTAAAGAAAATTGGAAACGTTACCGGTAACGTTTTTCATCATTGAGTTTAAGGAGGAAGCAAAATGAAAAGAAAATTATTAGCAGCAGTATTAGGAGCAACAATGTTAGCGTCAGTGTTAACAGGATGTGGTGGTGGAGAGGACAAGCCATCCGTATATTATTTGAACTTCAAACCAGAGGTAGCAGAAGTTTGGGAAGAGGTAGCAGAAGCTTATACAGAAGAGACTGGAGTAGAAGTTAAGGTTGTAACAGCAGCAGGTGGTAACTATGAATCTACATTGAAGTCAGAAATCGCAAAAACAGATGCACCGACATTATTCCAAATCAATGGACCAATCGGATACCAAGCATGGAAAGATTATTGTGCAGACCTAACTGATACAGATTTCGCGAAGGCATTGACAGATGAGAACCTTGCAGTAAAAGGTGAAGATGGAAAAATCTACGGTGTTCCTTATGCGGTAGAGGGATATGGAATTATCTACAATGACGAGATTATGCAAAAGTATTTTGCAATGGATGGAGCAGTTGCAACATCGATCGAAGAAATCAATACATTTGATACATTAAAAGCAGTAGCAGAAGATATGCAAAGCAAGAAAGATGAGTTAGGAATCAATGGAGTATTCGCTTCAACATCATTACTTCCAGGAGAAGAGTGGCGTTGGCAAACACACTTAGCAAACCTTCCAGTTGAAGCAGAGTATGCAGACGCAGGTGTTGCTGATAAGGCGGAATTAGAATTTACTTATGACCAAGAGTTCAAAAACATCTTTGACTTATACATCAATAACTCAACAACAGAGCCAGCACTTTTAGGTGCAAAAGGTGTAAATGATTCTATGGCAGAATTTGCACTAGGTCAAGCAGCTATGGTACAAAATGGTAACTGGGCTTGGGGACAAATCGCTGAAGTAGAAGGAAACGTAGTAAAAGAAGAGAATGTTAAGTTCATGCCAATCTATGCAGGATTCGAAGGAGAAGAGAGCCAAGGATTATGTATTGGAACAGAGAACTTCTTCTCAATCAATAGCCAAGCATCAGAAGTAGACCAACAAGCATCGATCGATTTTGTAAACTGGTTAATCACTTCTGAGACAGGAAAGTCTTATATGACAAATGACCTAGGAAACATTGCTCCATTCTCTACATTTGAAGCAGATGAGAGACCAACAGATCCATTGGCACAATCAATCTTAGAATTCTCTGAGAGTGATAAGGAAAACATTGCATGGACATTTACAAGTTTCCCTAGCCAAACATTCAAAGATAATTTTGGAGCAGCTTTACTTCAATACGCTCAAGGAACTCAAGATTGGGATGGAGTAAAATCTACAGTAGTAGAGCAATGGGCAGCTGAGAAAGCCTTAGTAGAAGAATAAATTTAAAACAAAGGTAGCTTAGGTTGGAAGAGGTAAGCGGCGGAAGTTGCTTACCTTTTGAAATAGGAAGGAGAGGCATGAAAAGTGCCGAAGGAATAGAATGAATCATAATCTAAAAAAATATTTTCCGATATTCGTCTTGCCTGCATTGTGCGCATTTCTCATAGCGTTTGTAATCCCGTTTTTCATGGGACTATACTTAGCATTTTGTGAGTTTACTACGGTGTCGAATGCGACATGGGTAGGTGTAGAGAACTTTATGAAGGCATTTACAGACGAAGGATTTATCAATGCACTTGGATTTACAGTACAGTTTTCAGTAGTAGCAATTGCTTCTATTAACATATTTGGATTTGTACTAGCACTATTACTTACGAGAGGATTAAAAGGGACGAATGTATTTCGAACAATCTTCTTTATGCCGAACTTAATCGGTGGAATTATCTTAGGTTACATCTGGCAGTCTATGATTAATGGTATTCTAGCGACTCAAGGAGTTACAATGCTTATGGATTCTCAGTATGGTTTCTGGGGATTGGTCATCCTGATGAACTGGCAATTTATCGGTTACATCATGATTATCTATGTGGCAGGTTTACAGAATATTCCAACAGAACTTATGGAAGCGTCTAAGATTGATGGTGCAACAAACCTGCAAGCATTATTAAAAGTAAAACTACCAATGGTAATGCCTTCGATTACGATTTGTCTATTCCTAACCATTACGAATACATTCAAGATGTTTGACCAAAACTTGGCATTAACAGCAGGTGGTCCAAACAATGAAACTACGATGTTAGCCCTAGATATCTATAACACATTCTACGGAAGAACAGGATTTGAAGGTGTAGGACAGGCGAAGTCGGTAATCTTCTTTGTTATCGTTGCTGTATTTGGTATCACACAGGTAGTTATTTCTAGACGTAAGGAGGTTGAGGGTTAAATGAAAAAGAATAAAGTATTTGATGGAGTAGTTTTTATTATTTTATTACTTTTGGTAGCAGTGTTTATCATTCCAATCTTCTTTATTGTAATGAACTCATTCAAAGGTCGTTTATACATCAGTGGAGAACCATTGGCGCTTCCGACAGGAGAGATGTTCGCAGGAGTGACAAACTTCGTTGAAGGGATTGAGAAGACAGGATTCTTTCAAGCGTTTGGCTACTCGACATTTATTACTGTATTTTCAGTATTGGCAATTATCTTCTTCACATCCATGGCGGCATGGTACATTACACGTGTGAAGAGTAAGTTTACAACAGGTTTATACTATGCATTTGTTTTTTCGATGATTGTACCATTCCAGATGATTATGTTTACTATGTCGAAACTAGCAGATACATTAAAGTTAAATAATCCAGTGGGTATGGTTGTCCTATATCTAGGATTCGGTTCTGGACTGGCAGTATTTATGTTCTGTGGATTCATCAAGGGTGTTCCGATTGAAGTAGAAGAGGCAGCGGTAATTGATGGATGTACACCACTACAGACATTTTTCAAAATTGTATTTCCGATTTTGAAACCAATTTCAATCACTATTGCAATTTTAAATGCAATGTGGATCTGGAATGACTACCTATTACCATATCTAGTAATTGGTGTTTCGACAGATTACAAGACGATTCCAGTAGCGGTTCAATACTTGATGGGATCTTATGGAGCAGTAGATTATGGTTCGCTTATGGCATTGTTAGTGCTTGCGATTATACCAATTATCATCTTCTATCTATTCTGTCAAAAGTACATCATTCAGGGTGTTGTTGCGGGAGCAGTAAAAGGTTAAGTTCATATTATGATATTATAGCTAAAGAAAATAGGTCTTAGAGTGAAAATTCTAAGACCTATTTTCTTTAGCTTTTTATGTAATATAGAAATATTATTCTTTGGGTGATGAGTTGTGTTTGTAATATTTTCGATATAAGGTAGGGGTTAAATTTTCATGCTTTTTAAAGGTTTTAATAAAGTAACTAGCGCTATTGAACCCTAAAGTATCACTGATTTTTTCGATGCTATTATTGGATCGAACCAAAAACTCTTTTGCCCATGTCATCTTAAGCTCCGTGATATATTCGGTATATCCAATTGCCATGACCTTTTTAAATGATTTGCTGAAATAACTAGGCGTTACATTACAGATGCGAGCTGCTTCATTGGAGGAGATAAATTCATTTGGGTGAAACTTGATAAAGTCTAAAAGTGGTTGGATAACATCTTGGGCTGCATGAAGGTCTGGTGTTTTGTGCGTTAATATTTTATGATTTGAAATATAATCAAATGTAGGTGAAAGATGTAAATCATTCACAGGTTCTATCTTAGTATGAGGTGTTAGCGTAGTAATAGAACGGAGCTGATTAATATGTTTCACTGCTTCATTTACAATATAATTACTGAGGGATTTAATGAGGTTGGAATAATGGATAAAATCTTCATATTTCATAGTATGGATTTTATCGTATGCCGATTGGTAAGCTGCCATGTTTAACATCAAAGAATGTTCAGCTGTAGTAGGAGTTATTTGCTCCAATTCACAATCATCGGGTATGTCGGTTAAATAAACTTGGCCAGCCATAATTGCACCAATGTATTTGTTGTCAACAACAATAGGGACGGCAAAGTCCACAAGATTATAATGACATAAATAGGCGTAAGGAGCATTCGTGCGAACAGCTTCTAAGCCACCCCTAGAGTCGCAGCGCTCACAATATTTTGCAGATAAGGGAGTTGATCTAACCAATGTGCAGAATTCACTACAGCCGCTATGAGTGGTGAGTGGGGTGCCTTTGTAGTCCACAGTAATAATGGCTAGATTAGTTGCTGCGGCTATGCAATCTTGTACGATTTGGAAAGATGGAAAATCAAAAATTTCAAAAATATTTGTAATGGATTTCATGAAGCACCTCCTCGTATGTAGAAATATATCTGTATTATAGCACATAATAGCAAATAAAAAACCGTTGAGCGATAAAAAGTTATATTTATTTGAGAAAAAAACAAAAAAGTGCTATTAAAAAGTACAAATAGTGAATGAAAAGGTCTATTGAATAAATATATAGATTTGATAAGATGAATACAAATAGGTATGCGAATGAAGTTCGCGGAAGACCAAAAGAATGATTTAGGAGGAATTAAAGATGAGAAAAGCATTTATTTGCCCAACAAAATATGTACAAGGGGAAAACGAGATAATTAATCTTGGGTATTTTGTTCAAACATTTGGAGAGTCTGCATTGCTAATTGCACATCCAGACGATGTGAACCGCGTAAAAGCAAAATTGGATGAAACTTGTGAAAAATTCAACATCAAATTCGTGGAAAGTGGATTCACTGGAGAGTGTTCGAGACAGGAAGTGGCAAGATTACAGGAAGTGGCAAAAGCAAACAACTGCGCATGTACAATTGGACTTGGTGGAGGCAAGGCAATCGATACAGCGAAGTGTGTTGCAGAGGGAGAAGCCTTGATTATTGTTCCAACAATTGCGGCGACAGACGCGCCTACAAGTCATTCGGCAGTACTTTACACACCAGACGGAGCTTTTGATGATTATGCATATTACAAGCAAAATCCAAGTGTAGTATTGGTTGATACAACAGTAATTGCGAATGCACCTACAAGATTTTTGGTATCTGGTATTGGTGATGCGATTTCGACTTACTTCGAGGCACGTGCTACAGCAGCATCGTATTCAAATGTTAATGCGGGCTTACCATGTGGAGCTAGAGAAGGGGTTTGTGAACCAGCAAAAGGAACACTCACATCACTGGCATTGGCTAAATTATGTTACGAAACTCTATTAGCGGATGGATTAAAGGCAAAGCAGGCAAGTGATTGCAATATGGTGACACAGGCATTAGAAAACATCGTAGAAGCAAATATTTTATTATCAGGATTAGGATTTGAGAGCGGTGGACTAGGCGGAGCACATGCGATTCATGACGGGCTTACCATATTAGAAGGAACACATGCTTACTTCCATGGAGAAAAAGTTGCATTTGGAACTGTTTGTCAGTTGGTGCTAGAAAATGCTCCAGAAGAAGAATTATATACAGTGTTGGATTTCTTGTGTGAGGTTGGCTTGCCAGTGTGTCTATCAGACATCGGTGTGGATTCAATTACGAGAGACGAGCTAATGGCAGTAGCTGAAAAAGCATGTATTCCAGAAGAATCTATACATGCTATGCCATTTCCAATCAATGTAGATGCTGTAGCAGCGGCAATTATTACAGCAGATGCGATTGGTAAATCATACAAAGAGGTTAGAGGGGAATAAAATGAAAAAAATTATTAATGCACCAGAAAATGTAGTACTAGAAATGTGTAATGGAATTGCAGCAGCACATCCAGAAATAGAGTTGATTGAAAAATTTAAAATTTTAAAGAAAAAAGAAATCAATAAAAATAAGGTAACGATTATTAGTGGTGGAGGAAGCGGACACGAGCCAGCACACGCGGGATTCATTGGAAAAGGAATGCTAGATGCAGCTGTTTGTGGAGATGTATTCGCTTCTCCATCCCAGATACAGGTTTATAAAGCAATAAAAGAAACGTCTTCTGATAAAGGAACACTACTTATTATTAAGAACTATAGTGGTGATATGATGAACTTCAAGAATGCAGCACATTTGGCTAGTGAAGATGGAGTTGTAGTAGACTATGTTAAAGTAGATGACGATATTGCAGTAGAAGATAGTTTGTATACTGTAGGAAAGCGCGGAGTGGCAGGGACAGTATTTGTGCACAAAATAGCTGGAGCTGTAGCAGAAACAGGTGCGGAACTTGAAGAAGTAAAGAGAGTGGCAAATAAAGTAATCCAAAATGTAAGAAGTATTGGTTTTGCATTGTCATCTTGTACCGTTCCAGCAAAGGGAACCCCTATATTCCAATTAGCAGATGATGAGATGGAATATGGAGTTGGTATTCATGGAGAGCCTGGAATCAAAAGAGAATCTATGAAAACAGCAGATGAATTAGCAGAATCAATGGTAGAAGCATTGTTAAAAGATCTAGAAATTCAAGATTCATATACAGGTGAAGTTGCAATTATGGTGAATGGTTTCGGAGGAAGTCCACTGCAAGAATTGTATCTGTTCAATAATTCAGTTATGAAAGTAATGGCTGAACGAGGCGTGAAAGTTGCAAGAGTATTTGTTGGGAATTATATGACGAGCATTGAAATGCAAGGCGCATCACTTACTGTATTGAAGTTGGATGATGAATTGAAGAAATATTTGTCAGCAGAAGCTCAAACACCTGCGTTCAAAGTGAATGGAGATGAAGAAGATGCGACATATACTGCACTACAAAATGCAATTAAAGTAGACGATGCAAGTGTTAGTTTTCAAGTAGAAACTGATGCGCAATATGCAGAGATTAAAAACAATGAATTAAATCTAAATAATATAAAGTATATCTTGGATAAGATGAGCGAAGTAATTATCGAAAATGAAGTTCCTTTCTGTGACTTGGATTCTCATGCAGGGGACGGCGATTTTGGAATGAGTATAGCAAAAGGCTTCCGTCAATTAAAGAGAGAGTGGAGTTATGTTACGAGAGAAGAGATTACAACAATTGGAAGCTTCTTAGAGGAATGCTCTATGATTATCATGGAATTTTGTGGAGGAGCTAGTGGTCCTATTTGGGGATCAGCATTTAGAAGTGCGGGTAGATGCGTGGGAGATAAAACTACGATGTCAGCACAAGATTTCGCAGATATGATGCAAGCAGCGGTTTCTGGAATTCAAAGTACAGGTGAGAGATCGTTTGGTAGAGGCGCTGTAGTTGGTGATAAGACATTAATTGATGCATTAGTTCCATGCGCAGACACATGGTCTGCTGGAGCGCAAACAGAGACATCTATAGTTCAGTTATTCGAGCAAGGCGCAGAAGCAGCTGTGGTTGGAGCTAAAAAAACAGAAGAAATCGTAGCACGAATGGGAAGAGCGGGTACTGTAGGTGAGAGAAGTATAGGATACCCAGATGCAGGTGCTTATGGATTAGGAGTGATTTTTACAGAAATTGCTAAATCATTAAATTAATAAATTGTACAAGGAGAGAAAGAGATGAAAAAAGAAGATTTAAAACGGTATCTACAATTTTTGCTAGTAATCATAGCATCGGGATCTATATTCCCACTAGTATATTTAAAGGCGCAATACCAAGAGACGATATTGGCAGTATATGATATGTCAATACAGCAGTTAAATTCAATATTTGTAATCATGGGATTCGTATTCGTTTTGGGGTATTTTCCAAGTGGTATTCTAAGTGATAAGTTCTCCGCAAAGGGAATGTTGGTATTATCCTTATTAGGAACAGCAGCAGGTGGTGTTTGGTTCGCACAAGTTCCTTCTTATACTTCAATTGTTATTATCTTTTCGATGTGGGGATTCTTTACAGGTGTTACATTCTGGGGAGCTCACTTAAAAGTTGTTAAGATGCTTGCAAAACCAAGCGAAGAAGGTCGTTTCTTCGGCATACTTGATGGTGGTAAAGGATTGATTGAAGCTGTTCTAGCAAGTATTGCATTAGCGATTTTCACAGCAACATTAGGCGGAAGCACAGAAGGAGTTGTTTTAGAAGAGGCACTATTAGCAGTTGTGTATATGTATATTGCAGTATTAGTAATAGCAGCGGTACTAGTAATCATCTGTGTCAAAGAAGTTAAAACAGAAGGCGCTGAAGTGGCGGATGCAGAGAAAAAAGACAATAAATTCAAGTTTTCAGATGTAGGAAAAATCTTTAAAAACAAATATGTGTACTATCAAGGAATTATTGTTTTCGCTGGATATACATTATTCTGGACAAACTATTATTTCAGTGGATATTTACAAACAAACTTGGAAATTTCGTTAGGAACAGCTGGGACAATTATGGTTGCTGTATTGTGGATGCGTCCGATTGGTGGTACACTAGGTGGTGTAATGGCAGATAAAATTGGTAATGTTAAAACAATTAGAATCGTTTTAACAGCGGGATGTATAGGGTTATTAGTATTATCATTCGCACCAACATCGTTGCCAACTATGTTCTTCGCAGGAGCAGTAGTAGTATCAGGTCTTGTATTCTATATGATTAGAGCTACATTCTGGACATTATTAGGCGAGTCTAATATTGAACCAGTTATTATGGGAACAGCTATTGGTGTTATTTCGGTAATGGGATTTGTACCTGATATCATTTTACCTTATGTTCACACATTCTGGACAAACATGTTTGGACCAGCTGGTGGAAATATAGGATATTTTGTTACAAGTGTAGTGATCGGTGCCGTAGGTATCATAGCAACAGTATTGTATAGCAGATCACGTAAAGCTGATAAAGAAAGAATGGAAAATAAATAAGAAATTTTAAAGAGAAGAGGAGAAAAAATGATCAATAAAGACAAAAACAGATTTGAAATTAAAGAAGGCGACAGAACCATGAAAGCAGTTGTTACAATGGGAAATGGTGGATATGAAATGCTTCAGTACAAAGATGTGCCAGTTCCGACAATTGATGAGGGGGAAGTATTAGTTAAAGTATTAGCAGCAGGAGTAAATAATACAGAAATCAATACTAGACTAGGTTGGTACTCTTCAAAAGTTACAACAAGTACAGCAGATCTTAGTGGAACTAGTGATGAAATGGAAGATGCAGCAGAAGAAAAAGATGGTGGATGGAATGAAGAAACACCATTCCCATTCATTCAAGGAACAGATTGCTGCGGAGAAGTCGTAGAAGTAAAAGACGCAAAAGATGAACACCTAATTGGTAAAAGAGTGTTAATTCAACCTTGTACACGTCACAAAGGCTTTGATTCAATGGAAAATATCTGGATGGCGTCGGATTTTGATGGTGCATTTGCACAATACGTAAAAATCCCTGCTACAGATGTACACGTTGTTAATTGTGATTGGACAGATGCTGAATTGGGAACTATTCCTTGTTCATATGGAACATCTGAAAACATGGTAAATAGAGTTGGAGTAAAAGCAGGAGATCGTGTATTGGTTGCTGGAGCATCTGGTGGAGTAGGGTCAGCAGTGATCCAATTAGCGAAGCGAAGAGGAGCATATGTAATCGGGCTTGCTGAAGGTGAAGAAAAGATGGAGTTAGTAAAATCTTTTGGTGCAGACGAAGTAATCGATTATGGAAGAAATACTTTAGAGAGACTGGGAGAGAAGTCAGTAGATATCGTTATTGATAATGTTGCAGGACCTAACTTCCCTCAAATGATGAAAGTTCTTAAAAGAGGTGGAAAATTTGTATCTTCAGGAGCAATCGCGGGACCAATTGTTGAATTAGATATGAGAGACTTCTATTTGAAAGATTTAACATTAGTTGGGTGTACAGGATGGGATAAAGAAGCATTCCCGAATGTTATCTCAGCAATCGAAAACGGAGAAATCAAACCAGCACTTGCGAAAACATTCCCATTAGAGGACATTGTTGAAGCACAAAAAGAATTTGGTCTAAAGAAACATGTTGGTAAATTCGTTTTAATTCCTAATCACAACGATTAGAATAATTAACTGAGGAAGGAAATAAAAGGATGAGTATATTTGAAAGAGTAAAAACAATTCCGCATCCAGATTTAACAAAAGAAAACTGGGGGAAAGAGCAACCATTAAAGAAAGTAAAGCTAGGTTCTTTAGAATTCCATGTAAGCCAGCCTAGTTCAACGTTTTTAGTGTATTTATTAGGTGTTCTAGTAACATTAGCTGGAATAAGATTCTTCGCAATTCAGGATGGAGAATTATCAAGATACTGGTGGGGAATTTCTCTGGTATTATGGGGAGTTGGAGCTATAGTTGCGGGTACTAGCTATCAGATTTTTGGCTATGAACTCAAAGCTGCAAGGCGAGATGTTTGCTCATGGACAAGTTGGTGGGAAGTTATTTATATGATTCTGCAGCAATTAAGTATGAATGCGATGACAATTGCGATTGCATACTCATGCACCACAGGGCTTTTGCAAAATATTTTGATAGGATATTCTATTGTTGTTTCAGTTGTATATCCGATCTTGACGTTGATAGGCGCATTCGCACCAATTAAGGCGCTTCTCACATTTGAATGGATGGTTGAAATATCATTACCTAGTTTCATTTTATTTTTAGTATTGAACAGTGTGAGATATATTCAATTTGGCCATACAATGGATTTGGTTTTAATGGGTTCATGGATATTGATCTATTTATCATGGTGGGGATACATAAAATATTGGAAGTCGGGATTGACACAGATATTATGGAAGAAGAAAATCTGGTTTTCTGAGAATGATGTCTTGCATGTAATTTTAATTATTTGGGCACTTTACGTTTTGATTTTGATGCCAGAATATATTTATGATATTCAGAATTTGATGTAAAATTGTAACAAAGTGATTTACGAAAGGTGAGTGCATAATGATGTACTTTCCTTTTGTGCATTACGTTTATATAGTCAAAGGATACCTCCGTGTGGAAAGGAAAAATATGAAAAAAAATTACAAAATCAGACATTTGGCATTTTGGCCAGCATTTATTTTTTTAATTCTCTCATTAATATATAGTATTGTGGATCAAGAGGGATTTTATGCGATGGCGAGCGTAGCAAATGATTGGGTACTAAAGAATCTAGGCTGGACTTATAGCGCGACTAGCTTTTTATGCCTTATTGCAATCGCAATTGCTTATTTCTCACCGCTAGGTGATGTCGTACTAGGCGGTGCGAATGCAAAACCAATTTTATCGAAGAAAAATTGGGCTGCCATTACACTCTGTACTGCGATGGCAGCAGGTGCTTTGTTTTGGGGTATGGCAGAACCAATCTATCACATGGCACAACCACCTATTGGTATTGAAGCAAACAGTTGGGAGTCAGCCAAATTCGCGATGGAAACAATGGTGCTTCATTGGTCCATACAACCATATTCGCTCTATACAGTGCCAGTAATTGCATTTGCATTTGCGTTTTTTAACATGAAAAAGCCTTTTTCAGTTGGATCACAATTGAGTGTAATTGTTGATAAATTCAACATTAAAACAGGGGAAAAAAATCTATTCCCGCAAATTTTAGACGCAATATTGCTTTTCTCAATGGGGTTAGGAATTTTGGGTGTTGTTGCTACAGGAACCTTAAATATGAGTGGGGCTTTGAATGCACTAATAGGCTTAGAAAATGAAAATCTGGCTTGGATAGTGATTCTAGTGTTTATAACAGTTTGCTTCATCATTTCCTCTATCTCCGGAATACAAAAAGGAATAAAATTACTTTCGAATATTAATGTTTATATTTATTTAATTATATTGGTGGTTTTATTTATACTAGGCCCTACCTCGTTTATGCTTAACGGTATGGTAGAAGCAATTGGAGGAATTCTAGCGGATTTACCAGATAGATTGTTAACGACTGGTGCATATTCGGGTGATACTTGGGCAAGTGGTTGGACAGTTTTCTATGCTGGAAGCTGGGCGAGTTGGGCACCAATCTCGGCATGTTTCTTAGCGAGACTAGGAGTCGGTTATAAAATCAAAGATTTGATAAAGATTAATTTTGGAATTCCTATCTTGTTCAATATTATTTGGTCAGGAGTGTTCTCGAACCTAGCGGTTAATTATCAATTAACTGGAAGATTGGACTTAATCGGTATTTTGGAAACAGAAGGCGCAGAAGCAGTTATTTATGCGGTGTTGAATGAATTGCCAGGGGCTCCATTAATCATATTGATATTCTTTGCAGCACTGCTTATTTCAATGATCACTGCAATGGACTCTACTACAAACTCAATTGCTTCGCTATCTACAAGTGGAATCACACCTGATGGACAAGAAGCTTCAGTATATCTAAAAATTGTATGGGGAGTCTTGTTCTCAACACTTTCGTATATCATGTTATCTATTGCTGGAATTGATGGAATTAAAATGGTTTCTAATTTAGGAGGCTTACCGAACATATTCATTATACTAGGAGCCGTGATTTGCATAATAGTGATTGCGCTCAATGTGAAAAAATATAATAAAGTATAGAAAAGAGAAAAAATAAAAGAGAAAAAAGATTGTGTAAAAACTACATTTAATGTAGATTTTACACAATCTTTATTTTTATCTAATCATAATAGGTTAAAGTAAGGTGAAGCACTGAGAAAATAAAGAAAACCACTGTATTTGCAGTGTGAATTCACATGTTAAATCGTGTGATTAGTAAGGATGTTTGTAGAAAAAATACGGAGGAGTACTATGGGATATTCATTTACACATGAGATAAGGAAAAAATACAATGAGCTACGAAACTCGGAGAAAAAGGTGGCAGATGTGTTGCTGGCGCCGGAGTTTGATATCATCAATGCGTCGATTGAAGAGTTAGCGCAATTGGCACAGGTGAGTCAGCCAAGTATCATTCGGTTTGCCAATGCAGTTGGATGTAAGGGGTTCAAAGAAGTGAAGAACAGGATGACCAAGGAGATTATTCAACACGAGAGCAGGACGGAATTGGCCAAGGTCGTGACATTCCAGATTTCACCGCAAGACAAGTTGGTGGACATTCCGCTGAAGGTTGTGAACACTCACATTCAACATATGGAAGGGATGCTGAAGAATCTATCGAGTTATGAACTAATCAAAGCCATTGACCACATTGTGAAGGCTGATAAAATCGTTGTTTTTGCAGTGGAGAATTCGGCATGTGTGGCAGATGACCTGACAACAAAATTAACCTATATGGGATTCGATGTGTTGTACCATAAGGATCCATATCTACATAAGGTGTGTGCTAAGAGTATTGGAAAAAATGATGTCGCAATTGGTATTTCACACACAGGATATTCTAAGATTACAGTAGATTCTCTGGCAATCGCGAAAAGCATGGGTGCAACTACGATTTCAATCGCAAATAGCCAAAAGACTTTGATTAATAAGTATGCAGATATCATCTTAGCAATAGAAAACGAACAGTTTCTATATGGGCAAGCGATTTTCTCTAGATGTACACAGATTGCACTAATCGATATGATTTATACGGGAATCTTATTAACAGATTACGAGAAATATTCGGAGAATATAGAAATGAATACAAGAGAGATCGAAGAATTTGGCTATGAAGTAGAAAATACGTAGAAAAACTACAAGAAAAAATCAGGGAAGAGTAAAAAATCTTATCTAAACTTTAAACAAACGTCACAACGGATTTAACATTCGTATCATACAATCAATGCAACGGAAAACAGTTGAGAAATGGAGGGCATTATGCTTAAGCTCAGTAATATAAAGAAAAAATATGGAAAAGATGTAATTTTGGAGGATATTAACCTATCAATAGAGGATGGAGAGATTGTTTCTATCTTAGGTTCTTCGGGAAGTGGAAAGACAACCTTACTTAATATTATTTTAGGAATCACAGACATTAATGAAGGAACAATCGAATTTGCAGGGCAAGATATCACAAATGCAGATATGGAAGAGAGAGGGTTCAATATTGTGTTCCAAGATTATGCACTTTTCCCAAACTTAAATGCGTATGAGAATATCGTATATGGATTGAAGAACAAGCCAGACATCTCTACAAAAGAAGAAGTAAAGGATTTAATCGAGCTACTAGGGCTTAAACCACATCTAGAAAAGAAGATAGATCATCTATCAGGGGGGCAAAAACAAAGGGTTGCTTTAGCCAGGACACTAGTGATGAAGCCGAAGATCTTATTATTAGATGAGCCACTTTCTGCACTCGATGGTGTTATCAAAGAGTCCATTAAAGATAAGATTAAGCAGATTGCGAAAGAATTCAAGCTTACGACAATCATCGTTACACATGACCCAGAGGAAGCTCTTAGCTTATCAGATAAGGTGATGATCTTAAATCATGGGAAAGTTTCAAGATTTGGTACACCGAGGGAAATTATCGAAGAACCAAAAGATCAATTTGTGATAGATTTTATACTACAACAGTTAGAAATAAAGAGAAACAATATATTAGCATTATTTAATCAGAATCAAGTGATGCGAGGATAGTGAGAGGGATGCATTGTGAGTGGACAGAAAAATATTAAAGTTATATTTATAGCGATTACGACATTGTTTGCAGCATTCTTACTAGTTCCGATGATTATGATATTTGGAACATCATTTGGAATTGATGGAGGATTTTCTCTACAACATTATGCGAGCTTGTTTGAGGGTGGAAAGATTATAGAAGCTTTTGTAAACAGTGTTTCTATATCTTCCTTGAGTGGGGTGATAGCGACTATCATTGCTTTTTTAATGGCATATGCCATTAATTACACAAATTTGTGGAGAAAGTATAAATACATGGTAGGGGGAATTACAATACTTCCTATGTTATTGCCTACTATTACATATGGATTTGCGATTATCTATTCGTTCGGAAAACAGGGGCTTCTAACCATGCTGTTTGGAGAGCAGTATTTTGAGATATATGGAGTGACGGGATTGGTTCTAGGATATGTCATCTACACATTACCTGTTTCGTTCTTGTTAATTAATAATACGATGGGATACGTGGATAAGAAATTTATGATCGTATCAAGGGCTATGGGGGATCGTCCGTTCAAGAGTTTTATGTCTACGGTTATTCGTCCTCTATGGGGAACATTGGCAGCAGCGTTTATTCAATCTTTTGCACTGTGTTTCACGGATTATGGCATTCCGGCGTCTCTTAGTGGGAATTTGAACTTAGTTTCGACATTCTTATATCAAGAGATGCTGGGAAGCCTTCCGGATCTAGGTGCGGGTTCTGCAATTGCGATTTTGATGTTAATTCCATCTGTGGTAAGCATTGCATTACTGACATATTTGAATAAATTTAATATTAGATATACGAAAATATCGCTCATTGAGGTGAAGAAAAATAAGATAAGGGACGGAATTTTTGCAGGATTTTCAGTAGTAGTCATGATATCAATTCTCATGATATTTGCGGTGATCTTAATCGTTCCATTTGTAGAGCAGTGGCCGTATAAGCCAACATTTACATTAGAGCATGTTCTTTCGGTTTTCCAAGACTCTGCAATTATCGGAACTTATGGAAATTCTCTCTTGGTAGCATTTGCAACGGCGTTCTTTGGAACACTTATCGTATATGCTGCAGCATTGATCGCGGCACGTGGATATAAGGTGAAGTTCTCAGAGAAAGTCTTAGATGGAATTGCATTAGTGAGCAATACCATTCCAGGAATGGTTATTGGGGTGGCTTTTTTGCTAACATTTACAGGGACACCATTACAGAATACCATTGGGATTATTGTAATCTCCAATATTGTGCATTTCTTCTCTTCGCCATACCTCATCATGAAGAGTGGATTAGAGAAATTGAATGCATCGTGGGAGACAACAGCAAAACTCATGGGAGACACCTGGTTGAAGACCGTGATTCGTGTGATTACACCGAATGCAATCGCTTCATTATTAGAAGTGTTTAAATATTATTTCGTAAACGCAATGGTGACAATTAGTGCAGTTATTTTCATTGCTGGAGCTAGGACCATGGTTGTTACAGCTAAAATCAAGGAATTACAACATTTCTCTAACTATAACGAGATATTTGTATTATCGATATTGATTTTAGTTACAAACTTAGTAATAAAGGGCGTAGTTCAGCTCTTTATAGATAAATACAATAAAAAAATATAATTCTCAAGGAGACAATAATGATGAAGGTAATGAAAGTGGTTAAGAAAGTGGTTGGTGTAGTGGCAGTAGGCGCAATCTGTGCATCTCTATTTGTTGGGTGTGGATCAAGCTCGGGAGAGGAGCAAGTAATTATTTATTCGAATGCAGATGATGAAGCGGTGGAGTCCATGAAAGCAACTTTAGATGCGAATGGTTATGAGGGAAAATACTTATTCCAAAGTTTTGGAACATCGGAACTTGGTGGGAAACTTCTGGCAGAAGGAACAGATATTGAAGCAGATATGATAACAATGAGTTCTTACTATATTGATAGTGCGCAAACAGAACACAATATGTTTCTAGATGTGGCATTCGAGGCGAGCACAATGGAGGAATATCCTTCGTACTATACTCCGTTTATTGGAAATCAAGGTGCGCTCATCGTGAATACAGAGGAGCTGGAGGCGAATGGTATTGCAGCACCAACAGCAATCAAAGATTTAGCAAATCCAGAGTATGCAGGATTGATTTCGGTTGTAGATATTACAGGGTCATCGACAGCATGGCTTATGGTACAGGCATTAGTGAATGAATATGGAGAAGAGGAAGCACAGACAATTCTATCTGGAATTTACGCAAATGCGGGAGCGCACCTAGAATCTTCTGGTTCTGGACCAATTAAGAAAGTTAGAGCTGGGGAAGTTGCAATTGGATTTGGACTTCGTCACCAAGCAGTAGCGGATAAGGCAGATGGTCTGCCAATTGATTATGTGGATCCAACAGAAGGAAACTTCACATTAACAGAGAGTATTGCAGCAATCGATAAAGGTGAGAACACAAATCCACTTGCAATGGAGATGATGGAATGCATTATCACAGAAGGAAGAGAAAGTTTGATGGAGAGTTATCCAGTTCCACTATACGAGGGAGAGGTTGCAGATGAAACAGCATTATCTCAAAACTCTAAAGTGTTTGGAGAGCCATTAAGTGTGGAATTATTAAAAGAACATGAAGCAATATCGGAAGGTGCAAAATAAGATGATAAAATATAAATTACTAACACCAGGACCACTTACGACAAGTGAGTCAGTGAAGAGAGAGATGATGGTAGACCATTGTACATGGGACGATGATTACAAGGTAATCACACAGAATATTAGAAGAGAGTTATTGAAGATTGCCCATGTATCAGAAGAGGAGTATACAGCGGTATTGATGCAAGGAAGTGGAAGCTTCGGTGTGGAATCAGTGATTACAAGTTCTGTGGGAAAAGATGAGAAGATATTATTCTTATCCAATGGAGCCTATGGGGAGAGAATGGCACAGATTGCAGCTCATGCGGGTGTGAATTATGTATTAAAAGAATCTCATTATGATGAGCAACCAGAAGCAGAGGAGGTTGCAGCAATTCTAGATGCGGATTCCAAGATTACCCATGTTGCAATGGTACACTGTGAGACAACTTCTGGAATTTTGAATGATATAGAGGCAATCGGTAAAGTGGTAAAAGAAAGAAACCTCACATATATCGTAGATGCGATGTCAAGTTTTGGTGGAGTGGATATCGATGTCAAGGCACTTGATATTGACTTTATTATTAGTTCTGCAAATAAATGTATCCAAGGTGTACCAGGATTTTCATTTATTGTGTGCAAGAAATCCGAACTAAAAAAATGTGAGGGCAAGGCAAGAAGTCTATCTCTAGATCTATACGATCAGTGGAAGGG
>CAYIZP010000019.1:47654-50228 GCA_964367905.1 uncultured Lachnospiraceae bacterium
TGTGTAATATATTTGCAGAATACTTCGCATGATACAAGGTACAAAAAGTGCGTAGCAATCCGTAGATACCATGGATATAAGGGCATAACATTAACAAATAGAAAGAGGTAATTTAAAATGGGAAAGATAGAAGCAGTTATTTTTGATTGGGCGGGGACAACCGTAGATTTTGGGTCATGTGCACCAGTGGTTGCATTTATAGAAGCGTTCAAGAAATTTGGTGTAGAGCCAACCTTAGAAGAGGTTAGAAAGCCGATGGGAATCTTGAAGTGGAATCATATTGATACCATGATGAAGATGCCAAGGATTGCAGCAGAATGGGAAAAAGCACATGGAAGAGCAGCAACCAAAGAAGACGTAGACATGGTTTATGAAGCGAGCGAAGAAAGTATTATGGAAATCCTACATAATTTTGCAGAGCCGAAACCATTTGTACTAGACACAATCGCTAGTTTACGTGCACGTGGAATCAAGATTGGAGCGACAACTGGATTTAACAATCGAATGATGAGTATAGTAGTGCCAAAAGCGAAGGAAAACGGATATGCTCCAGATTATTGGTGTACACCGAATGCGGTAAACGATATTGGAAGACCTTATCCTTACATGATACATAAGAATTTTGCAGAACTAGGTCTACAGTGTGCGGCGAATGTAATCAAAGTAGGGGATACGATTGCAGATATTAAAGAAGGGAATAATGCAGGATTAGTATCGGTAGGTATCGTAGAAGGAAGTTCAACGATGGGATTGACAGAAGATGAGTTCAATACATTGGATGTAAGCGAAAAAGCAAGATTAAGCGAAGAAGTAAAACAAAAATATATAGAAGCAGGTGCAGATTATGTGATTATGAACATGGCTGGACTAATTGATGTAATTGACGAGCTAGAGAGCAAGTAAGCGCATAAATAATCTGGTGCAATTACAAAGGTATTTGAGAGATGACCACTGTGCAAAGGATAGGATATTTGTGCGGTGGTTATTCTTACGTAATAGGAAACAGCGTATTTAGTTTTAGAAAGCGATAGGTATATGGAGGTTCGTTATGCGAGTGAATGAACAAGGAGATGTGAATACTTCGATAAGAAGGCAGGATTATATAGATAATCATATAGTTGGTGAAGCGAAGAAAATATATGAAAGAGATGAGAAAGTGTTCTTGCATCAGAGTTTAAGCACTCCTGTTTTACAAGTACTAGATTATTGTGATGGTGCATATTTGTATGATTGTAATGGGAAGCGATATTTAGATATGCATGGGAATGGGGTGCATAATACAGGGTTTAATAATGATGCAGTTGTGGATGCAGTTATTGGGGCACTGAAAGCAAAGAAAACGTTTATTCCAAGAAGGTACACGAATGAAGCAGCTGTTTCGCTTGCTGAAATGCTTGTTGCACATGCACCACAAGGATTAGAGCGAGTGTTGTTTGCACCAGGAGGAAGCGAAGCGATTGAGATGGCGATCAATTTAGCAAAGCATATCACAGGAAATTATAAGACGATTTCCTTCTGGGATTCCTTCCATGGAGCAGGAATTCAAGCATCTAGCGTGGGGGGAGAATTACTATTTAATAAAGGTCAGGGGCCTATGGTTCCGGGAGCGTTTCATGTAGATTTTCCGAATTATCACAACAATCCGTGGGGGTTTAAAGAAGAGAAACAAGTAGATGACGAAATACTGAGGCAGATGCGACAGATATTTGAAAAAGAAGGTGAAGTAGCCTGCGTGATAGGAGAACCAATCAGTGCCACTCCAATTGTACCAACGAAGTATTTTTGGGAACAAGTAAGGGCACTATGCGATGAATTTGGTGCACTTTTGATTTTTGATGAAGTAATAGAAGGATTTGGCCGAACGGGCACTTTTTTTGCAAGTGAACAGTATGTGTGCCCCGATGTACTTGTAATGGGAAAATCGCTAGGCGGTGGATTACTACCGTTTGCAGGGATATTAACAAAGGAAAAATACAACGTTCTTCAAGAATTCTCAATTGGGCATTATACTCATGAGAAGAATGCTTTGTGTGCAGCTGCGGGAATTGCACAGGTAAAATATATCGATGAACATGGACTAGTGCAGCATGCTTGTGAGATAGGAGCGTATTTTCTGGAGCAATTAAAATCGCTATGCAATAAGCATGAATGTTATGGATATGCAGAGGGCAGAGGCTTGCACTTAGGATTGTGTGTTGTAACAGACAAGGAAACAATGAAGAAGGATACAGAGTTAGCAGAAGAATTCATGTATAAAAGTATGGAAAAGGGTTTGGCTTTCAAACTGATAGAAGGAAGTATGATTACGCTTCGACCAGCTTTGATTGTGGATAAGGAAGATATTGATTATACAATTAACATATTAGATGAGGTGGCAAGAAGATGAGAAAAGTATCGAATAAAACAGAAGGGGATGTAAACTCTTCAAAAAGCAGAGAACAATGGCAGAATAAGATGTTGGGTGGAGACACGATGAAGGCATTAGAGGAAGATAGCAAATATTTTATCCATCAAGCACTTTCTACTCCTTGCCTTGACATGGCAGAAAGTGTAGAGGGGATTTATATCATCAAT
>CAYIZP010000020.1:0-47690 GCA_964367905.1 uncultured Lachnospiraceae bacterium
TGTCAGGAAATCAGCTATCTAAAGCTAACCTCCTGACATTTTATATTATCTCGCCCCCACTCGGCATTCTCTTTCACTTTTTTTCACATCTCATTGTTTTCTACAGCTTTCAGATAAGAATACGCTCCTTTTTCGCTCAACTGCATCAGTGTCATCAACTGCCTAATGATTTCATCATTGGGTTGATTCATTGATTTTAATATATGAACGATTCCTCTCTCCATCACATCACAATCATGTGCATATAAAGACTTATGTTCTCGCCTCCATTCTCTGCTTTCTTTTATTCGTTGTATTTTTGTATTTTGCATTATTAGCAAAAGAAAATTTTAACTTGTTGACATCATTCCTTGTTCGCTGTAGCGCAATCCTCACGAAGCAATCTATCATACGCCAACCGCGCACTCCCATCTCTCACATAGATCAACCCACAATATTCGAATCCATGCTTCTTCACCAAGTGTTGCATGACCTTATTATCCTCATGGGTATCAATTCGCATATAATCAATCCTCGATTCACAATAAGCTAAGCATTCATCAAACATGCCCTTTGCATGCTCATTTCCAGCAATTCTATGAATCACTCCATACTCCTCATCGCTTCTCCAATCGCCTTCAATGTCAAGATACGTCTCATCTACTCCGACCACAAATACAAACACCCCATAGACACCTAGCTCATCTTCACACACATAGATTCTCTCTTGACTTAGGTCTTCTTCGATCAGATTCCTAGTCGGATAGCCGTCACCCCACTGCTTCGAGTTCCCATTTTTCAGCATAAAAAGACGGGCATAATCATATATGCCCATCACTACTTCCATATCTTTTTTGTTCATCAATCGAATCATTTATTCACACTCCACTTTGACAAGATATATTCCCATTTTTATATATTATAGCATTTATTATAGTACTCTACAACTGAGATACCTCCACTTTGAGTTCAGCTCTGCTTCCACCTTCTCCGTATAGATATTCCCCACAACATGGTTTCTACGATCAATAACTAAGGCCATCAACATAGTTTCTCCACCCCCCAAACTCACTTATATCAACATAATCATTAACAACAATACCTTCACATATAAATCCTATACAATTAGTTTGATCGTTTAACTCTATCGTCCCCAACCCCAGTGGTGCTTCGATTTTAACCAATAACTCACCTAACATTGACACCGGCATCTCCCACGTTTCTACATCTAATCTCGTGCCATGTTTTTCCGACTTTATTACTCCCGGTCTCAAAAGACCATCATCAATTGCATACATCTTATAACAAGAATTTGTCTTTGTTTCCTCTACAAATTTAGCGCCGCATTCAATCATTTGTTTTTCAAGAGGGAATCCTCTCATATGAAGCCCAAAAACTGCTACTTTTACTGTATTCTCAAAAACACTCATTATCTTTCGTGCCGTATTAAACAACAACCCCTCATTTCCTGATCGGGAGAATAACGTTACTCCAAATGGTAGATTGTTTTCTGTAGTTCCACATGGAATTGCAATAGCACATAAATCTAATAAATTACAATGGTTTGTGTAAAGTCCCATATTCGAATTTGTGTTGATGGGATCATTATTAACCTCTTCTATCGAATATGTTCCACCTGCAGTAGGTAGCATGAGTATTTTATTTTCAAGCAAGTGCTTTGCCTGCTTTTTATACTCCTCAATCATATGTAGTGCATTAAACAGTTGAGTAGCTGTACATTCTTTAGCATTTCCCGACAAAATAATATTTCGCGTCACCTCAAGCACGCTATCTGGATTGTTCATTATAAAATCTCCAACCGCCGATGTTCTTTCTGACACAAATGGTCCATCATATAATAATTTTGCGCTTTTCTTAAAAATTGTATAATCAATTTCCTTTAACTGCATCCCATTTAATCTGATACACTCAATTGTTTTGTGATAGCTAGCTTTAAAATCTTCTGAAAATTTTCCAAAAAAAACTAAATCCTCCTCTGGAATTAATAACTCATTTACATTTTTTTCAAAATTGATAGATACATGTTTGGACCATTTATCATCCTTATTATACTTTCTTAGAATCTTGTCAATCGTTATAGCATCATCAATTAAATTTGTAAATACAGTAGCAGTATCAATACTCTCGCAAGCTGGTACAATTCCCTGTTTTTCCCATGCGCCAAGACTTGGCTTAAACCCTATTATTCCATTAAGCATTGCGGGTACCCGCCCCGATCCAGCAGTATCTGTACCTAATGCAAATGCCGCAATTCCAAGACTCACAGCAACCGCAGATCCGGAAGAAGATCCACCCGCTATCAACTCTTTATTCAATGAATTTTTCACTGCCCCATATGGAGTTCTTGTCCCTACCAACCCTGTAGCAAATTGATCTAGTGTTGTTTTACCTATAGGTATCGCACCTGCCTCTATCAATCTTTTTACTATTTGAGCATCCGACTTTGCAACATATCCGAAATCCTCGCATCCTGCTGTCGTAACTTTATTCTCTAAATCTATATTATCCTTAATTACAAAGGGAATTCCATATAATGGCAAGTTTCTATTCATGCCATCTAGATTTTTCAAATAATCATTAACAAAATCGAAAGAGGGTGGTATAACAAAAATATTATAGTCCTCATATTTTGAAGCTTTGTCTATTATTTCAGCAATCACTTCCCTTGGTGTAATCACATCATCTTTATACATTTTTTTTAGCGATGAAATTGTTAATTTATCCGCCAATAAATTTCTCATAAACAAACTATCCTTTCTGTTCGCATATTACATAATTCCAATTAATTTCAAATCATCACTACCAACTATTGTTGTCCCAAAATTAGAATTTGAGTAGCTCTCACTTGTTGGAACAAAGAAGCTAATTTGCTCCGATGGTACTTCCTCGTTAACATTTGCCACACTATGTACAACTCCAGCTGGCACTAATAACGTATCTCCTTCATTATAATCCTCCCAGACACCGTCAATAAATACTTTAACACTTCCCTTGGTCAAACATATAATCTCACACACATCATGAGAATGCGGAATAACCGCTCCATTATAAATAATTTTTTCATATAATATATTACTTAGAGCAATCTTCATAAGATCAGCTTGCTCTGTAGTAATTAGTTGTTTTTGAAAAAGATTAATGTGATTTGGATTTTGAGTTAATTCCAATTCTGAAAATTTGTTTACTATTGTTCTCATTAGTATCGTCCACTCCTTTCTAATTAACTATTTCTGAAACTCTCTAAGAGTTTTTATCACATCAGCCGAAGTAGAAATTGCACCAAACACTCCTCCTTGCATCCTAACCTGGTTGAGTGCAAACTTATGATTTTCTATATCAGTTGCCCCTGTACAATCTTTCAAAATAAGACATTCAAATCCCATATCATTTGCAACTCTCATCGTTGTGTGTACGCAAACATCTGTCGTAATACCCGTCAAAATAATATTTTGTATTCCCGCATTTCTCAAAATCAACTCCAGATCCGTTGCGTAAAAACTGCCTTTTCCTGGTTTATCAATAACTATTTCTCCTGCAAGAGGAGATAATTCATCTATAATTCCCCAACCTTCTTCACCTCGCACCAATATCCTTCCCTTCGGCCCAGCACTCCCAATCTCTGCACCGATTTGATTACTTCTCCATCTCTTATTTTCTGCTAAGTCCGATAAGTCTGGTCTATGTCCTTCTCTTGTGTGAATTACCAGAAAACCTGGAATTTCCCTTACCGTTTCAAGTAATTCTTTTATTGGTTTAATAGCTCTTTGCGTTAAAGACAAATCATAGCCCATCCTATCAACATACCCACCCTCTCCACAAAAATCTGTTTGCATATCAATAATCATAAGGCAAGTATTTTCTATTGTTAAATTTTTATTAAATGGCCATTCATATGGATCTGCACTAATTGTCATATTCTCCTCCTTTTCAATTCTGAAAATTTTTTATCTGCTCAATAACATCATAAGATTTAGAAACCGCGCCAAATATCCCCCCACTCATCGTCACCTGGTCTATAGCAGATAAATGATTTTCCATCTTAGTCGCACCTGTGCAATCTTCTAAAATGAGACATTCAAACCCCATATCATTCGCATTCCTCATCGTAGTATGAACACAGACATCTGTAGTAATACCTGTAAAAATGATATTTTCAATACCTGCATTTCTAAGAATCAATTCAAGATCCGTGCCGTAAAAAGCTCCCTTTCCAGGCTTATCAATTATTATTTCGTTTTCAAGAGGATATAATTCCCGAATGATATCCCATCCTTTTTCACCTCGAACTAAAATCTTTCCTTTTGATCCTATACTCCCAATTTCTGCACCAATTTGCTTACTTCTCCACTTCTTATTGTCTGGTAAGTCCGATAAATCCGGTCTATGCCCCTCTCTTGTGTGAATCACCATAAACCCTTGAATTTTTCTAACTTCTTCTAATAAAATCTTTATAGGGTCAATTGCTCTCTGTGTTAGAGACAAATCATAACCCATACTATCAATATATCCACCCTTCCCACAGAAATCTATTTGCATATCAATAACCATAAGACATGTGTTTTGTGGATTTAACTTTCCATTATAGGGCCACTTATATGGGCTTGCTTCTATATACATCTCTCTCTCCTATCTGCTTGTCTCCTATTCTAAGGTTCCAATAACACCTTCTACGAAATAATCCATTGACTCTATTTCATCAATTGTAGGAATATATCCCTCTTCCCATAAATCAGTTCCATCTTGTAATTTGAAACCACCTTCAAATGGCATTAACTCCCCACTAATAATTTCCTCTTTTGCTTCATTCACAATTGTTTGTACATCCTCTGGTACATTCGGACCAAACTGTGCAATGTCGACAACATCATCTTCTAAGCCTCCACGATATTTCCCATCATAGACCGACCCTTCTAACGTATCATTCATGTATGCATCCACCATATCTACAAATAATGTTCCCCAATTCCAAACTGCACCCGTAAGCCATTTTTCAGGAGCCAGTTCTGCGCAATCAGCATGCACTCCAACCGCCCATACATCATTTTCTTCTGCAATTTCAATTATAGTTTTAGAACTATCTTGATGTTGTGCAATAACATCTATATCTTCAGCAATCAGCGTATTTGCTGCTTGCGTTTGCGCTGCTGGGTCAGCCCACGAGCTTGTAAATATTACATTTGTCGTTATATCTGGATTTACTGATTGTGCACCTAATGTGAAAGCATTAATATTTGCTAAAACTTGTGGAATAGGGAATGAAGCGACGAAGCCTAGTGTGTCTGTTTCACTTACACTACCTGCTGCTATACCACATAGATAAAAACTCTCCCATATTGTCCCAAAATATGTAGCTACATTATCTGTGTTTTTTAACCCACCTTGGTGGAAGAAAAATTTATCTTGATATTCATTTGCCACCTCTATTGTAGGATCCAAATGTCCATATGAAGTAGGAAAGAATAGCTCCGCGCCTTGTTGAATCATTTGCTCTTGTGCTCTTGATGCATCTTCTGTTTCCGGAACATTCTCTTGACGTAATATATTCACGGCATCTCCATACGCCTCCTCAATAGCCAAACTCCCCTCATAGGCAGCTTGATTATATCCTGCGTCATCCTTAGATCCTACAAATATAAAACCTATCGTTAATGGTTCTGTGCTTTCAGATTGTTCTGATTGCGTTTCCTCCACTTGGCTTGTTTGACTAGTACAACCAACCATACTTGCAAAAAGTAGCATACTAATAGATGCTGAGATAATTTTTTTAAATTTCATTTTGAAATCCCCTTTCATGTCGTTTATTATATGAGTTATTTATGATGCACAACTTTCAATAATTTTTCTAAGTTCTGCAGGTGTATTCTGTTTTTTTCGTTTTGAAGCTATTAATAACGCTATCAAAGTAAGTACATACGGTAACATATTTAATAGGAAAACTGAAATATGCACTCCTTGTTGTTGTAATATCATTTGCAATGACTGAGCTCCTCCGAATATGAATGCTCCAATTATTGCCTTTGCTGGATTCCATCCTGCTAAAACTACAAGAGCAACTGCTATAATTCCCCTACCATTGGTCATCCCTTCAATCCACGAATGTGTATATGCTATAGACAACTGCGCTCCTCCAATTGCTGTCAACATCCCACCAAAAATCACTCCGTAGTATTTCATTTTTTTTGCTTTGACGCCATATGCGTATACAACATTAATATTCTCGCCTGTTCCCCTAAATTGCATACCCAACTTTGTTTTAAACAAAACCCAATACAGCACTGGAGATAACAACAATGCAATATACACAAGAATATCTTGATTAAAAACTTGCCCCACAATTGGAATTGAATACAAATAAGGAATTGGAATTTTTTGGAATCCCTCGATAGAGATTGAAACATAATTACGTCCAAAGAAAGCTGCCAATCCTAATCCTAAGAACATAATTGTAAGCCCTGTAGCAAGTTGATTCGCGCCCCTTTCAATTACAAAAATCGCATGGAGTGCCGCCAATAGCCCACCACATAACATTGCGAACAGAACTCCAATCCATGGCGACCCCGTTATCGATGTTCCAATGTATGATGTAACTGCCCCTATTACCATAATCCCTTCCATACCAAGATTTATTACTCCAACTCTTTCTGAAAAAGTCTCCCCATAAATACCATACAGAACTGATGTTCCAGAAGCTATCGCTCCTGCAATTAAAGATTCTATCATTTTTTCCCCCCTTTTCCTTTCCATAATATGGATAAAAGAATAATTGCCATTAATATTTCCACCGACGAGGATGGTAATCCGCTTGAAATTTCAAGAACATTCCCTGAAATATTTATTAATCCTATAATAAATGCCGTAAAAATTGCTGCAAGTGGATTATTCCATGCCATCCATGCCGCTAGAAATCCTAAGTATCCAAAATTCACACCTGTGTTTGTTCTTAATCTTTCCTCTACTCCTGCAATCTCAAGCATACCTGCAAGTCCAGCTATCCCACCCGATATAACGAATGCTATCACCTGTGTCCTAGATACGCTGTATCCAGCATGCAATGCAGCAATAGGATTTGCTCCAATCACACGTAACATATATCCCCACTTACTTTTTTTTAATATAATCCATACACTCAACGCAATTACTATTGCAATAACAATCGCAACACTAATACTATTGATAATACTAGGCAACTCTAATTGTTCTGAGATTTTAGGTGACATCGGCCAATTAAATGAATCTGGATCCTTCAAAGCGCCATAAACAAAATAGCTTACTGTAAAATATGCTATATAATTCATAATTACCGTCACGATTGTTTCATTCATATTTGCTTTTACCTTTAGCCCAGCTGCGATAAACGCCCACAACATCCCCCCTACAATGCCCGATAATGCCATAAGAGTAATGCCAATAATATTAGGTACATCTTCCAATAAGAAAATTGCTGATGATGTCGCAAACAACGCTCCCATGGCAAACTGACCTTCTCCTCCAACATTTACAAGACCTGCTTTTGAAGTAATACAGGTAGCAACTGCGAGCAACACTAATGGTGCAGATCGTATAATAACTTCTCCTATTCCATAACTGTTGCCCAATGTCTGCGAAATCATATTATAATAAATCTCTATTGGATTATGGTTTTGTGAAACAAGAAAGATTGCATATACAATTAGGCCAATCATTAATGCTATTAGTGTCTTAATATAGGATGGGAAAAATTGATATTTAATTAACATTTTTACGCTCCTTCTTTTAAATTTCCAAGCATCTTTTCTCCAATTTCAACTGAAGAAATTTTCTGCGGATTGTATTTTCCATAGATTTTATTATCTGAAATCACAATAATTCTGTCCGAAATCGAAAACAATTCCTCTAAGTCCTCAGAGATTAAAAGCACTGAGGCTTTCTTTCTTTTTAATGAAATCAGTGTCTCATGAACCATATTAACGGTTCTAACATCAAGTCCCCTACTTGGATAACTAGCTAATAAAACTTTTGGATTCCTAATTATTGCTCTCGCAAAAATAGAACGTTGTATATTTCCACCTGACAATGTATTCATTTCTCTATGAAATTCAGGGACGCCCATATTATCTATCACTCTTTCTCCCTTCAGGCGCTCTTTTATATTCTGCCAGTTTACAGCAAATCCTTTATTTAACTCTACTCCCGCAAGTGGCATATGCTCCAGGATACTCAATGACGGAACAACATTATCGCGTTTTGGATCCTCTGATATTAGAGAAATACCTGACTCAATTCTTTTTGCCACACTATATTTGGATACATCTTTTCCATTTACAACAATACTACCTTTTTTAAATTTTCTTACTCCAAAAATAGTTTCTAGTAATTCTTTTTGTCCACGACCTGATATTCCAGCAACACCTAAGATTTCCCCTTCGCGTAATTTAAAGGATGCATCTTTAATAATTGTCCTACCATGGTCATCTTTGACAGATAATTCTTTCACAAGTAAATTAATCGGTGTTTCATCCGAATATAATTTTTTCGCTTCATTGTAGTCAACTGTCTTTTTCTCTACTTCCTCTCCCATCATCTTACTCACAATACTATCTTTATCATATTCGACAGTTTTATATGTTGTATCTATTATTTCCCCTTGCCTTAATACGCTGATTACATCTGCACAACACATAACTTCATGTAACTTATGTGTAATTAAGACAACTGCATGTCCATTTTTTTTCAGTTCTATTAACATATCGATAAACGATAAAGCTTCATGATGAGTTAAAACACTAGTAGGCTCATCAAAAATCATTACTTTTGTATTCCCCATCATTAAAACTTTTATTATCTCCACTCGCTGACGTTGCCCCAAATCCATCTCCCAAACATACATATCCGGATTAACAGGAATATTATATTTCAATGATAGTTCTTTAATCTCATTCTTTATAACTGATTTTTTTATTTTTTGTCTATTTCTAGGCAGTGATAAATAAATATTTTCAAAAGCAGTAAAAGCATCTATCAACCTAAAATCCTGAAATACCATTCCAATCCCAGATTCGATTGCGCTTTGTGGAGATAATTGTTGTACGACACCGTTGACAGATATCTCACCAGATGTAGGCTTATAGATACCATACAACATCTTCATCAAGGTACTTTTTCCCGCACCATTTTCTCCAACTATTGCATGTATTTCATTCGAATAAAACGAAATATTAATATTGTTATTAGCCGTGAAATCACCAAATTTTATTGACAATTCCTTTGTCTCTATCACTGGAAGCCTCGATTTTCTCATATATCCACCTTTCCTTTCTCCTTCACTAGGTATATCTCGTTTTCAATCGGTTTACAAATTCTAATTTAATAGCTAACTCTAATTCAAATTTTATTTTTGGGTCGTTTATGTCAGCGCAAAGTAACTTTTTTATTTTTTCTAGACGATACGACACTGTGTTGTAATGAATATACATTTTCTGTGATGTAAGCTTGGCATTACACCCATTATCAAAATACACTTGTAATGTCAACAAAAACTCCGTACTATGGTCTGTATCATAAGAAACTATTGGATACACATATTTTTTTATAAATTTATCCACTTCATCATTTTTAGGTAATAAAGATAATACCGAATAAGAACCTAGTTGATCCGCTGTAATTATTGTGTCATTTATACCGCATTTTTTAGATATATCACCTATTCGCATAGCTTCTTCTAAAGAATCCTTTAACTTTGGCACCGCTTTACACCCTCCTATACAAAGCGAAATTTTTGTCACATTACAGATTTTCTTTATCTGATCCACTAGCTCGAAATGATCCACTGCATTTTCTTTCAAAATAATAATTAGCACATTGTCAAAATAGCAACCTATCGCATTGTCAAAAAAATAATTTTCTAACATTTCTAAACATCTTCTTATATTTTTTAAATACATATTTTCACCGCTTACAACACAGGCATAATATTTGTTTTGAGGAAATATATTTATTCTATATAATTTAGCAAAAGTTATTATTTCATTTTCGCTATTAAAATTACCATTCATCCAATCATATATAAATCTATCTCTGTACTTGAATGTGATTTTCTCAACCTCTTGTTCATTAGTAATTCTAATATTTAATAAAGTGAAAATATTTTTAAGTATCGACACATTCATTTCTGATAGCTGCTTCTCATCACCTAATATAATTACATATTTTTCTGCCACTTGATTTCCCAGACAACATATATACACATTCATACTCTTCCCCAAGAGATGTACCATATAAAATCCATCGTCATTCACATCAGACAAGACATCCCGAACATTTGCCTCAATACTTGTTGTCTTTAAAGCTTCATTCGTGAGATACTGAATATCATCTACAAAATCAATATATAATAATTTACATCTAATTTGCTGAGATATAAAATCTATTACACTAAATATATCTGCTTTGCTTTGAATATTGTCTGATATTTTTTGAAACAGCAACTGTTCAATTAGAAATTTTTCTTCTCTTTTTCTTAGTAACGCTTCCATTGCTTCTCCAATCACATTTGCAAAAATCACATTAGGCGCTACTTCAATAAGCAAAAATCCAAGATCTCTAGCTTTTTCAATAACATCACTAGGAATCACATCTATAAATCTTTTGGGTTTTATCGCAAGTCCTGTAACATTATTCAGATGAAGTCTTTCGACAAGTTCCACAATTGAATCTAGGCTATTTCTGAACGGATAGCCTGTGGTCATAAGTAGCTCGTGCGGAACTACCCAATCACAAATATCAGGCACCTCCATCATATTTGCCGAGTGTATAATTTTCTTGTCCAAATCACTTCCAACAATAACCTTAGAGCCTTTCATCGATGGTAAATTCATAAATTCAAGAGCTGTTAAACAAGTTTCTTTCCCCACATCATCTCCTTTTTCAAATAAAAAAAACGCGAATACCTCAAAAAGATAATCGCGTCTTTGCTAATTTCCTATTCATTATAATTGTTTCCAGTTAATATTACAATGGCGACATAACACAAAATTCTTTCTGTTTTGTTATGAAGTGTTCACAAAACATATCTCGCACAATTACACATTCAACTCATTCTCTGCCTTATCAAGTGCCGATCCAATCACAGCATCCATGTCATAATACTTGTATTCTCCCAATCTTCCACCAAATATTACATTCGACTCATTTTTCGCCAACTCTTTATACTTTAGATACAACTCTGTATTCTTCTCATCATTCACAGGATAATATGGTTCGTCTCCAAGCTTCCACTCCGAACTGTATTCCTTACTGATTACCGTCTTCGGCTGTGTTCCGAACTCAAACCACTTGTGTTCAATGATTCTTGTCCATGGAGTCTTATTATCTGTATAATTCACAGCTGCATTTCCTTGGAAATTTGGCTTGTCTAGAATCTCTGTTTCGAATCTAACCGAACGATACTCCAACGTTCCTAATTGATATTGGAAATACTCATCGATTGGTCCTGTGAACACAATCTTATCTGCCATTGCATCGAAAGCCTCTTTCTCCGCTAAGTAATCAACTCCCGTCCTCACTTCGATACCTTCAAGCATGTTCTCTACAAGCCTCGTGTAGCCACCAATCGGAATCCCTTGATACAATGCATTGAAATAATTATTATCAAAAGTAAATCTTACTGGGAGCCTCTTAATAATGAAGGCTGGCAACTCCGTACATGGTCTCCCCCATTGCTTCTCTGTATATCCCTTAATCAACTTCTCGTAGATATCTGTCCCTACAAGGCTAATCGCCTGTTCTTCTAGATTCTTCGGTTCTGTAATTCCAGCATCCTTCTTCTGTTCTTCAATCTTCGCTTGCGCCTCTTCTGGGGTCACAACACCCCACATCTTATTGAATGTATACATATTGAATGGCAAGGAATACAACTCCCCATTATAATTCGCAACTGGCGAATTGGTAAATCGATTAAAGTCAATAAACGAACTCACATAATCCCATACCCTCTTGTCATTGGTATGGAAGATATGCGCTCCGTACTTATGTACATTAATATCTTCCACCTTCTCCGTGTAGATATTCCCCGCAATATGATCTCTACGATCAATAACCAAGACCTTCTTGCCCGCCTTCGCTGCTTCCCTCGCAAAGACAGCTCCATATAGTCCCGCTCCTACAATTAGATAATCGTACTTCATCATGTTTCTCCTTCATCTCACTCTATATTTATCCCTTACAGAATTAACGAATCTCACTCTCCCATACTGCCACTCCGCTATCTGCAAACACCTCATTCAACCTTGCACGCAGTTGCTCTTTACATACGCCCTTTTTTAGAATCACCTGCAAGAAACCTCCGCCTCCTGCTCCACATATCATCTTGCCATCTATCAGGTCGTCAATCGTGTGAAACACTTGATCTATACAAGTATTTGTGCAACCTTTATCTAATTTCTGTGAAAGCCCCCAATGCTTACTGAGCAACTCCGCAAACTGATCCACATTTCCCTTCTCTAGTTCGAATCGCATAAGCACTGCTATACGCTGAATCTCATAAAGCACCTCTAGGGATTCTTGATTGCCTCCAATATATCTCCCTACCACTTCACGCAATAAGTTCCTAGCAAGCCTTCTCTGTCCTGTGTAAATCAGAGCAAATCTCTCATTTAGTTCTCGCTTCGTTTCTTCTGACATTAGAATTGGCGTGCAAGTGATTTTCTGGTTCAATCCACACTCAGCTGTAACCATCTTAATTCCATGAGCCAATCCACCCACCTGATCCTGCCAACCTCCACCTGTTGACATCAGCTGCTCCATACACAAAACTCGATTATACAACTCATTTTCTTCTATATCGATTCCTAAAAACTCGAAGATTCCTTTTACACAGGCTCCAGCTAGAATAGAGCTTGTTCCAAGACCACTCCCCTTTGGTATATTAATTACCCTCGTATTAAGATAAATTCCCCCTCCTAGGCGTTTTGTTAGTTCTTCTATAGAGACATCCTCTTCATATGGAATTACAGCGCATGCCAATAACGCTGCTTTGTGTAATGCAAACACATCCGATGGATCCGTACAATCTTGTAATTCTTTGACGTCATCGAACACTTTGTATGACCCTATATCTGTTGAAGCAAGTTCAATCGCGGACTTACTTGTCCTTTTTAGTGTTACCTCAATTGGATACTCACCATTAAGAAGTATTGCCGCATTTAACACTGTCCCCCCCTGTTCATTGCAGTAAGGCGGTGTATCCGACCAACCACCACCCCAATTCACACGAACCGGAAGCCTCGTAACAACCTCATCTTTAACAATATTACACTCTTCTCTATAAGTTATCCCTTCTAATGCAGCTTCTAATATAGCCGTGCAAATCGTCCGAAAGCAAGCATCAGACATCTGTTGTTTCTCCGTGACCTTGGACAAATAATAATAGATACGAATCTTAATACCAAACTCATCCAACTTCTTTTCATCTAATAATTCTGCCTCATGAACAAGATATCTGATCACCCTGTCTGATATTCCGTTATCAAAGATGGAAATTGCACTTTCGACAGGCACTCTTC
This sequence comes from uncultured Lachnospiraceae bacterium, assembly GCA_964367905.1. GTDB lineage: Bacteria > Bacillota > Clostridia > Lachnospirales > Lachnospiraceae > CAUPWF01. The sequence goes on from CAYIZP010000020.1 coordinate 13,539, forward strand.
GTTCAATTGCATCTAACAATGCCTCCGCCTTAACTTTATCATCTAACTTCTCTTGCCATGGAAGAATTGCAGTTACATCAGCAAGGTTGAAGCTATCCTTTAAACTCAACATCTCTTCCCCGTCTTCTCCAGACAAGCTCTTCCTCACTGCTTCTGAAATTGTCGTGCAAACTGGAAAAAGTGGCGCATCCCATAACGGCTCATCTATCGGTTGCCCAAATCGCACTGACTCTTTAGGATTGTCATAAATTCCATAGTAACGAGCGACAAACTGTTCTTCTCCAAGTTTCAGTCCATGCATCACTGTGCCTTCTGGTATCGTCACATTTTTCAATGTCACCCCAGATATCACACACTTTTTACCGATTATCACTCCACGATGTACATAAGAATCTTCAATGTATGACCCTTCTCCTACTGTAGCATTCTTGCTAATATAAGAATTTGACGCAGAAAAATGCGATGCCTTGCTATTGCTATTAACGTTGGAATTCCACGATAAATAGCAGTAATTCTCAATCTCCTCTGCCATAAGCTGCAACAACTCTCTAGTTGTCCCAAAATGAATAAATGAAGCAGGCGAAAAACGTATTAACTTCATACGATATGGGTGTAATTTTTCCCAAATCAAAGTACGTGCTTTTTCCAATGCAACACTAAACTCTCCCTCTGGAGTTTCCTTATAATACTGTTCTAATGTAGCATCACTAGCTAACGGATAAGAGAAATCAGCATAAAGGCTTAGTCTAACTTCCTCGTTGACCATGAATTGAAACTTCTCTTGTGTATCAATCAGCCCATATAAATCATTTAAGATATTGCTATCAAAAATCATAGCGCCTGTATCAATATCACAATTCCCGCGATCATCCACTGCACCTACTTTATGAAGATATTCTTCCTTTTGCTTATGCAAAAACGAACCCACATTGCCCTGTTCATCCGCTAAGTACACCCCATGATTTTTTGCCGTACTCACCTGCTCCTTGATAGAAAACGCCGCAGCCCCCCTAGCGTAAAAATCTATCTGCAATGGATTAAATAATAGCAGTACGTCTCCAGAACACAATAACATCCCATCTATCATTCGATTAGGCACTCCACTCATGCCGATAATAAACTCATCAAAAAGAGTTGATCGCCTCCCATCAGGTAACACACGTGGTACCGGACTAAACAACTTACCACAGGCGGAATACTGAGGCACTCTCTTAGAATCTCCACCGCTGTGAATACACAAAATCTTTAAACCCGAAAAATCAACACTCTTTCGTTCTTTTACAATTTCAGCCAATACATTCAATGTTGCCCCACCAGAACCCACGCGTGCACCATCCGGATCAGGAATCACAAGATATCGCGTAGACTCCGGTAACTTCCCAGATTCCAGGCGATACTTAATCTGTTGCTCATATGCCAATGCCTGCTTCTCATTCGAAGCTGTCAGAACAATATAGTCCCATGTCTGCTTACTATCAAGCGACAGCAAATAATTATCATATTGGTCATGATAGCTTTGTTGTAAAAATAGATTTTTATATTTATTTTTCATTTCATATTCCCTCGTTTTATTGGCTTTTTCAAATAGTATATCATATATTCACACAGCAAAAAAGCCCCAACCCCTTTAATAAAAGAATTAAATCATTATATGAAAATTATCACTACTCTTTTGATTTCTTGTATTGACTTGGAGAAACCCCTACATTTTTTTTGAAAACGAGACAGAAATAGTTGGAGTCACTAAAACCAGTAGTTTCTGATATTTCATTGATCTTCATATCTGTATTTCTCAACAAATACTGTGCCTTCTCTATCTTCATTCTCGTTATATAAGCGTTACACCCCTCTCCAGTCTCTTGTTTGAACATCCGAGATAGATATGTGGCATTCATATTAAATTCCTCCGCAAGACTAGTAACGGTGAGATTATCCGCCACATGTTGTCTTACATAAGTCTTTATATTATTGATAACGAATGAAGACTCCCTTTCGTTTATTCCTAATAAATTATCAATAAAACTGCTTACAATTGTCATTTTTTTCTCTTTTTCTGCTTCTTTTAATACAACATACATTTTTTCAAGACTCATGCTCTGTATTTTTGATTCTTCAAAATATTTATAGAACACTTCTAGTACGAATTGAAAACAATATTTATCCAATATTTCATCTGAAATTTTTGCACTCAAAGCCACACTCTCACATTCATGAAACAACTCTTTAACCTTAACAGGTATATCTATATTTTCCTTCATTTTCATCACAATATCAAAATAATATTTTTCAAAGGATTTTTCATCTAAATTTTTCAATTCATTTCTCAACAACTGCTTACTTTTTTCTTCTTTTATTTCTTCTACCTGATCTAGAATCACACCCATTAAAACATCTTCATCCATTGGTTTCAATAAAAATTCATGCACCTGCAATCGCAAGCAAGTCTGCGCATAATCAAACCTCTCAAACCCAGTCATCACAATAATACGAATCTCTATTTTCAACTCACGAATTTGCTTAATCAAGTCAATTCCGCTCACTTTACCCATCTGAATATCCACCAATAATATATCTGGGGTATCATTTAAAATAATAGGCAAAGCTTCTGACACCGACCCAGCAACCAAAACCTCATCTATACCTAATTCATCCCAATCAATTCCATTTTTAATTCCCATTCGAATCATTTTTTCATCATCTACAATTAATAATTTAATCATACGTACACCTCACAACTAATTTCTTATTAATTTCATTTCTAATTTCTTTGGAATCTTATTTAATGGAATCTTCAGAGTCACCGTAGTCCCTTGATTTTCTGAATTCAATGAATAGTGTAATTTACATTCATCACCATAAAAATGCTGCAAACGATAATTTACATTTCGTATTCCATAGCCAAACTTCTCATCATTGACTTGTATAGACTGATTGATTTTATCTAGCATCTCACCTGTCATTCCTATTCCATTATCAATAACTTGAATAATAGCTTCGTCTTGCTGGATTCTACCACGAATTATAATTGTTCCACCTTTTGTATCTGTTTCCTTGATAGCATGATAAATCGCATTTTCAATCAATGGCTGCAATGTCAGTTTCGGTAGAAGAACAGTTTCCATGCCCTCATCGCATTCTATTATATATTCAATAGTATCATCATATCGCATTTTCTGTATCTGTAGATATTGCATTGTCAATTTCAATTCTTGTGTCCAAGTTAATATCGTTTTTCCCTTACTTAACGTGATGCGATAATAATTAGCCAACGTTTTTATCATTTTTGACGTACCTTTGCTATCGCCTGCAAGTGCTTGCCAGTGAATACACTCTAATGCGTTGTAGAGAAAATGTGGTTGAATCTGTGTTTGCAAAATTGAAAATTCTGCTTCAGCTAATTTATATTTTTCATTCGCATATTCTTCCATCAATGTGTTGATATTATCTAGCATCAAGTTAAATCCCTCGGCTACTGTCTCCATATCCACATCAGGTTCTTCGAAGTGTATTCTAGTTGTCAAATTATTATTTTTAACCGATTTCATAGCCTCAATTACTACCAACCATGGTTGATATGATGTATGTATCAATCGTTTTGAAGATCTTAATAATAGAAAGAGACCAATCATGCAGAAAATTCCGATTAAAACAAACAATAGCCCTCCTGACTGTATAAACTCCCATGTATGAATTTGTGCCCGATAGAAACACTGATATCCCTCAACCTTCTTTAATATATTCGTCTCGGTAAATCCATAACTAACTCCCTCTTGAATAAACGAGAAATCCGCATGCCCCTCCATATTTGAAGCATCTATGATTTCCCCTGTATCACTTAAAAAATAATATTCAATATTTGCATTTTCATCACCATAACTTGGAATTACAGAACTTTTCTGCACATTAAAACAGATTAAACCTATCTGTTTATTAATTATTTCTGTGGAAAACATAGGAAAAAACAAACAAATTTCATCTTCTTCATTGTATAATTTGGTATCATTTAGTACTTTTACTCCCCAATCATTAATCGCTATCCCTTTTTCATACTGCAGCCATAACTGTTCACCTATATCGCTAGCAAACACCCTCCTGTCTTTTGCTAAAGTCGTGGCATATCCATCCATATTTATAATCGAAACAAAATTCATATCCATACCTAGGTTCTCAATATTTTTCATTTCATCATACACGGCATATGACCCTAGAACATTTAATTCTCTGGCATTAAAAAAATCTTGAATTTGATTATTCATAGAAATGGACTCACTCAATATATCATAATAATATAAATTATCGCTGATTGTATCCGACATAGCATCTACATTCGTCTCTACAATACTGCTAGAGAACTCATAACTGTAAATTGTAATAATAGTAGCTGAGGTTATCAACACCAATATAATAAATCGAATGTACAATTTTAATGAGAACTTCTGCATTTTTTGCTGAAAATTCATATGCTTATATCTATTCATACTCTCCCCCTAATTACATCTCCATTTTGCAATCATATCACATTTCCAACCCCATTCACAATATATCGAATTCATAAAATAAAAATTCACTGCAACTGAATGAAGTGAATTTTTATCTTTTTATTCTTTATTTAGGCCAAACTTTAAATCGATTCTTACCTGCTTTCACATCAGCAAACGGTCCTACCGTCGTATTCTCCTCACGAAGTTTACCAGCATAATCTTTATCTATCACCAGGTGTTTTCCTTGGGGATCATCGAATCTAGCATCTGCAATTCGTACCTTACCTAGTGTTTCTGTATCATATACACTAGCTTTTAGAAGCGATTCTTCATCCATTGTCATTTCTAGATAAATGTCAGAACCTTCCATAAATACACGGATATCGCAATCTGTTTCTGAAATATATGGTTCCTCTTCACCTCTATAGGCTTTCGCACCTGTATAATATACATTCTTCTTAGCGTAAATCGGTTGATCTACCAAGAAATATTGCTCATGGTCCCCTTCTCTTGCGCGAATTTCTGTCAAGTACTCCTCTAAGCTACCAGTATGCTCATCATATCCTGCAGTTCCAAAGAAACTAAACTCATCCCCTTGCACATCTCTTGCCGTGAAGATATTATTGTAATATCTATCATCGCCTGAGTGGACAAATGCATATCCTTTAACCTGCGTTGAATGCGGTAGATGATACGGTGTCGCACGATCTAAGATCTTTCGCTTCGACTGATAACCATTAAAAATATTGTTAATGAATGCAGTTCCTTGTGCGTGATTGTCAAATGCATAACTAGAAGCAAAAATATTGTTATCTATAATCATAGGTCCATGTGTTACTTCGATAAAACCATCTCTCTGATTATCATATAATACATTTCTACTAATTCTGGTTCCTTGAGCTTGCCAATCCATCCAGAATCCCAGTGTACAATTATGAATACAGTTGTCATGTAGATACGTATCTACCGCTGCATGTAACTTGATTCCAGCAACTTCCCATCCAAAATATTCATGTTTTACACCAATATCATAGATATGATTTCCATAAATCTCACTAAATGCACAACCCATATGCCCTACAACACCATTTTGTCCACAATCATATATGGTATTATTTCTCACAATATGTGAGCCGATATTTTCCTTGCTCCATCCTTGTCGAAGCGCTGTAAAAACCGATTCCATCTGGTAATGATAACCAGGTTTATTTTTTCTTTTAAATCCTAATTGATCTCCAGAGTTTTTCTCTTTTCCTATACTGATTGCACTACACTTCGCATCGTGAACAATATTGTTCTCAATTATCCACCCTTTACTCCAATGGGCTCCAATCATTCCTACTTGATCTCCTGTAGGAGGCGCCCAATGGCAAGCTGCTTGACAAACTTCAAACCCACTCACTGTAATATAGTCTACTCCGATTTTATCTGGATAGAAGCAGCACTTTCTCACGTTGATTTCTGTCATTTCCTCATTTGGCTTGATTTCTTGGAAGTTCCCATAAATTACTGTTTCTGCGTCTCCCACCTCTGCATACCATTGATACACGGTGTCTTCGGGATAATCATAGTATTCTTTTCTTCCATCCCATGGGAATTCAAAATACTCCCTTCTTTCAGCCTTTTTCAAATCTTCATATGTACGAGCTTCATAATAAGACTTTCCATTTACATATAAATCCCCTGTATGAACACTCCAATCCGCAGGATAGATACACCAATCACCAGCCACTGTTTCCTCATACGGATTATAATCTCCAAACAAAGTATTTGGCACTGAAGTCTTCCATATATTCCCTTCAACATGTTCCCATCCTGACACTACTTCCGAACCTTTAATTACTACTTTCTCTCCTTCACCAGCCTTGTATACAATCCGACCAGACTCATCAAAAGCTCCATTATTCGGCTTTACCCACTCACGATATTCACCTTCATGGACGATAATCGTATCTCTTTCCTCTGCCACTTTTGCCGCCTTGGAAATCGTTAGAAATGGCGCCGTTTCACTTCCCACATTCTTGTCACTACCATTTTTCGCTACATGATATACCACATTCATCTGCTTCACCTCTTTTTTCATATATAATTATAATTCTATCCTTTTACAGCCCCTGCTGTCATTCCTTTAATCAACTGATCCTTACAAATTGCAAATAATATTAACATTGGTAGTAAGGTCAGCACCAACACTGCCATAATCAGTGGTGTATTGAATAAGTATTGACCTTGAAACTCCCATACTGCAAGTGGCAATGTCCTATTTTCTGCACTTTGGGTTAATGTATATGCAAAGATAAATTCATTCCACATTGCAACTCCATTATATATAATTAAAGTTGCAATCCCTGGTTTGCACAGTGGAATGATGATACTGAAGAAAATCTTGTATACATTTGCTCCATCAATCTGTGCTGACTCTTCAATTTCCAATGGAATTTGTTCCATGAATCCTGTAAGGATAAATACCGAAATCGGTATACATATTGCAATATAGGGTGCAATCAATCCCCATATAGTGTCGTACACATTCAATGTCTGACTCATTTTGAAAATAGGAATCAATGTGATATGTACTGGAATGGACATGCATGCTACTATAATTGCCAATACAATCTTCCCACTTTTTAGCTTGAATCTCGATAGTGGGTATGCTGCACATGCCGCAATAAATAACAAACCTACTAAACTAATAACTAATACGATAACACTATTTTTAAAGTAAGTAAAGAAATCTCCACTGATAACTTCTTGATAATTTTCTACATAAAATACCTCCGGCCATGCAAAAGCACCGTTATATAATAAATCAAATTGCTCTTTAACCGAGTTTAACACCATAAACACAAAAGGCAATAAAGTCGCCAAAGTCCATATAACTACCAAAAGAAATATTATAACATTGAGAATTTTATCGGTAGATCTGCTAGATTTTATTTTATATATTTTTTCATTCGTTGCTCCCATATCGCCTCACCTACTTTCCGTTCCCTATGTTTCTAATTATTTTCATCGTTATAATTGACATAATCGAAATTAATATGAACATCCCAGCTGCTACTGTCGAGCCGTATCCCATGTTAAATTCTGAGAACGATAGGCGATACATATAGGTAGCCATCAGTTCGGTAGAATGATCTGGTCCTCCTCCGGTCAACACAAATACCAAATCAAAGTATTTTAAAGATCCTACCATAGATAAAATCATTGCTGTCTTAATAGATGGGAATAACAATGGTAATGCTATCCTCCTAAAATATTGTCCTTTATTTGCTCCATCTATAATTGCGCTTTCATACACTTCGATAGAAATATTGGTATATGCAGCCATGCTGTAAACCATATAAAACGGAACGTATTGCCATGCAATAATTAAGATTACAGTAAACAACGCAAAATCCGCATTTCCTAGTAAATCAATATTTGGCCCACCAAACCATGTTGATATTGTAGATATGATTCCGCCATTTGTTGCCAAGGCATAACGAAATAGGAATCCTATAGCAATGGAAGACATAAGCATCGGTATAAACCAAATTACTTTTAGAACTCCTGTCAATTTTCTATTTGCAAATTCCATGAATGTTGCCAAAGCCACACCAATAGGAATCTGAATTAATATAGAGAATACCATGACAACTAGGTTATTCGCAAACGCGTTCCAAAACTTATCATCTGCAATCAATGCAACCCAATTGTCTATCCCTACAAAATCCTTCTCTGGAGAAATTCCATTCCATGAATATCCACTTGTGATAAATGTCTGTATAATCGGATAAAAAACATATACGCCTAACAAAATAGCAACTGGCAATAAAAAAACCACTGAACTTATATACAGTTCCCTATTTTTTTTGCGTGCTAGCTTAGTATTTTTTGCCATGTCTACCTCTTTCTATAGGGTTACTATCTGATGATTTCTCATTCAAACAGCAACCCTACACTTGAACTTCTTATATTATTTATCAATCCTTATTGAGTCAACTCTGCTTGCATAGCTGCTTGGAACTCTGCTGCTGCCTCTTCTGGTGTTATCGATAATCCAAATAGTGATTGACAAGTATCTAAGTGAACTGTTGCTACTGAAGCTGGTAGATATTGATCATACCACAATTGTACCGCTGTAGCTGAATTAACAAAGTTTGTTACCTCGACTAATGAAGGATCTGTTACTGCATCTGATCCACCTTCTACTGGAGGGATTTTACCATTTTCTATTATAGTTGCAACCATCTCATCTGAACTAAATAATTGACAGAATTGAACTGCAGCCTCTAATTTTTCGTCTGTACAATTGAATGATGCAAACTGATCACCTACTGTACCAATTGCAATTGATGCATACTCTTCTTTTCCTTCGATTGCAGGGAATGCGAACCATCCTAATTTCTCATGGAATTCTTCACTTTCTCCCGAAATTATTCCTGACTGCCAAGAACCAATTACTTGCATAGCAGCTTCTTCTGTATATAACAATTGTCTAGATTGTCCTAAGTCTTCATCCATAGAGTTTACACCCTCAGGGAAATATCCTTTTTCAACCCACTCTTGAATTTTTTCTCCTGCATATACAAAGCACTCATCTTCGAATGTTCCAGAACCATCTACCGCTGCTGCGAACGGCTCAAGTCCACCATATCTAGTTGCTAAGTTCATAAATACCATAGAGCCTGTCCATTTATTTGCATTTGCTAATGTAAATGGTACAATTCCATTATCTACTAATGTATCACAAACCGCTTCTAACTCTGCTACTGTTGTAGGAACTTCCAATCCGAATTCTTCGAACATTTCTGTGTTATAGAATATACCTGCAACTGAAGTATCTGTCAATGGAACTGCATAGAGCTCATCTTGATAAGATGCTTGTGCCAATGCTCCATCTAAGATCTTATCTATTGCTTCTGTTCCCGCCATCAGATCTCCGATAGGTTGTGCAAATCCCGATTCAATGTACTCATTCATCGGACCACCACTCCAGTGTGTATAGATATCTGGGCACTCTCCAGAACTCATAGCAATTGTAATTTTTTCCTTATATACATCATTTGCAATACTTGTCATTTCAATTGTGTATCCTGTGTCATTTGTTTCATTCCACATTTCAACAACCGCATCATAAACTGCCTTATCAACTTCAGATGTTGCCGCATTCCAGAATGTAATTACCTTATCACCACCTGTGGACTCTTCTGCTTCTTCTGTTGTCGCTTCTGCCGTGTCTGTTGATGCATCAGAAGTTTCCTCTGCTGAATCACTTCCACACCCCATGAAACTTACTGCCACCATCGCTGTAATCAATGTAGTTGCCAATACCTTTTTCCATTTTCTTCTCATAACTTTTTCCTCCTAACTCATTTTATTGTTATCAATATTATACTTTGTCTCATCTATAAAATGACTATAATTTTTTTACTGAAATCTATAATTTTTTTACAATTTAACTCTTATATTTTATTTGCGCAAATAATTAGCTTTTATCAATATAATATCTTCCATTTCATGATTTCTTGCTCAAAATATAAGTCCGTATACAAAAAATACATATAAGACAATCATGATTGTCTTATATGTATTCATCAATGCTCCAACTCCATACTTTATTATTTTGGAAATTGGAAATCGCCTCTATAAATTTCGATAGGATATGCTAAATTATCTCTTTGATAAATTTGCAATTGCTCCATCAAGGATCAACTCTTTTCGCTTTTTAAGCATATATTTATAAAATGCTTTCTGTGTTTCGTCTATAAGAGGGGTATTGTCAATCATTTGTCCAATTTTCTCCAAATCAATGCGACTTGTCACATCTACAAGAGAAGCTATTACATCTTCACTGTCTGTAGATGTCAAAAATTCATGATATGTTATTTTTTTTCGATTTATCATAAGTGCCGACTTCGGCACTACATAAACTCTGTGGTCGGTTTCTCTTTTATCGCTCATCACCTTTTTCATAAGTTCTGTATCCATTTCAGAAAACAGGCAAGAGCCACAATCATAGACTGGTGCTATTTTTATATCTTTCTTCTCTTCGCTTATTAAAAAGCCCCAATTTCCATTGTGTCTGTCAAAGTTACCGATGAAAGCATCCACTATAAACATATCCCAAAAGAATTTTTTTAGTTCGAGCGGTGAAACAAAGTTCTGTTCATCAAGCGTTTCAAGCACACCAGAAAGTTCCGTGCCGTAGCCGCTTCTTTCACTGTCAATAATTGTATTCTTAACCGATGCAAAGTCTTTCAGCTTGTAGCCGTCCGTTTCCATATCCTTACAAGCGACAACAATCTTTTCTTTGCCTTTGTGAGTATATGTTCCAAGCAGTGTTTCTTGCACGGAAATCCCCAAAAGTTCATATATCTTACAGCCAATATATTCAGAAACCGTACTGTTTGTATAACTCATTTCTTTGTTAATTTTTGTTTCTTGTGGAAATTTAAGCATGTAGGTTTCGCCGTTATAGACAATCCCTCTTTTCGCACCATTTGCACCACCATAAGTTTTAAACTTATTTATTTCGCACTTTGTAAAATCCATAATAAAACTCAAACCTCCTTTTGGTACAAATATTTATCACGCAAATAATTTGCCTGTGCTTCATCAATCATATTTTCAACAAAAGCTATGTTGATGGAACTTTGAGTATCCATATAATAACAATCTTCCCTGATTTTCAAATTTTGCTCTCTGCACTTTACCAAATCATCAATACTTTCTTGTAAAAATGATGGCAAATCAATCTCTAAATATGCCCTTGACATTACATCACTTACTTCATGACTTTTTATTTCTCCCATTCAAAATCCCCCTCCATTCTCTAGCTTCTTTTTATCCCCATATCTCTAAAATCTTTACTCGTAGTATAGCATATATTTACTTATCTCAAAACCCCTAACTTTACAGTTCTGATGATATACAAGGCTATATTCAAGGCATTTCAAATGACCAAACCACTAGATACATATAATCTCATCCTCTCATCCTCTCATCTTTTATTTATATGTAATTTTTTCATCAAACTCGCTTGATTTTGTCTTCTGTACATATAAACCCTGTCCTTAACACAATTTTTATATGTCTTTTTCCTGACTTCTTGCTCAAAATATAAGTCCGTATACAAAAAAACACATATAAGAACCCCCAATCATGATTGTCTTATATGTATTCATCAATGCTCTAACTCCCTAGTTTATTATTTTAGAAATTGGAAATCGCGTCTATTCACCTTATACGACTATCGTATCATCAAAAACAGCTAGAAAATCTGCATATTCATCTCTATGTACCCTAATATAATCTCTCTTAAATGCTGTGAATCTAGTATCACTTTGTAGCAGGGCTTCTATTTGTCTTCTATAGTACTCGTTTGAACCCTTTTCATATTTGCACATGATATCATAGAACATTTGCATTTCTTGTTCTAAGTCTTTCAGCCTTACACTAGATGCAATTCTTCTCTTATATGTAGTTTCACCATTAAAGCACTCTTCAATAAGCTTTGCAGTCAAACGCCCTCTCTCATCCTCTTTTTGCAGCTCAATTTCAACTCTTTTATCAAGCAATTTATGCAAGAACAGCTCACTAGGATCTACTATCGTGCAATCAATAATACCCTCTGCATACTCATCCTTATTTTTCACGCTATTACAGTGACCACAAGAAAGGAATAAATTGTTCCAATCAAATTTTTTATCCAAATCCTTTTTATGTGCTACTAAGTGTTCTATCTCTCCTCCGTCTTGAATTGGTTTCACTTCACATATATAACATTTTCCATGAAAATCCAACTCTAACTGTTCTCTTACATCCGATTGGTTATAAGTTCCGCTTGGCGTGCTCTTTTGTATTTCCAAACTTTTGGGTGGGGTCTTACATCTTTTTATCGAAATCATACGCGTTTACCCCCTGCTTAGAAATTCCAACTTCATACGATTATACTCGCTAGAAAAACTCACGTCCAAATAATCTGGAATTTCATCTAGATAGTTTTCTAATCTAGCCAACTCTGCATAATCACAACTCTCCAATGAATCTTTGTGGAATAATGCTTTATATCTGTCAAACTTCGCTCTCAATTCTTCCGATAACGTGTCCACTTCAAAATACCCCTCAACAACACTTGAATAAGTTGCATTCTGCAGTCCTTGCGACACCTCAATTCTATTTTCCAAATCGTATACAACTGCATTCTCTGCACTGTTCAATATAAATGGCGAATGTGTGGTAACAATAAATTGTATCTTAGGGAAAAACTGTGTTAAAAATGGAAAGATTTTCTTTTGTAAATCAAGGTGCAGGTGTGTCTCTAATTCATCGATCAGAACAATTCCCTGCAAATTATAAAATCCTCTCGCAGATTTCTCCATCCTCAACATCAAGTCAACTACTATCTCTAGCACAGCCGAATATCCACTTGACATCTGATTAAAGCCGAATGGTTCTCTATCTTTTGTAAGAATTGAAAATTCAAATGTTTCGATATTGAAATCCAACCTTAGCGTTTCGTCATCAAAAATCATCTGTAATAGTTTCTCAAACTTGTCAAACCATTGATCAATCTCTTCAGATTTCTTGGACTTCTCATTTTGCATTGCCTTTTCTGCTAATGCTTGGGTCGTTTTCAAATCTAACAAGTATTTAATCAATTCCCTACTAGGAGCATCATCTATTGCATAATTTTGTTGAAATGTAACTTTCTCAATATGCTCAGCCTTCTCAGCTCTATATTGTCTATCAACCGCATAGTAAGCGATAATAAATTGGCCTTTTTCATATTCATCTATGATATCTGATTCATCGGGCACCTGCATTTGGATGCCTTGAGTTGTGTTTTGGAGGTCAACCTCTAATTCTTTTAGGTATCTTTTTGTATCTCTTATACTCAGATCATCCTGTCCCATCTTAATAGACTCTTTATATAACGCTATGTCCCTATAAAACCGTGAAATTGACTTCCCCTCTGGGTACATTGACAAAAACGATTTCATCGATTCTAATACACTCGTTTTCCCACTTCCATTCTTCCCTGTTAATATGAGATGTTTTCTTTCACTCTCTGACAAAGTGATATTAATATCACTTAAATGCCTCACCTTATCAATCTTTATTTTTTGAATAAAATTCTCCATCATCCTCTAACCCCTTTTTATTCTCGTGTCTCCGAAATCTTTACTCGTAGTATAGCATATATTTACTTATCTCAAAACCCCTAACTTTACAGTTCTGATGATATACAAGGCTATATTCAAGGCATTTCAAATGACCAAACCACTAGATACATATAATCTCATCCTCTCATCCTCTCATCTTTTATTTATATGTAATTTTTTCATCAAACTCGCTTGATTTTGTCTTCTGTACATATAAACCCTGTCCATAACACCTTTTTATATGTCTTTTTCCTGACTTCTTGCTCAAAATATAAGTCCGTATAGAAAAAATACATATAAGAACCCTCAATCATGATTGTCTTATATGTATTCATCAATTTTAGCCCGTCTTATTCAAATCATAAACAATATCTATAAATTTCTTCATATCACTTATAAACTCATATGGAGCATACTCGGAATATATTTCTGTATCTGTTAATATTACGATTTGAACCCCATCCTGTCGCAACGCTTCTAGTGTCCCTGGTAAACTTCTCGCTTCATTCGCAGTTTTACATTTATATGCCACTGATCCTTGCTTATCAAATATCTTTGCGACTATAAATATATCACTCATTTTCCTTCTCCTCTAATTCTTTCATGGCTAATACAAACTCTTCTCCACCATTCTCTAGCTTCTTTTTATTCTCATGTCTCCGAAATCTTTACTCGTAGTATAGCATATGTTTACTTATCTCAAAACCCCTAACTTTCCAGTCAAGATAATACACTCAGCATTCTATTGTAAAAACAAACAAGACTGCCAAGGCAGTCTTGAATAAAATAATAGAGCTCTGAACTTTTCTACATTACTACAGTGAAATCAACCCGCATTGATCGTGTATGTCTTACCAGGTTCACTATCATAATCGTCAGTATTGGTTGCGAATACACCTTCTCTTTCTTCAACAACAAACCCATACTCACTAGACCATCTTAGTGTCAATGTTACATCTCCATCCCCATAAACATCTGCGTTACGGAATGTAATCACACAAGTATCTTTACTAGTGGCATATCCTTCACCATAATTTGCATATGTATAATCATTGCTATTAATAGTATATGAGTCTGAATAATATACTTGAATTTTTCCTGACTGATGATTTACCTCAATATCAAACATAGAACGCCCATAATCGACTTCTATATATTTCATGGTTTGACCGATAAAATCTACAGGCTCAAATTCTGCACCTAGTATGTTTTCAATATTTTGAAGCTCATAAGAATTTAATATAGAATCATCAAACTCCGCTGCTAACACGCCACTGGGCTCATACCAACTAGTATTATTAAAATGTGTAGCCAAATCATCGCTCTCAAATATAACACCATGTCTGGCATAGATTTCATTTCTAGCAATTCTTAAGTCTTCTACTGATAACGCCAATAATTCATCTGCAGTATATATTTTACTATCACTATCTGGCAAAATATATTCATCAGCTAGATTTTCTTCTACAATCGGTTCTACCTCATCATCCCCTTTTTCCTCAGATATTTCTGATTCCTCATCTACTTCTGATTCCGCAGGTACTTCTGAATTTTCTTGATCCTCATCTGCCACTACAGGCTCTTCAACCACAGACGCCTCATCAACGTTATTTGTTTGCTGTTGTTGTAATAATAAGAATGCTGCTACTGCTATTATAGCAACAATAGTAATAACAAAACTTAAAACAACAACCTTCAAGCGGTTATTACTTTGTTTTTTATCATCTATCTCGCTAGCAATTGGCTTTTCTTTGGAAACTGTAGATGCTCCACATCTACTGCAAAACTTTTCTTCCTCTTGAATACGGTTCCCACATTTTTCACAAAATTTATTATCACTCATATCTACTTCCTCTTTCTGCTCATTCTATTGGGAGAGCTCTCTTTAAGTTGATTTTTTTAATTACTCTTCTGGAAATACTATATGCCCTGCATCAAGAACTGCATCCTCAAATACAATTTCATAGTCAATTTCTGATGTAAATTCGAAAGCATATCGTACTATTTTGGTTGTGTTTGGTTCTATATACTCTCTCGTATCTATAACATTGCCACTATAGTCAACATTCCAATAGTCGTAATGTTCTGGAGTAATTTCCTGTACACGATATCCTTCCTTATCCATTACCTTTAAATTCACTTTAGCTTCTGGAACTAGAAAGTCATCCGTATTATTCTTGATTTGCAAATCAATATAGGCAATCGTTTCATCAAGCGAGGCTGCATATGACATCACAAATACTTCTACACTGCCATTATTAGTTGCAACCACTGATTGTTCATTTGTGGACTCCATGTTATTTCCACCATTATTTCCAGTAGTGAATATTAACACTAATACAACTACGATGACTACTGTTATGGCTACAATCATGTACAACTTACTGTTGTCATCCCTCTTCCCACTAGCATCCTTTTCATTTTTACTTGGCACATTAGCAATTGTAATATCTTGTTGAGTACCACATTTACTGCAAAATTCTGCTGTACTATTAATTTGAGCTCCGCACTCTTTGCAATATTTCATTCCCACTTCTAATTTCTCAGGAACATATTCCGAATCATTAAAACTGATGCCGCATTTCGTACAAAAATTGCCTTCGCCATTTAATAAAGTACCACATTCCTTACAAAATTTTTTATCCATAATTATTCCCTTCCTCCTCTCTTAATTAGAGCAAAAGTTCCCACTACACACTAAAGGCACACTCTTTTTATCATAATAGCAACCGATATACTCATCATCAACAGCACCATATAAATCGCCAAATTCCTATGCACCACATCACCTGTTTGTGGCGCTGTATCACCTTCTGTTTTAGGAGTAGTTTCTGGTGTCGATTCTGGTATATTCTCTACTCTATACCCTACCCCATATATTGAAAAGTGACTCGTCGAAAACGTAATCTTTCCATCCTTATAACTATCTACATCAATTTCCTTTACAGTCTCTCCATCAATATAATAAATAACAAGATTTTCAGCATTTTCATTGCTTCCTAATGTATATGGAAGGGTAACTTTTGCAGTTCCACCACCAAAATCAAATATACTTCTTCCATCTGCTCCCGTGATTGTAAAGTCAAATACTGGTCTATCACCAACTAATTCTTGTACAGATTCAGATAATTGCGATTTATCAACCACTTTGGCTGAAACGGTAACATCAACACCTAGTTTTTGAATTTCTTTCATTGTTGATAAATCCAAAGTAATTGTCGTATTGCCAGTTGTAACTGTTACTGTTTCCAATTCACTAGAAGTAATAAGAGCTATTGCCTCCTTAGAAAATTCAATATCGCTATCTTCTGTTTTTAGCGAAATGTTCTTTTTGTCTGTTTGCGAGTCTATAAGTTTTTGTATTGTATCAGTTGTAACATCTGCACCCTCATCTTGCTTTTCATACGCTATAAATTCAAATTCAAACCCTTCATATGCGAACGCTGAATATTCTGCAATCTCAGCCTCCCATCCATTTGCATCCTTTGGATAGTAAAACTTTACAACCCCATCATAATCACCACGATAAAAATTAGGACCTAACTGCGGTGCATCTCCTGTAAATCGTATTTCTCCTAAATCCGTTTTTCCCCCTACAACGCTCGCTGGCATTTCGGTAATCGTCGATGGAATAGTAACTTTAGAAACGTTAGAAGAATCAAATATGGAGTCGTTTATAGTTGTCACTCCTTCGGGTAGTACAACTTCCTCTATTCCGTTTTCCCACCCACTGAAAGCATACGCCCAGATATGTGTTACTGTAGGTGGTAATGTAAACACATCCCCTTTATTATGCAAACTATATATCAACATTGTTCCGTCTGCTTTAATCAAAGCCTTATCTATCAATTTAAAATGTCCATGATCCTCGTTAATATCAATATCAGAAACATCTCCGCCAAAAATAAAGATGTTTTCAACTGAAGTATCACTGATATCTAGAGTATCAATCTTGGATAATTCAATAACTTCTACTGTATCCAACTCATTCAATCCACTTAAATCCAATGTTCCAATAGTAGCTTCTGATACACAAACCTCACCGAGTGTTGAAATGCTTGACAAATCCAAATCCCCTACATTGCCTGAAATACTTACACGATATAAATTGGGAAAATTCTGTACCCCTGTAAAATCCTTCATACTCGATCCATAGATATCAAGATACCCTATTTTATTAAGTTCATATTGACTAAGCCCCTCTACTCCATCAACATCAAAATTATCTGATACAAATGTTCTAAGAGCTTCATTTGGAAAATTGTCACTATTTATTTCTATAACAACCTCTTTCGAAATATTATCATCCCAGACAGCAACCCACTTCATATTTGCTTGATCAGTAAAATGTCTCCACCTTTCATCACCAAATGTATAATAAAGAGTTGCCTCCAAACCTTCGAAACCATACGACCAACCGCTATTAGGATCAAATGCAGGGAGATAGATAGCACCAATGGAAGAATTCTCAAACCTAAAATTACGTAAATTTAAAGATTCTGATAAATCAAGTTCAGCCAAATCTACACCCTTAGCCTTAATCGTCTCTAATGCTACATTGCTTTCCAAGTTTAATTCAGATATTGATGTCGCACTACAATTTAATGTAGTTAGTTTTGTATTTCCGCCAACTTCCAACGTTGTAATACTGGTTTCTGATACATCTAGATTCTTCAATTCCAGATTCTGTCCGACATTAATTTCATTAATACTTGTATGTTGTACATTTAGTGATTCTAGATTTTCAAAATTTTCAATTCCCTGTAGACTAGATATCTCCCCCCGACCTCTAAGATCTATACTTGTTACACTCATCTTTTCCGCTTGCGACAATATGTCATTATTATCTGTATCAAAATAATCTGATACATACATTCTGAACGCCTCGTCTGGAAAATTCACTGAATCAATAGATACACTCGTTTCATTTGCTAGTACCTCTACAGGTAAAGCGAACATCATTCCTGCAATTAGAATACTTGCCCATCTTTTCTTAAACATTTTTTCTACCTTTCCCTTCCTTTAGACAGCAACTTCCTCAAATACCCCTCACTATATCCATACTCCATGGCAAGTTCCTTTAAATTGTTACCATCATACCTTCTAGCGATTTCTTTCTCTATAAATTCCTTTTTGTAGAGTCTCATCGGAAACACAATTTGCTGACCCCGAAAATTCTCGTAAATCATCTCCGTATTCTTTACCCCTATTACATCGACAAGTGTTTCATACACTTCTGCCAAACCACTTATCTTATCCTCATCAATCGACAAACTATTCCCTCCCTTCGACACTTCCTAATATACATTATTTTCCACACTAAATCTTTCATCAATTCTCTTGTTCTTTCCTTTACTCTTTCTCTTGTTTTTTCTCTTGTTTTTATCCATTTTTTCATTCTAAACCACCAGATACATATAATCTCTCCCTCTTATCTTCTATTTATATGTAATTTTTTCATCAACCTTACTTGAATTTTGCCTTCTGTACATATAAACTCTGTCCTTAACGCCCTTTTTATATGTATTTTTCCTGACTTCTTGCTCAAATTATAAATCCATATACCCAAAAATACATATAAGATTAATCAATCATGATTGTCTTATATGTATTCATTGTTTTTCTAGAACAAGTTCTTGAAACTTTTACATATAAATAACCTTATCACAAACAAGTTTATATGTATCGGTCTCCGTTGATGTAGTAATTGATACACCCATTGATGTAGTAGTTGATGTAGTAACTCAAAAAGGGTACCCTGCAACCACAGGATACCCTTTATTTTTACATAGCAAAAAAGCCCCAACCCCTTTTAAATAAAAGAATTAAGACTTTCAATGCGGATGACAGGAATCGAACCTGCACGGTCTCCCACTAGATCCTAAGTCTAGCGCGTCTGCCAGTTCCGCCACATCCGCATACTGAAGCATCGGGGGTTCGAACCCCGGACAACTTGATTAAAAGTCAAGTGCTCTACCAACTGAGCTAATGCTCCATATACAATTAGTATAACCATCTTCCTAAGAAGATAAACTGGGCTAGTTGGATTCGAACCAACGACTGCAGGAGTCAAAGTCCTGTGCCTTACCGCTTGGCGATAGCCCATTAATTATTTTTGAAACTAAGGTGGATGATGGGATTCGAACCCACGACATCCAGAACCACAATCTGGCGCGCTAACCAACTGCACCACACCCACCACAGATTTTGGACAACAGATTTCATTGTCTACCGTGCTTGAAGGGATTCGAACCCCTGACCCACGGCTTAGAAGGCCGTTGCTCTATCCAACTGAGCTACAAACACATTTCACATCTTATCCCATTATCGGTTTAAGAAAGCGGGTGATGGGAATCGAACCCACGTATCTAGCTTGGAAGGCTAGTGTTCTACCATTGAACTACACCCGCGCGATCGGGGTGACAGGATTCGAACCTGCGGCCTCCTGGTCCCAAACCAGGCGCTCTAGCCAAGCTGAGCTACACCCCGATATTCAACAAATCACATGTTAATTTTCTTACCTATAATTTACATGTCATCTGTGACGCAAGAATTATTATATTACACGTTCATAGGTTTGTCAACATATTTTTTTATTTTTTTACATGAATTTTTTACATGGTTTTTTTACACACTTTTTCACACTAGTTCCGCTACTTGTTTTAAACAAAAAATCATACCTATAAATACTTCTGCTCAAATGTAATATCGCCCGAATCATCTACATACATTATGGCATAGCTTGGTCTTCTTCCTTTTTGGCGTGGCAAGGATAAACTTCCCGGATTCACTAGTAAAACCCCCTTCTCACGTTGCAACATCGGAACATGAGTGTGCCCATATAACACGATTCCCACTCCTCGTGATCGTGCGGTCTGAGTCAGACCTTCCATCGTGTAATTCACATCATAGATATGCCCGTGACACAGAAGAAACTTCTCTCTTCCTATATCTACTGTCAACTCCCCTGGTAGCTCCGACAGAAAATCATTATTTCCACGCACCATATAAACCTCTGCTCCATCGGGAAGCATAGCACGAATCTCTTCTTCATCGTGTGCAATATCACCAAGATGAATCAAGCCATGAATCGATTGCTCCAATTCTAGGGCATGATATAGATTCGCTAGATATCCATGTGTATCACTTATCACCAAAAATTTCTTCATATGAACAACCTGATCCTTTCTTTATACAATCCAACTCATAACACTCATGTCTAACTCACAACACTCATATCCGATAAATTTATCAGCTGTAGATATTATCCAATCAATGGCTTGATCTTCCGCAGCGCATTCCCCCTATGACTAATGGCATTCTTCTCCTCTGCTGAAATCTCCGCAAGACTCTTCCCACTTTCCTCTAGGTAAACAATTGGATCATAGCCAAATCCATTCTCTCCACGCATCTCATAGCCGATATAGCCTTCTATCGTGCCACGCACTACTTCTTTGCGTCCGTCTGGAAATACCGCCGCAATCGCGCATACAAAGCGCCCAGTACGCTTCTCTTTCTCCACGCCGTCCAAACGGTCAATCAGCATCTGATTCTTAATCTCATATGCTGTATCTACACCTGCATAACGCGCAGAATAAATCCCAGGTTCTTTGTTTAGGTAATCAATCTCCAACCCCGAATCATCTGCCAATACAATCGTATTCTCCGTCAATGCAGCAATTGCTTCGGCTTTAATCAATGCATTCTCCTCGAAGGTGCTTCCGTTCTCTTCTATATCAATATCAATTCCCGCTTCCCTCATAGACACAATGGGCATTCCCAAGTCCGCAAGTATCATTCGAATCTCTTCCATCTTATGCTCATTGCCTGTGGCAAACAATATCCTCTTCTCCATACTTCCTCCCAGTTTCTTAATCTCTTCAATCATTACATCGCAAATACTTCTCGAAGGAACCTTCAGCTACGAATCTCTCCTCGGTGGCTTTGGTCCCATATATTGATAGAAATACGTCTTTATCATACCATTATATATCTTTCGATTCTTCGTCGCCTGCTTGCCGAAATATTTCTCAGTCTCCTCATAACTCGTAATCATATAAGCCGACCATGTATCAAGCTTCTCATACGATTTTCCAAATTCACGATAGATCTTCGGTAGAGTCTCCTTATCTTCCAATCGTTCACCATAAGGTGGGTTCGTGATAATGAAACCATACTTCTTCGGATGACTGAGATTCGCCACCTCTCTCACTTGGAAATGAATCAAGTGCTCCACGCCGGCCTCTCTCGCATTCTCTCTAGCAGCCTTAATCACCTCTGGGTCTGCATCATAACCTTGTATATCCACTTCCACATCATCATTCATCTTATCATTTGCTTCATCTACCGCTTCATACCAATTCTTCTTCGGTATAAAATTCGTCCACTCTTCTGCTGTAAATGACCGATTCATACCTGGAGCGATATTCGCAGCAATCATAGCCGCCTCTATTGGAAATGTTCCACTTCCACAGAACGGATCTACCAGAATTCTGTCCTTCCTCCATGGAGTCAACATGATTAGCGCTGCTGCAAGCGTCTCTGTAATCGGAGCCTTGCCCGATAACAGACGATAACCACGTTTATGAAGAGAAGTTCCTGTTGTATCCAGCGTTACCGTAACCAAGTCCTTCATCAAAAACACCCGAACTGGATATGGTGCACCATTTTCTTCAAACCACGACACCTTGTACTTCGACTTCATTCGCTCTACCATCGCCTTCTTCATGATAGACTGAATATCCGATGAACTAAACAACTTACTCTTCACCGAAGCCGCCTTCGTCACCCAAAACTTACCATCTTGTGGAATATAAGACTCCCACTCCAACAATTTCGTCTTCTCAAACAATTCATCGAATGTATACGCCTTAAACTCTCCTACCTTCAATAGAACCCGCTCTGCCGTGCGCAAGAACACGTTCGCTCTACATACAGCCAACTCATCTCCATAGAAATGAACTCGTCCATCCTCTACCTTCGCTATCTCATATCCCAAGTCCTGAATCTCTCTCTTTAGTACTGCTTCCAATCCAAAATGACACGGTGCAATTAATTCTATCTTCTTCACATCTACCTCCATAGGTCTCTCCCGTCTTGAAAGTAAAGAGACCAATGGGGGAGCCATTGGTCTCTTTGGGGAGTATAAATAATTAATAAGGGGTGCAAGGAACTATTATCCTTGCAAGAGTTATTATATTACAAAAAACTCAAAAGTGCAATCATAATTTTAACTTTTTTTCAAAAAAATGACAAAATATTTTTTCTGTAAATCTTTCAATTTCTCTGTATAATTCTTTCCAAAAGACACACACTAATATCGTAACATATTGAACAAGAATCTGTTATGAAAACAACTTATAATCAGGAGGAAGTAAAAATGGCTAAAGATTGTAATACTTCAAAAAATTCAATGAACCAAACAACCAATTCAAGTGAGTCGTATTCGACAAACAAAAATGCAAGCAAAACTTCAAACAAGAATGCTTACAACAATGCTACAGAGAAAAATACTACAAAAAACCAAACAGATAAAAATAGCTACACAGATGGGTACTAAGCATTAATATAAAAGGATGTCGGAGATTCCGACATCCTTTTATATGTATAACCATCCATTTCTCGCTATCTGGCAACTTTGACCCTTAAGGGACAAATTGCCGTGTGAAAATTTATTTTCACATTATCTTCCCGAGAAATTCTTCCATAGGTTAATTGCCAACAAGACTAAGATTACTGGAATTAAAATCGGCATTAAAACACTTGCAATCGCCCCAAGTAGAGAGCCAACAACAAATAAAATCAATATGAATATAATGAGGTAAAGCCAACATCCCCAACGAGAGCTTGTCCCAAACTGCACGGTTCTCCTCGACGGATCCTGATATCCCTGATTATTCCCTTGCTGGTTGTATCCATGATTGTTCCCACTTTGATTCGCCGCTTCCCTCTGTCCTGTTCTTCCACCAGTTTCCGTGCGTGATTTCTCACTCTCCAATGTGTCCACTACGGTACGTGCAATTGCAAAAGGGTCTCCTAGCTCGTCAACAACATCCTGTTCGTGACGACCCTTCTTCACTTCATCATCTATATACGCTTGATAGAACTCCACTTGAGAGTGCACCTCTGCACGATCTAGATCATTCTCCAATTCCACTTTTAATTCATTTATAAATTCTCTGCGATTCATATAACCCACTCCTATTTGTCTATATTGTGATGCAAAATTTTTCACACTATACTCATCGATTTTACGCATAATACATCTATAGAATGCGAAAAACCTGTACATAGGATATCACAAAATTGTGAACTTTCCAAGTACAGGCTCTTCAATATTAAGAAAAATTTATCAAGAAAACAAATATACTGAGAACATTAATCAATTATTACACTTCAAATAACAAATCGCCATAAGAAGGCATTGGCCAGATTTCTTTGTCTACAATCATCTCTAATTGATCAACTGGTGCTCTAAGAGCCAACATTGCTATTACCACAGTATCTTTGCAGTAGATTGCTTGCTCTTCTACATCTTCCATCGCTGATGCTTTGTCTGCTACTTCAACCAACGTTGTAAGCGCTGCCTTCGCTTCTGCTAATAATGCCGATGTTTCTTTCAATAGATCCGCTTGAACAGTTGCATCCGCTCCAGCCTCTTTCACTGCGATTACTGTATCTGCAAGTCCTTTTGTAGCACGAACGATTGCTGGTACAATATGCTTGCTTGCAACATCAATCATAGCACGTGCTTCAATATTAATCGCTTTTGCATACGCTTCATATTGGATTTCCTTACGTGATTCCAATTCAGCTCTTGTGAATACATTGAATCTCTCAAATAATGCAACTGCTTTGTCTGTAGCAAGTGCTGGAATCGCTTCTACCATACTCTTGATATTTGGTAATCCACGTCTTGCAGCTTCTTCTACCCACTCATCTGAGTATCCGTTTCCGTCGAAGATAATTCTTCTGTGTTCTGTCATGTATTTCTTGATTAACTCTTGAACTGCTGCATCTTTATCTGCTGCCGCCTCGATGTAATCACTTGCTTCTGCAAATGCTTCTGCTACGATTGTGTTCAACACAATGTTTGGTTGAGCGATTGAATCTCTCGATCCACACATACGGAACTCGAATTTATTTCCTGTAAATGCGAATGGTGAAGTTCTATTTCTATCTGTCGCATCTTTTGCAAAATCAGGGATAGATTTAACACCTGTCTCTAACTTACCACCTTTTAAGCTGTGTGTCGCTTCGCCTGTCGACACCATTTGCTCGATTACGTCGTTCAATTGTTGTCCTAGGTAGATTGAGATGATTGCTGGAGGTGCCTCATTTGCTCCAAGTCTGTGGTCATTTCCAACATCTGCTGCAGATTCTCTCAGTAGATCCGCGTGCACATCAACTGCCTTCATCATACAAGCCAATACAAGCAAGAATTGAGTATTCTCGTGTGGTCTCTTACCTGGCTCTAATAAGTTCATTCCATCGTCTGTAGTGATTGACCAGTTGTTATGCTTACCTGATCCGTTTACTCCTGCAAATGGCTTCTCATGCAACAAACATTGCAATCCATGCTGGCAAGCAACTCTCTTAAGTGTTTGCATAACGATTTGGTTTTGGTCTACTGCGATATTACAAGGAGAGTAGATCGGTGCAAGCTCGTGCTGTGCAGGAGCAACCTCGTTATGTTGTGTCTTCGATGTAACACCCATCTTCCATAACTCTTCATTTACTTGCTTCATGTATGCCGCAATCTTCTGACGAATTGTTCCGAAATAGTGATCATCCAACTCTTGACCTTTTGGCGGCATCGCTCCGAACAATGTACGACCTGTAAAGATAAGATCTTTACGCTTCAAATATTTTTCTCTATCAACTAGGAAATATTCTTGCTCAGCCCCTACAGAAGGTGTTACCTTTGTAGTTGTTGTATTTCCTAACAATCTCAATAATCTCAAACTTTCTTTGTTTACAACTTCCATCGAACGTAGCAATGGAGTCTTTTGGTCTAACGCCTCTCCTGTATATGAACAGAATGCTGTAGGGATACATAATGTTGCTCCGCCTGCATCTTGTCTTACAAATGCTGGTGATGTACAATCCCAAGCTGTATATCCTCTCGCTTCAAATGTCGCTCTCAATCCACCTGATGGGAATGAAGATGCATCTGGCTCACCCTTGATAAGCTCTTTTCCTGAAAAACTCATCAACACCTTACCATTTGGCATTGGTGCCGAGATGAATGAATCATGCTTCTCAGCTGTAACACCAGTAAGTGGTTGGAACCAGTGTGTGAAGTGTGTCGCGCCTTTTTCAATCGCCCACTCCTTCATCTCATGTGCAATGACATCTGCAACTGCAATATCCAAGTCTTTTCCTTGCTCAATTGTGCTCTTTAGATCTCTGTAAGCCTTCTTAGGTAATCTCTCTTGCATTACAGCATCGTTGAATACGTTTTCTCCGAAAATCTCTGTTACTTTTGTAAATTCACTCATAATTACAATCCTTCCTTTTACTTATCAATATTTGTGAGATTATGTCCGTTTCGTACAATAATTGTACACTATGTACAGTATCCAGCATAACAACTGCATTTGATTGTTATATTTTTTCTGGATATGACAAAAGGCACCCCAACTAAGTTGGAACGCCTTTGTTCATCTCTTGAAATGCATTATACATCATCCAAAAATAAAATGCAAGCACTTTTTTAAGCTTTATTGATTGATCCGAATAATTCCATCTTCTCTTTTACAGTTGCCTTGATTGCATCTGTACCAGGAGCTAGTAATTTACGAGGGTCAAATCCTTTTCCTGCTAAGTCTTTTCCTGCCTCGATGTACTCGCGTGTTGCTGCTGCGAATGTCAATTGGCACTCTGTGTTTACGTTGATCTTCGCAACACCTAGATCGATTGCTTTTTTGATCATTTCTTCAGGAATTCCTGTTCCACCGTGAAGTACAAGTGGCATGTCTCCTGTTAACTCTTGAATTGCTGCCAATGTGTCGAAGCTAAGTCCAGCCCAGTTATCTGGGTACTTACCATGGATGTTTCCGATACCTGCTGCTAACATAGATACTCCCAAGTCCGCAATTGCTTTACATTCTTCTGGATCTGCACATTCGCCAGTACCTACAACTCCATCTTCTTCTCCACCGATTGAACCAACTTCTGATTCTAGAGACATTCCTTTTTCGTTACAGATAGCGATTAATTTCTTTGTATTCTCAATGTTTTCCTCGATTGGAGAATGTGATCCATCATACATGATTGATGAGAATCCAGCTTCGATACACTTCATACATCCGTCGAAGCTACCGTGGTCTAAATGCAATGCTACTGGAACTGTGATGTTTAGTTCTTCTAACATTCCGTTTACCATTCCCACAACAGTCTTGTAACCTGTCATGTATTTTCCTGCTCCCTCAGATACTCCTAAGATTACAGGCGAGTTGTTCTCTTGTGCTGCCAATAATACTGCCTTTGTCCACTCCAAGTTGTTGATGTTAAATTGACCTACTGCGTAGTGTCCTGCTTTCGCCTTGTCTAACATTTCCTTTGCTGATACTAACATAATTAACCCTCCATTTTGCCATAAATTTATTCATCTGTTATTCTAGTATATTTTGCGTCGAAATACAAGCTATTTATTTTGCGTGGTATTTTTCCACCCATTCCCAATCCGCCATAATCTCGAGTTCCTTCATCTTGTTCTCGATTTCTACGGTGGTGTGCTGTCCACCAAACTCTCCGTCCAGTGTCCATGAAACTGGTTGCTTCGTTTCCACACGAATATTCTTCGCTTGAAGCGAGTATACGTATTCACTCTCTTCCTTGTGTGTCATGATGGCTGTAATGATATCCTGTAGATGCATGATGTTCTTCGGCTTTCTGATTAAGGTAAGTTCGAACAATCCATCGTCAAATGAGACCTCCTTCGTAAGAAGTGATTTCATCCCTCCTATAGAACATGAATTCGTTACCATTCCCACGATAAAATCTCCCGTAATCGTAGTGTCATCTGCAAATACCGTCATCTCGTAACTCGGCATACTTCGCAGTCTCTTCATTCCCTCTAGAACATAAGCCGTATGTCCTAATATATTCTTCACATCTTGAGATGTCTCATAAGATACCTCAGCAAACGAACCAAATGCTGCAACGTAGACAAATACATCATTGTTAAACAATCCGATATCACAACGGAATGGGCACCCCTTCACTGCTACGAATGCCGCCTCTATCTGATCTTTCGGAATTTCAAGGCTCTGCGCAAAATCATTGGTGCTTCCCGCTGGAATATATCCAATCGGAACTCGTTTTTCCGGAGCAATTCCCATCATCGCAGTTACTGTCTCATCTAATGTTCCATCACCACCACTACATACAACCATGTCATATTCTATAGCGTGTTCCAGTATCATGTTGTAACCATCCTTTGGTGCCTGTGTCGGATATGCTGTTGGAAGATATCCAGCCTTCACAAACTCATCTAGTATCTTCGCCACATTGGTCACGATTGTTCCCTTGCCTGCAAGCGGATTGTACACGAATAATAACTTCTTCATACACTCATTCCCCCTTGTCACCGTCTCCTTATGTCTATCTCATACCATCGATAAATTCTGCAATCTTCTTCGCAGCTTCTTCTTCATTATCACCCTCTGCTGCCACATTGATTTCCTGTCCATAATTCAAACTCAAACTCATCATCCCCATGATGCTTTTTGCATTGATATTCTTCTCACCTATCTCTAGGTAGACCCTGCATGTATATTGGCCTACTTCTTGCACCAATAGCGCAATACCTCGTGCATCTACCCCGTCTCTTGCATTAATCTTTGCTAATTGCTTATACATCTTGATTCCTCCCTTTTTCTCTGAGTTGTTCGGCTATTTCTGTAATCTTTCTCAGTCTATGATTCACACCCGATTTCCCAACTGGTTCTTGCAACAATCCTCCCAGCTCCACCAAAGATAAATCCGGATTCTCCATTCGAAGTTCCGCAATTTCTTGAAGCTTCTCTGCCAAATCTTCCAAACCAACGGTATCTCTGATATAGATGATATCATTGATTTGCTTCTGTGAGGCATCTACGGTTTTATTGATATTTGCCGTCTCACAATTCACCTTGCGGTTCACATTGTTCCGCATGTCTTTTAGTATCCGAATATTCTCCAATTCCATCAGTGCATCGTGAGCCTCCATGATATTCAACATATCTACGATTTGCTCGCTCTCCTTAAGATAGACTACATAATACTTCTTACGCTGTATCCACTTCGCAACGATGCCAAACCCTCGAATCAACTCCTCTAGTTGCTCCGCCTTCTCCTTGGAATCAAATACAAACTCCAGATGATAGGATTTCTTCGGATCACTCATAGAACCACATGCCAAGAAAACTCCTCGAATAAAAGCCCGCCTACAACAAGGTTGTTGTACTACGAGACCTCCCACTAATTTTGCATCCTCCCTCGGCTGTCCCCACTCATTCACTAGCTTCGTCGCCTGCAATACCCTTAGTGCATCCCCAGAGTCAGCGATAAGCAAAGTGTAAATCACACTTCGCTTCTTCGCATTCTTGTCTGTCAAAATATTCATTTTTATATTAAAGGTTTTCTTCACCAATGTAAAGCATTTTCTTGCAACGGCTCCATTTTCTGTCTGAACTTTTAAAGTACAATGATTCTCATCATCCAACTGAACCGTTCCACATACCTCAAGTATCGCCGCCAGCTCCGCAATCCCACAATGCCTCGCTTCACTGATCTGCCTCGATATCTCATCTTTCACTTCACTTGAAAATGACATCTACTTCGCTCCATTCCCGATATTTTTAATCCGATTCTCTCTCTGAATATCACGATGCTCCACACGAATTCCATAACCTTCCTTCTTCCCTAGAGCGTCATATAATTCATTGGCTATCGTAACCGAACGATGCTTCCCACCGGTACACCCAATGGCAATCACCAAGTCATTCTTGCCCTCCGCCACATAGTTTGGAATCAAGAACTCTATCATGTCCGCTAATTTATAGAAGAACTCCTGAGCCTTGGGGTTGTCCATAACAAAATTCTTCACCGGCTCATCGTTGCCCGAAAAAGCCTTCAGCTCCTTGTGATAGTATGGATTCGGCAAAAAACGTACATCGAATACGAGATCTGCATCGCGAGGAATCCCATTCTTGAATCCAAAGGATAACACCGTGATATAGAGGTTCTTATACTCTTGGTTGTCTACGAAGATCTTCTCAATCTCCTGCTTCAACTCCCGCACCAACAGATTCCCCGTATCAATGATATAGGTAGACTTCTCCTTCAACTTCTCTAGGCGAGATCGCTCTTCCTCGATTACATTCTCCATACGAGTCTGATTCCCTAGTGGATGCATGCGACGAGTCTCCTTGTATCTGCGGATCAGCACATCCGTATCCGCATCTAGATATAGAATCTTATACTGAACCCCTTGCGCATCCCAGTCTTCTAATATATGATCAAGACGTTCAAAACTCTTCCACCCTCGGATATCTACCCCTAGTGCAATTTTCTCTATGTCTTGCTCCGCAATCTGGTCTAACTCTCCTAGCTTCGACAAGAGGAATACAGGCAGGTTATCCATACAGAAATACCCCATATCCTCTAGCATCTTCAGCACGGTACTCTTGCCCGCTCCCGACATTCCTGTCACAATTACAAATTCCATCTCTTATAACCATCTCTTTCTCAGAACTCGCCTAGCTTTCTCACTTCGAGTTCCAACTCTACATCGTACAATTGCTTCACCTTCGCCTGAACGTCCTCGATCAAACTCACGATGTCACTGGCCGTAGCCTCCCCTCGATTGATGACGAAGCCACAATGCTTCTCCGAAACTTGTGCTCCACCAACTGTATATCCACGAAGTCCCGCATCCTCGATCAGCTTTCCAGCGAAATGCCCTTCTGGTCGCTTGAATGTACTACCTGCACTTGGAAATTCCAGTGGTTGCTTACTCACACGCTTATGCTTCAGCTCCTCGGTAATCCGCTTCAGCTCCTCTGTATCGCCCTGCTGCAGCTGTAATTCCACCTCGACTACAATATCACCGCGCTCACTTATAATGCTATGGCGATAGCCAAACTCCAAGTCCTCTAACGAGTACTGTTTGAACTCACCTGCTGTCGAGACAACGGTCACACTACGAACAATGTCCTTCATCTCTCCACCATAGGCGCCCGCATTCATGGCTACTGCCCCTCCGATGGTACCTGGAATCCCTGCCGCGAACTCCATGCCCATCAACTCATGGTTCTGTGCCGTCCTCGCCACCTTATTCAGCAAGGCTCCCGCTTGAACGACCATGATGTTATCCTTCACTTCGATTTCATTGAGTTGTTTATAGACCTGAATCACAACCCCACGAACCCCCGCATCCGACACCAGAAGATTACTTCCATTCCCGATGATATGATAGGCAACTCCATGTTCCTTGCACAACTGAATCGTGTTCACCAGTGATTCCTTGGAATTCACCTCCACGAAATACTCTGCAGGACCTCCCACACGGAAGGTGGTGTGGTTCTTCATGGGTTCTTCTATTCTTATATATTTTCTATCTATTATTTTATTTAATTCTTCGTAAAACAATTCATTCACCAGCATATCACACCCTCAATCTAAGACTTCTTATAAAATCAACAAATCACGCCCATCTATTACAAACTTGCAGTAAAGGACGTGATTTTATTCTTTCCCAAAAGTTAACAACTTCTGAATTTTAGTGTATCTATATCTTCTTTCCTCATCAGAAATACCGTTAATTTTATTACAAAAAAATACAACCCAATTTGACTCAAGGAACATATTCTATGTAACTTCCCTCGCTCTAAACCATCCATTATCAATTTCTTATCATAAGTTGAAACTCCTGAGAAATCAACTACATAATCTTCAAGCAAATTTTCCGGAAGATACATCAGCGAAAAAATTTTGTTCTTCTTCAACTCTGCCACAAACTGCGGATTCACCTCATAATCCTCCAATAATCTCACCGGAACAATGTTCAGTTTGTCTCCTTGGTCTATATGGCATGATGTGGAAATAACCAATCCTTTTGCTTTATAAATATGTTGACTTCCATCCTCTTTAAAATACGAAAAAATCATATCAGAAACTATGTCACCTTGTGATAATTCTGGTAATATGTTAGGTGCAATATACTCTATCTGATTTCCCGTCACTTGAAATTGTTCTATCGCCGCTTTCGCTTTGTCTTTAGTTTCTGCATCAACAGAGGGAAGGACACTATCGACAAAATCTATAAATTCTCTAAGCATTATGCCCAAAAGTCAACCCCTGTCGGTTGCGAAATACTATCAAGCCTCTTTTGGATAAAAGCTCGTTCCTCTTGGGATACTTCCCGCATATCTCCAAAAAGTGACTTAGCCTCTTCCTCTACTCCAAATTTCTTATGCACTCTTTTATAATTTTCTACAAGCGTTGATACATTCCCATATTCGTGTGGCAGATTTCCACTCTCTATCATATAATCATTTGATATATAAGTAGTAGAATCATGTGCTGTCATAGTCGCCATAGATAATATTGCTATTGCAGCCATACTACTTGTCAAATCACTAATCTTCCATCTATTCATTTAATACTCTCCACATTCTACTAAGCGTCTCACTTTATCATTAATGATAGTTGAAACTATTCTCATAATTTCATCAAATCTATCTCGACTTGACGTATATCCCTTTGTTCTATTGTATGAATATCTATCATTCACGTCAACCGTAATGCTTATCGTGTGTTTTATCAGTTTATCGTCTTCGTAAATCCCTGCTTCGTCTAAATTCAAATTGTCAAATACTCTAGCACTACGTAAAGTTATATTAACATAATATTTCTCCTCTTCAATATATGTGTATTTAACTTCCAAATCATCTAAATTATCTCTTCTATCACATTTAAATAAATTTTTATATAAAAAATCATGAGCATCTGTGTCCACGTCATCCCATATCAGATTAGTTACAACCCCTATATAATTATACACTCCTCCTGTAAAACTCGAGGTTAGTGAAAAGATATCCCCGACTCTTGTATTTATATACTTCTCACACAGATTCCACTCTGAAACATAATCGTCCGTATACTGTGTTAAAAACGACAAACTCTTAGGTGCAATATTTAATTGAGAATGCTCTTGCTTCGTTGTAGCTAGAATTCTTGGTATCTCCAGTGGTGCATCATCAGGAATAGGCAGGATTGTCGCTTCATTAAATCTATCTCTCAGGATATCTGCATTAAGCAAGTACTCACTCTTAATATTCTCAACTCTCTGATATGTCACATTTACTGCTGAATTTTGAATCACCATAATTATCACCCCTTTTTAAACCGATTCAACCACATATACAATTTCTGTCCCTATATTATACCCTATTATCCATGAAATATCTAGCCATTATATTTTTGACACCGCTAAGTCTATTAGCAGTCATATCAAGGTATTTTCTTCACATATCTCAACTTCCTATACAAATATGCAAACGGAGTAAGAACCGCCATGAAGAAGCTTGCTATTGCCCCAATTTGCTCAGAATATCTGAAAATCGCATAATGTTGTTTCAGCAAGTTCACCGTCCCACTCTTTGTCTGAGACCCCTCTCTCACACGATACATAGCTAGATTCTCATCCAAGAAATAACATGGACTTTTCTTACTCAACTTTATCCACAATGCCCAATCATCACGCATCTTATAATCCTTCAGATATACCTTCCCCATCTTCGCAACATCATAGATCACAGTTAGACACCCACACCAGTTCCATAGCATAAACGCACCTCTTGTAATTCTTCTTGGTGCTCTTGCTCGTGCATATAGCCGATGTGATTCCTCATCAATGTACTCATAGCTTGTACAAGTGAAATAGTAATTGTTATCTTGCATATATCGAATCTGTTTCTGAAGCTTATCCCTCGTCCATACGTCATCACTATCAAGAAATGCAATATATCTACCCTTGGCTTCTTTCATTGCCCTATTTCTCGTCTCAAGCGCCCCTGAATTCTTGTCATTCTTCAGGTACCGAATTCTTCTATCCTCAAACTGACAAATAATCGTTTCTGCATCATCTGGAGAACAATCATTCACAATAATTAATTCCCAATTGATATACGTCTGCGCCAATACACTAGAAATGGCTTCTTCTATATATCTAGCAGTGTTGTACACTGGCATGACAATCGAAATCAGTGGTTCTCTATGCATAATCTAGCTCCTTACTCGCTCTTCTCATCTAGTTCTTCCTTTAGTGCTAAATATTCATTCACATACAGTGATTGTTCTCTATCAAAATATTCCTCCAGATTCTCTCTCTCTAGAACAGATATATACGGAATATATGATGTATCCCTATATGCTCCTGCTTGTAGTGTAAAATTCATCTCGCTATAGAATAGCATAGATAGAATAACAAGATAGAATGACACTCCAATTCCAACGAGCCTGTTCTTGGATGC
>CAYIZP010000020.1:47790-49722 GCA_964367905.1 uncultured Lachnospiraceae bacterium
ATACTCTCTGGAAGGGGCAACATGGCCATAAGCCTATCTATCCCCACAATGTTAAATAACAAAATCACTGGTATCGCAACTAACAATATTAATTTCAACCAGTTCTTCACAATCTTCTCATAGAGTGGCTCTATGTAGAACGCTATCAACACTAAGATAAATACAACACTACTTGTATGGAACGTAACTGCAATCAGCATGACCAAAACAGCTCGAATATACTTCCTATCCTCTAGGAATGGTATTGCGAGTGTAATCAATAAAATGGTTGCAATCCCCTGCCTTAGGGCAGACTCTAGAAGCACAATCCCATAACTCGCATACAAGACTGCAAATGAAAGCATGTAGTTCTTCGAATATCGAATAATAAATCGATACATCAAAACAACCATCGCTATACTAAGGGCAGCGATAAATACCTCATATGGCGCTCCAAATTGTTTGAAAATCGAAACCAAGATATTGTATCCTGGATCAAAATCAACCCCAACCGCCCAAGCACCTTCAAATAGAATCTCGAACAGACTCGGTTGCGCTTTTATATAGGAGTGTCCATACGAAAAATAGTCCAACCCTTGTCCACATCGTAGCGCAAGAAAAGCCGCGTACAACACCATTGTAAGCGTAAAGATAATCTTATTATTTTTTACCCTAGTAAAACATAGAGCAATTGCTGCTATTAATATTAAATATCTCATTCTTATCCTCTTTTATTCGTCAGTTCCAAATATTCTAGATAATTTTCATTTCTATCAAATCTCTTGCTCCGTTGTATACAGGCATCTGAAGTCAACTCACATGCGATCGGTATCTGTTTGACCAATCCATCGACATCACCTTTATCTACCACGATTCCGCAAGTGTTATCTATAATCTCTGGACTCCCACCTGTATCATAAGTAATCACAGGTGTTCCACAGGCTAACGCTTCTATATTTGTAGTAGGGAAATTATCTTCATATGTTGGATTCACGAATACATCGGCTACACTATAGATCTCAGCCAACTCCTCAACACTATCTGTTCGACTGATTGCAATCACATTGTCTGGTAGGCTCCCCTGTTGCTCCTGGGA
The DNA here is from genome assembly GCA_964367905.1 of uncultured Lachnospiraceae bacterium. GTDB lineage: Bacteria > Bacillota > Clostridia > Lachnospirales > Lachnospiraceae > CAUPWF01. Next base: position 48,866 of record CAYIZP010000020.1, read on the forward strand.
TAAGCCAACTAATACAACCTTATAACAATCTTCTAATTTCTCTGCTAATCTTATAAAATCCCTCAGACCTTTTCTCTGATCCCAGACACTGGCAACCCCTAAGATTATCTTCTCGTCTTCTAACTTATACTTTGTTCGAAACTCTGATTTCCTCGGTGAAAATTGTTCCAGATCAATCCCATTATTAATGGTTGTTACTTGATAATCTCCTAGAAATGATTGCTTCACCACTCGATTCAACCAATCACTTGGTGTCACAATCTGCATATCAAGATTCTGGAAGAGGTTCTTCTTACTCTCATAATTCTTCCTAGAATTATCCAAAAATAAACTTGCAGGATAGGCAGACTTCTGTGGACAATCATAGCATCCACTGCGCCATCTATCACAATTACAGAAATCAAAATATGCACAATGCCCTGTAAACGCCCAACAATCATGCAAAGTCCAGATAACCTGCTTATTCTCTTCCCTAATATACTCAAATAACTGCTGGATATCAATATAGTACCCATGTATATTATGGATATGGATAAGGTCTGGATTATATTCCCTCACCCAAGCTATAAATCTTCTAGTCGCCCCTCGCGAGTATAGGCCTGACTTATCTGTGATCCTAGACATTAGGGCATGCGCTCTCACATCCATATCATTACCGATACGGTATACATCTTGCTCTGGAACCCTCATGGGATTCTCTCTGCCATAAGCCACCTTACATTGATGTCCACGGTCTACAAACATATGATATAAATCAGAAACAATACGACCAGTACTTTTTATCCCACACACTGAATTCATCTCAAGTATCTTCATCCTATCTCCGTCCTCTTGATTGATTCCTTGAAGTCACATAC
>CAYIZP010000021.1:0-23695 GCA_964367905.1 uncultured Lachnospiraceae bacterium
CCACTTGGAAAACCTTTTGGAATATTTAAAAAATAAATATGATGTTCTTGATGAATTCTTTTAAAAGTTGACAGTATTCTGAAAATATGATAGTTTAGAAGCTAGTAGTTATATAAGATAATACCACGGTCATAAGATAGAAACAGAGTCTTAGGTATGAAAAGGTGAACAGAATGAGGAGGAAATGAAATGAGTGGAGCAAGTAGAGGTGGCTGGTCTTCAAGAAGTGCATTTATCTTGGCAGCAGTAGGATCGGCAGTAGGATTGGGAAATGCATGGCGCTTTCCAGGTTTGGTTGCAAAGCATGGTGGAGCAACCTTTTTGATTGTGTATTTATTAGCAATGTTAGTAATCGGGATTCCATTGCTTATGATGGAGATTGCAATCGGTAGAAAGACGAGAAGTGGTGCGCCAGGAGCAATGAGAGCTTTGAATAAAAAATTTGAACCAATTGGTTGGGCAGCAACTGCCAATGCATTTGTTATCGCGACATACTATGCGGTAGTGTTCGCATGGGTATTGGTTATGGCATTTTTTAGTTATCGATTTGCTGATATGACAGGAGATTCAGAAACAGCAAGTAATTTATTTGCACAGATTACAGAAACGACATGGACAGTGCAGGATTATGGAATTCCAATTGCGATTTTGATTGCACTAGTGATTGCATGGGCTTTGATTTACATCTGTATTAAAGATGGAGCAAAAAGCGTATCGAATGTAGTGAAATACACAGTATTCTTACCAGTGCTTTGTTTGATTGTTATGGCAATCAAAGGAATTACCATGCCAGGTGGGATAGAAGGATTACAAAGATTATTTATTCCGAATCTAGAAGAGTTCATGGATCCAACATTATGGATTGATGCAATTGGGCAAGTATTCTTCAGTCTATCAATTATGATGGCGATCATGTTTGCATACGGGTCATTTTTAGATAGAAAATCAAATATTGCAGTAGATGCGATTATAATCGCTTTCTCAGATATGGCGATCAGCTTGCTTGCTGGGATTGTTATGTTCTCGACTATGGGGGGAACAGGAATGTTAGATAATATGACTGAGTCAGGAATTGCAACAGCGTTCATCGTATATCCACAAGCGATTGTTAACTTGACATCGATTGGATGGCTTAATGCAGTATTTGGATTTATATTCTACTTATGTTTGGTTACACTAGCGATTGATTCAGCATTCTCAATTGTAGAGGGTGTATCTACCGCAGTCGCTGATAAGTTCAAGTTTACACATAGAAAGGTTACAATTGCCATTTGTTTAGTATCTGGTATTTTCTCGTTGCTTTTTGCAACAAGAGCAGGTCTTGCATGGCTAGATATCGTAGATAACTGGACGAATCAATATCATATGATTTTAATCGGTATCGCTGAATGCCTTGCAGTAGGTTGGTTCTTCAAGACGAGCAAGATTTTGGATGAAATCAATAAGAACACAGTGAGATTTAAGATGCCAGCATGGTGGTTTGTTACGTCGATTAAGTTTATTGCACCAGCATTATTAGCATTACTGATCGGATTGAAATTCTATACCTTATTCGCAGTAGATGGAGGAAACTATGGCGGATATCCACAATATACGATGTATCTTGGTGGATGGTTAATCACAGTTCTTTGTATTGTTAGTGGATTCGTGGTTAAACTAATTGTTGGAAACATGAAGAAAAAAGGATTCGTTGAGATTGATGAATCTTGGGATGACATGGAATAGAAGAAAGGTAATATATGGCTAAAATCGTATTAATTGATGGACATAGTATATTGAATCGTGCATTTTATGGAGTACCTGATCTGACCAATTCGGAAGGATTACACACCAATGCAATTTATGGGTTTCTAAATATTATGTTTAAGATATTAGACGAAGAGCAGGCAGAGTATTTGGCGGTGGCATTTGATGTCTCCGCCCCTACTTTTCGTCATGTGATGTATGAAGAATACAAGGGAACGAGAAAGCCGATGGCTGATGAACTTCGTCAACAGATTCCTGTGATGAAGCAAGTCTTAGAAGCCATGGGTATTTTGATTATGGAGAAGCCAGGTTTTGAGGCGGATGATGTGCTAGGCACAATTGGCAAGCAATGTGCGGATATGGGAATGGATGTATCAATTATTTCAGGAGATCGAGATCTCTTGCAACTTGCTACGGATTTAGTGAAGATTCGCATTCCAAAGACGAAGCAAGGTCGAACAGAGATAGAGGATTATTATGCAGACGATGTATTGGAACGATATCAAGTATCTCCAAGCGCATTTATCGAAGTGAAGGCTCTTATGGGAGATTCTTCGGATAATATCCCTGGGGTTCCGTCTATTGGCGAGAAGACTGCGACGAAGATTATTGCAGAGTATGGTTCCATAGAAGAGGCTTATCGTCATGTGGAGGAGTTGAAGCCGCCGAGGGCGTCTAAGGCATTGGCTGAACATATGGAACTTGCAAGGTTGTGTAAGGAATTAGCAACGATTAAAGTGGATGTTCCATTGGAGTTTGCGATAGAAGAGACGAAGATTCAGAACTTCTATACACCAGAAGCTTACGAGTTCTTCCAGAGATTGCAGTTTAAGAATCTTATGGGAAGATTTGAATATAAAGCTACGAATGAAGATGTAGAAGAATACTTCCATGTGATTCGTAAGGATCAAGATATTAAGAGAGTATTAGAACGAGTGAGGACTTGTGAGAAGGTTGGAATCAGTTATCTACCGAGCGAAGAATCCGCACTTCCTTTATTTGCAGACTCAAGCGAATATGCGGGAATTGGTGTTGCGCTTTCGGAGAAAGAAGTGTATCTGATTCAACCAGATGCGCTAGAATCCGTGGTAAGCATATATGAGCAGATGACAGATGCCTTGAAAAATGTTGTTTCGGTAGCGATGTTTGATGTGAAGAAGAAATTAGAAGAGATTCAGATTACAGCAAGTCAGACCTTTGAACTTGGTGTGGCAGCTTATCTCATAAATCCATTGCAAGGGGAATATTCTTATATTGATATCGCAAGAGATTGCCTGGGGATTACAATTGATGAGAAGTTAGAGCAAGAGAAGCTTACTTCTTATGAAGCATACATCTCTTACCGCGGAGCAGAGGTGCTAGAGGCAAAACTAAAAGAACTCGATCTATTAAATTTATATAGAGATGTAGAAGTCCCATTAGCATTTACTTTATATGATATGGAGCGAAATGGAATCAAGGTGGAAAAAAAGGCGCTTCAAGATTATAGTAAGGAATTGGGAACAAAGATTGAAGAGCTGGAACGTATCATCTATGAGGGTGCTGGCCGTGAATTCAATATCAATTCTCCGAAACAATTGGGAGTCGTGCTTTTTGAAGAATTAGAGATGCCACATGGGAAGAAGACAAAGACAGGATATTCCACGTCAGCAGAAGTGCTAGAAAAATTGGCAGTTGATTATCCTCTTGTAAGCGCGATTTTAGAATATAGACAAGTTGCAAAATTAAAATCTACTTATGCGGATGGACTGGTGAATTATATTGATGAAGATGGACGGATTCATGGAAAGTTTAATCAGACAATCACGGCGACTGGAAGAATTAGTAGTACCGAACCAAACTTACAGAACATCCCAGTAAGGATGGAGATGGGGCGGTTGATCCGTAAAGTATTTGTGCCACAAGAAGAGTATGTGTTCGTAGATGCTGATTATTCACAGATTGAATTACGAATCTTGGCACATGCATCTGGAGATGAGAAGTTGATTGAGGCATACCAGAGCGCAAAAGACATTCATCGAATTACTGCATCACAAGTATTTCACACTCCATTCGATGAAGTAACAGATCTGCAGAGGAGAAATGCCAAGGCGGTAAACTTTGGAATTGTATATGGAATTAGTTCATTCGGTTTGAGCCAAGACTTGAGCATTACACGAAAAGAAGCGCAAGAATATATCAATCGTTATTTTGAGACATACCCAATGATTAAATCTTATCTAGATAGCTTGATTGAATTTGGGAAGAAGAACGGCTATGTTACTACATTGTTTGGGCGAAGACGCCCAGTGCCGGAACTGAAGTCGTCGAACTTTATGCAACGAAGTTTTGGGGAACGTGTCGCAATGAATGCGCCGATACAAGGAGCAGCAGCTGATATTATGAAAATTGCTATGATTCGCGTGAATGATGAGTTGAAGAAGAGAAACTTACATTCTAGGCTAGTTCTACAAGTTCATGATGAACTATTAATTGAGGCGCATAGAGAAGAAGTTTCCATAGTAGAAGAAATTTTGGCGAAAGAGATGTCAGGAGCAGCACAGCTTAAGGTGAAATTAGAGATCGATATGCACACGGGCGAAAACTGGTATGAGGCGAAATAATACTCATTGGGGACGTTGTTTTTCGTAAAAAAACAACGTCCCCAATGGTGCTTGACAAACATACTTTCGGTATGTTAATATTATTACATACCAAAGGTATGTGGAGGTGTAAAAATGGCAAGAAACAAATACCCAGAGCAAACAGTTGAACGGATACTTGATGTAGCGGCAAGGCTTTTTCTTGAAAAAGGCTACGATAACACAAGTGTGCAAGATATAATAAATGAGCTGGATGGGCTTACTAAAGGTGCGATTTATCATCATTTTAAATCGAAAGAGGATATTTTTGATGCGGTTGGTACCAAGGTGTCTCAGGGAAATCATGCGCTTTTAATTAAAATCAAAAAGGATAAAACCTTAAAAGGTGCAGAAAAACTGAAAAAACTTGTAAAATCTAACGTGTATAGTCAAACTACAAAAACACTGATGCAAATGACACCAAGTTTTTTAGACAATCCTAAATTTTTAGTTTTGCAATTGAAAAGTACTTGTTATGAAGTTGTTCCGAATTATATTTTGCCAATGATAGAAGAAGGTGTTTCGGATGGGTCAATTGAAACAGATAAACCTTATGAGCTTGCTGAGATGATTACACTCTTAATCAATGTATGGTTGAACCCGACAATTCTTGGGTCGGATAGAGAGCGTTTGTCAGCGAAATGTAGTATGCTCAATGAAATTGTAAAACAGTATAAATTCACCTTATTTGATGAGGAAACTATTGAAAAAATCAAATCATTATAAAAATAACTGCTCTATAAATGGGCAGATTATTTTTAAATAAAAACATACCAACCGAATGTATGTAAAAAAGATGATATGAAAACAAAATTTTGGAAAGGGACGGATATTTTATGAAAACAATTATTAAAACGAATAACTTAAGTAAAAGTTATGAAAACACATCGGTTTTAAGCAACATCAATTTGGAAGTAAAAAAGGGGGAGCTTATTGGACTTCTTGGTAGCAATGGAGCGGGGAAGACTACGTTGCTCAAATTATTATGTGGGTTATTAGAAGCAACGGAGGGAGGAGTTGAAGTATTAGATTGTTCGCCATGGAATGAGCCAGATAAAGTGCTTAAGAATCTTGGTGTTATGATTGAAACTCCTGTTTTCTATGAGCATTTAACTGCTCACGAGAATCTTAAAATTCATTTAGAATATCTCAATGCAAATACTGATATAGAGAAAACCTTAAACGCAGTCGGACTTACAAATGTAGAGGATAAGCCTGTTGCAAAGTTTTCCATGGGTATGAAACAGAAGCTTGGTATTGCAAGAGCGATTAGTCACAATCCAGAGGTCCTGTTGCTTGATGAGCCGATTAATGGGCTTGATCCTGTGGCAATAAAAGATATGCGTGAACTTTTCATCACACTTAGAGAAACAGGCACCACAATTATTCTATCGAGTCATATTTTAGGTGAAATACTGCAAACTGCTGAAAGTATTGCAATTATATCAAATGGTAATTTGGAGCGATTGGGTAACATAAAAGATTTGCAATACAAATATGGTGATGAAACAGAAAACTACTTAATCGAAAGGATGCGTGGATAATATGATAAAACTGATAAAACTTGAACTGAAAAAAAATAATTTAAAGATATATTTACTTAGCGTGATAGGAATCTTTGCGTCTGTAATAGCGATGGGACTATTGTTCTGTGTTGTTCCTATTTTAGAACCTAACGACCCAGCTTCGCAGGGGTTTTCTGATCGTAATATGGTTATTACAATGATTTCTATTATTTCAATGAGTGCTTTTGCTATTTTGTCTTCTGTGATGTATGCAAAGTTTATTGTCGAGGAATACACGGGACGAAAAAATGTGCTGTTATTCACTTATCCTCAAAAAAGAAGCTATATACTTTTTGCAAAATTTATATTTATATTTGTCTTTATATTCGTGATGATGTTTGCAGTCAATATGATATCTTGCTATGTGGTTGGGGTTATAGGTAGTATGGTAGGGCTTATTTCGCAATCCTTTACAAACACAGTTTTAATGATTAGACTCACTATTATTTTTGCTTTTGTGGCAAATTTTATTGGGCTTATCGCATTACGAGTGGGATTTTACAAAAAATCTATTATATTGCCAATCGTTATATCGACAATCCTCGTTTCTCCGTTTGGAAATGCAGTGATGATTTTAGGTACTAACTCAGATATTGTATTTATCATTGTGGGTGGTGTGCTACTGTTAGTATCTATGGTGCTATTCGGTGGACTTCTTAAAAAAGTAAACAGAATGGAGTGTGTGTAATGAAACAAACAAAATTATGGAAAAAAAACTTCACGCTAGTCGTAATAGGGCAGATTATATCACTTTTTGGAAATGGTATCCTTCGTTTTGCATTACCATTACACTTATTAAAACTAACAGGTTCTTCCGCACTTTTTGGAATCGTAAGCGCCGTATCTTTTCTGCCACTGGTTTTATTAATGCCTATTGGTGGAATCATTGCTGACAGGATGAATAAACGAAATATTATGGTGATACTAGATTTCTTGACTGGTTTTTTAATGTTATTTTTCTATCTCACTATGGAGAATATTTCCCTTATACCATTGCTGATAGTCACACTCATGATTTTATATAGTATTAGTGGTCTGTATCAGCCAACAGTACAGGCGAGTGTACCTGCGCTCCTTGATGAAAAAATATTGGTAAAGGGAAATGGAATTGTTAGTAGTATTGGAGGACTCGCGAATTTGATATCTCCTATTATAGGAGGGATGTTACTTGGCAGTTTTGGTATCACGCCAATTATCTTAATGTCAATTGCTTGCCTTTTTGCATCGGCAATATTAGAACTTTTTATTAAAATACCATACAACAAAGAAGGTTCTACACCTTCGATTCTCGATATGGTAAGGGATGACACAAAAGCTTCAGTTAATTTCATATTCAAGGAAAAACCAATACTTCGCAAATTAATGTTTATTATCTGTTTCATCAATGCATTGATATCGGCTCTCATCATTATCTCACTTCCAGTACTGATTACAGAGCGGCTTTCATTAAGCGAAGAGCTGTATGGTTTTTCCCTTGGGGTACTTGCTTTTGGCGGACTTTTTGGAGGTGTTTTAGCTGGGGTGTTTGGAGAGAAACTCCATATAAAAAGGCTCTATAAGTATATTGTATTCGTTGCAGCTAGCTTAATTCCTATGTCGGTGGCAATGCTTTTTCGCAGTAATCCGATGATGGCTTATGTACTAATTTTAGTAAGTGCTTTTTTAGCAATGTGTGTGTCTACCTTGGCGTCGGTTATGATTATTACATATATTCAAAGCGAAACACCAGAAAATATGATAGGAAAAGTTATGGCATTCATAATGACAATAGGGATGTTTGCATCTCCTCTTGGGCAAGCTATTTATGGGATTGCATTTGAATACGTGCTGGAATATGAGAGTTTGCTTGTGTTGGGAGCTATTTTCATATCATTGTTGGTTAGTATATATGGAAAGCTTACTTGATATTATTATTCTAGAATGCTATAGTATAAATGTAAAGCATACTTTCCGTTGAAGGGTGGGAAAATTGAAAAACAGGTTAGAAGAAATACGAAAATCAAAAGGCATTAAGCAAGAGGATTTAGCGACTGCGCTTGAAGTGTCAAGACAAACAATAGGGTCACTGGAGAATGGTCGATACAATCCGTCCATTACTTTGGCATTTAAGCTTGCACGATATTTTGATATGAGTATTGAAGAAATTTTTATTTACGAGGAGGTAGAGCTGATGTATATTTATAAAACAGAAATTTTAACAGCGAGTACAAAATGGTTCTCTGATAAAGCAGACAGCGACGATATAGCATTGTTGGATAATCTAATTAACTCCAAAGCGACTGAGGGATGGGAACTTGTAACATATGACTATATGGCAACATCGCTTCAAGTGAAAGGTGCATTTGTTATTACATTTAGGAAACAGCGGTAGAAGTAAAGAAAATATCATAAAATAATTACTAAATGGGAGCGGACATGAATATAGAACAAAAAAGAGAACGGATGGTGAACGCACCGATTCCATCTATTATTATTCGGTTAGCGATTCCAACAATGATAAGTATGCTTATTACCTCTATATACAATATGGCAGATACTTATTTTGTAAGTCAGTTGGGCACGAGTGCATCAGGAGCGGTAGGGATTGTTTTTTCTGTAATGTCTTTTTTGCAAGCAATTAGCTTTACTCTAGGTATGGGAAGTGGCAATCAAATTGCAATGGCACTAGGGAGTAAGGAAGAGAAGAAGGCTTATACCCTAGTAGCAACAGCGTTTTATACTGTGATTGGAATTGGTCTTTTGATTTCTATATTTGGAAACCTCTTTCTAGAGGAATTGGTGTATCTGCTGGGCTCTACGGAGACGATTGCACCCTATGCACAGATTTATGCGAGATATATTTTAATTGCAGCACCATTTATGATGGCTTCGTTGGTGATGAACAACTTGCTCAGAAGCCAAGGAAATGCAATGTATGCGATGGTGGGCATTTCTATAGGAAGCATATTGAATATTGTGTTAGATCCTATTTTGATCTATATCTTCGATATGGGGATTGGTGGAGCGGGATTGGCGACTATGGTGAGTCAAATCATCAGTTTTTTCATTTTGTTGTTTCAATGTAATTTTAGGAAGGAAAACCTTTCTATCCAATGGAAGTGTTTTCGACCAACATGGAAACTATACGGAAAAATATTCTATATTGGTGTGCCGTCTTTTTGCAGGCAAGGACTCCAAAGTGTTTCAACCATATTGCTTAATTTTGCAGCAGCGCCTTATGGGGATGCTGCGATTGCAGCATTTTCGATTGTTGCACGTGTTATGATGTTTGTGAATTCTGCTCTCATCGGTTTTGGTCAAGGGTTTCAACCTGTTTGTGGCTATAATTTTGGTGCAAAGAGGAAGGATAGGGTACTAGAAGCATTTTGGTTTTGCGTTAGAGTTGGTACAGTAACGATGGCGGTATTGGCGATTATTGGAATTGCTTTTAACCAAGAAATTATTACTCTGTTCAGACGAGATGATATGGAGGTCATTAGAATTGGAACGAAGGCACTGACCATACAACTTCTTGTGTTGCCATTTCAGATGTGGGTGATTATGATTAATATGTTGAGTCAATCCATTGGAGATGGGCTTAGAGCATCAATTGTGGCAATGTCGAGACAGGGGATATTCTTCTTGCCAGCAGTACTAATCTTGCCTTTGGTTTTGGGAGAAGAAGGTTTGTATTATGTTCAGCCAGTTTCAGATATCTGTACGTTGATACTTGCTACAATGATAGTGAGGAGGATAATTAAAGATTTGAAGTCATAAAAGGGACAGGGATTTTCTCGTTGGGGACGGGGGTTTTTGTTAAAAACCCCCGTCCCCAACGAGAACGAAAAAAAGGAACTGATTCCTCAGTCCCTTTTTCCATCTGTCCATCTAGTATAGCCTAATATTATAAAAATTTTGTTTATATAGTAAAAGGTACAGCTAAAATGCTAGATTAAAGTTTAATTACGTTGATTGCCTGTGGTCCTTTAGCTCCGTCAGTTACGTCGAACTCAACTGCTTGACCTTCTTCTAAAGATTTGAATCCATCCATGCTTAATCCTGAATAGTGTACGAATACATCGTTTCCAGACTCATCAGAGATAAATCCATAACCTTTTTGGTTGTTAAACCATTTTACGGTACCTTTGCTCATAATGCAAACCCTCCATTAAATAAAAATAAAATGTTACTCTGTAGACATGTGAACATGCTCATGCATATCTACAAGAAAGAGAATAGCATAATTTACAGAAGTTGTCAATTAAAATTACAAAAAATTTATTTAAATATACAAAAAATTTTTATAATTAACGAAATAAAGGTAAAAATACAGAGTTTTCATTGCTTTATATCTGTAAATATAATATCATTGTAGCAAATAACAATATAAATAGGAATAGAAATCAGGAGGAATGTATGGCTAGAATATTTAAGAATATATCTGAATTGATTGGAAGAACCCCATTGATGGAGTTGGAAAATATTGAGCGAAAGGAAGAGTTGCAGGCTCGTGTGTTAGTGAAATTGGAGTGTTTTAATCCAGCAGGAAGTGTGAAGGATCGTGTTGCGCTGAAGATGGTTGAGGATGCGGAGAAGAGGGGGGGGCTTCAACAAGGGGGCGTGATTATTGAACCTACGAGTGGAAATACGGGTATTGGTTTAGCGAGTGTGGCGGCATCTAAGGGATATCGGGCGATTTTTACTATGCCAGAGACAATGAGTGTTGAGAGAAGGAAGCTTCTGAGGGCTTATGGTGCGGAAATTGTGTTGACAGAAGGGAAGCTAGGAATGCGTGGTGCGATTGCGAAGGCAGATGAGTTGGCAGCTTCCATGGACAATGCAGTGGTATTGGGGCAGTTTAACAATCCTGCGAATCCAATGGCGCATGAGGAGAGCACAGGAGTTGAGATATGGGAAGATTTAGAGGGTGAGATTGATATTTTAGTAGCTGGAGTTGGAACAGGGGGAACGATTACAGGAACTGCTGGGTATCTCAAGCAGAAGAAACCATCCATGATAGCGATTGCTGTAGAGCCCACTAAATCACCGATTCTCTCGGGGGGACAGCCAGGTGGACATGGGATTATGGGGATTGGCGCAGGTTTCGTACCAGAGATTCTGAATACGAATATTTATGATGCAGTTGAGAAGGTGTCTGAGGAACAATCCTATGAGAGTGCAAGAATGTTGGCACGAGAAGAGGGGATTTTAGTAGGGATTTCATCTGGTGCTGCACTATATGCAGCGATGCAAGCAGCAAGGAAAGGTGAAAATAGAGGAAAAACAATTGTAGCGATTCTACCGGATACAGGAGAACGATATCTTTCTACTGCATTATTTGGAGAATAAAGGTGTTTTATTCGAAATGGTGACTGTTATTGTGCGAAAATTACATCTATAACATTTACATTTACGAGGAGTTTTGCTATAATTAAAATGAATTAAGAAAAACTTAATAAAAATGAGGAGGGAAAACATGTTAGAAAAACTATTCAAACTAAAAGAAAACAAAACAGATGTTAAGACAGAAGTTTTGGCGGGGATTACTACCTTTATGACGATGGCATATATTTTGGCAGTAAACCCAAGTATCCTTGCGGTTACAGGGATGGATGCAGGTGCACTATTTACAGCAACAGCATTAGCAGCAGTAATTGGTACAGTCTGTATGGCGTTGTTCGCGAATTATCCATTCGCTTTGGCACCAGGAATGGGATTGAATGCGTTCTTTGCATTTACAGTCGTATTAACTTATGGTCACTCGTGGCAGTTAGCGCTTACAGCAGTATTTGTGGAAGGTTTAATTTTCATCGTATTATCAGTAACGAATGTGCGTGAGGCAATCTTCAATGCGATTCCGAAGAATTTGAAATCAGCAGTTAGTGTAGGTATCGGTTTATTTATCGCATTTATCGGCTTGCAAAACGCGAAGATTGTAATTGGAGGAGCAACATTAGTTGAGTTGTTTTCGCTAGAGGGATATAATTCTAGCCTTGCAGAGGGGACTGCGGGAACAATGAATGATGTTGGAATCACAGTAGTCTTAGCAATTGTTGGTGTAATTATTACTGGTATCATGGTAATCAAGAAAGTGAAGGGTAATATTCTGTGGGGGATTTTAGCCACATGGGTTCTAGGAATTATCTGTCAACTAGCAGGTTTGTATATTCCGAATCCTGATATTGGGTTCTATGGTTTGCTTCCAGATTTTAGCAATGGAGTTTTGATTCCAAGTATTGCACCAATCTTTGGACAATTAGACTTTAGTGGGATTCTTTCATTAGAGTTTTTCGGAATTGTATTTGCGTTCTTATTTGTAGATCTATTTGATACTTTGGGAACTTTGGTTGGGGTATCGACTAAGGCAGGAATGCTTGATAAAGATGGTAAATTACCTCGTATCAAAGGTGCTCTTATGGCAGATGCGATTGCAACAACAGCAGGGGCTGTTCTTGGAACATCTACAACAACTACATACGTAGAGAGTGCATCAGGAGTGTCAGAAGGTGGACGTACAGGGTTGACAGCAATTGTAACAGCGATACTATTTGCCCTTGCATTATTTCTATCGCCAATCTTCTTAGCAATTCCAGCATTTGCAACTGCACCAGCATTAATCATTGTCGGATTTTATATGTTGTCAAATGTAACGGATATTGATTTTGCAGATATGTGCGAAGGAATTCCATGTTTTATCTGTATCATCGCTATGCCTTTCTTCTACAGCATTTCAGAAGGTATTGCAATGGGGGTTATCGCTTATGCGGCATTGAATATCTTTACAGGTAAGATTAAAGAGAAGAAATTGAGTATATTAATGTATGCACTTGCAATTATCTTCATCTTAAAGTACATGTTCTTATAAAATAGTAGGTTGGGGGGAGAGTCATGTGGTTCATATCTATCATGGAGACGGCAAAGGAAAGACAACATGTGCAATCGGATTGTCTGTTCGAGCACTTGGCGCAGGCTATCGGGTAGTGTTTGCACAGTTCTTGAAGATGAGGGATTCTAGTGAGCTGAAGATCTTGGATCAACTGGATGAGCTAACAACTGTTGTCAGTGATAAAGTATTTGGATTTACCTGGACCCTTTCAGAGGAAGAGTTGGAAGAGTTGAGGAAGGAAAATACTCGCTTACTTGAGCAAGTTATAGGAGAATGTACAAAAACAGGGAAGCAGACGCTTGTAGTTCTAGATGAGATGTGTGCCACTTATGAACTTGACTTGATTGATAGAAGTGCATTGATTAGATTTCTGAAAAATACTTCTCAAGAGCTTGAAATTGTGCTGACAGGAAGAAACCCAGCCGAGGAGTTGTTGGAACTAGCAGATTATGTCAGTGAGATACAGAAACAAATTCACCCTATGGATAAGGGGATTCAGGCAAGAGTAGGAATCGAGAGATAAAAAGAGGAGCGTGTGCAGACTGATAAAGTTTTTGCATACGCTCTTTTATGTAAGATAATATAGTTTATTTATTTGAGAACAGTAGGAAATCTTCTAGTGGCAGAGGTTTTGAGTAGAAAAAGCCTTGTGCTGTATCACATCCAAAATCAGATAGGATATCATGTTGTTCTTGTGTTTCGATACCCTCAAATACGATGTGGAAATTTGCGTTTTGAAAGGTGATAATCATAGAAGCTACGAATGCCTTTCCTTTCTGTGTAATCAAGGTATTGATGAACTCACGGTCGAATTTTACTGTGTGAGCTTCTATCTCTAGTAGAGAAATTAGTGTAGAATAGTTTGTTCCAAAGTCATCAATTGCAACTAAGAATCCGAAATCCTTCAATGCTTGAATCTTTGTCATAATGTGTTGCTTGTTATCAACGAATGCGGATTCGGTAATCTCCAATTCAATCAGATGTGGATCCAGCTCATAACGATACAGTATCTTCTCTAACTTCTCAATTAAGTTTGGTTGTAATAATGTCAGACGAGATAAATTCACGCTCAGTGTCTCAATAGACTTTGACCTTGTTTTGATTAACATTCGCCATATTTTACAAGTTTCTTCGAACATATATAAATCCAGAGAAGCAATGAATCCATTGGCTTCCATAACAGGAATAAATGTTCCTGGAGAAATCATTTCATTTTGGCTAACCCAACGAACCAATACCTCTCCCCCGGTTGGTTTTCCAGTTTTTAATCCCACTTTAGGTTGGACATAGGCAATGAATTCGCGACGCGATAGCGCATTCTGCATCTTGCTGCTTACGATAGTGACTTCCTTTTGCTTTGCTAACATTTCTGGAGTGAATTCTACAAGCGTAGAGCCAAATTCGCTTTTTTTCAGATCTTTTGCAGTATTGGCATATTCGATGTATTGATAGATATGTGATTTTGCAGAGTTGATATAATATACTCCGGCACTAACATTCAACGTTAACTGAGCGATATATTCATTTGTAATAATTTGGTCTAGAGTCTTCTTCTCAAAACCATAGAAGGCGGTTTCTAAATCAGGATAAGGTAAGTTTTTCCCAAGGATTACGAATTGACTATTTGTTAGGTGACAGATAATCCCTTCTTGTTGTGCTAAAATGGGATTCACAGTCTTTATGATATAAGTTAGAATGAGTTTTAGTTTATCCTTTCCACAGATGTCTACAATAGCAGCGAATTGATCAATCTCGAATACCACTAGCATATATTCTTCTGGATTGGCATTTGCTAATATCTTCTCTGCTTTTTTCTCGAATTCTCCGATTGTTAGGGCGTCGCAATATCCATTTGACGCTTTTTTTTCATATTTATTATTAAATAGATTGCCTAATATAGATTTATTTGTACTCATAGCTTTTTCACACTTCCTTATTCATATAGGATACATTCTATCTTGTGTAATATCTCTTGTCAATAAAATTGATTAGGAAAATATCAAATATTTTTCATACTTTAATAAAAGAAATATGATAGAATAAAAGCAAGAATAAATCGTACTGCTTTCGTTGTGGTAAAGGAGAAGTTGATGAAGATTATAAATATGTTGTATAAGAATAGAGAACATCTAGAGAATTTTGTTCGAAGGAACAATTTTACAGGAGACTACACATGGCTTGTTCGAATCCTTGCATCTACTCCAGATAGGCAGCAGTGTGTAGAGATTGCAAGTGAAATAAAAACATTATTGCCGAGTTCCAATGTAATTGGTTGTACTGTAAGTGGAGTGATTTATGATGCACAGATATATGACAATGAGATTCTCGTTTTATTTACTGGGTTCGAGAGAGCTTCCGTGGTGTGTGACTTCTTCTCGATAGAAGGAATGACTGATGTTGAGATAGCAATGCATTTGGAGCAAAGTGCAGAAGAGCTGTCACCCGCGCTTGCAATTATGCATATTGGAGCGATTACTCCATATTCAGAAGGTATGATTCGTCGAATCTCGAAGTCAATTCCAAACACACCATTTGTAGGTGGTATTGCGGCTTGTCAAGATGCACAGGGCAATGTAAACTCTGTGGTATTTGATGAAAATGGGGCATATGAGAATACGATTTCAGTCACCTATATCAGTAATGATTTTGTGCTGGCTTATACGAATGCGATTGTTGGTCACGCACCGATTAGTGAGTTGCATACGATTACAGCTATGACAGGAGACTATATTGATGAAATTGATGGTAAGCCTTCGGTTCACTGGATTAATGAGGAATTAGGGATTTCACAACTTTATGAAAATATAGATTATGAAGCTACAGTCGCAACAGACATTCTCTTACGATTTCCATTTGTACTTGAAGGGAATGATGGAGCGAGTAGATTTGTTCAGTATGATGCGAAAGAGAATAAACTAAGACAGTATTATTCGCAGGTAGAGCCAGGGACACAGTTTAGAATTGGCTATGTGAGTCCTGCAAGGAGTATGGAGGAGTGGCAGAATTTATGCTATGATTTACAGAATACGCCAGTAGAGACAATGTTTTGCTATAGTTGTCTGTTTCGCAAATTATTCCTCAATAACTTATCGAAGTGGGAGATGGCACCATTTCTTGGACAAGATGTTTGTGGTGCTTTCATGTTTGGAGAAATCAGCACTAAAAATGATAGTACATATTATTATAATGGTACATGTGCGGTATTCACAATGGCAGAAAAAGTGAATTATATAACACCAGACTTAAGTGCCTATGATCGAATAGAAGAGTTGGACGATACGAATGATGAGATGGTGCAGACATTACAGAATGTGATTAAGATTTCAAAAGGTGATAGTGAGTTCTCATTATTCGAACATGCCTTGAGAGACGAAGAACTTGCTATGGGGCGTATACAATTAAGAGATGATACGATGGGGCGGTTTCTCAAGGAGAGAGGTCAAGGAGGCAGTTTGAAGCTTTGTCTTGTTTGTCCAGATGATTATGCATTAAATGATAGTAAATACGATATAGGGTTTGTCATAGAATTGATGAATAGAATGAAGCTGTATGCGGATGAGAATATCAACGAATTGAATTTACGGTTCTATCGATTCGGTAACAAAGCGTTCTTCTTTACAGTAGATAATATCGTTGCGCCTAAATTATTTGAGGAGGCAGTGAGCAATATATTTCGAGCATTCGTGAATTCAGAAGATCAGATGCGGATTGATCTCGCAATGACACTACAGGGGAAGAATCCGCAGGAATTATCGGATTATATCAATGAAGTATCAAATAAGGAAGTGTCAGAATTGTTTAATTGTGATAGTAATGAGGAAGATTATAATCTGCAACAGGAGTTTGTTGTTGTGGAGCAGATTAAGGATGCTTTGGAGAATGATGGAGTTGTACCGTATTTTCAAGGGATTTATGATAGTCATAACAGTAGGTTTTTCGCCTATGAATCGTTGATGAGAATTCAAACATCAAAAGGAGATGTTCTGCTACCAGGTGTATTTATGGAAGTTGCCAAGAAGCATGGTTTATATCTGGAGTTGAGTTATCAGATGGTGAGGAAGGTTCTGGATTTATTTGCGGATAGAAATGAAATTATAACGATGAATCTGTCTTCCTTAGATGTACATTCGAGTGAATTTGTTGAAATGATTTTTGAGCGTCTTGGTAAAATGAAGAATTCAGGGCATTTTATTTTCGAACTTGTAGAAACAGAGAAATTTGCTGGGCAGGAAGTGTTACGGCAATTCATCAGAAAACTACGGCAACATGGAGCAAAGATTGCGATTGACGATTTTGGATCTGGTTATTCGAATTTCATTGAGATAGGAAATCTGGAGATTGACTATATCAAGATAAACGGGTCACTGACAGAGCTTCTAGGAACAGATGTTAGTTACAATCAAATTTTAGACAGTATTTCTTATTTAAGCAAGAAAATGCAGGTGGATTTAATTGCTGAGTGTGTAGAAACGGCAGCGATGCAGAGAACGTTGGTCAATAGTGGCGTTCGATATTCACAAGGATATCTATTTTCAAGACCGATGCCAATTGAAGAATTCTATGTAGTTGCAGAGGATAATCAGATAAAAGGCAGTAAAAAAGATAAGAATAATTCGATTACTGATTTGTTTGATTCAAACATCAAACGAAGAGAAAGGTTCTGGACTCTTCTCGGCGGCGGTTTGCTTACAGCTTTTTTGGTTGTTATATCGATAGTACTGTTTATGACAAACAATCTGAGAGCAGTAGAAGATATAAATGACGAATTTTTAATTGAGATGGCTACAAGCATGGCGGATAAAGTCTCCGCTACGGTTGAGGATTCCTCAGAGTTATTACTGGCTACAGAGATAGCAGTTTCGTCGCATTATCCAGAAGGTGAAGGAATGGCAGTCGTATTAGGTGAGATTACGAATATCAACGCATTTGATAATATGTATGTTTCCATAGAAGGTGCGACTCCTGTTGATTCTCATGGTAAGCCTCTTGTTACAGAAGAGAAATTGAATGTGGGTGATTTGCAAGAGGGTGAAGTACGGATTCTGCAACCAACAGTCGATGAGAATACTGGAAGACAATTGTTTGCCATTGTAACCAAATTTAATGCGGGAGAAGGAGTTGACGCGGAGCTTTATGGGGTGTTTTACCTAGATGAGTTCGCTTCGGTATTAGATTTGAAAAATTTTGGAGGAGAGGCATTCTATCATCTTTGTCAAGTAGATGGTGTTCCAATCATTCTTAGTGGTAGTAGCAATAATCTATTCGTAGAAGGTGATATGTATCAGTTTATCGAATCTCTTGGAATGAAGAATGGACACACTGCTGAGTCACTGCGAAAGGATATGGAAGAGGGAGAAACAGCTCTTCTGAAATATGAGGTAAATGGAGAAGATCGAACTGCGGTAATGGTTCCAGTTCCTAATACAGACTGGTGTGTTGTGAGTATCTTATTAGATAATGTGACTGTTGAAATGACGAGAAAGATTGATGTTTCAACATATGGTTTCGCTGTTGCGATTATTAGTGTTTTTGGATTGTACTTGGCATTTAACTTATTGATAAATAGGAAGAATGAGAAGAATTTAAAAAGAGCATTAGAATCAAGTCATTACTTAGCAAATAGTTTACAAGCAACAATGGAAACAGACTCTTTGACTAAAACATATAGCCGTGCAACGGCACAAGAAAAGATTGCAGAGGCATTTCTTAGACTCGATCAAGAAGATGGACATAGTGTGAGTGCATTGATGCTTGTAGATGTGGATAATTTCAAAAAAATAAATGATATTTATGGACATCAAGCGGGTGATATGTATTTGATAGAGCTAGTTAGTGCATTAAAGTCAAGTTTGAGAACAGGAGATATACTAGGGAGACTTGGGGGAGATGAATTTGTAATTATGCTGAGTGATGTTTGCTCGCGAGACAATGCTCGAGTGGTGATTGAGCGCATTATTGCAAATGTCAATGCAATCACTTTGAATGAAGTAGATTTGTCAGAGGTAGGGATAAGTGTTGGCGTGGTCATGGCACCAGAGCATGCTACAGATTATACCAAGTTAAATAGTATGGCGGATAAGGCACTATATGAAGCTAAGAGTGCAGGGAAAAATACTTATGTATTTTATGAAGAGAAATAGGCAGTATAATCATTTGTGAAAATGCATGTAATAATTAGAGAATCCCATCATATATTTAGGTATAACATCACGAATATATGGAGGGATTTTTTATGCAAGGATTTGATGTGTATAAAGATATTGCGGAGCGGACAAATGGTGAGATGTACATTGGTGTGGTGGGACCGGTGAGGACAGGCAAGTCAACTTTTATTAAGCGATTTATGGACGTACTAGTGTTGCCGAAGATGAAGAATATTCATGAATTAGAGCGTACACGAGATGAATTACCACAGTCGGCAGCGGGTAAGACGATTATGACTACAGAGCCCAAATTCATCCCTAAGGAAGCGGCTGAGATTTCACTAAGCGATGAAGTGGATGTGAAGGTTCGACTGGTGGATGTGGTTGGATTCGTGATTCAAGGAGCATCGGGTCACATTGAGGGTGGAACTGAACGAATGGTGAAAACGCCATGGTTCGAGTCAGAAATTCCATTCACACAAGCTGCAACGGTAGGAACAAAAAAGGTAATTCACGATCACGCCAATATTGCAATTGTAGTGACTACCGACGGCAGCATTGGGGAAATACCCCGAAGCAGTTACCTAGAGGCAGAACAAAAGACTATAGAAGAGCTACAAGCAATTGGTAAGCCGTTTATTGTTTTGGTTAATTCCCAAAAACCATTGGGAGAGGAGGCTAAATCGATAGCAGAAAGTATTGAAAATACGTACAATGTCTTAGCAATGCCGATCAACTGCGCCCAACTCAAGGAAGAAGATATCCAACGAATTATGAGGCAGATTTTATATCAATTTCCGATTACGGAGATACAGTTTTTGGTACCCAAATGGGTAGAGATGATTAATCGAGAACATCGGGTAAAAAAGGATTTATTGGAACATGTCCGTAATATTATGGCGGGGATGGATAGTATGCAATCTGCTATGAATCTGGATTATGTATTGGATAGTCCTTATGTAGAGCAGATTCGAGTAGATAAAATACATATGGATACAGGTAGCATCTGTGTGGAAATCCAAATGTATGAGCAATGTTATTATGAGATATTAAGTGAACTGACAGGCACGAACATGAGTAGCGAGTATGATCTAATTGGAGAATTGAAGCAATTAGCAACTTTGAAATACGAATATCAACAAGTCCAAGATGCACTATCCGCAGTAAAAATGAAAGGATATGGTGTAGTTACGCCATCCAAGGATGAAATTATGGTAGAAGAGCCAATGATTATCAAACAAGGAAATAAATACGGAGTCAAGATTAAATCTGTTGCACCGTCTATTCATTTCATTCGTGCCAACATCGAAACAGAGATAGCACCGATTGTTGGAAGTGAAGACCAAGCGAAGGATTTGGTGGAGTACATCAAAAAGACTGGCGGTTCAGAAGAGGGGATTTGGAATACCAATATATTTGGAAAGTCCATTGAGAATTTGGTAGATGATGGAATTAGAAATAAAATCACCATGATTACAGAAGATAGTCAGATGAAATTACAGGACACTATGCAGAAGATTGTGAATGACAGTAATGGCGGAATGGTGTGTATTATCATATAGGGACAGGGTTTTTTCAATTGGGGACGTAGTTTTTTGAAGAAAAACTACGTCCCCAATTGAATCAATTCCCGAAAAGCTGTATACTGTATTAAGCGAGGTGATGTAGATGAAGGAACGTTATGAGAGAAATATTGGAGCTATTTCAGAAGATGAAGCGAATATCCTGCGGACGAAGAAGATATGTGTGATTGGAAGTGGTGGTTTAGGTGGTTTTATTTTGGAGGAATTGTTGCGAATTGGTGTGGGCTGTATTACAATTGTGGATATGGATGAATTTAGTGCCAGTAATCTAAATCGTCAACTATTGTGCCGCACAGATAATCTTGGACAACCGAAGATACATGCGGCGAAGGAACGAGGCAGGCTAGTGAATCCAGAGGTGGAAGTGGTGGCATTGAATATAAAGTTGACGGAAGCTAATGCAGAAGAGGTTATAGGTGGTCACGATATTGTCCTTGATGCAGTAGATAATGTGCCAACTCGATTGCTATTAGGCGAGTGTTGCGGACGATTGAATCTTCCGTTGATGCATGGGGCGATTCAAGAGTGGTACTTGCAGGCTAGTCTTGTGATGCCAGGAAGTCAATTGATGCAGACTTTATATGCAGAGGCATCGGGCGAGTCGAGTCTGAGCTGTCTTTCTTTTACCCCAGCGATATGTGCATCGATTCAGGTGGCAGAAACAGTGAAATATCTGTTGGGAAGAGAGTGTTCGTTGGTTGGGAAGATGTTATACATGGATTTGTTGGATATGGATGTGGATATCATTCAATTGTAAGGGTGTAATAATGTGAAAAATAGAATTTTTCACACGGCAATTTGTCCCTTGTGGGTCAAAGTTGCTAGATACTGAGAAAGGGGTGGTTATTTATATGAGCGATAGAAATTTAGTACAAGTAGAGAGATATAAGGTGGCAGTGGTTACGCTGAGTGATAAGGGGGCTAGAGGAGAACGAATCGATGAATCAGGACCACTTATTTGTAAGATGATGGAAGAAAATGGATATGAGGTTTTGGAGAAGTATATCATTGCAGATGATCAGAAGGGGATTGAAGAGCTTCTCATTGAGTTGTGTGATTATAAAAAGTTAAGCTTAATTCTTACCACAGGCGGGACAGGTTTCTCCGTGCGGGATCGAGCACCAGAGGCGACTATGGCAGTGGCGGAGAGAAATGCGCCTGGAATTGCGGAAGCAATGAGAGCGGATTCTATGAAGATTACTCCACGCGCTATGTTAAGCCGAGCTGCTTCTGTCATCCGAGGGGGGACATTGATTGTTAATCTGCCAGGTAGCCCTAAAGCGGCGAAAGAGAATCTAGAATCTATTCTGCCATCGCTGGGTCATGGTTTAGATATTTTGACAGGAAGTGCATCAGAGTGTGCGACGAAATAAGTGAGGAGAAGCACGGAAGTAGAGATATGAAACAGATAAATAAACAAAGTAGACAGAGTGCGAATAAAATAGAGAAAACCAAGGTGGAAGAAGCGAAAGCAAAAGCTGGTGAAGTGAAGGATAAGGCGGTCAAGGGGGTTGTTAACGTCGTCTTCGGCAGAACGGCGTTCTTTGTATTGTTGTTAATTATTCAGGTGATCTTATTGGGCTGGGGTTTGCTCTATCTGAGTGATTATGCATGGTATGTATATGGGATATCAGTTGCCGTTAGTGTGGTTGTTGTCATTGTGATTATCAATGAAAAAAGCAACCCAGCTTACAAATTAGCGTGGATGTTACCAGTGTTGTTAATCCCTTTTTTGGGAAGTGGTTTCTATATCTTTTGCAGAAGTCAGAAGACTGTGGAATTCTTTGAAAAACGACTGGATCATCTCTGGTACGATATCAGACCGTATATGGCACAGAATGATATTGCTTTTGAACGAATGAAAAAAGATAATCCATCCAATGCGAACCTATCTCATTTTCTATACAATCAGGTGGGGTATCCCTTGCATCAGAATAGTGATGTAACCTATTTTTCATCTGGTGAAGAGAAGTATGAATCTATACTAATGGAACTTGCGAAGGCGAGAAAATATATTTTTTTAGAATATTTCATCATTGCGAGGGGACAGGTGTGGGATTCTATTCTTGAGATATTGAAGAAAAAAGCAAAAGAAGGCGTGGAAGTTCGACTGATGTATGATGGGACATGTAGTTTATCGCTACTTCCATATGATTATCCGAAGCAGATGAAAAGATTCGGGATAAAATGTAAGATGTTTCATCCCATTAAGCCGATTCTAACCACTTCTCAGAATAATAGAGACCACAGAAAAATCTGCGTGATAGACGGGAGAGTAGCTTACACAGGTGGAATTAATCTTGCAGATGAATATATTAATGCGATTGAACGATTTGGGCATTGGAAGGATACCGCGATTATGGTAGAGGGTGAGGCTGTTCAGAGCTTTATCATGATGTTCTTGCAACTGTGGAATATGAAGGAAAAACAAGAAGAGGATTATGAGAAGTATTTAGTTCCTAAATCCAAAATTCCATCCGCTAGTTTGGGGTACGTGATTCCTTATGGAGACAGTCCTTATGATAATGAAAATGTAGGTGAACAAGTTTATACCCATATCTTAAATCATGCAAAATCTTATGTACACATCATGTCACCATATTTGATATTGGATTATGAGATGATGTCTACGTTGATGAGTGTGGCAAAATCAGGAATCGAGGTTATCATCGTCATGCCGTCCATTCCGGATAAATGGTATGCCTTCGTTTTGGCAAAAACCTATTATGCTGAGTTAATTGGGGCAGGGGTGCAAATCTATGAATACACACCAGGGTTCGTCCATGCGAAGATGTTTATATCCGATGATGATACGGCAGTGGTGGGCACGATTAATTTAGATTATCGTAGTCTATATTTACATTTTGAATGTGGAGCATTTATTTATCGCAATCCAGTGGTTCGAGAGATAGAAGAAGATTTTCAAGATACCTTGGAAAAATGCCATAAATTAACACTCGTGGAGGTGAACAACAGACCGCTCAAGGATAAGGTCTGTGGACATATATTTCGACTGATTGCCCCACTTATGTAGAAATGCAAAAAAGTCATATACTTTTTCGTCAAAATATAGTATAATCTTTCTTGTTTCTATTCTATTTAGAAGCAACACTTTATAAAAAACTCGCAAAGAGGAGGATACAATATATGGTAAAAGCAGTAGTAGGAGCTA
>CAYIZP010000021.1:23795-46865 GCA_964367905.1 uncultured Lachnospiraceae bacterium
AAAAAACTCGCAAAGAGGAGGATACAATATATGGTAAAAGCAGTAGTAGGAGCTAACTGGGGTGATGAGGGTAAAGGAAAAATCACTGACATGCTAGGAGAAAAAGCGGATATTATAATTCGTTTTCAAGGAGGGGCAAACGCCGGACATACAATCATTAACAACTATGGTAAGTTCGCACTACATTCATTGCCATCGGGAGTCTTCTATGGACATACCACAAGTGTAATAGGAAATGGAGTAGCACTGAGTGTCAAAACTCTTGTGAATGAGATTAACGAAATCGTAGAAAAAGGAGTCCCAATGCCTAAGATTCTAGTGTCTGACAGAGCACAGATGGTAATGTCTTATCATATCTTGTTCGATCAATATGAGGAAGAGCGTCTTGGGGGAGCATCATTTGGCTCAACAAAATCAGGGATTGCTCCATTCTATTCAGATAAATACGCAAAGATAGGAATTCAGGTAAGTGAGTTGTTTGATGAAGTGTCACTAAGAGAAAGAGTGACTCGTATCTGTGAACAAAAGAATGTAATCCTAGAGCATCTATATCATAAGTCGACTTTAACAGTAGAGGGATTAATGAAAGAGCTAATGGAATACAAAGAAATGATTACACCTTATGTGTGTGATGTTTCTGCATACTTAGATAAAGCAATCAAAGAAGGAAAAGAAATCCTTTTAGAAGGACAATTAGGTTCATTGAAGGATCCAGACCATGGAATCTATCCAATGGTAACTTCTTCTTCCACATTGGCTGCGTATGGAGCGATTGGAGCAGGAATTCCTCCATATGAGATTAAAACCATAATTACGGTATGTAAAGCATACTCAAGTGCAGTTGGAGCAGGAGCATTCGTAAGTGAAATCTTCGGAGATGAAGCAGATGAGTTAAGACGTCGTGGAGGAGATGGTGGAGAGTATGGTGCAACAACAGGAAGACCAAGGCGTATGGGATGGTTCGACTGTGTGGCTTCAAAATACGGATGTAGAATTCAAGGAACGACGGATGTTGCATTCACAGTACTAGATGTACTGGGCTATCTAGATGAAATTCCAGTTTGTGTAGGATATGAGATAGATGGCGAAGTGACTACAGACTTCCCGACAACTGTACAATTGGAGAAAGCAAAACCAATATTGAAGGTGTTACCGGGATGGAAATGCGAAATTCGCGGAATCACGAAGTACGAGGAATTACCAGAAAACTGCAGAAACTATATTGAATTTGTAGAGAAGGAAATCGGATTCCCAATCACCATGATCTCGAATGGACCAGGAAGAAACGAAATTATCTACAGATAGATAAAGAACTGTCAAACAAAGGGACAGGGTAAATGACTAGTAAAGTATTGTCAAACAAAAGGGACAGGGGTAGGATGAGCGATAGCTCATATCTCCCCTGTCCCTTTACCTTTATAGGTTTTTGTTTGCGGTTGATAACATCAATTTAATTCGGTTTAATTGATTTACTTCACTTGCCCCTGGATCATAATCGATGGCTGTGATATTAGAAAGCGGATAGCGTTTTCTAAGCTCTTTGATTACCCCTTTTCCAACTACGTGGTTTGGCAGGCAGGCAAATGGCTGGGCACATACGATGTTTGGAACTCCTGAGTGGATTAATTCTAGCATCTCACCAGTTAAAAACCAACCCTCTCCAGTTTGATTTCCAAGGGATACGATATCTTTTGCCATGTCTGCTAGTGTAGAGATGGAAGCTGGTGGCGTAAAACGTTCACTGGCTAAGAAAGCCTTGCAAATTGGCTTTCTTAAGGTTTCAATTGCCTTGATTCCAAGGTTCCCCTTGCGTGCGGTTGATTTGCTTGCCCCTAGGTGGGAAGTTCTAAAGTTTGTGTTATAGAAGGAGTATAGGAAGAAGTCTACTAGATCAGGGACTACAGCCTCTGCTCCTTCTTTTTCTAATAAGTCCACTAGATAATTGTTCGCCGATGGTAGAAACTTCACTAGAATTTCTCCAACAATTCCTACACGAGGCTTCTGAATATCGCAAAGCGGAATTCGATCAAAATCTTGTATAATATCACGACAAATCTTTTTGAATTCATAGTTGCTCGGATATTTTTTCTCCAAGAACTTGATGCAATGATTTTTCCATGTTTCATGCAATTCGTTTACGGAACCAGGTACTTCTTCATAAGGCCGGGTGCGGTATACGCAGCGCATAAAGATGTCGCCGAAGAATAATCCGTATACTGCCTTGATAGCCAACATCGGTGTAAGCTTGAAACCTGGATTGTCTTCCAAACCACTTAGGTTCAGTGAGATGACAGGGATGTGTGGATGTCCTGCCTTCTCCAATGCGCGGCGAATAAATCCGATGTAGTTGGAGGCACGACAACCTCCGCCTGTCTGTGTCATAAGTAGAGCTAGCTTATTGGTGTCGTATTTTCCGGATAGTACCGCATCCATGAATTGACCTACAACAATCAAGGAAGGATAGCAAGCGTCATTATTTACATATTTTAGTCCAACATTAATTGCTTGTTTGTTATCATTGTTTAATATTTCTAGATGATAGCCTTGAGTATTGAATACCCCCTCGATTAAATCAAAATGAATCGGTGACATCTGCGGACATAAGATGGTATAGGTATCCTTCATTTCTTTTATAAATGAAACTTTTCTAATTGAAGATGGCTGAATCTCGCGTTGTATCTCCTTTTCCTTGCGCACACGAAGAGCGGCTAAGAGTGAACGAATACGAATTCGCGCAGCACCGAGGTTGTTCACCTCATCTATCTTCAAGGTGGTATAAATCTTGTTTGATTTCTGTAGGATGTCGGCAACGGCATCTGTTGTAACAGCATCTAAACCACAACCGAAGGAATTCAATTGGATGAGGTCTAAATCGTCCCTTGTCTTTACGTAATTTGCAGCTGCATAGAGGCGAGAGTGATACATCCACTGATCCATAACGATGAGTGGGCGCTCTACTGGTTGCAAGTGAGAGACTGCATCTTCGGTTAATACAGCAATGTCATAAGAGTTAATCAACTCAGGCAGTCCATGATTCACTTCTGGATCTATATGATATGGGCGCCCAGCTAACACAATTCCGTGAATGCCTTCTTCCTTCATATAGGCAAGGGTTTCTTCACCTTGCTTCATCATGTCGTTTCTAGCGGCAATTAATTCTTCCCAAGCTAGATGAACAGCCTCACGAATTTCTTCTTTTGAAATGTTATCCATTGTGCCAAATTCTTCTAACAGACGCTTGAGAATGGTTTCTTCGTCACGGAAAGAGAAGAATGGGTTGTAGAATTTTACCTTTCCAGAGGTAATAGATTCCACATTGTTTTTAATATTCTCTGCATAGGAAGTTACAATCGGACAATTGAAGTGATTGTTAGCATCTGTGAACTCCTCGCGCTCGTAAGCGATACATGGATAGTAGATAAAATCTACATTACGCTCGATTAACCATTCAATATGTCCATGTACCAACTTTGCTGGATAGCATTCGGATTCACTCGGGATACTATCGATTCCCATCTCATAAAGTTTCTTAGAAGAAAGCGGTGAGATTACAACACGGTATTTCAACTGGTTGAAAAATGTAAACCAGAACGGATAGTTCTCATACATATTCAATACACGCGGAATACCAACGGTGCCGCGGGTAGCTTCTTCTTGTTTGAGAGATTTGTATTGGAAATATCTCTTCAATTTGTATTCATATAGGTTTGGTGGGCGATTGGTCGATTTCTCTAATCCTAAACCGCGCTCACAACGATTTCCAGTTACAAATGATCTTCCGCCACTGAAATGACTTGTGGTGAGGCGACATTGATTGGTACACAGCTTGCACTTGGACATAGTTGTACTATACTCCAAGGCAATAATTTCATCGATTGTGAGAAGGGATGACTTCTTGCCAGCACCACGCTCACGTGCTACTAGAGCGGCACCGAATGCCCCCATGATTCCAGCAATATCTGGGCGAATTGCTTCACAGTTGGCGACGAGCTCGAAACTTCTCAAGATGGCATTGTTATAGAATGTACCCCCTTGTACTACGATGTTTTTTCCAAGTTCTGATGCATCTGAAACCTTGATTACTTTATATAGGGCATTTTTAATTACAGAGTATGCTAGACCCGCAGAGATATCGGATACTTGTGCACCCTCTTTTTGAGCTTGTTTAACCTTTGAATTCATAAATACCGTACATCTTGTTCCTAAGTCAATCGGTGATTTTGCATAGAGAGCCTCTTGAGCGAAATCCTCGACTCCATAGTTCAGTGAGGTTGCAAATGTTTCAATAAAGGAACCACAACCTGATGAACAGGCTTCATTGAGCTGTACATTGTCAACAGTTTGGTTTTTAATCTTAATACACTTCATGTCTTGCCCGCCAATATCGATGATACAGTCTACATCTGGGTTAAAGAATGATGCGGCGTAATAGTGTGAAACAGTCTCTACTTCACCATGATCTAGTTGCAAAGCTGCTTTGATCAACGCTTCACCATATCCGGTGGAACAAGAATATGCAATGTGTGCGTCAGATGGTAATAGAGATTGAATCTCCTTCATTGCACTGATGGTTGTTCCAAGTGCATCCCCCTTGTTGCTTCGATAGAAGGAATACAGTAAGTCTCCGTTTTCAGAGACTAAAGCAACCTTTGTGGTAGTGGAACCAGCATCGACTCCTAAGTAACAATTCCCTTTGTATGTGGCTAAATCCAAAACAGGAACCTGTTGTTTTTTATGGCGATTATGGAAGGAATCATATTCTGATTGTGAAGTAAAGAGAGGTTGTAGCCTCTCGACCTCAAATTCCATAGTGATACGATTCATCAAACGTTCACGTAGGTGCTCGAGATAAACTTCTGTCTCATGACCGTGATTCAATGCAGAACCGATGGCTGCAAAGAGGTGGGAGTGCTGCGGCGAAACAATATGATCTGCATCTAGTTTTAGCGTACGGATAAAGGCTTGTTTCAACTCGGATAAAAAGTGGAGTGGGCCTCCCAAAAATGCAATATGACCGCGAATTGGTTTTCCACATGCAAGTCCACTGATGGTCTGATTCACAACTGCTTGGAAGATGGATGCAGATAAGTCTTCTTTGGTCGCACCTTCATTGATAAGTGGTTGAATATCTGATTTAGCAAATACTCCACAACGAGCTGCAATTGGATAGAGTGCCTTGTAGTTTTTTGCATAATTATTAAGTCCGACAGCATCTGTTTGCAATAGAGTGGACATCTGGTCGATAAAAGAGCCGGTACCCCCAGCACAGATACCGTTCATGCGTTGTTCTACATTTCCTCCCTCAAAGTAGATAATCTTCGCATCCTCACCACCTAGCTCAATGGCTACATCGGTGTGTGGCGCATTGTGTTGCAGGGCAGAAGAAACTGCAATTACTTCTTGGGTAAATGGAATATGTAGGTAGTTTGCGAGTGAGAGCCCACCAGATCCAGTGATGACAGGATGGACTTTGATGGAGCCTAATTTATATATTGCACGACCGATGAGGTCGGACAGGGTTTCTTGAATGTTTGCAAAATGTCTCTCATAGTCTGAAAATACGATGTTTTGATCTTCGTCTAGAATTGCAATCTTCACAGTTGTAGAGCCGATGTCAATACCTAATGAATGTGTTGCTTTAACCATAGTTATAACTCCTTAATTATCTTCTTCAATAAGATTTCTTATATATATAATGTAATCTTAATTCACAAAGTACATTATACGACATTAAAATACAAAATACAAACCAAAGAATTGAAAAATATGATGAAAAATTTATACAATATAACAGTTTCGATTATATAGTGGAAGAAATGTCTAGCATTCGTTGACAAAGAGTAGTCTCTACGTTACAATATTTTAAGCAAGGAGGAAATAATGGATGAATTGGTTAAATAATCTAGAACGCAAATTCGGTCGCTATGCCATTAAAGGTTTGATGAAATATATCATTATCTTGCAAGTGATTGGAATAGTGTTAATTTATATCGACAGTGGTGCTTATACCACTTATTTCATGCTCGATGGTGCTTCAATCCTAAGGGGTGAAGTGTGGAAAATTGTTACATTTTTGACATATCCGCCGTCAACGAGTCCAATTTGGGTGATTTTTGCATTTTATTTTTATTATATGATTGGTGAAAGTATCGAGAGAGTATGGGGAGCGTTTCGGTTCAACCTATATATGATAACAGGAGTTCTATTCCATGTGATAGGTGCAGTACTATCTTTTTTGATAACAGGACTTCCGATACCAATGGGAACGGTGTATCTATACATGTCACTATTCTTTGCATATGCAATGATTAATCCAGATATGCAATTGTTGTTCATGTTCATCATTCCAATCAAGATGAAGTATCTTGCAATTGCTAACGGCTTCTTCTTTGCACTAAATATTGTACGTGGGTTTATCCCAACAAATGATGCACTTACACAGTTAGTAATGCTATCAAATTCCATATCTGCATTGGTTGCGATTTTGAACTTTTTGATCTTCTTTTTTTGGATTCAAAAAGGTAAGCGGAGTTTATATGCGAAACAGGCAGTTAGAAAGAAGAAGTTTCAAGCAGAAGTGAAGAAGTCTAGACCAGAGACACATTATGAAAACGGTGCAAAACACAAGTGTAGTGTATGTGGAAGAACGGAACTAGATGATCCGACATTAGAATTTCGTTATTGTTCAAAGTGTGGTGGGAATCGAGAATATTGCAATGACCACTTGTTTACACATGAACATTTGAAATAAATTAGCAATTAGAAGAGTAATTAGTAGAAGAGATGTAAAGAGGAGAAAAGATGAGAAAAACAAAAATTATTTGTACAATGGGACCAAACACGAATGACAGAGAAGTGATGAAGGCCTTAATGTTAGGCGGAATGAATGTAGCAAGATTTAACTTTTCACACGGTGATCACGAGGAACAAAAAGGTCGTATGGACATGATAAAAGAATTGCGTGAAGAGTTAGGATTACCAGTGGCGATTCTATTAGATACAAAAGGACCAGAGATTCGTACCGGTGTTTTAAAGGGTGGAAATAAAGTGATGCTTCAAGAGGGCGCGACTTTTGTATTGACTACAGAGGAAATCGAAGGAGACGACAAAAAAGTATCGATCACATACAAAGATCTAGTGTTTGATATTCAACCAGGAAAGCATATCCTTATCGATGATGGTTTGATTGAACTTGAAGTTCAAGAAATCAAAGGTGGAGATATCATTTGTAAGGTGTTAAATGGTGGAGAACTTGGAATGAGAAAGGGTGTTAACGTACCAAATGTACCAGTTCGCCTACCAGCATTGACAGACAAAGATAAAGAAGATATCTTGTTTGGAGCAAGTCAGGAAATCGATTTTATCGCGGCATCATTTGTTCGTAATGTAGAGTGTATCATGGAAATAAAAGCATTATTAACAGAGAATGGATATGATCCAATCCCAGTTATTGCTAAGATTGAGAATGCAGAAGGAATCGCTAATATCGATGAAATTATTCAAATTTCACAAGGTGTTATGGTTGCACGTGGAGACTTAGGTGTTGAGATTCCAGAAGAAGAAGTACCATACTTACAAAAGGTGTTGATTTCAAAGTGTAATGCAGCATATAAGCCAGTAATTACAGCAACACAAATGTTGGATTCTATGATGAGAAATCCAAGACCAACACGTGCGGAAGTAACTGACGTTGCGAATGCTGTATATGATGGAACAGATGCAGTGATGTTATCAGGAGAGACAGCACAAGGTAAATATCCGTTAGAAGCATTGAATATGATGGTTCAAATCGTTAAAAAAACGGAAGAGCATTTAGAATACGAGAACATTCTAAATAAGCATAGAACATATGGAAAGAATCAAATCTCCAACTCGTTAGGATTTGCTTCGGTATCTACAGCAGCAAACTTAAATGCAAAATGCATTATTACACCGACTGTATCAGGGGCTACAGCAAGATTAGTTTCAAAATTCAGACCAGAAGTTCCAATTATGGGAATTACTCCAAACGAAAGAACATTACGTAAAATGCAATTATACTGGGGGGTTCAACCGATTAAATCATTAGAATTCCATACAACAGAGAGTATCTGCTCTGGAGCGATTGACTTGCTTCAAGCAAAAGGTATCGTGGAATCAGGAGACGTAGTTGTATTAACAGCTGGTGTTCCGGCTCCAAGCATCAACAGCACAAAAGCTGGTGTAAGTAATATGATGCAAATCACAGTAGTAGAGTAAATTGACATTGAGATAGCAAAGGGAGAGAGTTGTGAAGAAACCATTTGTAACACAGGAAAAATTAAATTTGATAACAGAAGAATTTTCGACACCATTCCATTTATACGATGAGAAGGGAATTCGCGAGAATGTAAAAGCTTTGAAAGAAGCATTTGCATGGAATGAAGGATATAAGGAGTATTTTGCAGTTAAGGCGAATCCGAATCCGTTTTTGATTGATATTTTACGTGAATATGGATGTGGATGCGACTGCTCGTCCTTGACAGAATTGATGCTATCAGAGGCTATGGGAGCGGTAGGTGAAGATATTATGTTCTCATCCAATGAGACCCCTGCTTCTGAATATGCTTATGCAGCAAAGCTAAATGCCATCATCAACTTGGATGATATTACACACATTGATTTCTTGGAAGAAACTATTGGTTATATACCAGAGACCATCAGTTGTAGATATAATCCAGGCGGATTGTTCAAAATCAGTAATGATATCATGGACAACCCTGGGGATGCAAAATACGGCATGACAACAGAGCAATTGTTTGAAGCGTTTGAGATTCTGAAGCAAAAAGGCGCAAAAGAATTCGGAATTCATGCATTCCTAGCCAGTAACACTGTTACCAATGACTATTATCCTATGTTAGCAAAGGTTCTATTTGAAGTTGCGGTAAAACTCCAGAAAGAAACAGGAGTGCACATCAAGTTTATCAACCTCTCGGGGGGGATTGGTGTTCCTTATAAGCCAGACCAAACGCCGAACGACATCAAGGCGATTGGAGAAGGGGTAAGAAAGGTATACGAAGAAGTCTTCGTTCCAGCAGGAATGGGAGACGTAGCCATCTATACAGAACTAGGACGTTTCATGTTGGCACCCTATGGTTGTTTGATAACAAAAGCCATTCACGAGAAGCACACACACAAGGAATATATCGGAGTTGATGCTTGTGCGGTAAACCTAATGAGACCAGCAATGTACGGATCTTATCATCATATCACAGTTATGGGGAAAGAAGACGCTAAATGTACACATAAGTACGATGTAGTTGGTTCTCTTTGTGAGAATAATGATAAATTTGCAATCGATAGAATGTTACCAGAGATTGACAGAGGGGATACCCTAGTGATTCATGATACGGGAGCACATGGATATGCGATGGGATATAACTATAACGGTAAGTTGAAATCAGCAGAAGTACTTCTAAAGGAAGATGGAAGTGCACAGTTGATTCGAAGAGCTGAAAAGCCAAGCGATTATTTTGCAACATTAGATTGCTTTGATATTGGTAAAAAATTGAATTAAGAAATTTCACATCAGTTCCACGTTAATCACTCCGTTGATTAGTGATGGGCTAGTATGAAAAAATCATGATAAATCACGTCCCCGCCGTAAGGCGACTGTAAATGGGCGTGATTTGTTGCTTTTTTTTTTGATAAGTGGTATAATTCAATTATCTGTACTCATGTACAAAAAAGAATATAAAAACGCGATTCAATGACTAAGGGGAGAAAGCATGAAAAGCATGAGAGGTATAGTAAGAAAAATAACGGCTTCACTATTGGCAGTGGGGATTATGGGGGCAACCTTGGATTTGTCAAGTGTTGTTTATGCGGAAAAAGATAATGTTTCTAATGAGGATTTGGCTCAATTTGAAGAAGAATCCTTTATAAATGATATCTATATTGCCATGGATGAAGAGGGGAATGTAGAACTTATTCCGATGGAGGAAATGGAACCAATTGATTTGGCGCCTCTAGAGGGACTAGAAGAGGTTGAGTTTCAGGTTGTAGTCGAGGAAGCAGGAGCGACAGAGGTGATTGAGACGGTTGAAACATTAGAAGAGGCCGAAGAAATTGCTGAGGAGGTAGAGCAGGAGATTGCCGAGGAGGAAGAAGTGAATTCTGAGGAACAAGAGGCTAATGAAGAATCAGCAACTGATGAGCCTACTGCAAATTCGGGAGAAACACAAGAAGAAACTACAGAGGATGGTGAGGGGTTGATTTCTGTTGTTTTTGATTTGTTTACGCTCGAGGCGCAAGCTACAGGTGATGCGAGTGTATCTGTTATGTCTGTTCCAACCAACCAAGCAGAAATTGTTGTGTTTAAAAACTTAGATAGTGATAATGATGGTTATAATGATACTACGAACTACACAAATGCATACACTGGAACTGCAGGGTATCTGAATTCCTTGTCGGCACCAGATGCAGCTTATCTAGGAGAAGA
Organism: uncultured Lachnospiraceae bacterium; assembly: GCA_964367905.1. Taxonomy (GTDB): domain Bacteria; phylum Bacillota; class Clostridia; order Lachnospirales; family Lachnospiraceae; genus CAUPWF01. The sequence goes on from CAYIZP010000021.1 coordinate 34,255, forward strand.
GAATGGGAAAGTTAAGTTTCGCCAAGCAGGTGTAACCGGTTGGGTTGACAGTAGTTTGGTGGAGGTGTATACATATAATGATTATGTGAATAAAGGGAAAGTTGTAAATAAATATACAGTTAGTAATGGGAAAATTTATCATAATATTACAACCAATGGAACAAGCTATGCAGCATCACTGCTAGTTGGATTCCAACAACCTTATATGTCGGATGGAGCTACATACTATAGCTATGACGGTAATTATTTTTATACAGACTTCGCGGTTATGGTGGCTGACTATAAAGCGGGACATTATAGTAATGCAATCAATGCGAGTATACCATATTATAACTATTATCAATATTTGCCGCATCGAACCACTACAAATTTTACGGCAGAGCAAATCAATCAATACTTAGCATCAAAGATAGACAGTAGCAGTAAGATGTATAATACGGGACAGGCATTTATTGATAATCAGAATCAATTTGGAGTCAATGCGGTCTTGATGGTAGGTGTTGCAATCAATGAGAGTGCTTGGGGAACGAGTTCGATTGCAAAAAGCAAGAATAATTTATTCGGACACGGTGCAGTAGATAGCAATCCCTATGGAGCAGCTGGAGTATATAGTTCCCCAGCAAACAGTATTTCTTATCATGCGGATATATTTGTATCTCAAGGATATGCAGACCCAAAGGATTGGAGATATTATGGTTCTCATCTAGGGAACAAAGAAAGTGGTATGAATGTGAAATATGCTTCGGATCCATATTGGGGAGAAAAAGCCGCAGCACATGGATTTCTGATGGAAGATTATTTTAGCGACAAGACATACGATGTGAATAAATACACAATCGGAATCACATCTTCTGTCGTGAAGGCATATACAGAAACAGATAAGGCGAATAGCCCTTATAATACTTCTGATACGAATGACGATATTATTAATAATCTACCAGTGGTTGTTCTAGAAAATATAAACGCCAATGGACAAGCATGGTATAAGGTGCGCTCAGATGCGGTGTTGAGTTCAGACAGAAAAACAGTAAATCGTAGTTCAGGGTTATATGATTTTAGTCGAGATTATGTTTACATGGAGGCTTCGAGGATTCGCATTGCGTCAGAGGAAATTGAACTTGATGCAGTTGAAGGCAGAGGTGATACCAGTGGTGACGGTTTAGTGAAATCGAATGATTATCTGATGATTAAAGATTACATAATGGGTGATTTTAGACTAAATGATAATCAGATAAAGGCGGCGGATGTGTCGGGAGATGGTTTGGTGAAGTCAAACGATTATCTGATGATCAAAGATTATATTATGGGGAAAATTCAACTTTAAATTAATAGAGGGAGTATAAAGTTCAAATGAAAATAATGAATAAACTTAAGATAAGTATGATAGGTGTTATGATTTTTGTGTGCACCTTTATGTATAGCGTGCAAGTGGATGCGTTTTCTATCTCTGCATCTAGTGGTCAAGTCAATGAAGGTGGATCATTTACCGTATCTTTTGGATCGGGAACAACAGGGAAATATAGTATCAGTGTAAGTAATGGTAGTGCATCATCTTCGGAAGTATGGTCTGAGGGTGGGGGCAGTGTATCGGTAACAGCTTCAGGTGCAGGAACAACAACGGTAACCGTAACAGCAGTAGATGTTACAGATTCTTCTTATAATTTGATCGGTGGAAGTCAATCTGTATCGGTTTCGGTAGCATCATCGACACCAGAACCAACACCAGAAACATCGACACCTTCGACGCCATCATCATCGACGTCATCATCGTCCAATAATACTGATGATGATGAACCAGAAGAGTCGTCAAATACGAATTTGAGTGACCTTACGATTTCAGAGGGGACTATATCTCCTGAATTTGAACCTGCAACGACAGAGTATGATGCTCAAGTTTTGGATGTAAATGTGATTACGATTACAGCAACAGCAGCAGATGATAAGGCGACAGTAACAGGGGATGGGGAACAAGAATTAGTTCTCGGGGATAATACGTTTGAAATTATTGTAACAGCAGAGAATGGACATGAGAAGACCTATACACTTAAGGTGTTCAAGGATGAAAGTCCATCTGTATTCCTAGCATATGGTGAGATGGAACTAGGTGTAGTAAAGGATATATCGGATGTACTTCCACCAGCAAATTTTGAGGAGACTACGGTCACAATCAATGGAGAAGAAGTTGTAGCTTGGGAGAGCCCTTTGATTGGAAAAACAATTCTGTATATGATGGATGCAGAAGGGAATAAAGGGTGGTATGTATATGAAGAAGATGGAATATCACCATTTTTGGAATTAGGATTACTAGGAAAGAATATCTTCGTGGTTGAGATTCCAGAAGAAGAGCAAGCTAGAGAAGGTATGATTTTTCAAGAGGTTACAGTAAGTGGAAATCAACTATATGGTTGGGCGTTTGAAGATCCTGCATTTGAGGGGTATTATGTGATTCGTGTGATTAGCGAAACAGGGGAAACAGTAGAGTATCTGTATTATATGCCTGAAAATGCAATGATTATCAACCCGAATTTTTCACCGATTACAGAAGAGACATTTGCTCAATTGACACAAGACTCTGCGACTTATATGCAGGAACGAGATAGTGTAAAAAGTGAAAATCAACAGTTGAAACTATTTTTAATGATTGCCCTAGGCGTGAGTGCTGTCTTGTTAATTCTTTTGATTGTAGTATTTGTATTATTGAAGAAAAAAGGAAAAAGAATCGCCAATGGTGAGTATGATTCTTCAATAGATGAGGAAGAGCTTGAGGATGCGGATGACATTGAGGTATCAGAGGTGAGTTTCGAAGAGGATGAAGACGAAGGGTTTGTTTTGAACCAGATCGAAGTGAGTTCAGTGCAAGAATCAGAGAATGATCGAGTTCAGGATCGTGACGGAATTCAGGTTGATAAGACAAAAAAAGAAAAGAAATTAAAGAAAAAGAATAAACAAAATTTGGAAGAAATAGCTGAAGTAGAGAGTTACGAGATATTTGATACAGATGATGAAGACTAGAGGAAATGGTTAAAAGAAAATTGCGCAAGTTGTTGGAGAAAATCAGCAACTTGCGTTGTTTGATGTCAGAAGGACAAGAAAGGATAGTGTTATGAGATGGATGAGATTTCGTCTGAAGACGGTGACGGAGGCAGAAGATGTTGTGGCAAGCATGTTGATGGATTTGGGAGTAGAAGGTGTGGAGATTGAGGATAAAATCCCATTGACACAAGAAGAGTTAGATGCAATGTATGTGGATATCGCGCCAGAAGTATTGCCAGATGATGGAATTGCCTATCTTAGTTTCTACCTAGAAGAGGGAACGGATAAGACGGAGTTGCTTGCACGTATTAACCAAGAGCTTGAAGAGATGCGTGGTTATATGAATGTGGGTGAAGCAGTGATAGAAGAATCGTTGACTGAGGATTTGGATTGGATTAACAATTGGAAGGCGTATTTTCATCAGTTTACCATTGATGATGTGCTGATTATTCCATCATGGGAAGAAGTAGAAGAGACTTACGAAGATAAGATGGTTGTTCGGATTGACCCAGGGACTGCATTTGGAACAGGGATGCATGATACGACACAATTGTGTATTCGTCAGATAAAGAAGCATTTAAAGATGGGAGAAAAAATCTTGGATATTGGATGCGGAAGTGGAATTTTAGGAATGCTTGCATTGAAATTCGGGGCTTCTTATTCGACAGGAACTGATTTGGATCCATGTGCCATTACAGCAACACGCGAGAATATGCAAGTCAATGGAGTTGCAGAAACATCGTATGAGGTGATTCAAGGGAATATCATCGATGATGAAAACTTACAGAAACAGATTGGAAGCAAGTTGCAAGACATGGTTGTGGCGAATATTCTCACAGAGGTCTTGGTTCCCCTCACTCCTGTGGTAGCAAAGTTGATTAAGAAGGGTGGTCTGTTCATTACAAGTGGAATCATTGACTACAATGACAAGGAAACTTGGATGAAGGAGACCATGGTTCAAGAGGGATTCGAGATTGTTGAGACAACTTATCAGGGAGAATGGGTTTCTGTTACGGCGAGAAGAGTCTAGATTGTAGGAAAGGAAAGGCGTATGCAACATTTTTTTATAACACCAGAACAAGTACAGGATAATCAGATTATAGTGATAGGTAGCGATGTAAACCACATGAAAAATGTTCTTCGCATGAGAGTGGGAGAGGACGTAGAACTAAATGATGGATTTGGGCATAAATACATCGGTGAGATTCAAGAATTTGCAGAAGAATCAGTAATTGTAGTGGTGAAGGAATGCATAGAGAATCAAGCAGAACTTCAATCGAAGATCTATCTATACCAAGGGTTTCCAAAGGCAGATAAGATGGAGTTGATTGTACAAAAAGCTGTGGAACTAGGTGTGGTTGAGGTGATTCCAGTTCTTACAAATCGTACCATTGTGAAGTTGGATGAGAAGAAAAAGCAGAAGAAAATTCAAAGGTTTCAGAGTATCGCAGAGAGTGCGGCGAAACAAGCGGCAAGAGGCATCATTCCTAGGATTGCGGAAGTAAAGAGCTTCAAGGAGGCTTTGGAGGATGCGAAAACAAAAGACCATATATTGATTCCTTATGAATTAGCAACTGGAATGAGTGATACAAGGACAATAGTCGAACAGATAAAAAGTGGAGAGAGTATTGCAATTTTTATTGGGCCGGAGGGTGGATTTGAAAGAACAGAAGTGGATGAGGCAGTGAAGCAAGGTGCACGACCAATCACGTTGGGTAAGAGGATTCTACGGACAGAAACAGCAGGACTAGCAATTCTAGCAGTTCTAATGTTTCAGCTAGAGGACAGGTAAAGTCAGTAGCAATTTAACTGGAAAATACATATTTTAATAAAGAGAAACAAGAGAAAGGAATAATTATCAAAATGGAGGTTTATTTAGATAATTCAGCAACCACAAAATGCTATGATTCAGTATGTGGTGTGGTTGCAAAAACGATGGCAGAAGATTATGGAAATCCATCCTCTGCTCATCGAAAGGGCGTCGAGGCTGAACAATATATACGTTGGTCAAAAGAAGTTGTAGCGAGGTTGCTGAAGGTTCAAGAAAAAGAGTTGTATTTTACCTCAGGCGGAACAGAGAGTGATAATTTGGCAATTATAGGAGCTGTGCGTGGGAATAGTCGCGAAGGAAAACATCTGATTACATCCGTAATCGAGCACCCTGCGGTTTTGAATACCATGCATTATTTGGAAGATGAAGAGGGGTATCGGGTGACTTATCTTCAGGTAGATGAGAATGGTCGAGTGTCTGTGGAGGAGCTGAGAGATGCTTTGTGTGAAGAGACTGTACTTGTGTCCATTATGCATGTGAATAATGAGATTGGTTCTGTACAGCCAATTGGACAAATAGGGTTGGTAATCAAAGAATATAATTATAGGAATCAAAAGAATGTATTGCTGCATGTGGATGCGATTCAAGGGTTTGGGAAGTTTCGGATTCATCCCAAACGCGAGAATATAGATTTACTGTCTATCAGTGGGCATAAAATTCATGGGCCGAAAGGTAGTGGGTTGTTGTATGTGGGTCAGCATGTTAAGATGAAATCGATCTTCTATGGAGGAAAACAACAGAGTATTCGTTCGGGAACTTTAAATGTACCTGGAATTGCTGGGTTTGCCACGGCATGCAAGGAGATTTATGCTGGTTTTGATCATAAGGTGATGAGGATGTTGGAACTAAAACAGTATTTCATCGAAGAAGTGTCGAAGATACAAGATGTGAAAGTTCATACGCCAATTCACGAGAGTGCACCTCATATCATCAGTGTGGGATTTGCTGGAATTCGAAGTGAGGTACTACTTCATTCTTTGGAGGATAAGGGAATCTATGTATCGGCAGGGTCAGCATGTTCCTCGAATCGCCCAGGAATCAGTGGTGTGCTCAAGTCGATCGGATTGAATCAGAAATACTTAGACTCTACGTTGCGATTTAGTTTATCAGAATTTACCACGCGCGAGGAAATTGACTATACGTTAGAAACGTTATATAATTATATACCGATGTTGAGAAGATATACAAGGAGATAATGCCTGCTATATCACAGGCATATCATATTCATAGGAGGAAACAGATGCAATTTCAATCTTTTTTGATAAAATACGGAGAAATAGGAGTAAAAGGAAAGAATCGATATATATTTGAGGAGGCTTTGGTTCGTCAGATACGTTTTGGACTAAAAGGTGTAGAGGGGAAATTCCATGTGAGAAAGACACAGGGAAGAGTTTATGTAGACTGTGATGGTGATTATGATTACGAAGAAACAATTACAAGTTTACAGAGAGTGTTTGGTATTGTTGGGATCTGTCCGACTGTGATATTAGAGGACAATGGAATTGATGAATTATGCAAGGATGTTATTGCGTACATGGCAGAGGTTCATCCTGAGGCAAGTTATACATTTAAGGTGAATTCCCGTAGAAGTCGCAAGAATTATCCGATGAATTCTATGGAGATTAATTGCAAGGTAGGAGAGTCGATTCTAGATGAGTTTCCGAACACGAGTGTAGATGTGCATAAGCCACAGATTATGTTAAATATTGAGGTGAGAGAAGATATTTATATCTATTCTGAGATTATTCCTGGAGCAGGTGGTATGCCAGTTGGAACGAATGGCAAGGCGATGCTATTATTATCGGGTGGTATTGATAGCCCAGTTGCAGGTTACATGATAGCAAAACGCGGAGTGGGTCTTGAGGCAACATACTTTCATGCACCACCGTATACGAGTGATCGTGCAAAGCAGAAGGTTGTAGACCTAGCAGCAAAGGTTGCAAAATTTGCTGGACCAATTCAGTTAAATGTTGTGAACTTTACAGATATTCAGCTTTATATCTATGATAAATGCCCACATGAAGAGCTTACCATTATCATGAGAAGATACATGATGAAGATTGCAGAGCATTTTGCAAAGGAAAGCAATTGTTTGGGATTGATTACAGGAGAGAGTATTGGACAGGTGGCGAGCCAGACCATGCAGAGTCTGATGGCGACCAATGAAGTTTGTACTTTGCCTGTATATCGTCCAGTGATTGGATTTGACAAGCAAGAGATTGTAGATGTTTCGGTAAAGATAGATACTTATGAAACATCGATTCAGCCATTTGAAGATTGTTGTACCATCTTTGTTGCAAAACACCCGGTGACAAAACCAAACCTAAACATCATCAAGCGTTCTGAATTGAATTTGAGTGAGAAGATAGATGCCCTTATGGAAGAGGCGATTCAATCGGTTGAGAAAATATATGTGAAACCATAAATAAGGGTGTGCTCCGCACACCCTCGCCTACGGCGGTCAGCTTGCTGACATCATTCCTTGTTCGCCGTAGTGCGATCCTCGCGGAGCATTTTTGTGTAATGGAAACGCAGTTTCCTATTACATAAAGAAAGCACCTCACATATCTGTGAGGTGCTATGTACGGTCGAATGACCGACAGTGCTTAAATAATGTATGGTGCAAGTGCGGCAACTACAGTATCTATTTCCGCATCAGCATGGATGTTTAAGTCGATTGGTTTAGATAAATCTAAACTAAAAATCCCCATAATTGATTTTGCGTCGATTACATAACGACCGGAAACTAAATCAAAGTCAAAATCAAACTTTGAAATTTCATTTACGAACGATTTTACCTTGTCGATTGAATTAAGCGATATAGTAACAGTTTTCATTTCAATAGCCTCCTTTTCTTTTATTTCTAATTCTATATTAAAGTGATTGAAATGAAATGTCAAGGAACAATGTGTATAATTAATCGTTAAAAAATTGTAAAAACTGCCATAATTGACGAAAGGACAAGTGGTTTTATGAGAAAAGCAGCACTTCACAACCTAGGATGCAAGGTGAATGCATATGAAACAGAGGCTATGCAAGAGTTATTAGAGGAAAATGGATATGAGATTGTCTCATTCAAGGAATATGCGGATGTGTATATCGTCAACACCTGTACAGTGACGAACATGGCAGATAGGAAATCAAGACAGATGCTACATAAGACGAAGAAAATCAATCCCAATGCGATTGTGGTAGCGGCAGGATGCTATGTGCAGGTACAAGAGAATGCAGATGCTTTGGTGGAAGATGTTGACATTCTGATTGGGAATAATCAGAAGAACCATTTGATTCGATTGCTGGAAGAATATCAGAAGGAGCGAGGAGCGAATATCACATCCTTGATTGATATCAATGAGACGGATGAATTTGAGGAATTGCAGGTGAGCAAGACGGCGGATCATACGAGAGCATATCTAAAGATACAGGATGGTTGTAATCAGTTTTGCGCATATTGTATCATTCCATATGCAAGGGGAAGGGTGCGTAGTAGAAAGCGAGAAGAAATTTTTCAAGAAATAGAGTCATTGGTTGCAAATGGGTATAAAGAGATTGTATTGACAGGGATTCATCTGAGCTCGTATGGAGTGGATACAGACGACTCCTTATTGGGTGTGATAGAAGGGATTCAAGAGGTGGAGGGAATTGACCGTATTCGATTGGGGTCCCTTGAACCAAGAATTATTACCGAGGATTTTGTATCTGCACTAGCGAAATTGGATAAGGTATGTCCACATTTTCATTTATCACTCCAGAGTGGATGTGATGAGACATTGAAGCGAATGAATCGAAGATATGATACAGAAGAATATGCAAACTCGTGTAAATTGCTTCGAACCTACTATGAGTTTCCGATGATTACCACGGATATTATCGTAGGATTTCCAGGTGAGACCGAGGAAGAATTTGCCCAAACAAAGGAATTTGTTCATGAGATTAGATTCTTTGAAACACATATATTCAAATATTCTCCACGTAAGGGAACGAAGGCAGCTACGATGGAGAATCAAGTCGAAGAGGTTATAAAAACAAAAAGAAGCAATGAATTGCAAGAATTACATGAATTGCAACAGAGAAATTACATGGAAGAATTCCAGGGTAGAGAGGTGTCCATTCTGATAGAAGAACAAGGACTGGTGAATGGCGAAGAGGTGATGATTGGGCATACAATGGAGTATGTAAAAGTAGCAGTTTATGGAAAAAAATATAAAAAGAATCAAGTTGCTGAAGAAATTATAGGTAAAAGTGCGCAAATTGTACATTGTAATTTGTAGAGAAATATATTAGAATGATATAGTAGAGAGTAATTCAAGTAAGGACGTGACGAGATGAAAGATGTGAAAGATACCCAGTTTTTCAAAGTAGAGCCGGCTCCAGTAATCAGTCCAGTAGATGTTTTGGAGCACGTTTATGAATCTTTGAAACAAAAAGGATACAATCCAGTTAGTCAAATTGTCGGTTACATTATGTCTGGAGACCCCACATATATTACCAGTTATAATGGAGCTAGAAGTTTGATTATGAAGGTTGAACGGGACGAGTTAGTAGAGGAAATGTTAAAAACCTATATAAGGAATGAGAACTGGAATTAAGATGAGAATAATGGGACTGGACTATGGTTCGAAGACCATAGGAGTTGCTGTGAGTGATCCTTTGGGATTTACGGCACAAGGAATTGAGACGATTCATAGAAAAACAGAGAACAAGCTTCGTCAATCGCTTGCGCGCATCGAGGAATTGGTAGGCGAGTACGATGTAGAGAAGATTGTGTTGGGTTTTCCTAAGAATATGAATAATACAATTGGTGAACGTGCGGAAAAAACCTTGGAATTTAAAGCAATGTTAGAGAGAAGATGCGAGTTAGAGGTTGTGTTGTGGGATGAACGTCTGACTACAGTGGAAGCAGAGAGAACATTAATAGAGACGAATGTAAGAAGAGAAGATAGGAAGAAGTATGTAGATACGATTGCAGCGATATTGATTCTGCAAGGATATCTCGAATCGATTTCTGTGTAAAACTTTACGGCAGTAAGGTTATCTTTGTGTATTTAGGAGAAAAATAATATGATAGAAGAATTAGGGAAGATTCAAGTCACGCTCGCGGATTCGGATGAGGTGATTGATTTTTTTGTGGTGGAACAAACTAGAATTAATGGTTTTAACTACTTGTTAGTGGCGGATTCAGAGGAAGATGAGGCGGAGTGTTTAATCTTGAAGGATTTAGCAGATGATGATGCATTAGAGAGTTTATATGAGATTGTAGAGGATGATATAGAATTAGATGCAATCCTGAAAGTGTTTGAAGACTTACTCGAAGGTATTGGTATTGAAAAATAAATAAAAAATTAAAATAAAATATGATGGAGGTAAAATTTTTTTGAAAAAACAAAATAAAGGAAAGCTTAAGATTATTCCATTAGGTGGTTTAGAATCTATTGGAATGAATATTACTGCTTTCGAATATGAGGAGAGTATCATCGTGGTGGATTGTGGTCTGGCATTTCCAGAGGATGATATGTTAGGAATTGACTTGGTTATCCCAGATGTTACTTATCTGAAGGATAATATTTCTAAGGTGAAAGGGTTTGTGATTACTCATGGACATGAGGATCATATCGGTGCATTATCTTATGTGTTGAAGGAAATGAATCTACCGGTTTATGCGACGAAACTTACCATGGGAATTATTGATAAAAAATTAAAAGAACACAATCTTCTGCGCTCGACGAAGAGAAAGGTTGTGAAACATGGGCAGTCTATTAATCTGGGAGATTTTAGGATTGAATTTATCAAGACAAATCACAGTATTGCAGATGCAGCAGCATTAGCAATCTATTCTCCAGCTGGAATTGTGGTTCATACAGGTGACTTCAAAGTGGATTATACACCAGTGTTCGGGGATGCAATTGATTTGCAGAGATTCGCAGATATCGGAAAAAAAGGTGTATTGGCTTTGATGTCAGATAGTACTAATGCTATGAGACCTGGGTTTACTCAATCAGAGAAGACTGTTGGGAAGACGATTGATCATATCTTTGCAGAGCATAAGATGTCGAGAATTATTGTGGCTACATTTGCATCGAATGTAGACCGTGTACAACAGATTATCAACACAGCGTATAAATATGGTAGAAAGGTTGTAGTTGAAGGACGAAGCATGGTAAATATCATCGATACTGCTTCCGAGTTGGGATATCTAGACATTCCAGATAAGACCTTAATTCCAATCGACCAATTAAGAAACTATCCAGATGAGAAGACAGTCCTGATTACTACTGGAAGCCAAGGAGAGTCCATGGCGGCTTTATCAAGGATGGCAGCAGATATTCATAAGAAGGTCACGATTAAGTCTGGAGATACCGTAATCTTTAGCTCTAGCCCGATTCCTGGAAATGAAAAATCAGTTTCCAAGGTGATCAATGAATTATCACAAAAAGGCGCAGATGTAATCTTCCAAGATGCCCATGTTTCAGGACATGCTTGTCAAGAAGAGTTGAAACTAATCTATTCTTTAGTAAAGCCGAAGTATGCGGTTCCAGTTCATGGTGAGTTTAGACACCTTAAGGCAAATGCAGAGATTGCAAAGTCATTGGGAATCGAAAAAGAAAACATCTTTATTCTAAAATCCGGAGATGTCCTTGAATTATCAGACGAGGAGGCTAAGGTGGTAGACCATGTTCATACTGGTGGAATCTTGGTAGATGGCTTGGGTGTTGGAGATGTTGGTAATATCGTATTGCGTGATAGACAGCATCTTGCTCAAGATGGAATTATGATTGTTGTACTTGCATTAGAAAAAGGGAGCAACCGTTTGTTATCCGGACCAGATATTGTATCCAGAGGTTTTGTATATGTTCGTGAATCAGAGGATTTGATGGGTGAGGCAAGACATGTGGTTGGAAAAGCAGTGGAAGAATATCTAGAAGGTCGTCATGTGGATTGGGCCAAGATTAAAGTTGTGATACGCGATGCGATGAATGACTTTATCTGGAAGAAGACAAAGAGACGTCCGATGATATTGCCGATTATTATGGATGTAGAGCCATAGAGGAAGAAGATATGATAGTTGATGAAAGAATGGTTACTTTTATCAATTCCATGGAGACAGCGAACAGCTCGTTATTAGAAGAAATAGAACAAGAGGCTTTGGAGAGCTTTGTACCGATTATCCGTAAGGAGATGCAAAGCTTTCTAAAAGTCATGTTGGCATTGAAAAAACCTATGCGCATTCTGGAAGTTGGAACTGCCGTAGGTTTCTCTGCGTTATTGATGAGCGAGCACGTGTCTGAGAATTGTAAGATAACCACCATAGAAAAATATGAAAAGAGAATTCCGATTGCACGAGATAATTTCAAGCGCGCAGGTAAGGAAGAGCAGATTGAGTTGATAGAGGGAAATGCATATGAGGTTTTGCAAGGGTTAGAAGGGTCTTATGACTTTATCTTTATGGACGCAGCAAAAGCGCAATATCTTACGTATTATCCAGAGGTGCTAAGATTGTTAGAAGATGGGGGAATGTTGATTTCGGATAATGTATTGCAGGACGGAGATATTATGGAATCTAGATTTGCAGTGGAACGGAGAAACCGGTCTATTCACAGCCGAATGAGAGAGTATCTCTATCAATTAAAACATGAAGAATGCTTAGAAACCTCTATTATCACATTGGGAGATGGAGTTGCACTAAGTATCAAGAAGTCCAGCTAATAATTGTCAATAGTAAAATAAAAAAATAATGATTTTATTTTTT
>CAYIZP010000022.1:0-46503 GCA_964367905.1 uncultured Lachnospiraceae bacterium
AGATACATTGGCAAATGGACAAAATGTTATCAAAGCATTAATCAAATTCTAATTGATGAAGGAAAACATATAAGGTATAAATACAATTTTGAGCGGGTGAAATATTTATTTCATCCGCTCAAAATTGTGGGAACCATTATGATAAAATTTGCAAGTAAAAGCAATGTGTGGTAAAAAAAGTCCACCTCTAGAGGTAAAATCTATGAGTTTTATTTTGGGAGTATATTTGGTAAAGTAAACCTATCAAATATAGGAGGAACGAGATATGAAGAGTAGAATGAAAAAGATTACAGCATTATTATTAGTTGCAACATTAGGAGTTGTGGGAATGACAGGATGTGGAAGTACACAGGAAGAGCCAACCGCACCAGAAGGTGAAGCGGAAGCAACAACAGAAGAAGAGGCACCAGCAGAAGAGGAAGCGAGTTTTGAAGGGACAGAGCTAACACTTATGGCTTCACAGAACTGGATTAAAGAAATTGACAATGAACTGTTCGCAAAGTTTGAAGAAGAGACAGGAATCAAAGTGGAAGTGTCATTAACACCAGATAATGAGTATGCTTCACTACTCGGAACAACATTGACAGGTGGAAGTGATGCAATTGACATCTTCATGCATGCAGCAGGAAGCGAAATGATTTCGGCTGGAATTCCGGATGTTGCACTTGATTTATCTGGAGAAGAATGGGTAGATAGACAAGAAACTTGGGCAAAAGATGCGAATACTGTAGATGGAAAGCAAATTGGATTTGGTACTTGGGGAATTGACTATGAGGGTGTTATGTATAATAAAACTTTCTTCGAAGAAAACGACCTAGTAGTACCAACTACATGGGATGAGTTTATTACATTGTGTGATGATATCCTAGCATTAGGAACAACACCATTATATGAGGGAATCAATGGCGTGTGGCATACACAAAGCTGGGTATATGGAATGACACCTACTATCATCGCAGAAAATCCAGACTATGCTTCATACTTAAATGAAAGTAAAGATAATAAATTTTCAGATTTCGAAGGATTTATGACAGGACTTGGACAATTACAAGAACTACTTAGCAACACGGATTACTATACAAATGATGGTCAAGCAGAAGACTGGCATGGAAGCTATCCATCGCTTCAAGAAAGAGATACAGTTATGATGTTTACATACTCAGCATATCCTGCAGAGTTAGAAGCGAATGGTGCAACAGACGAGTTTGGAATGTTCCCAGTTCCACTGATGGATAATCAAATAGCAGTATCTAATGGTGGTGGAATTTCGAAATTCATCAACGTAAATAGTAAAAATATCGATGCGGCAAAGATGTTATTTGAATTCTTAGCAGAAGATGAGAACTTAGAGGTATACTATGGAGCTAGAACAGACTTAGTTACTTCAGCATTCAAGGATGTTGAGAGTGTATCATCAACAACTGCAACGGAAGAGATTCTTGCTGGCAATACAGATGATATTAAACCAATGTTCATCAAAGAAGTGTTATATTGGGATCCTGATGTATACCAATACCTACAAGGTATGGCAGATGGAAGTGTAACACCAGAGAAATTTGCTGAAAATGTTGATACATATCGTGCAACGATGTTTGACACAGTAGGAGAAGAGTAAGCAAAAGGGTTGGGCGGCGAAAGCTACTCAACCCTTTGTTAAAAAAGAGAGGAATGAACAGATGTATAGTAAAAAAATATATAAAGGCTATTTTGCCTACCCAGCTCTGATTATATATACCTTGCTATTTATGGTGCCAGTTGGACTTAATTTCTATTATTCTTTAACGAATTGGAATGCCGTAAGGCTAACAGGAGAAACAGCAAAATTTATCGGATTTGAAAACTTTATCACAATATTTCAAGATCCTGATTTGTTATCAGTAATTACTAGAACCATCTTCTTTGCATTAATTACAACCATATTAAAAAACGTATTTGGATTTTTATTAGCACTCGCATTGAATGAGGGAATCAAAACAAGAAATGTTCTTAGAGCGATATTCTTTCTACCAAGTATGTTATCACCGTTAATCATAGGTCTTATCTTTGGCTCTATTTTTATGACAGCAGGTTTCGCCAATCAACTGTTAAGCTTTGTAGGGTTAGAAGAACTAGCAACAACAGCATGGTTGACGACAAAGGAAACGGCACTTGGAACCTCTATGGGGGTAGAGGTATGGAGGCAAGTTGGATTTAACATGGTTATATACCTAGCTGGATTGCAGTTGATAGATACCAGCTTCTATGAAGCAGCATCGGTAGATGGAGCGACGAAGAGACAGCAGTTAGTTTATATCACATTACCTAGAATGATTCCATCTCTAATTATCAACCTATTGTTGGCTTTATCACAAGGATTAAAGGCGTTTGATATCATCTTTGTACTAACTGGCGGAGGACCAAACGGAGCAACAGAGTTGATTAATACATTGGTATTCAAAGAATTTGGGAAAAAACTATATGGTATGTCGGCGGCATATGGAGTAGTATTATTTGCAATTACTGCAGTAGTAGGACTTCTGGTATTGCGAATCCGAGATACCAATGATGAATAAGGAGAAGGGATATGAAAACAAGTGCTCAAAAAAAGATATTACTAGTAAGAGAATTAGGAATGTGGATATTATCTCTGATTATTATCGTGCCCTTTCTCATTGTAATTTTTAACTCATTTAAAACAAAGGCAGAAGCCATAACGATGGAACTAACACTGCCAACGGAATGGCATTTTGAGAATTTTGCCACGGTATGGGAACAAGGAGATATTCTACAATCACTCGGTAATAGTTTGATTATGACCGTCACTTCGGTAGCAGTAACGGTATTTGCGTCTTCTATGTGTGCATACGTGTTGAATAGAAATCGAAATCGAATTAATAAAATATTCTATACCTATTTTGCGATTGGATTGATGGTACCAGTTAGTTTGGTTACAGTTGTAAAAGTATTAAGAGTAATCAATCTCTACAATACATTGCCAGGAACCATTTTAGTTTACATAGCAATGATATTACCTCTTAGTGTGTTCTTGTACTATGGTTTTATTACAGGTGTACCTAAGGAATTAGACGAGGCAGCGGTTATTGATGGAGCAGGAGCTTTTAATATATTTTTCCAAGTTATATTTCCAGTTTTGAAACCGGCTACAGTGACTGTGATTATGATTAATTTCTTGAATGTGTGGAATGATTTCCAGATACCACTATATACCCTGATTGATCCAGACAAGGCAGTTATTGTTCAAAAGGTATATAATTTCTTCGGAACATATACGGCGAGTTGGAACTTGGTAAGTGTAACAATTCTATATGCGATTGCACCTATCGTGGTGGTGTATATTTTGGGGCAAAAATATATTATTAGTGGTATGGTAGCAGGTTCGGTGAAAGGATAATAGTATGATAACAGCAATATTAATCGGTGCAGGGCAACGAGGGGCTGCGGTGTATGCAAAGTATGCACTTGAGCACCCAGAGGATATAAACATTGTTGCAGTTGCAGAACCGAATAAAGAGAGAAGAGAACACTTTGCAAAAGAACACAATATTCTCCCAGAGTATGTATTTGAGGATTGGAATGACTTATTAGCGTTAGAGAAGATAGCAGATTGTGCGATGGTATGTACACAAGATAAATTCCATATCGAGCCAGTAAAGGTGGCATTGTCGAAAGGATATCATGTCATGTGCGAGAAGCCGATGTCGCCAAGCGCTAGGGAATGTGTGGAGATGGGACAATATGCGGAGAAATACAATCGAACATTAACTATCTGTCATGTGCTCCGATATTCTCCATTTTATGTAAAGCTAAAAGAAGTATTAGAATCGGGAGTGATTGGCGACATTGTATCTATGCAACATATCGAGTGTGTTGGATACTGGCACCAAGCCCATAGCTTCGTCAGAGGGAATTGGAGAAAGGAAGAAGAAACTAGCCCGATGATACTAGCCAAATCTTGCCATGATATGGATATCTTAGTATGGTTATTGGATAAGAAGTGCGAAAAAGTTTCTTCGTTTGGTTCACTAAAGCATTTTTGTGAAGAGGAGGCACCGATAGGATCTGGCAAGCGTTGCTTGGTTGATTGCCAAATCGAGGAAACCTGCCCATACAGTGCTAAGAAAATCTATCTTGTGGAGGAAGAATGGTATTCCGATACGATTCGAAAAGTTGTGTCACTAGATGATAGTCCAGAAAAGATGGTAGAAGCATTGAAGGAAGGCCCATATGGTCGCTGTGTATATCACTGTGATAATGATGTAGTAGATCATCAAGTGGTAAACTTGCTATTTGAGGATGGAGTTACAGTTAGCTTCACAATGGCAGCGTTCACATACGAAGGTAGTCGTGTAATGAATATCATGGGAACAAGAGGGCAAATCCTTGGTGATATGGAACGGAACAAAATCGAAGTGAAAGAATTTTTAACAGGGAATAAAACCGAGATCCATATAAAGACCAGTGCGGGTGGACACAGTGGAAGCGATGACAGATTCATGAAAGGGTTTATAAAAACGGTGCAATCAGAAGGAGAATACTCCGTTTCTAGTGCAAATATGTCGGTTAGTAGTCATTTGATAGCACTTGCGGCAGAGGAGTCAAGGGTGGAAGGAACTACGATTGACTTACAAGAGTTCCGAGCAAAGTTTGAAAAATAAAAGATTTATGGAGGAGTGGATTCGTTTAATTCACTCCTTTCATGCAATAGTATTTAGGAGGCGGAAATGAATTTGAGAAATATTGACCATAATTTTGACGAATTTACAATTCGATATATTGTGAAGGATGAAAAAGAAATCATGATGATACTATTGCCAAATAGTAAGGAAAGTTTGTTTGAATTTCGTGATACATATTTAGATAATCATGAGCTAGCAGTGAATAAGATTGAATGCCCTGCATGGACGATGGGGAGTCTTGCACATGTGTCCATATCTACGATACCTCAAGGAAAAGGGGCGGGTTCAACACTGAAGCATGGCAATGCGAATAGATTATTTCACTTTGCGAGTCAAGATGTTTCAGAGACACATGGAATGACAGTAATTACTACTAAATTACAATCAGAGGTGGGATGGAGTATAGAGCACAGGGTTGAAAAAAGGTGCCAAGAATATGGAGTCGAAGTGATTACTACCTTCGTGAATGAGAGCGAAGAAGATGTAACATTAGATATGCTGACTAGTTTTTCGTTAGATGGGCTAAGTCCGTTGCAAGCCAATGATAGTAGTGAGAGCCTTTATTTACATAGGTTTAGAAGTGGCTGGAGTTTAGAGGGGAAACATATAGTAGACTCCATAGAATCCCTAGGATTGGAACGTACTTGGTATAATCAAGTTGAGAGTGAACGGTTTGGGGGAATTGGGTCATGGTCAGCAAGAAAATTCTTTCCTTTAGCTGTAATCGAAGATCAGAAAAACAATGTGTTTTGGGCAGCCTCCTTGGCATATAATGCTAGCTGGCAAATGGAACTGTCCCATGAAAGCGACACCTATTCCTTTTCTGGTGGTGTAGCGGATCGGGAGTTTGGAACATGGAGGAAGCGCATCGCAGTTCGTGAGAGATATGAGGCACCAAAAGCATATCTGACCGTAGCAGAGCATAGGGTGGAGGAAGCTACGAATCAGTTGTTGAGTATGTATCAAAAATATGTGGAGACTCAGCCAGCAGTAGAGCAAGATTTGCCAATTGTATTTAATGAATGGTGTACAAGCTGGGGGAAACCGAGTGAAGATAAGATGCTGCAGTACTTAGCTATATTGAAGGATACCTCGATTAAATATTTTGTTATCGATGCGGGGTGGCCTGTCATTCCCGAAGATTCTTTTAGTGGGCAAGGCGGCAATGGAGATTGGATACTGGATAAAAAGAAATTTCCACAAGGCTTGTTGGCACTTTCAAGGAAATTAAAAGAACACAATAAAATACTAGGTGTTTGGTTTGAGTTTGAGGTTACTACGAAGGGTGCGCTTGTGTATGAGAAGGAGTATGATTCTTTGCATTTGACGAATGAGGGGCAAGTCATAAACACAGGTGGAGACCGAACGTTTTGGGATTTTCGGAAACCAGAAGTAATCCAGATTTTAAAAGAGAAAGTCATTGATTTTGTGGTTGCAAATGAGATAGGCTATGTCAAGGTTGATTATAATGGAAGTATCGGACAAGGTTGTGATGGAGCGGAGTCATTAGGAAGTGGATTGCAAGAACAGATGCTAGCAGTACGAAATTTCTTTTTGTTATTGCGTCAATCTTGTCCTGACTTAGTGATTGAAAACTGTGCATCTGGGGGGAACCGGTTGGAACCGATGATGATGAATTTGACCGCAATGAGCTCGGCGACAGATGCACATGAGTGTCTGGAAATACCATATTTGGTAGCGGATATCTTGAAGGCAGTATTACCTAGACAGTGCCAAGTCTGGTCGGTGGTGCAAGAAACAGATAATAAGAAACGATTAGAATATAGTTTGAGTAGTGCTTTTTTAGGAAGATTTTGTTTATCAGGAGCGATTACGAAACTAGATGATTGGCAACTCAATATTTTAAAGGAGGCGTGTTTACGATACAAGGACGTAACAGATATTTTAAAAGATGGATATACTTACTTGTATCGGGACTGTTCAGAGAATAGAAGATATCTGAGAGGATTACAATGCGTAGTGATTGAAAATCATCGACTAAAGAAAGCACTGCTGATTTGCCATCAATTTGGAAGAACCAAGGACGAGAATGTCAGAAGTGTAAATGTAACGCTTCCAGATACATATCAGGAATGCAGGCATGTTTTTGGCGAGGTGCTTGAGATGAAAAGGGACGAAAGTGGATTGGTAATTGAACAAGCCAATGAATTTGCAGGAAGTGTCTATCTGATGATATAATGAACAGAAAATGAAATTCGATTAGGTGAGGAGGGGCTACATGAAAAAGAAATCATTGGTAAAGAAACTGTTTTTTGCATATTTTTGGTGGATTATCGGTTGTTTTGCGATGATTTCCCTTTCTTTTGTTGTATACATCTCTCAAATCATAGAGGAAGATATCATCAATACGCAGAATCAATTGTGTGATAGTTTAGAAGAAAATATAGAGAATTATTTTGAAGATATGAATGATTTCTCCATGCAATTATTAACCTCTAATGAGTTTAAAAACACAGCCATTGTGGCTCTTCCCAATGCGTATGAAAACAATACCAACCAAACGCCTGAATTTGCCAATCTATATGAAGATGCTTATGGCATGATTGAGAATAAGTATAAAATTGGAGTCGTAGTTGACGAGAAATATTATATTTGGATGGGAAATAATTATCAAATGGGTGGCATAGAGGAAGTTGATACATATTCTGGACTTACGAGAAATGAAACAGCGATTATTCAATATTTATCCCACAATCAATATTTGAATCAGATTAATTCAAATTATGAAGAACAGGAATTTGTAACACTTTCAAGGAGTATGGATAATCGAAACAAGTATGTGGATGGTAGAGCAATCTTGGAGGTCATGGTAGAGAAAGAAGAGTTTGAGCAAGCGATGCGCGGAATGATGGGGGATGCTGAAACACATGATTTAAAGCTACATATCTATGACTCTTATGGTAATCCGATATACACAGAGACTGACTTGGATTTATCGGCTTATATGGAACAAGGGGAAGAGGCTACTTATGAAAATGGGTCCGAGAGGATTCTTGTAAATAAAATCTACGATGATAAGCTATCGGTAGTATTCACATTAGATTTGAATGCCTATTATTCTACTCTATATCTGTTTTTAATCACGACATCGATACTGCTATTGCTACTTCTAGTTATTATGACAATCATCACCTATCGAACATCAAAGGCAATCTCAAGACCAATATTCAATATTTGTGAACAAGTAAAGCAGATGAATTTAAATGAAAGTATGATATGTGCAAAGCAAGAGAGCGAAATCGAGGAGGTGGATTTTCTCTCGGAATCCATACAAAGCATGGGAGTGCAATTGAATCAGTCTTTAGAGGAGATTATTGCACTAAAAGATTATGAAATACAGGCGAAGATGCTGGCGCTTCAGGCACAAATGCAACCTCATTTCCTGTATAATACATTGACAACGATTAATACAATGGCTGAATCAGAGGGGAACTATGGAATCAGTAGAATCTGTACGAGTCTTACACAGATGTTTAGATATATAACGGTGGACGCACCAAGTGGAGTGCATGTATATGAAGAAATTCAGCATCTGCAGAATTACGTGGCGATTATGCAGGAACGCTTCCCTGAGTGCTTGGTTCAGATAGATTTACCGTTGGAGATGTATGAAATCAAGATTCCAAAACTTACGATACAACCGTTGGTGGAAAATGCTTTTAAATACGATAAAAAAGCACAAAAAATTATTAGTGTAAGAGGTGATATCAAAAAGAACGGAAGTTGGGAAATCACTGTAGAGGACAATGGAGATGGTTTTACGCGAGAGAAGGTTCACGAAATATATATGCGATGCGAAGAGGCTATGGAAGGCGATAAGACATTATTAGGAAAAATCGATGGAATGGGACTTGTCAATGTTTATGTAAGGCTAAAACTGTTGCTAGGAGATAGCATTAGATATGACATAGAAGATGGACTAGGAAGGATTTCGATTAGGTATAGGGGGCAGGGAAATGACAACGCGAAAGATGAGAGTGTTAGTAGTTGATGATGAAAGCAAGATATTAGAGCATGTAAGCAATAAGATTGAGGCGGCGGATGATGCATTTGAGGTTGTTGGAAAAGCGAGTAATGGGGAAGAGGCATTGGAACGAATTGCAGAATTAAGACCACATATTGTATTTACAGATATTTCTATGCCGATAATGAATGGAATCGAATTAATCAAAAAGATAAAGCAACAATATCCTCATATATTTGTGGTGATATTATCTGGATATTCGGATTTCCAATACGCACAGCAGGCAATACGTTATGGAGCGTTTTCTTATCTTTTGAAGCCGACTGAAGAGAATTTTGAAGAAGTCTTGAGTGATTTGAAGCAAGCATTGGAAGTTTCGAAGATTCAACAAAAAAGAAAGTTTATATATTCACACGACTACCAAATTACTCAAGAAGAGCCTTTTAAATTTCAGGTTGCGCTTATATGCATTGGTAATTACATCTGTATTCAAAATGAGGAGGAGATCCAGAAACAATATAAAAAAGAGGTGGAGACCATCCCATGGAATATTATCATGGAAGAACTATGTAGCGAGGGACGAGAGTGGTTTGTTGCAGATGACCAGATGATTAATCAAAAGGTTGTGACAGTTAAAATGCCATTTGATGTGGGGTTTGGTAGTAAGAAATTCCACGAACAATTGTTAGCGACCATCCGAAAACACACAAGCTATCCAGTCAATATCTATACAACAAGAGTCTTGATAGAGCAAGAAGCACTTTGGGATGAGGTGAAAGGATTGAGAGAGTATTTGAGAAGAACAATCGTTATTGGAAAATCCAACTTAGCCTATCTCGATAAGAAGGAAACGGAGAAAATCAATACATTGGATATGATTAAGACGAAGATTAATATGTCTGTCAAAACATATTCTATAACCAAGAATGTGGATGAATTGTATACAGATGTGAAGGCAGTGATAAAATATTTAAGGGCAAATCAGTGTCCACAGAGAAATGTAAAAATCATATGTGTACACATGATAAAGCTGTTGGAACTATCCGATGTGAAACAGAAACCACACCTGAGTGAGGAGCGAGAAGTAGAAGTGCTAAAGGTACTTAGCGTTTACACATCGGAAGAAGTATTGTTTGAAAAATTACTAGCATTTATGAAGAGGATTATTTTTCAGGATGTAGGTCAAGATGGGTATCGCGAGGAGGATGTGGTAGCATATGTAGATGAAAACTTTTTGACGATTGCGAGTGTAGAGGAAGTGGCGGATTTGTTTGGATATAATTATACTTATTTTTCACGGATGTTTAAGCAAAAAGTGGGGATGTCCCTGAACCAATATATCACAGCAAAGAAAATAAGTATGGCAAAAGAATTAATGAAGAATCAGCCGGATTTAAATATACAAGAAGTCAGTAGTCTCTGTGGATATGCAGATAAGCGCTATTTTAGCCGAGTGTTTAAAAGTGAAAGTGGCATGTCGCCAAGTGAGTATCAGAAAGGAAATGAATGAGTGATGCATGAAAATATATTTTTAACAACATATTGTAATACTAGAACAATTACAGCGGAGAATCCAACAGGAAAAAAAGGGGAGGCAGCAAAGTTAGAACCGCTAACAGGAGCACCAGGGGAGCTACTTGGAAAAGGTTGGAAATCTAGACCTTTTATTACGATTCAGCAAAATACTATAGTTGATTTGGCAAACATCAATTGCGAAGGCATGATAAAAAGCATGTGGATTACAGGAGAGGTGGACCGAGGTCTAATCATTCGCATGTACTGGGATGATTGTGAAGTCCCGAGTGTGGAATGCCCGTTGACTGATTTTTTTCTTTATGGATGGGCAAAACCGCATTGTATCGAAGAGAGTCGCTGGAACAATGGTCCTAATTACAAAGTAGATTCAGCATTTATGTCGGTAAATCCTAACAGAGGACTAAACTGTTTTATACCTATGCCATTTAAAAAAGCGGCAAGAATCACACTTGAGAATAGAAGTGCATTGTCCAAAGTGGTTTATTATCAAATCAATTATGAAGAGCGAGTATTACCAGAAGATTCAGGATATTTCCATGCACAGTTCCGTGCATCTATACCTGTTCCATTTATGGGGGTGCACACCCTACTAGATCAGGTGAATGGTAAGGGAGTGTATTTAGGGACTGCATTATATGTAGGCTTAAACAGAGCTAGTCGCTGGTGGGGCGAAGGCGAGTTTAAGTTCTATATCGATGGGGATGAGGAATATCCAACCTATTGCTCAACTGGACTAGAAGATTACTTCGGAGGAGCGTTTAATTGGGATTGTGAAGGGGAATACAGAGAGTATTCTACATTATACATGGGATTACCCAACATTATAAAACCAGATGGTCTCTATGAGTCTCAGCAAAGATTCTCAATGTATCGTTGGCATGGACCTGACCCAATTCGTTTTAAAGAAGACTTAAAAGTTACAGTACAGTGCCTAGGATGGCAGACGGATGATAAGGGTGAAATCAATCACTTCTTGCCACGAGAAGATGATTATTTATCTGTTGCATATTGGTATCAAGATGAGCTAGGGACAAAGTTTCCAGATTTGATAAGTCATGAGGAGCTCAAAAAAAAGTTTTAAGTTGGTAAAAAGATTCCACCTATAGATGTAAAAATTGTGAGTTTTATTAGAAAAAACCATAAGTTATAATATGTTTATCTATCTATTTGTGCATGATGGGGAATGTTATTAGGGAAATATCTTAGATGAAGAAGCTTCTTTATCGAGGATATTTTAATGAAAGGGAAGGAGTCTAGAGGATGAAAAAAGTTATCAAGAAAGTTAGTGCACTTTTAATATGTGTTACTATGACAATGAGTTCGTTGACAGTTATGGCAGAAGGCGAAGACTTACGAGTGGAAAAGGTAGTAGGAGAGTTGGCAAAGGCAGGAGATACTCAATTGATTAAAGTATCTGATTTAGCAGCAACACCAACGGTTTTAGATGAGGAAGTCGCCTCAATTACCGAGTCAACTCAGACAGAAGGAATTTATCAAATTAAGGGATTGAAGGCAGGAAGCACCACAGTTACATTCGCAAATGGGAATGGAGAGGTAGCGTATCCAGTTGTAGTGGCAGATGGGAGACCAGTGGAAACCATCGACAACGAAGATGCGGAGGTTACATATTCTAGTGGTTGGTATCACAATTCAGCTCAGAACCCAGACAAGTTTGGCGGAACAGCTTATGGAAATGGGATACATGCACATAACACGAATGGTGCATCTGGAACAATTGCGTTTACGGGAACGGGATTTGATTTTTTAGCATTTTACCCAAAGGCAGGAGCTGCTTATTTTGATATTTATGTAGATGACCAATTGGTTGGGGATAATATTCAGGTGTCTTCGAGCGATAGTGCAGATTTGAATCAAGCAGTTGTTTTTAGCAAATATGATTTAGTGTATGGAGAACATATAGTTAAGTTTGAAAAAACGGCCGAGTCATCATCAGATATTTACGTGCATTTTGACGCTTTCAGAGTATATAACGATTCAAATATCAATGTTATAGGAGTTTCCTTAGACGATACGGATTTGGAGATTAAAGAAGGAGAAGAAAAAACATTAACAGCTGTAGTTTCTCCAGAGAATGCATCAAATAAGAGCGTGACATGGACGTCTTCAGCTGAAAATATTGTGACGGTAGATGAGAACGGATTGGTAAGTGGGAAGTTACCAGGAAACGCAACGATTACAGTAACAACAGATGATGGTGAATTGACTGCTCAGTGTGAAGTTACAGTGAAAGAGGATAGCAACATTGCGAGGCCTAGTGTGACAGGAGCGAATATTGAGAATCTATCGGTAGATACAACGCTAGGATTTAATGCGGATCCGAAGATACATGGTATTTTAAGAGCCAATTATACTTATCATGATGCGGACGGGAAGGTAGGGAGTGAAGAGGGTACAAAATTCCAATGGTATATTGCAGATGAGAGAGCTGGCAACTACACACCAATTAATGGAATTCATACGCAAGATATCATTCTGATTAAAGAGTACGAAGGAAAATATTTAAGATGTGAAATCATAGTTTCTGATGTGAATGGAGTAAAAGGAATTCCTACAGTTACAGAGCCAACATTGCAAGCGGTTCAATCTACAGATGGAAATCATTTAACAGATTGGATGGTAGATTGCTATGGAGTATCCTCTCATTTCATAGATCATGTATTCAACATAGATGGTTTTTTTGAAGATGAAGACAAATGGAAGCATGGGGTGACTTGGAAGGAATTTATTGGGGAGTTTGATGTTGAGACTTATGTAGATCAGTTAGAAGAGATGGGAGCGTCTTATTGGATGCTTACAATGGGGCAAAATGATGGATTCTTCCCAGCGCCAAGCGATGTGTATGATAAATACTTGGTAGAAGAGGGGGTTTATACGCAAGAGGAAGTTGATGCGGGGCATGCCATGGATCCAGGGAGAGATTTGCCAGCAGAAATAAATGCGGAAATCGAAAAGCGAGGGCTTGATATTAAGATGACATTGTATATTCCAATAAATCCCCCTCATTCCGCAACACCATATGAGGAATATGTAGCTGACGCAAATGGAAATATGGCCTTTAGACATGGCAGCTACTCCAAGGAGATATCATCTAAAGTTTTTAAGGTTGAAGCTGGATCAGAGGGAGCGAATTCAGATGTTGAACTACAACAAATAGGAAGACAGCGTTGGGAAGAGATCATTGAGGAGTTTTCGCTGAGATATGGTGAAGATCTTGCAATGTGGTGGTTTGATGGATATTTTAGTGATTCGCTAACATACTTAAGAGATTTAGATAGAGAGTATAATGAGGCTAGTTTTGCAACAGTAGCAAAAGCGGGAAATCCTTATAGAGTAATCACTTATAATGGTGGCGTAGGTGATGTGTATGGGGCAGGAAGTCCTTACTGTGATTTTACATCAGGAGAGGCAACTGATATGAAGCTTCCTAATCCGATTCCAGAACAGAGATGGTTGTCACCGTCCAAAGTTGATGGAGGGGGTTATGTACAAATGTTTACTTGGGGAGCGGTTGGTGACTCTAAGGGAACATACTATTACTATGGACGTCCCGGATTAGGGTTTAGTGATATGGATTTAGCGAATCGTACAAATACGATTTTTGGATATGATGGAGCATTGTGTTTTGATTTGAATTTGGATGGCAAAGGGGATTTTGACGCAGAACAAGTTGCGCAGTTAAGTGAAGTGAAAAAATTAACTAATCCAGAATATCGTAAAAATATCATTGAAGCAAGCATTAATGGCGCGACAAATGGGGGGTCACTTTTTGAAGGGCAAGAGGCCACACTTAAATACGATTTCATTGATGAAACCGTGAACAAAGATGATGTTATGGTGGAGGCGAAGGTGGAACCACAAGGCTTTGTAGATGTAGATTTAGATAATAACAAGATTAGTGTGATACAAGCACCTACAGGGAAGGATCAAGAAGTATCAATTAAGCTGGTTGGAACAATGGGTGCGCGTACGTTTGAGTCAACGGAATTGAAGGTGGTCGTGAAACAACAAGGTGCTAGTCCATGGACAATGGCAAATAATGGACAGTCTTTTGATGGGTGGAACATAGAACAGAATACTTTTAAAATGGTTAGCAATGGTTTTGATCAAGTATTGGCAAATGAGTTGACGAGCGGAGAGAGTGGAATTGTAGAGGCGGATGTAAAGATGCCAGGAAATAGTGGAATTCCAGGATTTGTATTAAACATTGATCCGAATGATTATAGTGATGCGAAAAAGATGGCATCTATTCAAATACTGCTCCATCCAGATAAATTGGAGCTTGGAAGAAGTGGAAAAGTCGGAGGGTATGAAACAGTATCACACGAAAAATCTGCAGGAGATTGGGTTAATCTGAAGGTAGAATATGAATCGGGAAGAGTGAAGATATATCTAGATAATGAACTTTATATTGACCATGAAGATCCAGAGTTACTTACTGGCAAGAATACAGGGCTATTTACATGGGCGCCTAAAGGTGTAGAAGTAGAGTTCAAGAACTTCGCGCAATCACTAACTTCGAAAGCGGAAACTACTGTAGGAACAGCACCTAATCTACCAACAACAGTTACAGCGGTAGTAGGTAGCAATGTGGAGCAGGTGGAAGTAGAGTGGAATGTCATTTCTATGGAAAAATATGAAAATGTGGGGATGTTTGAAGTCAGAGGAATTGCAAGATATGAAGGAATAGATATTGATGTGATGGCGCTAGTAACAGTAAACGAAAAAACATCAGTGGAACCACCAGAAGAGGGAGTAGATAAAACAGCTCTTGTAGTTGCATATCAAACATATGGCAAGTATCAGGAGTCGAAATATACAGTGGAATCATGGAAACAGTTCAAGGTATCACTAGATGCAGCGGCAAATATCATCAAAGATAAGGAGGCAACGCAAGCAGAGGTAGATGCAGCGAAACAGGCATTAGAAGCGGCAAGCTCAAAACTAGTGGAGAAGACAATCACAAATCCAGAAACAGATGATCCAGAAACAGATGATCCAGGAACAGATAATCCAGGGACTGATAATCCGGGGACTGATAATCCAGGAACAGATAATTCTGGAGCAGGTAATTCAGGAACTGGAAATTCAGGATCGAATAACTCAGTTACAATTCGTCCGAATACATCGACACCTTCCAATCCGACAGTTATAGTAAGGACGGTTGTTCGGGAGCCAGACGAAGATGTTTCCACGATAACTCAAACGCTACCAGAGGAAGAAGAGGTAGAAGAAATAACAGAGAACAGTGTGGGAGATGAAATAGCTCAAGAAGGGCAAAATGATGCTGGACAACAGGACATAGAAGAAAACCAAGTGCCAACGGATGCGGGAGTACAAACGCCAGTGCCAGGATTCAATTGGATGCCAATTATTATCATTATTATAGTGGCGGGTGTTCTCAGTGCAGGCTGTTTCATTGTTATTAGAAGAAGACAAGAGCGTGAATAATTCGAAATAGACAAAATGGTAAAAAGGTTGCTAGCTTTGGCTAGTGACCTTTTTGTATAACGAAGCATGTTTAACAGGTCTAGTAGCTACTTGCAGTATTGATTCTTCTTCAACCATGACGTATAATATCACTATGTAATAAAACGAAGATATTTGAAAGGTGGTGTGGATAGAGCACATCTATTCGAAGGATTGAAGATTGCCGATGCGGGAGAGATATATCAGAAAGAACTAGGACGATATCCTGTTGTAATGCTGAATTTTAAAGA
The DNA here is from genome assembly GCA_964367905.1 of uncultured Lachnospiraceae bacterium. GTDB lineage: Bacteria > Bacillota > Clostridia > Lachnospirales > Lachnospiraceae > CAUPWF01. Next base: position 15,936 of record CAYIZP010000022.1, read on the forward strand.
CGGAAAGTGGCCCACCTTTGAACAATCTTATGAGATGATTAGTTTTATTCGTGGAATGCTAAGCCTAGCACTTAAGACCAATAAGTCATTGGCATTTGCGGTGATTACAGGGTGCTTAAGAATCAGCAAAGAAAGTATCTTTACAGGCCTGAATAATTTGCAGATTGTATCGATTCAAGATCGAAACTATGGCGAGTTTTTTGGATTTACCAAGGAAGAGGTGTACGAGATGCTGGTTCATTATGACAAGCCACATCTGATGGAAAAAATTAAGGCATGGTATGACGGCTATGTGTTTGGGGTTACAGAGGTATATAACCCATGGAGTTTGCTGAATCATATGACACAAGTACGTGCAGATGAGAATGCATTTACACTGCTATATTGGTCCAATACGAGTTCCAATAGTATTATAAAAGATTTAGTTCTTACATTGGAGATTCCGAATCTAGAAGTGAAGTCGGTATATCGACGACAGATTATGGAGTGGGTGAAGGAGCAGGTAGAGCAGAAGGATATGACCAAACTCTATGAGGCAATGCTGTCAGGAGATGCACAAGCAATCGAAGAAGAGATAAACCAAGCTCTGGTGGAGACGATTAGTTATCACGATAACAATGAAAGTTATTTTCACTTTATTAAATTGATGCGTTTATCCTGCACAAAGTGTAGAAAAGTTTACAGTTTTACTACTTGATTATTTTTGATAAAAACGTTAAAATGTATAAAAATGTGATTTTCATCACGAAAATACCTATGATAATGTGATTTCCAGATCAGAATTTAATATAATTATGTGATTAACAGAGAGGAGCTTGATTTTATATGAAAAGACTTGCCATGGAAGAACTTGTGAAATGGAGCAAATCAAAATACAGAAAACCATTAATTTTAAAGGGTGTTCGTCAAGTAGGTAAAACTTGGTTACTAAAAGAGTTTGGTCGATTATATTATGAAAATGTGGCTTACTTTAACTTTGATGAAAATGTAGAATACAAACAGTTTTTTGAGGCTACAAAGGATATAAACCGTATTTTGCAAAATTTAATGCTTGCAAGTGGGCAAAAAATTACTCCCAAAAAAACATTAATAGTTTTTGATGAAGTACAAGACTGTCCAAATATAATTAATTCACTTAAATATTTTTGCGAAAATGGCAGTGAGTTTCACGTTGCTTGTGCTGGTTCGCTTTTAGGAATTGCCTTATCAAAACCATCATCGTTTCCGGTAGGCAAGGTAGATTTTATAGAGATACAACCTATGACTTTTACGGAATTTTTACTTGCTAATGGTGACGAAAACTTAGTTACTTATCTTGACAGCGTTACAGACATTCAGCCTATTCCTGATGCATTTTTTAATCCCCTTTGCGAAAAATTAAAGATGTATTTTGTTACAGGTGGTATGCCTGAGCCTGTGCTAATGTGGTGCGAAGAACGTGATGTAGAAGCTATGCAAAAAGCGCTTACTAATATTATAGAGGCTTATGAGCGTGATTTTGGCAAACACCCAGACGTAACCCAGTTTCCTAAAATCTCAATGATATGGAAATCAGTACCCTCACAACTTAGTCGTGAGAACAAAAAATTTATATATAAAGTCGTAAAAGAAGGTGCAAGGGCAAGAGAGTATGAAGATGCGCTACAATGGCTTTGCGATGCGAATTTAGTGTACAAAATTTATCGCAGTTCTGCCCCAAGATTACCTATTTCAGCATATGATGATTTGTCGGCTTTTAAGCTATATTTATGCGATGTTGGACTTCTGCGGACCTTAGCGGGGCTTACGCCTACAGCTTTTGGTGAGCGTAATCGCCTGTTTACAGAGTTTAAAGGAGCTTTATCTGAAAACTATATTTTACAGTCGCTACGAACACAACTGTCTGTTATTCCGAGATATTGGTCACAAACAAATCCAAATTATGAAGTGGATTTTTTAATTCAATATGAAAACGACATTTTCCCTGTGGAAGTAAAAGCAGACACTAATATAAAAAGTAAGAGTTTACAGAAATATGAAGAAATATTTTCTGGCGAAACAAAACTTCGTATAAGGTTTTCACTTGCAAACTTAAAATTTGATAATGGGGTGTTGAATATCCCTCTTTTTATGGCAGATAGAGTGAAACAGGTAATAGAAATATCTAATAAAATGGCTACCACTTGACCACGCAAGACTTGTATATGGTGCTACATTCTTTGGGAAAACTTGTAAAATCAAGTGTTTGTAAATTGGTTTTCTTTGTTATAAAGTGTTTTGTAGCCCAAGTTGAGGGATAGATACACAGAAAGTGAAACCACAGCTGCCAAGCAAATATTTATTGAAATCTGGTACAAAATTGCAGTTGTGGGAAGTTCACCAGATAAGATCTGCCCTGTCATCATACCAGGAAGGGACACGATTCCCATTCCCAACATAGAATTTATCGTTGGCAGAAGTGCTGTTTCTAAGGCGGTGTTTACAAATGGTTTGAGGATGTTCTTTGGTTTTGCACTTTGGTTTAATAACACTTCTATTTGAAGTTTGGAATCTTTGATTTTTGTCATAAATGTTCTCACGCCGAGTGTGATTCCAGTCATTGCATTACCTATAATCATGCCACTGATTGGGATGGTATATTGTGGGTTAAATATATTTTCGCCAATGACAACGGTTATAAAGAATGTGATAATGACAATTGCCGATAAGCTTATGGATCCAGCGATAATCGCCTTGAATTTGTTGTTCAGCCCTTTGTTTACGGACAATATTCTATATACTGCAAATATGCTCATTAGGATGACATAAGCGCATACAAGCATAGGCGAAGGATTATCAAAAATATAAGTTAGCACATATCCTGCAAGAGTAAGCTGGATTGTCATTCTTAAACTTGCGACAAGCAATAATTTGGTTTGATTTATCTTGCTTGCTTTCATTACGATTCCTACTATGATTAGCAATAAATAAATCAAACCAAAGTTCAATATACTAATTTGTACAGCATCACTCATTGCTTTTTCCTCCAGTTAAATTCACTATATTTTCCGCAAACATTTCCGTTAGCTTGCTATCGTGACTAATTATAATTAAAGTTAAATGATTCTCTTTCGCATAAGAAACGATATTCTCAAGCACTTTTACAGATAAGCTATAATCAAGAGCCGAGGTTGGCTCATCTAGCATAATCGTTTCTGCTTTCATCGAAAGACAGATTGCAATATATACCCTTTGTTTTTCTCCACCTGAAAGGTTATCGCATGGTGTGTCCAGTGAAAAATTGGCTACTGTGAGATTTAAAAAATATTTCATTTGTTCATCACTTAAACTAGGACATTCACAATAATTATAAAAAAGATTAAAATTTTCTTTTATTGTTCCACTAAATAGAAATGTAGTTTGAGATATAAGCTTTACTTCTTTTCGTAGTTCAATACTATCTATCTCCGTGATACTCTGGTCTTTATAAAGGATCTCACCACTCGAAAAATTCTCCGTTCGGTTAAATAACTTTAAAAGAGTGCTTTTTCCGCAACCGCTATTTCCTGTTATGAAATTGACCTTCGATTTTAGAATATGAATATTGTCATAAAATATAAAGTCTTTGAAGACTAATTTTTTTGTTTTTAGCATGTTTTCTCCTTGCGTTCTTAGTTATTTCATTGTATAATTTCGTTATCGAACATGGATAACGAATATTGATATCGTATTTCGATAATAAAACAATAGCATAGGGAGAATGAAAATGCAAGACCCAATTTTAAGAAAATTATTTCTAGGATTTATCCAAGTACATATACTGCATCACGCAAAAAAAGAGCCTGTATATGGTTCCTTTATGATTGAGGAATTAAAATCCCACGGATATGAAATTAGCCCGGGGACACTTTATCCAATTTTTCACAACTTAGAAAAAGCAGAGCTGTTGACGGTAGAAAGTCAAACGGTCGATGGCAAGGTTCGAAAATATTATTCTACTACAAAAAAAGGAGAAACAGTGTTAGTAGAAGCTAAAAAGAAGATAAAAGAGTTGACTCATGAATTATAAATATTTTACTGCAAAACTCACTTTTAATTAAGTGGAGATAACTATAGAAAACTTTTGATAAAAAGCGTATAATATTGCAATTATTAGCGAGTATCGACGCCATGGAGAGGTTTTAATGAGCGATAAGCTTACCCGAGAAGAAGAGCGCCAGTATCGGCGGATTCAAGAAGGGAAGGCAGGGAATCAGGAACTAATCGGGTCGGTAGCGTTTCTCTCCAAGTGTTTGCAAAAGGTTCACGATAAAAAGGTCATCATCCTAATAGATGCAATACGATGTGCCTCTTGAGAATGCATATTTCCGTGGGTTCTATCAGGAGATGATTGATTTCGCTGGTGCACTGAGGGATGCGGTGAACCAGATCAAGGAACGAAGATACATCGAAGGACTAAAAGCTAAAGGCTATGAGAATGTCGTTACATATGGAATTGCATTTTGTAGGAAGAAATGCAAGATAGGGAGATATAAATAGAGAAGAGTCTAGTCAGGAGAATCAATTTCTTGGCAAGGCTCTTTTTTATAAGTTGTTTTATATATTAAACTTCGAAACTCGAAATAAAAATGAATAATAACGTATGTTTGGCACGCTTTTAGATATGTAGACTTATCGAAAATGGCAGTATAATAGATGAAAAGATATAAAATAGTAAAGGAGAGTAATGTATGACCTTATTAATTTTAGCTGCAGGGCTAGGAAGTCGCTATGGTGGTTTGAAACAGTTGGATGGGGTTGGTCCAAATGGTGAGCTCTTGATTGAATATGCTATCTACGATGCGATTCAAGTTGGATTTACCAAAGTGGTGTGTGTCATCAAGAAGGAAAATGAGGAAGATTTTGAAGAAAAGATATCGAAAAAGATACGTAGGTATGTGGAGATAGAATATGCATACCAAGACATTTCAAATGTGTCAGAAGAGTACAAGGAGACAATCGCTGAACGTACCAAACCATTGGGAACAGGACATGCAATTCTTTGTGCAAAGGAACAGATTGGGGAATCTCCATTTGCAGTGATTAATGCGGATGATTTCTATTCCAGAGATGCTTTTCAGAAATTATATACCTATATGGATGGGCATGATGATTACTGTTTGTCTGCATTTGAAGTTCAGAATACGGTATCGGATAATGGAACGGTGTCGCGTGGAGTATGTGAGCCTAATGCAGAAGGATATCTCGTTTCTATTTTAGAACATGAGAAGATTGATTCGAATTACTATAATCATTCTGAGCCTATGAGACAATTGACCGCAGAGACTCTTGTATCGATGAATTGCTGGGGATTTACTTCGGATGTATTTGAAGTGTTTGAACAAAGTTTTGTGAAGTTCCTAGAGAAAAACAAGGCTGATTTAAGCAAGTGTGAGTTCTTCCTTACCTATCCGATTAGTGAGGTGATCGAACAAAAGACAAAACAGATCAAAGTACTAAGAACGAATGCCATCTGGTATGGTGTAACTTATCAAGAAGACAAGGCGGCTGTTATGGAAGCCCTTGCGAAAATGACACAGGATGGAATCTATCCAGAAAGGTTGTGGGAGAAATGAATTTAACAGAAATTAAAAAAATTACAGATCAATTTGAGATTGAGGGGACTTTGATATACGGGGAGCCTTTTGGACATGGACATATTAATACGACATATATGTTGTGCTTTATCTTCGAGGCACAGCCAACAGCACGTTATATTATGCAGAAGGTGAATACCAGTATCTTCTTAGATTACAAGGGGCTCATCAGCAATATCTATCTTGTGACAGAGTATCTGAAGAAGAAGGTTATAGCAGACGGAGGAGATCCACTTCGTGAAACATTGACTTTGATTCCGACGAGAGATGGAGAGCATTACCTAGAGTATGAAAATGAAGTTTATAGAATCTATCATTTTATCGAGGATGCTACTTGCTACCAAGCAGCGACTCCAGAACTATTCTATGAATCTGCTAGAGCATTTGGAAAATTCGCTAGACAATTAGATGGTTTTGATGCTACATTATTAATAGATGGAATTCCAAAATTCCACGATACAAAGAATCGCTACAAGAACTTTATGGCGAGCGTAGAACGAGATGCAAAACAGCGAGCAGATTTCGTGCAAGAGGAAATTGATTTTGTGAAGCAACGAGAAGGTTTCTGCTCCATTGTCTTGGATGAAATCGCAAATGGGAGCATTCCGCTTCGTGTGTGTCATAATGACACGAAACTCAACAATGTTATGATTGATAACGAGACCAATACAGGTGTTTGTGTCATTGATTTAGATACGGTGATGCAAGGATCTCTGTTATATGATTTTGGAGACAGCATTCGATTTGGAGCAAGTTCAGCACTCGAGGACGAAGAAGATTTGGACAAGGTGTACTGTGATATAGAGAAGTACGATCTCTATGTGAAAGGTTTCTTGGAAGAGTGTGGTTCTATCCTCAGTGACAAAGAATTTGAATTGCTCACTCAAGGCGGAGGAATCTTGATGACATTTGAGTGTGGGATGCGCTTCTTAACAGATTACCTAGATGGCGATGTCTACTTCAAGACTCACAAGCCAAATCATAATTTGATCAGAGCGAGAAACCAATTCAAATTAGTCGCTGACATGGAAGCTAAACTATCAGAACTAATTGAGATTAATCATAAATATCATACAAAATAATAATAAAAGGTGATGTCCATGGAACAACCAGTTTTTATTAGCAAAAAATGTAATAATATCATAAATGTTACGTCTATCGTAACACTTCACTACTTTGAATTCCCGAATGACTATGAATTTGAAGGGGAGTCCCATGCCTTTTGGGAATTACTCTATGTGGATAAGGGATCCTTTCTTGTGACTTCAGATGGACGAGAACATGTATTGAAGCAGGGGGAGGCAATCTTCCATAAGCCAGATGAATTTCATACGAACAAGGCATACAATCACACGAGTGCGAATGTATTTGTCATTACCTTTGTCTGCAATTCAAGAGCGATGAAATTCTTTCGAAATAAGGTAGTGACACTTTCATCAAGCTACAAGAAACTGATTGCGAACATCATCGAAATGAGCAGAAGCACTTACGATATTACATTTAATGATATCAATGCAAGAGAGCTGGTATTTTGTGAGAATAGTATCATTGGTGGACAGCAATTAATTCGATTGTACTTAGAGCAGTTTCTGGTTATGCAGTTGCAAGAGAATACAACCCTTCCAAATAAAAGCGTGTATGAGAGCATGGACGTATTTGATGATGTGGTTGTAAATCAAATTATTTCTATATTAAAAGAACATATATATACGACCATAACGATTGAAGAGATTTGCCAGAAGTTGAATTATAGTAAAACATACTTGTCTATTTTTTTCAAAAATAAGACAGGGAAGAGTATCATAGAATATTATAGATATTTGAAAGTAAAAGAAGCGAAAGTCTTGCTAAGAAGTGGAAATTACAATGTGTCTCAAGTTTCAGCAGCACTGAGTTTTGCTAATCCATATTACTTCTCAAATGTATTTAAAACGATTACGAAGATGTCCCCACGGGAGTATATGCGAACGGTAGAGGGGAATCGATAGAGAGGAAACGAAGAATATGAAGATAATTAAAGCCAAAAATTATGAGGATTTAAGCAGAAAAACAGCAAATATTGTTTCTGCACAGGTTATTTTGAAACCAAAGAGTGTATTGGGTCTTGCAACAGGATCTTCACCAATTGGAACATACAAGCAACTTATTGATTGGTATCACAAAGATGACATCGATTTTTCGGGTGTGACTACAGTAAACTTAGATGAATATGTAGGACTACCAGAAGGGCATGATCAAAGTTATCGATATTATATGGAGGAGAACTTCTTTAAGCATGTGAATCTATCGCCAGAACAAACGAACCTTCCAAATGGAAATGCTAAGGATATGGATGCAGAATGTGAACGATACGATGAATTGATTAGCGATTTGGGCGGAATCGATATTCAATTGCTGGGCATTGGTCATAATGGACATATCGGATTCAATGAACCAGATCCAGCTTTTGAGAAGATGACCCATGTAGTTACATTAGGAGAAAGTACGATTCAAGCCAATGCTAGGTTCTTTGATAGTGTAGATGACGTTCCGAAGCAAGCAATCTCTATGGGGATTCGGGCAATTATGCAAGCTCGAAAAATCATATTAATTGTAAATGGAAACGATAAATATGATATTCTAAAGGAAGCATTAACGGGACCTATTACACCGAAAGTTCCAGCTTCGGTATTGCAATTGCATGCAGATTTAACAGTGATATACTGTTGTGATAAAGAACTTTAGATAAGGATTAAAAGAGGGCTAAGCATAGTCCTCTTTTTAATCCTTACCCGAGTTGAAAATGAAGGATATAAAATCGAAAATTATATGCAATATATTTAGTAAAATATATATTTTGTTTACTAAATATATTGCATATTTTCATTAAATAAAGCGATAACAAGAAAATATAAATAGAGTTCATTCCAATGGGGTAATCCTATGAGTATAATGAGAAAAAATATATAGGAGGAAGAGAGAAATGAAAAAGAAAGTTTTAAGTGCATTACTTGGAGTGACTCTGGTAGTATCGATGCTAGCTGGATGTGCAGCACCAGCGGCAGAAGAGCCAGCAGCGGAGGAATCGGCAGATGGAGAAGGCTCTGGAGATGGATCTGGCGGCGGAGATGGATCTGGCGGTGGAGATGGATCTGGCAGTGGTAACACAGTTGTTTATTGGTCTATGTGGAGTGAAGGCGAGGCGCAAGCTGATATTCTTGTAGCGGCAGCAGAAGCTTATGAAGCAGAGACAGGAACAAAGATTGATATCCAATTCAAAGGACGCACCGGTAACCGAGAAGCACTACTTCCAGCATTGGAAGCAGGACAGCAGATCGATATGTTTGATGAAGCACCAGACCGTATCATTCAGAACTATGCGAACCACGTATTAGATCTTACAGATATGGTAGCAGATTTTGAGGCAGAGCATGGAAACCCAGCACTATATAACCTTGTTCGTAGCTATGCAGAAGATGGAAAATTATATGGAATGCCATATCAGCCATCTATGACAGGAATGTTCTATAACAAGCAGCTTTTTGCTGATGCAGGAATCGAGGCAGTGCCAACAACATGGGAAGAGTATGAAGAAGTTTGTCAAAAATTATTAGATTCAGGTGTAATACCTCTTACAATGGATGATGCATATGCAACATTGAATCTTGGAACACATCTTGAGAGATATATCGGACAAGAGGGGATTACACAGTTGCTAGATGGAAGTTTAGCATGGGATGATGCGAAAGTAATGGAGGCACTTACTGCTATGGAAGATTTCGCAGCGAAGGGATACTATTCAGAGACAATTGCTTCTAATGCATTCCCAGCTGGACAAAATCAAGAGTTCGCAATTGGAATGGCAGCGATGAACTATAATGGAGCATGGTTACCAAACGAAGTAAAAGACGTGAAGTCTGATTGGGAATGGGGATTCTTTAACTATCCTACAGTAGAAGGTGGAGCAAGCTCAATTACTGCAAATCATCTTACATGCCAAGTAATCGGTGTGAATAAGAATTCTGCAGTTGCGGAAGAAGCTGTTGGATTTGTTGAGTACATCACAAGCGGCGATATAGATATGCAATTTGTAGAGGCAGCACTTTGTATCCCGACAGATATCGCGAATACAGAGTGGCCAGTGGAATTAGCAGAGGTTAAGACACAGTATGAATCAACTACAGACGGTCTTCTTTGGGCGGGCGGAGTAGAGTTGAATGGCGATTTAACACCTGTAATCAAAGACGCAACAATCAAGTTGATGAGTGGTGGAATGACAGCGCAAGAATTTGCTGATGCAGCTAACTCGGTATTTCAATAAGAAGTAGTTTACATAGTAGACAATTAAAAATGAGAGGTGGCGAGGCGTAGAGCGACGCTACCTCTCTTCTATTACAAAAGGGGGCTCTTAGATGAAAGTAAGTAAGAAGATGATAATTGGGTTTGTGACCCCTGCGGTTCTTATGTTTCTAGTGGTGTTTTTGTATCCTATTATCCGAACAATTATGATGAGTTTTTTCTACATTCCGCAACCAACGACAGCATTATCTGAGTGGGAATTTACGGGAATTGATAACTTTGTAAGACTGTTTAATACACAGGTTTTCATCACATCATTAAAAAATATTTGGAATATATGGTTTATTGGTGGAATCATTGTATTGTCATTGTCACTTTTATTTGGAATAATTTTAACCAGTGGAATCAGAGGAAAAAAATTCTTCCGAGCAGTAATTTATCTACCAAACATAGTAAGTGCAGTTGCATTGGCAACGATGTGGCAACAATATGTGTTTAGTAATCGTTTTGGATTGCTGAAAAGTATCTTTGATTTTTTAGGACTAGAAGAATTAGCGAACTATCCATGGCTTGGTGTGGATCAGAAGTTCTGGTCATTGCTTATCGCATATTCGTTTGGTATGGTGGGGTATCATATGTTGATTTGGATGAGCGGAATTGAGAGAATCGGAGCAGATTACTACGAAGCAGCACGTATTGATGGTGCGAATTTAATCAAGCAGTTTCAACATATAACATGGCCGCTATTGAGAGGTGTTTTGAAGACGAATGTTACCATGTGGACAGTTAGTACAGGCGGATTCTTCGTATGGTCTCAATTGTTTACATCGGTTAATGCAGGTGAGAACGTTCTCGTTCCAGTGCAATATATGTATATGCAGATTTTTGGTGCGACGAGTATTGCAACCGAAACGAATGCCGGCTATGGTGCGGCAATTGGTATCATTATCTGTGTGTTTATTGTAGCAGTATTTACGATATGCAATCGAACTATCAAAAATGATGATTTGGAATTCTAGAAAGGAGGAGAAAAATGGCTAAAGAAAAAGCATACAAACAAAAGTTTAATTTAAAGAAAGAAATTCGATTGCTTCCAGGATATCTTATAGTTATTCTGTGGGTTTCATTTACATTCGCTCTCCTTGGTTGGATTGTTGCAGCGAGCCTTTCCACTACAAAAGACATCTTTGCAGGAGAGGCATTGTCGTTTCCGACGGGATTTCATTTTGAAAATTATGTAGAGGCATGGGGATCAGGAGGTATTTCTACTTATTTCCTAAACTCGCTTGGCTATGCAGTTGTTTCATGTGTTTTATTAATATTAATCTGCGCACCAGCAGCATATGTATTAGCAAGATATACATTCCTAGGTAACAAATTAATTCAGACTAGTTTAGTTTCGGCGATGGGGGTTCCAATGATTATGGTTGTTTTACCTCTCTTTGCGCTGATTGCTAGTATGGGATTCATCGATACTACGATTGGAACTCGTGTAGTGTTAATAATTTTATACGTAGGAATTAATGTTCCGTATACAACAATTTTCCTAACAACTTTTTTTGCAAATATCTCAAGGACATACGAGGAAGCAGCGGCAATCGATGGTTGCCCTCCAGCAAAGACGTTTTGGAAGATTATGTTTCCTATGGCGCAATCAGGAGTGGTTACCGTAACAATCTTCAATTTTATCAGTGTCTGGAATGAGTATTTTGTATCCTTGATTTTCGCAAATGATAATGAGGTAAAATCTGTAGCCGTTGGTCTGTATAGCACATTGCAGGCAATGACGTATACAGGAAACTGGGCTGGGATGTTCGCAGCCGTAATGATTGTATTTGTGCCGACCTTGATTTTATACTTGATATTGTCAGAGAAGATTATCGGTGGTGTAACAGGTGGAATCAAAGGATAGAAGTGCAAGAAACTCAAAAATTTATATAGAACAATGTAGAGGTGTTTCAGAATGAAAATTAAAAAAAGTGTATTGAAGATACAAGGTGTTTCAGAGCTTAGAGAAAATAGCTTGCCAAAATTGAGAGAAGAGAAATTTGATAAAGACCTAATTAATTCAGGGTTATTACCTGAAGAAGAGGAGTTGTTCGCCTATATGACAGGTGACCGTTCTCTTCCATATCGTATGCAAGATAGTTATACAAGGGACAAAAAAGACATGGGTTTAGAGGTGGTTGAGTTAGAAAACGATATGGTCAAGGTATTAATTCTTCCGCATCAAGGTGGTAGAGTTTGGTCGATGTATAACAAGGGCAAAGAGAAGGAAATCTTATTTTGCAATCCCGTGTTTCAACCAGGAAACTTAGCAGTTCGTAATGCTTGGCTTTCAGGAGGAATTGAATGGAACTTAGGACAATATGGGCATTCTTCTTTAACCATGGAAGATGTATATGTTGCGAAATGCTGTGCAGAAGATGGAAGAGAGTTTGTTCGTATTTATGAATATGAGAGAATCAAGGGATTGTTCTTGCATGTTGATCTACACTTGCTTCCAGGGGATGAAAATTTATACGCACATGTGACTATTCATAACACGCATAAGGAAGATAGATCACTGTATTGGTGGACAAATATAGCAGTAGAGTTAAATCGTAATTGTCGAGTGCTTTCTGGGACGAAGGAAGTGGTTGCTACGACACCGATTCAAGGAGTAAATACCTTTGCACATGATCGGATGCCATATCTGAAATCTATGCCAGACAAAGATGCGTCTTATCCATTGAACTTTGCGTTTGCGTCGGAATATTTCTTTCAGAATGAGGCAGATATGAAGGCGACATGGGAAGTGGCTGCATACAATGATGATACAGCATTTTTCGAGCGTTCTACAGAGGAGTTACCATATAAGAAGATGTTCTGTTGGAGTAATGATCAGGGGGGAGACCACTGGCAACACTACCTTGCAACAGACGAGGCGCCACTATATGTGGAACTCCAGGCAGGGGTTTGTCCAACGCAGGTGCATGGAGGTGTAATCAAAGCTGAAAGCACAGTATCATTTACCCAAGCCTTTGGCGACTTGCAGATAGATTCCAAGCGGGCGCAAGACAGTACCTATGAAGACAGTGCTGATTATTGCTATGATGTGTTGGAAGCACATTTGTCACGAGAAGCACTAAAGTCGTATGATGAGGAATTTAAGAAAGCAAGTAACAATCCTGTGAACGAGTTGTTGTTCCAAGGCGGTGGATTTGCTTTATTAGAAGATTTGAGAGCGTCTGGATTTATTCCAGAGGGAATGGAATTTACATGGAGTACAGAGGATGGTTCTAGCCAATGGCAGGCGTTACTGACTGAGGGCACCGTTCCAGAATTAAGTAATGGCTATGCAAAATCGTATCTGACAGACAGTGTTTGGTTACCATATTTGGAAAAAGCCGCGGGAAAAAGCTTGACAGGAAAATTTTATTATGGTATTGCTTTATATGAAAACGGATATACAGATAAGGCAATTGATACTATGGAAGCATATGCAAGAGAGAGTGGAACGAGCATTGGATATCGAACGCTTGCATATCTCTATGTGAGAAGTGGAGATTCTGAGAATGCGTTAAAATGGTATGATAAGACATTTTCATCTGATTATGATTTATCATCTGATTACTATGAGGAGTATATTAAATACTTATCAAGTATAGAGAAGTACAAAGTAGCATGGGACGTGTATCATAATGCACCCCAAGAAGTGAAGGCAGATGGAAACGTAAGATTAAGCGTGCTAGGAGCAGCGGTAGAATGTGGGGAATTAGATTTTGCAAGACCGATGTTTGAGATGGAACACGCGAGTGTTCGAGAAGGGGAAGTGTTATTAAACAAATATTGGTATAAAATGAAAGCCCTAGAATTTGTCCAAGAGGGAATGAGTATGGATGAGGCGAAGGTAAAAGCGGAATTATTAGAATTACCATATATTGTTGATTTCCAAATGAATTAATATAATCAATTATATCCTCTCGAGAGATAACATGTATTCTTGAGAGGATATTTTAGCAACGGAGGTAGGGAGATGGCGTATTCGGTGGTAATAATTGACGACGAGAAGATGGTTCTCAATAGTTTAGCATTGGGATTTGAATGGGAAGAGACTAATTTTGAAGTGGTAGAAACATTTCAAAGCAGTGTAGAGGCATGTGAAAAGCTAGAGTTCATTCGTCCTGATTTAATATTAAGCGATATAAAGATGCCAGTACTTACAGGGCTGGAATTAATGGAAAAAATCAAGCCAAGCCTTCCACTTACAAAATTTATTTTTATAACAGGGCATGAGGAGTTTGCATTTGTTCGAAAGGCGATGCAACTAGGTGCAAGTGGCTACGTCCTAAAACCAATAGAAGATGATGAAATTATTGAGAATTTGAGAAAAGTAGAACTTGAACTAGAGAATGCGAATTTGGAAATGGAGAACGTAGTTGAGCACATTGTATCGGATAAGAATGTAAAGCGAGAGCATTTGTTGATACAGACTTTTCAAAAAACCTGTATAAAGGATGTTCCGTTTGAGTTAGCGATTAGTATAGGGAGCGTGGCCGAAGAACTGAGTGGATATGTGAGTTACCATGAATGGAAATTCAAGGACAATGTATTCTTTTACATTATTTTTGATAATGAATTTTTGAGAAATGATAAGTTTATAAGGCGGATTCGACAGTTGCTCATGAAGCAAAAGATTACCAATTTTAAATACATGACCATTCAGGAGTGGAGCCAATTACATGGTTCTATTAGATTACTAATGAATGAGGTGTATTCATTTTTTCTTAAAACACCATGCTTTGAAGACTCTTTTGAGATTAAAGTAAGTACAAGAGAAGAAAAATCGCAGTTTTACCAGATGTTAGAAGAAATCTATCGAGACTATGGAATGAAAGACATGGTGGATGTACTATCGAAATATGATGAGCGGTATCCACAAGAAGCAAGGTCCTTAGAAGAGGCGGTGAAGATTTATAATCTTGTCATGACAACATTATATCGACATGAACATAAGTATTTTGATAAACCGATCCATAGTGTGGGAGAAATGGCATCTAGTTTTGGAAGCATAGATGATATGATGACACAATTGTTAGAAGAGTATGGCGGTCGTATGGCAGTCGGAGATGACATTAAACTATCCATTATAAAAAATGATACCTTCAAGCAAGTGTTAACTTATATCAATCTTAACTTCACAAAAGAGATCTCATTTCAACAGATCTGCAATATGCACCAGATTAATCCAAGCTATTTGTCACAAATATTTAAGAGAGAAATCGGAGTGACATTCACCCAATATCTAACGGAATTGAGAATTAATTATTCAAAGGGATTGCTAAAAAATTCGGGTATGACAATTTCTGAAATTAGCGAAAAATCAGGCTATCAACAGTACTTTTATTTTGCAAAAATATTCAAGAAGACAGTCGGTATCTCTCCTAGTCAATATAGAAAAGAACACCAATAAGAACCTATTCCGCTGGCAGACAGAGGCGAACGGTGGTTCCAGTATCATCGCTGTTGATATCTAGATAATACTCATCTCCATAGATGAGATGGATTCGGTTATTCACATTGTAGATACCGATGTTTGTAGGGGCGGTATTTTGCAAGAAATCACTGCTCTTATTTAATTTTTCCTTGATGTTGGCCAATAGATTGGCTGGAATAGGAATCCCCTCGTTGTATACCGTAATGTAGAGTTTGTTCGCAGAAATATAGCTACGAATCTCTAACTTTGCAGAAGTTTGAGTGTTTTCAATTCCATGCACAATTGCATTTTCTACAATTGGTTGTAGTATCATTTTAGGAATCTTTCGATCTAAAACTTCATCGCTGATATCGTATTGAACATAAAATCGGTCCTCGAAGCGCATAAGCTGAATATAAATATAGCTTTTTATGATTTTAAGTTCTTCGTGGAAAGGCACGAGTGCTTCACCCTTGACACTGTACTTAAATATTGTCGAAAGTGCTTTGGTAAATTGCACGATGGAGCGATTACCACTCTCAGCTGCCATGCCCTTTAGAGATTCTAAGGTGTTGTATAGAAAGTGTGGGTTGATTTGACTTCGAAGATATTGTAGTTCAGCCTGCTCCTTGGCAATTTCTGCTTCATATAGTTTTGTCGTGGTAGAAAACACCTGTCGTGTTAGGGTATTTATCGTACCTAACATCCCATTAAATTGTTCGCTAATAATCTTCATTTCTTGAAATCCCGTCAAATCGATACGCTTGCTTAGGTCGTTCAAAACACCATTTTTTAACATGGAGATAAATTCGGTCAATTTGTTTAATGACTGGACTGTATTTGCTACAAATATATACCATGTAGAGAGCAGGAAGGATAGAAGGAATAACAAGAGGAATACATATTTTTCATGGGTTGCATATAGTTTGGAAAATGTCTGCTCTTGTTGCGTTAAAACAAGGATTCGGAATCCCAAATTCTTTAATTCGTAAGAATAGGAATTTGATAGAGTCCGTTCGTCAATCTCTGTGATGTCTGTGTTATTGTTTTGCCATAAAGAGTTAGAATCCTCATCTAATAAATAGAGCTGGGTTTGTGAGTTCAAGTAGAGGGCGGTAGTATTTGCAGTAAAGGTGGAGGAATCTAGGACCATATATATTTTTCCGATTTTGCGATTTGTAGAATCTACTAAATCAGTACTTGTTACAGGTGTTTGAAGGATAAAATACAATTCGTCTTGTGATGATTTGATAGAGTTTAACTCCGTTTTGTCATTGAGTGAAGTTTGTGGTGGAAGTGGAAGTGTACTTCCTAGTAGGGTGTAGGAATTGCCAGAGGAGTCTTCGATGATAAAGTCGACAATATTGGAATCAAGGTTCATAATATTCATCAAATCATCAAATAAAGTCTGATATAAATCATACTTGATAGTTGCGTCTTCTGTCATTAAAAATTCTTGCAATTCAGGTTGGAAAGAAATATAATGAATTATATTTTCAAGGAAGCGATAATTTTCGTTAATATTATCTTCTAACTGCTGAATAATTGTATTGGTATAGTCGTCGTTTGACTTCGTAAAAACGGTTTGTGTTTCTGAAATATAAGATGTAATATACAGCGCGAAAAATAAGACATTGATAGCAATGATAATTATGAGTTGTTTTTTTAGTGAATAATCTTTTATTTTTTTTATCATAAGTTCCTCCGCAGATAGATGATACAAGTAGTGTAACGAAAAAATGTAAATAATGCAATCAAAACGAAGGAAGAATGAGAAAATGACTAAAAAAACAATTATAGTAATATGTCTACTGTCTGGATTGGTCTTAGGGATTTGTTGGTTTCTCTTTGGTACCGAGAAAATCGTAGAGCATGAGCCTGAAATAGAGGAGGAATCGGATGTTATGGAGATAACCTTAGGGGTTTGGGATGCCATGGAGCTCTTGCAAGACGATGAATTGCAACGGGAGTTGGAGGAGAAATTTCAGGTGATATTCATTCCGATAGAAATCAACTATTCTAATTGGGTAGATGAATACCAAAAATTAGCTGCCCTAGACCAATTGCCAGATATCATGTCACACAATCTAATTGGAACAGTCACATATCAGACATGGATTACACAAAATCTGATTACGATGATTCCAAAGGATTTAAAGGGTTATCCAAATCTACAGGCATATATGGGACAAGACTATATTGCAAATTATATGAATTCAGACGGGGAGCACTGGTCGATTCCTAGAATGGGATACGATAGCCAAGAGGGATGGATATTGGATCGTGCGATTATCGTAAGAAAAGACTGGAGGGAAGAATTAGAAATACCACCAATTCGAAGTGTCGAGGAATTGGCTTCACTATCTCAAGAATTCCAAAAGGGTGATTTGGATGGTAACGGATTACTCGATACGAGAGGTATAGAAATCAACAACATGTACAAGGCCGAGGGTTTGTATCTACCAGACTATCCATTGGTATCGAATACAGAGCGTGGGTGGATTGAGGGGGATGAAAGATTAGAGCCAGCATATCTGTCGAGTGATGTCGGAGAGGCACTCAATCTGACACAGCAATTATATCGAGAAGGAGCGATTAACGAATCATTCTTTTTTCAGTATGCAGAAGAGTCTTTCTCAAACTTTCTGGGTGAAAAAAGCGGGATACTGATTGCGGATTTTCCGAAACTAGCCTATCAGTGGATTGAGAAGTATCCAGATAGAAAACTGGAAGACTATATTGAAATCGTCGATCCATGGGTTTCGGAGGATGGAAATCGCTATCGTTTCACAACAACACTACATTGGTCTGAGTTGTATCTGTGCGGAGGTATGGAGGAAGAAAAGCTAGAGAAAATTTTGGAGATATTCGATTATCTCTTATCAGAAGAGTTCAAAATCAAACTAGAGAATCCAGAGGTGCAGAAGATGCCATCGAGCAGATTCTTTAATCAGTTAGTAGATTGGAACATGGGAGATTTTTATACCAATGAAGGGTGGTACAAAGACCAATTTCCAGAGAGTACACATGAATTTCTAGAGAGTGAATTGAAGTGGTATGAAGAGAATACCATCCCTGTGCCATATAATTTTGAACCAATCTATGTATCGGAGGATGAGGTGAGCCTTATGCCGAATATCGAACTGATTTACGATATTATGGTGGAATGTATATTGAGTGAAGATCTTGCGTCAGAGAAGTGGGGAGAAGAGATTGAAGAGTTTCGAGATGCCATCGAGTTGGATGCAGTAATTGACGGAATCAATCAGAAAATTGGCGAAGATGAATCAAGTGAATAATGGTGTATAAAAAAATGAACGTGCTCACAAAAAAGCACGTTCATTTTTGTGTAGAATACGAATGGAAAAGAGGAGTGAGAAATGGATATAATATAAAGAAAATAGAAAGAAAGGAAATGAGGAGAGAATGAAAAGATTGAAAAGAAAGTTGATGGCAAGTAGCTTGATTTTTGCTATGTTGTTATCCGCGATTGGAGCAATTCCAATTTATGCTGAGGGAGATGAAACAGGAATTGATTGGTGGATTGAAGATGCATTGGATAAGGTTCGAAACGATGCAACCATTCCGCAAGATCCACAAAAGGAAATTGTTATTGATATGGCAAAACATGATTATGAAGCACAAGATATTGTAGTAAGGAGTACGGAAGAATTTCATATATCAGGGGTAGAGTTCTCGGATCTTACAAGTGGAGAGAATACCATTTCGAGAGAAAATTTATCCTATAATTTTCTAGATTACGTAGTGGAAGAAACTGGGTATGAGGGAATCGGCCTTGAAGATTATAAACTGTATCCAGATAGCAATGAACCAGATCCTATTTCCAATGACTTGACAAGGACAGTTAGTGGGAATACAACACAACCGATTTATATTACAGTGTATGCGCCAACGAATACGGTGGCGGGATTGTACGAGGGAACTGCAACGGTGAATACCGATAAAGGAAATATATCGGTTCCAATGCAGGTGACAGTCTACGATACGACAGTTCCAGATGTTACAGAGGTAGATTATACGGTGTATAACTGGGTTTCTGATATGGGATATTCTTTTCAATATACGATGAATGCTCCGGAGTTGTATTATGATGTTGAAGCATTTACACCGGAGTGGTGGGACTTGATGGACGATTGGACAGATGATATGATAGAACATCGTCAGAATATGTACTTAGTTAATACACCACAACTATTATTACATGGTGGCTCTGTAGTCAATGAAGATGGTAGTGTGGAGTTTGATTTCTCCTTATTAGACCAATGGCTAGATTTTTTAATTGAGAAAGGATTTACCAAATTTGGCGGAATGCATCTAGCGTTTCACTGGGATGGAGTAGATCCAGATAAATATCCAGCGAATGGAGCCACAGGGGCTTTAGTAAGAAATGAAGCTGGAGAAACAGTATTTGGCGGAGAAGAGATTTTGAACAATCCATCTAGCGATTATTATATGGAGCAATATTTGAGTGAATTGGCAGAATACCTATTCCTCAAGAAGATGCCAGATGGGACAAGAGTCTTGGATGTATGGTATCAACATGTGTTTGATGAGCCGAATTATTCTCCGAATGGTTTGGAGAAGTGGGGGCATTTGGCAGATTTAGTTCATGAACATGGTGTGGTGAAGGATCCAAATGGGGAGATTATATCTTCTATGAAAACATTGGATGCAGATGCGAATGGAATCATTAGAAATTATGAAGAAAAAGTAGATGTGTGGGTTCCTGTATTAGACATGTATGAAAGTAATAAAAACTTCTATGATGCACAGAAGGCGGATGGTGGAGACGAGGTGTATGGATATGTATGTGTTGCACCAGGTGGTGGATACCTCAATCGTTTTACCTACCTTCCGAATCTAACAGGTCAGATTATGAACTGGTTTGGGTATGAGCATGATTTGGACGGGATCTTACACTGGGCATGGAATGTATGGACTTATGGAAATGGTGAAAATGCGTCAGTAGGAAGAGGAACAGAAGGTGATACATGCATTGTGTATCCTGATGCAGAAAATATGACGGTAAAGGGCTCTCTTCGTAATGAAGCCATGAGAGATGGACTGGAAGATTATACCTTGCTTCAAAATGCAGAAGAGCATTTTGGAAGAGACGCAGCAATAGATATCGTAGATGCGGTAGTAACGACAGGTCATGATTATATGACTGATGCGGAAGAATTCCGAGTGGTTAGAAAAGCATTGTTAATGGCTGCTTCAGGAGATGACACATATCTCACTGTATTAGATGGAGGAGTCGTAGAAGAGGAAGAAATCCCTATAGTTGATGGGGATGAGATTATCAACAATAGCCACACTAGTATAAAATATTATAATGCTGATGGAGTGGAATCTATTGAAAAAGGACAGTGGGAATCAGATGACAGTCGATCAAATTGGGGATGGGAAGCTTATGAAAATGATGTTCATTTTACAAATGGTAATGGATATTATATGGAAGTACCTTTTACAGGAACGGGAGTGGAAGTCTATGCGGAGAAAAACCCAGATCAAGGAGAGGTGAAAATCGAAATCCTAGATGAAGATGATCAAGTAGTAGAGGACATCACTGCCTCAACGAAATCCGAGTCGGAAAGAGAATTTATTCAAAGCATCGGTTCGATTATGGAGCTTCCGTTAGATAAATATACATTGAGAATTACTAATATGGAAGCAAAATATTTCACATTCGATGCGGTGGTAATTCATGATTATATTGGGGAGACGGTACCAGGTTCTGCTCAGAAGGTAAATAACAATGATCCAGCGGTTAATTATGTGGGTGCTTGGGGATCTGATTCGAATCGAGGAGATCTTGGATTAACGAATATGAATGGAGATGCTCACTACTCTAATGTTGCAGGTTCTTATGTGGAGTTTACGTTCTATGGAACGGATATTACTGCTTATTTTGAACAAAATAGCGATCAAGGTAAGTGTGAGGTTTATGTAGATGATATCTACGTGAAGGAAATAGATACTTATGCACCAAGCAGAAGTGGAGCTAATCCATTTGTACTAATGGAAGGGTTGTCGCTAGGGGAGCATACAGTACGAATCGTAATCAGTGAAGATAAATATGTTCCGATTGATGCGTTTGAATATGAAACAAATGAAGAAGGTGCAAGTGCCAAGTTATGGAAGGAAATTGCGAGCCACACATCAAAATCAGAAAATCAATATGAGCAAGCAGGGTGGTTAGATTTCGAAACTGCATTGCAAGATGCAATTGATGTAATGCTACAGGACAACCCAAGTGATTCAGACTATGAGGCAGCGAGAGATGCATTGGTTACAGCGGTCGGGAATTTAATTCAATTAGATCGGGTTGATTTAGATACTGAAGATATAGAAATCGTAAAAGGTGGAGCCCCTGAGGATAAGCAGATTACTTTGTCCGGAGTGACAGAGGACAATCAGTTAGTTGAGATTTCTAATGGGAACCAAGTGCTAACAGAAGGGGTAAATTATAGTATTGATGGAGAGACGCTTACTCTAAAATCAAATTATCTATATAACTTATCGAACGGTGATTATACATTCCTATTAAAATTTTCGGCAAATATAGATAAATCATTTACAGTGAATGTAAGTGGAGAAGCTTTGGTTACGAGAGAGTTAGCGGGGTATATTGTAGAAGCAGGAATGATTGAAGACACGGAGGGACTATATACAACAGCATCGTGGAGTGCCATGATGGACGCATTGGATGCTGCCAAAGAAGTTTATGAAGCTCCGGCAAGTCAAGCTGCAATCGATCAAGCCACAGAGGCATTGAAGCTAGCCATCAATAATTTGGAACATGCGACAGATGTGGAACCACCTGTGATTAGCCATCCAGGAGATGTAACAATCGTTCAGGGTGATGATTTTGATCCAATGCAAGGTGTTACAGCAGTCGACGTATTTGATGGGGTGTTGACAAATGAGATTGAAATAACAGGAGCAGTAGATACTCAAAAGGCGGACATATATGAGCTCACATATACCGTTGAGGACGAGAGTGGTAATCAAGCAACTGCAATTAGAAAAATAGAAGTGGTAGAGGCATCGATAGCTACGGAAATTGAAAAACTTCAGACATTATATAACACCGTGAGTAAGGAAAATGAGCGTACCTACACGGCTGCATCATGGGAGATTTTCGAGGCACAGGTAAATGAAGCGAAGATGGTACTTGAAAAAGAAGCACCAGAATTTACAGAAGTAAATAATGTGCGAAAATCCCTTCAAGAGGCATTCGACGGATTGGTAGAGAGAGAAAGCACAGATATTTTCCTAGAAAAGAACGAGACAATCGTAAATGATTCGGATTCAGCGATAGTATATAGTCCTGAAGTTGGCGGCGAAGCATCAAACAATAAGGATTGGGCTCGTGACCCAGAAAGATCTAAGTGGGGATGGGCAGCAATTGGTGACGACTTGGCATATAGCCAAACAAGCGGAAATTCTTTCGCTTATACATTTGAAGGAATTGGAATTGATGTATATGTTGAGAAGAATCCAGGACAAGGACGTTTAGACATTGAAATCACAAATGAAGAAGGTGCTGTAGTCGCAACAGGAGAGGCGGATACGAATAGCCCGATGGAGCGTATGTTTGCACAAAAGGCATATACAAGTCCAGAATTACCAAATGGAACGTATACTTTAAAGGCAACAGTGAATCAAGATGCTGGACAGTATACTTCCTTCGATGCATTTGTAGTTCGTACAGAGTCTATAACAATGCATACCGTAGCTTTTGATACAAATGGTGGAATTCCAGAGGTTATAGCTAGTCAAGAGATAGAAGGCGGAGAGCAAGTATCGCAGCCTGAAAATCCAAGTAAAAGTGGACATGTATTTGCGGGTTGGTATGAGGACGGTGCTGATATGCCATTTGACTTTGGAAAAGAAATTACAGGTGCTGTGAGCTTAACAGCGAAGTGGGCACCGATGGAGCAAGTTGCAACTCCAATCATTACACCAGAACCAGGTACTTATAATCAAGCACAAGAGGTAGCAATGGCAACCGCAACAGCGGGTGCGATGATTTACTACACGACTGACGGCAGCGAGCCGAGTCAAAATAGTATACAATATACTGGCGCAATCAAGATTGCCTCAGATACTACCATCAAAGCGATTGCCATAAAAGATGGAATGAAGAGTAGTGCGGTTATGACAGCAGGGTACAAAATCCGTATTCCTGAGCCAGAGGTCAAGTTTAGTGTATCGTTTGATACCAATGGGGGAATGCCAAGCACTATCGCTAGTCAAGAGGTAGTAAAATGGAAGCAAGCAACAAAACCGATAGATCCAACGAGACAAAGTTATTCATTTGTAGGGTGGTACGAAGCGTATAGCGATATCGCCTTCGATTTCGAATTACCAATTATATCCGATGTAAATCTAGTTGCAAGGTGGGAACCTGTGGATACAGGAACAGATAACCCAGGAACAGATAATCCAGGAACAGATAATCCAGGAACAGGTAATTTTGGGTCAGGTGGACAAGTAACAATACGCCCGAACACATCCACTCCTTCTAATCCAACAGTTATCGTAAGGTCGATAGTGCAGGAAGCGGTTGATACAATAACTCAGATTGAATCTGAAGAAGAGGAGACAGCGACTGGTACTGATACTGTGACGGATAGTGGTGCAGATGTAGGAACAAGTCAAGAAGCAGTGAGTGAGGATGAGCAACAGGTAATTGAGGAGAATCAAGTGCCAACGGATGCAGGGATACAAGGTGAACCATCAGGATTTAATTGGATGCCAATTATTATAGTGGTTATCATAGCAGGTGTTCTTAGTGCGGGTTGTTACATTGTAATCAAAAAGAAGCAATCGTAGAAAATAAGAAATAAAAAGAAGAGAGAAGCTAGTGCTCAGATAGAAATATCTGGGTGCTAGCTTCAGCTTCGCCTAAAATTAGTTTAATGGGCTCTGTATTGTCATATTAGTGTACCTTCCTATTGTGTTCATAAAAAAGAACGATAATCCAAAACAACAGTTCATTTTATGTGATATATGCCAATTGAATTATTAGTGCTTCAGATATATAATTGAAATAATTTGTTTGTTGGAGAAAAAATGAAAATAGATAGAAAAAAGAGGTGAAAGCAAATGAATGAGTGTTTATTGAATAAAATGAATTATGAAATACTAGAGTTTCCTTTTGTCTAAAGTGATGAAGCCTATGTATGTAAAAAAATAGTAGAAAAGGAGTTGTCTAATATGGCATCAGTAAGAGAAATTGCAAGTCGAGCAGAAGTGAGTGTCGGAAGTGTATCTAGATATATCAACGGCTATAAAATAAAAAAAGATACGAAAGATAAGATTGAACATGCAATTGAACAGGTTGAAGGTAGGACGTTTAGACAACTCAATATAGGACTTGTTATGCCTGTTCTGAATGATAGCTATTCAGGGGCCCTTGCTAGTGAAATGCAAAAGTGTATCAGTAAAACGAAGCACCGATTGATAGTTATCTGCAGCACGAAACTAGAAGATGATATAGAGTATATTCTAAACAATAATTTAGATGGTATTATTCTGCATCCACCATCAAGGGGACATGAAGAGGCGATAGCGGAATTATCAAGACGACTGACGGTGGTCTTAGTGGATATGATAGATCCTTCGATTAAATGTGATCAGGTATCAGTGGATAATGTAAACGCAATCTATAATGCAGTTGAACGTTTAATTCAAGAGAATCATACTAGGGTTGCGCTAGCAGTCAATGATACCATGATGCTCATGGGAAATGAGAGGAAAGAAGGGTATAGACGAGTATTATATGATTATGGAATTCCATGGAGAGAAGAGCTACTGGTAAAAGTAAGTGAGGAAGCGGATGTGATACGATTTTTAGAAAGCAGGAAGGAAAATGAAGACGCGCCAACTGCAATTGTGAGTACAAATTTAGATATTACAGTTATTTGTGCTAAGGTTTTTTTAGACAAAGGAATTAATATTCCGCAAGACTTACAATTCGTGGCTTTTGATGACTTTGGATTTAGTCGATTTACTACATTGAACCTGTGTTATGTTGTGCAGCCAATGCATGAAATTGCGAAGAATGCAGTAGAGTTGCTTTTGAAGAGAATTCTCGGAGATATGTCGAGCTTCCCCCAAGTAAGAAGAATCAAGGCTAATTTTATCGACCCAAAGGAAATTAGAGATACGGAATCGAATGAGAAAAAGTGAGGTAATGAGAATGAGTGAAATGAGAACAAGACAGATACATCTAGATTTTCATACATCAGAGCATATTCCAGATGTGGGAAGTAAGTTTGATAAAGAGGAATTCCAGAAAGCTCTAATTGTAGGCAATGTAAATAGTATAACGATATTTGGAAAATGTCATCATGGATATCATTATTTCCCCACGCAGGTTGGAACACTCCATCCAACCATGAATCAAGAACAGGATTTAGCAGGAGACATGATGAAAGCTTGTCATGAAATAGATGTAAAGGCGCCATTATATTTGACACTAGGATGGTCAGTATTAGATGCACAGCAACATCCTGAATGGGTGTGTCGCACAAGAACAGGTGGATTTCACGGTGAAAATTATGACGTGGACGCAAAAGAGAGCGATGTCAAACCCGAGTGCTCTTGGCTATATATGTGTTCGGCAGGGGGATATCGTAATTACTTATATGAGATGGCAAGAGAAGCGTGTTTGCGCTATGAGCGGCTCGATGGCTTGTTCTTCGATATTGTATATATGGATGAGGTTTGTTATTGTGACCACTGTAAGGCGGGCATGGAAGCAGGGGGTTATAATCAGGATGTGTTAGCAGATGCGAAGGCATATTATGAACAAGAGAAGCATGTAACAATTCAAGGGTTACGCTCTATCTTAGAACAATATCATCCCGAAGCAACGATTTTCTTCAACTCAGGTGGAGCGGAATTGCATAAGCCACAATGGCATTATGCAAACACTCATTTTGAGCTAGAGGATTTGCCGACTACATGGGGTGGATATGACAAGATGCCGATTCGTGCGAAGTACTTTGCGAAAACAGGGCGGAATTACCTAGGAATGACAGGAAAGTTTCATAGAAGCTGGGGGGAGTTTGGTGGATACAAGACACCTGAAGCATTGAAATACGAATGTGCTGCATTGATGGCATCAGGAGCTAGCATCAGTGTAGGTGATCAGATGCATCCGCTAGGGAAGTTGGATAAAGATACCTATGAGATCATTGGACATGCTTTTTCTTATGTGAAGCAAATCGAAGAGTACTGTATAGGTGTGGAGGAAACAAGCAAGATTGGTGTATTTATCAATGAAGATATTTATATGAATGAAGCAATTGCAACTCTTCTCTTGGATTGCCATATTGATTTTGATGTGGTTTATGATGCCAAGGATTTGATGAGATTCGATCTAATCATCATGCCAGATGGTTATTCAGTAGAAGAAGGATTTGAAGAAGTGCTCAATCAATACCTAGCACAAGGGAAGAAATTGGTTATGCTTGGGGGTAGTGGGTTAAATGAAGAAAAATCTCGATTTGGCTTTGATTGTTCGTTCGTATATAAGGGAAAATCAGATATGGATAATGACTACTTCGAGGTGACACCGATGATAGGAGAAAACATAGTACAAGCACCAGTACTATGTTATGAATCGGCACATGTTGTCGAAGGTGAAGGTGAAGTTCTTGCTTATGTCAGAGAACCGTATTTCAAGCGAACCTATGGGGGATTTTGCTCCCATTACAATACACCATATGTAGAAGAGAGGGCTAGTTATCCAGCAGTGATAAGAAATGAGAATGTAATATATATTGCACATCCGATTGCAACGATGTATAAGGGTTACGGTGCGACATATCATAGAAGATACTTCAAAAATATTTTGGATAGTGTATACGGGGATTACAATGTAACAGCCAACAATTTCCCAACACAAGGTAGAGTTCATTTTGTGGAGCAAAACAAAGAGAATCGTTATGTATTGCATTTGCTCTATGCATCTCCAATTCAAAGGGGTAGCGTAGCTGTCATAGAGGACATTCCTGTAATACAGAACATACAAGTGGAGATGAGGGTGGACAAGTCGATAAAATCTGCAAAATTGATGCCCCAAAACATAGAAGTTGAGTACATTCAAAAGGGAAACCATGTGAGCGTATTAGTAGATGAAATGTGTGGACATCAAATAGTTGTTTTGGAATATTAACAAGGGATATTATTATGATGCGAGACAAAGTCTGTTTGCAGAGTTGAGTAAGGAGAATCAAGGATGGGATATTGAAAAGGTAAATTTCACACTTTTAACCCTTTGTGGAATTTACCCTCCCTCTAATATTGATTTGGTGGACAAGCTTATTGAACTTCATCCTTAACTTCAATAAGCTCATTCATTATTTGTTCCATATCATAGTCGGGCGCAAACTTTCTGATTACAGAGAGGAGTACCTCCACTTCATTTATCTCAACTTCTAATTCATCTGCAATCGCTTCCGAAGTTTTGTTCCTTTTCAATTTCTTTATCAATTGTTCTACTAATTTCTGGAGCTCACCTTCACGCTTGCCACGATTATATATTACCTGCTCATGTACATATAGAGACATGTATTCATTCCTCCACTCTTCATTTTTTCTAGTTTTGTTCATTTCCGACTCTAATCTTTTTGTAAAGTTGTTGCTCGCTGTATTTGTTCTGACAAAATCAAGAAATGCTTTTAATTGGTCACTAACGTCTAGACCTTTACTTTTAGAATTTAAAAAAATCTTGGTTGTCTTATCATTCAAGTGTACTTCGTTATCTTCCAAACAAATATTTTGGAACGTGTAGATGCTTCGTTTTTTCTGGAACAAATCAAAGTCACAGATAAAGATAATAAAGCTATCTGGTAACTCCGTGTAAGGCGTTCCTCGTTGGATTGCATTGATGTCAATCATTGCTTGATAGTACCTAGAACGTACATCCAGTTCACCTTCATTTGCAGCTTGCATCTCTAGATCATATACTGTCTTTTCTTCCCCTTCAATATATACATCTAACCTTACACTCTTGGAATTCAATGCAACATCAAATTCCTTTTCGCTTTCTTTATAAACAATCTTAGCAATCTTTCTTCCTAGTATTGTCTCCAATAGCTCTGTGCAAAGCTCTTGATTCTTCATGACGTGTTTAAACATCAAGTTGTTGGTCAACTTCACAGTGTCCCAATTAATTATAGGTTTCATCTTTTGTTCACTTAAATCTTTAGTCATTCATGACCTCCTTTTTGAGTTGCAAGAAGGTCCAGTTGCATCTGTCTCGCGTCTGCTCTCCTTGCTTATTTTTACGGGTAATTAAGCACGAAGTTTCAGAATTGAATAGATGATTGATGCTGCATCTCACAGCAAAGAATTAATGAACTTATATGCTTACAGAAAGAATAACATAAAAATTTCATCGTTGCAATTGTTTCTTTATTTACTTTCGCAAACGACAATTTGATTAGACAGACTAGTGTCAAAGTTTTAGGAAGTTAAGCTCTTGTCATTTTAGATGTGAAACCGCTACATATGTGTAGCGGTTTTTCTGACGATTGTTATGTTTTTTCACGTAATAATACAAGAAAAGTCCCAAAATGTACTATATAATGATACCAAGGAACAAAAGGTCATATGTTGTATGCTTGCATACAAAAATATGACTTTGGGTTCCGCAAAACATGCAGAAGTAGCCAAAAAGGGCGGATTCTGAATGTTTTTAGGATTGCGGGAGCACAAAGTGCGTAGCAATCCGTAGGTATCATGAATGATACCTACGTCACAAGATATATAGACATGACAAGGAGGATTTTTATGAAAAATTATTATTTGGCAATAGATATAGGAGCATCTAGTGGAAGACATATATTAGGAAGTGTGCAAGAGGGGAAAATCGTATTAGAAGAAATTTATCGGTTTGAAAATGGTATGGTTCGAAAGGATGGTCATCTGTGTTGGGATGTGAATCAATTATTTTCTGATATCAAAGAAGGAATCAGAAAGTGTAAGGAGGTTGGCAAAATACCGACTAGTATGGGAATTGATACATGGGGAGTGGACTATGTGTTGATTGATGCTGCTGGTGAAATCATCGGTGAAATGGTTGGGTATAGAGATGAGCGTACAGATGGGATGGACGAGGAGGTGTCGCGTTTTATCTCAGAAGAGACATTATACGAGAGAACGGGAATCGAGAAGATGATGTTCAATACCATTTACCAGTTAATGGCGGTAAAGAAGAATACTCCGGAGCAGTTTGAACAGGCACAAGCTTTGTTGTTTGTTCCTGATTTATTTCATTACCTATTGACAGGTGTGCAAGTCAATGAGTATACAGAGGCAACAACGTCACAATTAATTAATGCGAGCACGGGCAAATGGGATGAGGAATTAATTGGTTTGTTGGGATTTCCTAGGAGAATCTTTCAAGAAATTCGCAAGCCAGGTAGTAGTTTGGGAGGGTTGAAACCAGAACTCGTGGAGGAGTTTGGTTTCGATATGGAAGTTGTGTTGCCTTGTACTCATGATACAGAATCCGCAATTCTAGCTGTGCCTGCCAATGATGATGATTTTGTCTATATCAGCTCGGGTACATGGTCTTTATTAGGGGTAGAGCGAGAGTTTGCGGATTGTTCCCAGATTAGTAGAGTCAATGACTTTACCAATGAAGGCGGCTATGGAGATACCATATGTTATTTAAGGAATATTATGGGATTGTGGATGATACAATCGGTAAGACGAGATTTAGGAAAACGATATAGTTTCGCTGAAATCTGTGCAATGGCGGAAGAGCAAAAAGATTTTCCGTCTAGAATCGATGTGACTGCACATTGTTTTATGGCACCTGATAATATGATTGAGGAAATTAAGAAATATTGTCGTGAGACGAACCAGGAAGTTCCTGAATCTGTAGGTGAGATTGGAACGGTGGTTTATGCTAGTTTGGCTGAGTGTTATGCGAGTGCAATTCGGGACATAGAAGCATCTACGGGAAGAACTTATGGTAGAATTCATATCGTAGGTGGTGGGGGAAATGCAGCATATCTGAACGACCTCACTGCAAAGGCAACAAACAAGGAAGTTCATGCCGGACCGACGGAGGGAACGGCAATCGGGAATCTGTTGGCACAGATGATTGAAAAGGGAGAGTTTAAATCAAAAGAAGAGGCAAGAGAAGCGGTGTATCGTTCCTTTGATATCACTGTATATAAGTAGTTAG
>CAYIZP010000023.1:0-46259 GCA_964367905.1 uncultured Lachnospiraceae bacterium
TGAGATTATTATATCTTATAAGCCACTAGTGTTACAACTTTATTATATCATGACATATCTTCTATGCGAGCCATTTCTACAATTGCTTCTTGGATAATTGGTTGGGTATCTAATATTTCTTTTACAGGTAACAACAAATAAGACAATAATAATACAAAGGTCGCTAGCATTCCTAGTGTGATTGTTTTATTTATTACCATTCCAAACCCCAACCAGAGAATTATTACCATTCCAATAGATTGTACGGCCTCCAATAATGAGGTCTGTGTATTTTTAAATATATTATATTTAAAAATACACGATACCATTTCTTTTAATTTTTTTTCTAGTTTAAATACGACAAGTTTTTCTGCATTAAATATTTTTACTGTTTCTACACCTTCGATAGTTTCTTTAAAATATGATTGAACTTTCGCATTTGATTCCATGGATTTATAACTTATGGCTCTTAGTGGCTTTACAAATATACATGCTACAATAAAATATATAATAATAATAATACTTGCTACACAAAATAATTTTTTACTCTGGTTAAATAGTAAGATACCCCCTAATATACTAATCATCAAATTTAAAGGAAAAGAAATAGCAATTTTTGAAACAGCATTTCTAATTTTCTCTACATCATAAAATCTTGTTAAATAATCACCCAATTTCCTCTTTTGAATGCTGGATAAAGGTAAATTAATTAAATGTTGATAAAATGTACTCATTATTTCAAAATCTATATTTTTTTCAAGTTTTGCATACAAAAAACTTTGCAATATTTTTAACAAGAGGTTAAGAAAATATAAACCTATTAGTACTAGCATAATACTAGTTAAGCGCAATCCACCATATTCAATATTTAAGATAGTAGTTATTGTATTGTATAACTCGGTTTTGCTGTCACTTGTATTTAAAAAATTATCTATTATCAATTGAAAAATGAATGTACTTACAATTCCCATTATTGACATTACTGCAGATAATAATAACATACTCAAAAAATATTTTTTTTGTTTACATATAATCTTAGAAAAAATTCGTAAACTTTTATTTTTCATAATGACTTTTTTAAAATCCTCACTCTTTTTAAAGGATATCATATAACCAGACCAATGCTTTTCAAATTTTGACCATGTATATTTCTCTTTTCCTTTTGCTGGATTGGCTATTAGGACATATCGATTTGTAATTTTATATACCACGACATAATGTCCTATTCCATCTTCATTTAATATATGTGCAATGAATGGAATCTCAATTTTTTTTTCAGCATCTGCTTTTAGTTCTTCAAAAGTACCTACCAAAGCCTCTCCTACTAACCCGATTTTTTTTGCAGCATCAATTATTCCATACACATTTGTACCATTAACATCTGTTTGGGTTAATTCTTTCAGATATGCTATTCCATATTTGCACTTATAGTATCGAGCAATCATTGCTAAACATGCTGGTGCGCAATCTTGTTCATCGTGTTGTTTTATTACATTCATTTTTATCACCTTTGCATTAGTTAATTTTATTACTATAAATAAGCAAATTCGTATTTTGTTACATAAAACAATTAGGATGTCAAAAGGTCAATGACCTTTGATATAAATTTGTACCTTGAAAACTTAACACGATATATCTAAATCACGCTATATTTGGTATAATGATATTATCAAATATGGAGGTGACAACATGGCTTTTGTTGCAAATAATCATCAACAACTATCTTTAAATGACAGTACATTCAATCTCACAGAACGTGAAAAACGAATGCTAGAGAAATCGTGGGCGAAAGTTTTTGCCGAAAAAATTTTCCCAGCGATTGATGAAACTATTTTTTCTCCACTTTACAGTACAAAGGCATCGCGTCCTAATACCCCGATCAATGTCATTGTAGGAGCACTGATTATTAAAGAAGCACTTGGCGACACGGATGACGAACTAGTGGAGGCACTTATGTTTGATATCCGTTACCAGTATGCACTTCACACCACTAGCTTCGAGGAACAACCACTGAGTGATAGAACACTCAGTCGTTTTAGAGCCAGAGTTTTAGCCTATGAAACGGAGCACAATGTTGACCTCATACATGATTGCATCGTAAAGATGGCAAAGGAAATTTCAGCATTTATGAAAATCTCACCAACTATGCAACGCATGGATAGCCTTATGGTTGCAGCAAATATCAAGAATCTATCTTTGCTTGAGTTATTTTATACCTGTGTAGCAAACCTTGCAAAGATTATGGTGAAACGAGAAATGATGTTACCCGAGAGCCTACGTCATTACATTGAGAAAGATGATTACAATCAATATATCTATTATCAACGTGAGGGCGACCCAATTGAAAAAACGCAAATCATTATGCAGGACGCAGAAGTATTGATTGACTTACGTAATCAAACAGGAAACTTTGATGATACCAGTGAATATCAATTTCTTATCAGGCTTTTAAAGAGCGAACCGTCTTCCACCACGACGGAACAAGGCGTTTTCGCAAGAAAGAAGATGTCGAAAATTCATTGGAGGTACTTTTAAATCCTGCTAATCCTGAAGCGACGTTTCTCTATAAATCTGGAAATCGATATTTAAGTTATGTTGGGAATATTGTAGAATCAGTTGGTTAAAATGGAAGTTTAATTACAGATTATGCATATGAACAAAATACATATGCTGATCATCAGTTTATGAAAGTATATCTAGAAAATCAAAACAACTTTCAAGACGGTTCATTCCTCATGGCAGATGGTGCCAATAGTTGTGGAGATAATTCAAAACTAGCAACATCAAATAACCTGAAACTGATAACAACAAACTTTACTGGTCGCAGTCCTGATGAAATATATGCTGATTTCGAGTTTTCAGAAGATGGACATTTTCTTTTGAAGTGTGCCAATGGTTGTACACCATTGCACTGCATATATGAATCTTATAATAATCGCTCTATTGCTTATTTTAAAACAGAAGAATGTCATATCTGCCCTTATAAAGATAGATGTAAATCACGTTTCTTAAAGTATAAGGTTCATAAAGAGGTATCATGGAAAGCAGTTGTTCGTGCAAAACACAGTATATAAAGACAGATGAGTTTGCAGAGTATGCTCGCTTTCAAAACGGTGTAGAAGCAATTCCATCACTATTACGTCGACGTTACCATGTGGATAAAATACCGACACATGGTAAATATCCAACTCGTCTTTACTTCGGGTTTAAGATTGCCCCTTTAGACTTTCAAAAATTATTGGATTACTCCAATAGCTTGAATCAATGTACTGAAAATCAAAAATAGCGTAAAGTGCTATAGGGGAATCATGAACTTCTGCATGAATTTAGCTCTTTTAATCATTTCCAACCCAACTCGTGTTAAATTTTCAAGGTACAACTAATATTGGTCCGTTTATATTGTGTCTTTTGACACCCTAATCGTAAAGCACAAAAAGCCAACTTGTATATAGTGTGTTACAAAAAAACAAATACAATATATAGATATTCACAAAGTAATTTTTGTACAACTTTTCAAATTTGCTTATTTATAGTTTATTAGTTTTAAATGTACAATACTTCAATTAAATTCATATGTAGATACTATATTCTTAATTATTTCTCTTATATTTTTTGATTCTCTATTGGCATATTCCTCAAGTTCTTTAAGTTGTTGTATGAAATAATTCTTATCAAACTCAATCGGTTTTCCAATATAGATTAATTTATTGTCTGTTTCCTTCAGCCCCTCTTCTTTCATTAACAATTCTTCATATAATTTTTCACCAGATCGCATTCCTACAATTTGTATATCAATATCAACATAAGGTCGCAATCCTGATAGCTTAATTAAGTTTTCTGCCATGTCTAGGATTTTAACTGGTTTCCCCATATCCAAAATAAAAATCTCTCCACCTTGAGCATGTACACTTGCTTGTAACACAAGTGAAACTGCTTCTGTAATAGTCATAAAATAGCGCTCTATCTTAGTATCTGTAACCGTTAACGGTCCACCATTTTCAATTTGCTTTTTAAAAATGGGAACCACACTCCCATTACTACCTAGCACGTTTCCAAATCGAACCGCTACAAAGTCTGTACTAGTAATTCCATTGTAATACTGTATCATCATCTCACATATTCTTTTAGTGGCTCCCATTACGTTTGTAGGATTTACTGCTTTATCAGTAGAAATTAGCACAAATTTTTTGACATTATAGGATATAGAAGTTTTAACAATCTCCCATGTTCCAAGAACATTATTTTTAACAGCTTCGTTTGGACTCGTTTCCATTAAGGGAACATGTTTATGTGCTGCTGCATGGAATACAATATCCGGATTAAATTCTTCAAAGATTTTACATATTAAACTAGAATCCCTGACGCTACCTATCCGAACTATTAACTCTAAATCCGGAAATTTTTCTTCTAATTCAAGCTGAACAGTATAGGTTGTATTTTCATAAATATCTAGTAATACCATTTTTTTTGGATGTTTAGCTACAATTTGCCTGCATAGTTCACTTCCAATTGAGCCCCCAGCGCCGGAAATTAAAACAGTTTGTCCCCGAATACTATTTTCTATAGTACTATTATCTGTATATATAGGGCTTCTTCCAAGCAAATCTTCTAACTCAACCTCTCTTAGCCGATTAATATTTATTTCATTATTGACTATTTGATATATACCAGGTAAAATCTTTAATTTGCACCTACTTTCCTTACAAATATCTAAAATTTCCTTAGTGTCTTTTTCACAAGCAGCTGGAAGTGCTAAGATTATTTCGTCAATCTTAAGACAATCTGCATATTTAAGTATGCAGTCTCTTCCTCCTACAATTTTAATACCCTGAATATAATTTCCTATTTTTTTCACATCATCATCTATGATACAAACAACCCTTTTTTTCACATACCTGCTGTCTTTTATTTCTCTAATTAGAATATTCCCAGCATCACCAGCACCAATCACCATAACACGATTCCCTTTATGTTTCTGTAGGTTTCTCTTCAGTATTTTACCGAGAAAGGGTACCCCTAGACGACCTATAGACACAAATGCTATTATTATTATTAAGTAAAAAAGATGATAGCTCCTTGGCACAATATAAAAGTCTAATGTGTTATATTGTACAAAATGTGTTACAAATAACACCGTACTATGTATAATAGTGGCACATATTCCACCCCCAATAATAGTTAAAAAATCAAAACTATCTGCATATGCCCATAATTTTGAATACAAACGCAAAAATCCAAACAACATAATAGTTAAAATGATAGTAATGAAAATCGATTGTGATACATTCTGCCAATATGTCATACTTTCTATGCTCTTTTCCCATGCGAATCTTACATATATAGAAAGATAACTAGAAATATATACAGATAAAATATCATATATCAGCATTAATATTCTAGATATTATTTTTGGATTTATTATTCCTTGTTTCATTATATTCCCCACCTATACTTTCAGTATTATTTAAAAACAAGTGTGCAAATAGAGATATTCTAATTCGCACACTTATTTTTAAGAAATTATGCTATACCTAATTAAACCCCTGAAATTTCTCTACTGAAAACCGTGACCAAAATCGATAGTGTGGAAAAAACTCATTAGCCATTTTGGTGTATTACCCCAACTTTCCTTTCTACCACATACCTTACAATAACCACTAGCTCCTCCTACTACTTTCTTTTGCTGTTCTTTGTTTAATTTCTTCATTCTTTTCTCCTCGTATAATAAGTTTATAGCCTAATAAAAACAGGTTATAGACTTATTCTTTTTATGGTTATAGAGGTAGGTGAACATCTAAGGGGACTCCCCCATCCTTTTTCCTCTATACAGTTAATAGTTTCATTTTCATATAGGTTATCTTTCGGTATGATATCAGCAGAGTCTGATGTCCAAAGACACTGCTTCTTCTCTATACTTTTCTTTAGTGTTTTTCTTTCGTTTGCAACCGAAAGAAATGCTCATCTATTTGCAACTAGATGAGTTATGTTAATCCCAGTATTGGGTATAACATCTGTATTTTGTATATTGATAAACTTTGTTTTATTTGAAAAGTCTAAAGTTGCATGCAATTATAATTAATCTTAATAAAATGGGTAATAACTATACATAAGCCTATAGCCCTGTCCTCTCAATTTTTATACTTTAATCACTTTCCTGTTATCATACAACTCCTTTTTATCAAAATATACTGAAAATACATCTCAAAACTTTCTATAAATTCATAATATCAAAGAGAATATATGTTGTCAACTATTATTTAGTTTTTCTATATATTTACTTTTGTATATACTTATGTTACAATTATATTAGGTGGTAGATGATGAATGAAATAAAAAGTAATTTTCGTAGAGGTTCCGTAGAATTATTAATCTTACATCTTTTAAATCAAAAAGATTTTTACGGTTATGAACTTTCTCAAACAATTAAAAAACAATCAAATAATGTAATTTCTATTCCAGTAGGTTCATTGTATCCCGCTTTGTATAAGTTAATTGATAACCAATGTATCTCTGACTATAAAGTACAAACAAATAAGCGTCTGGTGCACATTTATTACCATATTGAACCAAAAGGAATAGAACGTTATAAGCAGTTAATTGAGGATTATTGGTTAACTAATAAAGGAATACAAAGTGTTTTAAACACACATACGGGGGAAAATAATGTCGAAAAAAAATAAAAGTATTAATGCTTATATGAGAGAACTAAAGTCACTACTCCCCTTACATAGTAAAACCGAAAGACAGTTGTTGCATGATATTTCACAAACCATCAACGAAGTATTAAACGAGAATGATAGTACTATATCAAGAGAAGATTTAGTTCTTATAGTAGGTGAACCCAAAGAAATCGTCGCTCGCTATCTTTCCGAAGTCGATGTGAGTCATTTGAGTTATTCGCTAAATATTGCAAGAAAAGTGAAATTTCTTATAATAGGACTTGTGATAGCCATTTTAGTTGTTGCTATCTCTAGGTGGGGGTTTTATTATAATTTATATAAAGAAGTACAAGAAACAATAATTTGTAACGAGGAAACACTTATTGAGGAGGAATGATAATGAGAAAATTTTTTATATTTATATGTATGATTATAATAATTTCATTTAATTGTACAGAAGAAGCTTCAGCTGCTGACAGTAACAGTAATGTGGTATCTTCATATACTGTAGTTATAGATAATGAATTAATATGCGAAACGATTATTGAAGAGAATACAATTGAACCTATGAATCCTAAATCCTATAGTGCTATGACAACCAAAAAGGGAAGTAAAACAACCCTTTATAAAAATTCCTCAGGTGCTACTATGTGGTATGTTAAGGTATCTGGATCTTTTGAATACAACGGAACTTACTCGCGATGTACTTCTTCATTTGTGACGGCAAACTCTTACAGTTCTGCATGGAAGGTTACTAACAAAACTAGTAGCTATAGTGGAAATACTGCTAAAGCAAGTGCTACAGGAACACAATATTATGGAAGTTCCGTTTTAACAAGAATAAACAAGAGTTTGAGTTTATCTTGTTCAAATAACGGTACCTTATATTAACTAAAGTTTAAACTTATACCAAGTTGCGATATATGCCAAGAACAAACGAAGATTTATGAATAGCCATTGATTTGATAGCATTGTTCTTTCAGTAGAGATAATAATAAGGCATCGCTTTTGAGAGTCTGTGAAAAACTCTGTAAATAATGTATTCTATGATAAAATGTTAAATCATAGCCTGCAAATAAAAAGGTAAAAAATTTGTGTTTTTGAAAATAAACAGCTCTTTCTTGGGAATAATTAGATAAATAACTAATATTCTCATGGAAGAGCTTTTTGGGGCAATTGTAAGAGGCTAATTACGACAGATAATAGCAGAATATAATAGTCAAAATGTGGGGGTATTTACACTTTCTTCAAAGAAGGGTTTAAGGATGTACTACGGGAACTTTTGGAAACAGAAATGGATGCATCACTCTGATATAATAAACAGTAACGAGATATATCTGGAATTGAAAAAAATTATCTCCTTGTATGCTTGTGGTTGTCTGCACGAGATATCCATTACAAAATAAGAGAGGATGGAAGAATTAATAATCGAGCAACACATGTTGTACTTGGTGTAACATTGGATGGAACAAAAGATATCTTAAGTATAACACTTGGATCTAGCGAACTCTCCAAGTGTTGGTTTGGAATACTAAATAACTTGAAACATAGAGGTGTAGGCGATTCCTTTCTTCTGTGTTGATGGGCTCCTTCCCGAGTTCAAAGAACTATTAACGCTGTATTCCCTGATGCAGAGGTACAACGATGTATTATTCACATATTTATTTACCGTCTTTCTGCGAAAGACACCAATGCGTCATGAAACTTGATTGGTTCTCTCACTATCTAATTTATTATTCTTCTTCCTTCTGTTATAGTTACCTTATAAGACTGACACACTACAGAACACGTAGAGGTGAGTGGCGGGGCTGTATAGCGGCGACCTCGCATATTTATATGTTGTCGGTCATCTGTTAAGGCATCAATGAATGGCGCATACTGTAGCCCGTAAACTTATCTCTTCCAAAGTTGACTCGATTTTGCCAGATGACCAGTCACTGTCAGTTTTATCACTATAAATATGAAGGAGGTTATTTTATTGGCTTTTAAAATCTTTCGTAAAAACTGTTGTGAATTAGACAATGCGAGATGGTGAGGTGGCGTGGTATCACTACACCTATGAAACGATTATAGATAGTGAAAACAATAAAATGCGTATCGTCGGCAAGATGCTTGATATCACCACACGCAAAATCGAAGAAACTGCACTATTAGAAAAATCGGAGGTGGATACGCTTACTGGAGTTTATAATAGAGCGGCGACAGAGAACTATATTAGAAATCATCTGCTTACTGTGTCAGAGCGTGAAAAGTGTGCCTTACTCGTCATCGATATTGACAATTTCAAAGCAGTCAACGACAACCTCGGACATATATGTGGTGATAAGTGCCTAAGAGACATCGGTGAAACGCTGGGGAGTGTATTCCGCAGCGGAGATATTGTCGGCAGAATTGGTGGAGATGAGTTCTTTGTTTTCCTAAACGACTGCAAGAATGCTGATTTCATTGAACAAAAAGCAACTGAAGTGTGCACGGCACTTGTCAAAGAATATGGAAATGACGATGTGCAAGTCCAAGTATCGGCAAGTGTTGGTGTAGCATTCTTCCCAGAGCACGGCACGGACTTCCACACGCTGTATGAAAAAGCAGATAAAGCCCTCTATGTGGCAAAAGGCAGCGGTAAAAACAGGTTTGCTATATTTGGGGAGAATTAATAATAAATAGAGTGTTGCAATTAAAAGCCATTACAAGATGAATAGTCATGTAATGGCTTTAAGAGTACCTAGTTATTTATTTGTATTTTGCTGTTTTGGGTACAAATTCGAGTTTTAACGTCATGTCCATACCCTCTGCTAGTCTTTTTAGTAGAGCGAGAGTAGGGTTTGCATTTCCATTTTCTAATTTACTAATATCAGCCTGATTGATGCCAGTTTTCTCTGCAAGCTCCTTTTGAGTTATTCTGCTTGCTTTTCGCGCATCAATAATCGCTTGAATAATATTAAATTCCGGCTCAAGTGCTTCGTATTCTTTTTTAAATTCGGGGTTTTTCATGTGTTTTTCAAGCAGTCTATCAAAATCGTCACGCATAATTATCACTCCTCTCTGTTCAAATAGTCATTTCGATATTTTTTAGCAAGTTCTATTTCGCTTTTAGGGGTCTTATGCGTCTTTTTGATAAATCCGTTTGTAAATACTATTTTTCTACCGATTACAAAGAAATATAATACTCTTGATATATCATTTCCGACTTTAGCCCTAAGTTCAAATATTCCGTCCTCTAAATGTTTTGTATAAGGCTCTCTAAGTTGATTCCCGTTGACTTTTAATAACTTCATCCCCATAGCTATTTTAGCCTGCATTTTCTCGTTTACAGTGTCTATAAACTCATCTACAGGAATATCTCCGTTGTCTTTAGTATATAAAATAATTTCAAATTCATTCATTTGCTTACTCCCTTACATATATAATATGGGTTTTATTCCATATTGTCAAGTATTTAAATGAAATATTATTCTGATTCCGAGGGAAAAAATTCTTGGCATTTTATTAAGCATTGTGCTTTTACAAATGCTTTACCTAAGATTTACAGTTATTTGCTTGTTATTAGATCCTGAAAAATATATAGTGTAAATACAAAGAGAATTGAGAATATATAGGGGAGTTGCAAGCATGAGACAGACATTAAATGAAAGTTTTGTTCATAGGAAGAAAATTATAATTATAGCAACAGTATTTATTGTAGCAGCCGTTGTTTTTTACGTGTGGTATATCGCAAATCAGGCAAATGCCATAGTAGACATAGGGCAGCAGGAAGTTCCGCTTTCGTCTTCGGTGCAGATGGTGGTAGATGATGGTGCGATTGAATGGTCGGGAGAGCTACAGTCTCTATCGGCTGAAACGGAAGAAGAATCTATAAAAGTACCGTATTACACAGATCTTCGATATAATTCGCAGACGGATATTCTGAAAGTAACATTACCGAATCCACAAGAGAATGATTGTTACATTTCGTATACGTTTAAGATTGTGGAAGAAGGTGTAGAGCTGGGGGCTACGAATCTAATAGAACCAGGTATGGCGGTGGAGCAAGTAGAGATTGCAAATAGTATAGAAGCAGGCGAATATAATCTTGAAATTCGGGTAGCTGCTTATTCGCTCGACGACATGTCACCTTTAAATAATGCAGTGATAAACACAAAGCTTATTGTTTCATAATGAAGAATTAGAGGTAGACACATGACTAAATTACACAGCAGTAGAACTGCTTGATGTAATAAAAAAGTAAAATATTAGGAGGAAGATCAGAATGAAAAAAGCATTATTAACAGCATTAATCGCAGTAGCAGTAGTAGGAACATCGGTACCAGTTTCAGCAGCAAATGTAGGTGGAGACACAATGACAACAAGTGCGAGTGCAGAGGTACAAATGGTAATTGAGAATCCAGCACCAGTATTTACAGTAGATATCCCTGCAGATGTTCATGTGGATGCAGATGGTATGGCAGAGTTTGCATTTAGTATGAAGTTAGAAGAAGTAGACCTTATCCCAGATGGTCAGAAAATCAACATTTCACTTGACGGAGCAGGATATGGGGATGTGACGAACACATTGGCACTAGTAAATGAAGAGAATGTAGAAGCAGCATACGAGATTTATAGCAGTAGCTTTGGAAGTAAAGCAGGAGATCCATATGCAATCGGTGATGTTTTGGCCGCATTCAAGTACGATGGAACTTATACAGACTATAATGAGGATGGAGTAACCGATATTAACAGATTCCTATTTATCGATGATTTTGAGAATTTAGGTGATGGTGTTTATAACGGATTCCTAACATTTGGCATCTCATTAACAGAGGCATAATAGAGAGTTTAGAAAAAGAAATAAGAGAAGGCAGCTATTAAGTATACTTAATAGCTGCCTTCTCTTATTTTGAATTTTTATAAACTTGCTAACTTGTACTAGCTATTGAGTTTGCGACTTGGTACAATAGGATTATAATAAAGTGAAATGATAGCAAAACAAATTTAATTGACCGATTATGGTGGAACGGAGGGTACTATGAAACACAAAAAAACATTTGTTACAACATGGATACTAATTATTCTAAGCATTTTTCTTGCAATGACGATTTCTTCTTGTGGCGAAGCTCCAGTTGAAGACAGCAATACGGAGGAGGAGACTCAAGTCGAGGATTACTCCGAAGAGCTCATCCATGGATACTGGCTAAATGAAGATGGCGTGCTATACCTTCATTTTGAGGAAGATGGTGATTTTACTTACAATGAGAGAGAGGTCTATGTGGAAGGGTGGTTTGACTTAGATGATAAATATCTAATCTTAGGCTTCAATGATGGTTCAAGCTATACAGGTGAGTATAATAGTGAAGAAGATACCATGGCTTTCTTGGGTCTTAGCGGGACATTTTATCGTGCTACGGAAGATATGCTACCAGAACAAGTTGATCAGCAAGAGGAGAGCGAATACGATGAAGATTATCAATACGCTTTCGACACTGGAATGGTGGGTGTATGGGAGAATGGAAATGACGTTGTGGTTGAGTTTGATGAATATGGTGGCTATGTGATAGACACCCCGGTTTCTTCTCAATATGGCACATATATGATAGATGACACATTATTGACAATGTACGATTATACTGGAAGTGATATAGATGCAGAATACGACCCTTCTGACGACACATTCAAGTTAGAGGAATTTGGCTGGTTTTATAGGACCGTAGGTGACGATTCATATGATAGCAACAGTGAAGTTGGTGCCGAGGTAGCTATTGTGGGAACATGGGAATCCCTCGTTTCGGATAGTATGGTCACATTTTACGAAGATGGCAGTTTTGATTTCCAATACAGTGAAGGAGATTCTGTAACAGGGACTTTTATGTATTATTTTTCAGATGACAGCTTTATGCTAGAAGCAGATAAAAATGGATATGATTTTTCTGGTGGATATTATGATCCAAGTGACGATACGGTGTACTTAGACGGATGGGAATGGTTTGTACGATTAGAAGAGTGAGGAAATTTTTCTTGAGGAAAATAGAGCGGTTTGCTATAATTCATTGGAAAAGAAATAACCAAAGGAGAGATGTATGATACAATCAAATAAGAAAAGAATTTATATTCTGCTGATTGCAATGCTAACGATGTTTTCATTTTCTGCATGTGCAGCTGGGGAAGAAGCAAGTGGAGAGGCTGAAACTCAGCAAGAGAGTTCAGAGCAAGGCGAAGCTGCACAAG
The DNA here is from genome assembly GCA_964367905.1 of uncultured Lachnospiraceae bacterium. Taxonomy (GTDB): domain Bacteria; phylum Bacillota; class Clostridia; order Lachnospirales; family Lachnospiraceae; genus CAUPWF01. The sequence continues at coordinate 12,837 of CAYIZP010000023.1, forward strand.
AAGAAGCTACGGATTCACAAGAAACGGAAGAAGCAGAGGCTAGTGGAGAGACATCAGAGTATCTAGCTTTAATTGAAGAAGTAGCGGCGCGTCCAGGGGTTACAGTGTTCGCAGCTAGTGTCTCGGCTATGGATTTTAGAGATGATGTTTATACAACACAACTTACCTTGTATGAGGAAGATGAGACGAAAACAGATACCTCGGAAAGATTTACGTTTCTGCCAGAAAGTCGCGAAGGGTATACCCTGACCACGGAGCAAGCGGAGGACGTGATTATTTTGGTGGATGCGACAAATGGATATAAGCAGATAGCAATGGAAGAATATTATGCAAATCTTGCCAAGAATGGGTATTATAATATTTTCAGATATTATATGCAGGATGGGGAATTGGTAATGATGGCGGAAGTGAATTTTATGAATCCATAAATTGAAAAATGATAAGAAGGATGTTGCACGATGTGTGTAGCATCTTTTTTCTGCACAACATGCAATACGTGTTGCAATAACACGTATTGCATGTTATTATATTCTAGCAAGGAGGTATAACACTATGCCTAAGAAACCGTTAGAGATGGAACGAATTGTCCTTGCTGATGGATGGCTACTTAAAAACCAAGTTGGTTCACATAGGCAATATATTCATCCAGAAAAATCGGGAAAGGTAACAATACCATTTCATGGTAAAGATTTGCCAAAAGGTACCGAAATATCCATCTTAAAACAAGCAGGATTAAGGTAATCCTGCTTCTGAAAAAGGAGATGTATTATGTTATCTATGTATCCAGCGTGTTTTTATAAAGAAGAAAATTTATATTCGGTTGTATTTCCAGATCTGAATTGGCTTTCTACTTGTGGAGAATCTATTGAACAAGCAATGAATGAAGCCGTAGATTGTCTTGCGGGTTATCTATATACTTTAAAAAGAGAAAATAAGGAAATTCCACAACCGACCGCGATTTCAGATATTAAAATAGAAGAAATTGCGTATGATTTACAAGTTTCATTAGATGGTGCATTTATCAATATTGTAACAGTTGATGTTATTGAATATGCAAAAGTACATTTTGATAAATCTGTCAAAAAAACGTTGACTATACCAGCATGGTTGAATTATGCTGCATTAGATAAAAATATAAATTTTTCTAAGGTATTACAAGAGGCGCTATTAGAAAAAATACAAGAATAAGCTAATCGATTGCAATCTCACCGGCATAATTTCTCTCAAACATCTCTTTGATTCTCTTCACTTCGTTTGTTTGTCCAAGTGTCCACATTAATTTCGTAACAATAGCCTCTGTTGCCATATCACCAGCTGGAATAACGCCTGTAGAGAGTAGCTTCTTGCCGACTTCATAGATGGAGAGGTTGCTTGCTTCATAGAGACATTGGCTACAAATAACGACTACGATTCCACGATTAATTAAGCGTTCAATAGATTGCAAGAGGTCGCGGCGGATGTAATGCATGCCACCAGCACCGAAGGTTTCAATGACGATTCCACGGTAGTTGAGATTAGTGATGGCATCAAATATCAACGGGTTGGTGCCGGGGATTAATTTTAATAGGAAGACATCGTTGCAGATGTTGTCTTGTAAAATAAAGTCAGTATTAGCATCTTTTGGTGAAGAATAAGGATAGACTTCTAGCCCATCGGCGAATACTTCTCCTCGATAAGGAGCATTGATACTTTCAAATGCATGGAAGCCTTTTGTGCGAACTTTGACGGCACGTGTTCCACAGATGAGCTTGTTGTTAAACGCAATTGTCACACCTGCGACATGTTTCGCGATTGCTTCGAATGCGGTTGCTAGATTGGAGGTGGCATCGCTATAGGTTGTTCCAGCAGGTGTCTGGGAGCCTGTAAATACAATCGGTTTATTTATACCCTGTAGCATGTAGCTAATCATGGAAGCGGTATATGCCATGGTGTCGGTTCCATGAAGAACGATGATTCCTTCGTATATTGGCAGATTCTCATACAAAGTGCGTGCTATGGTCAGCCATTCTTCGGATTGGATGTTGGAGCTGTCGAGATTCATAATATTTTCAAACGTAATATCAAAATGAGGTTGGAATAATTCTAGCTCGCGCGCAATTTCGGATGAAAATTCATTAGGGGTGAGCCCGTTATCAGTTGTGGTGGAGGCGATGGTTCCGCCTGTTCCTAGTACGAGTACTTGATTCATATTTAAATGTCCTTTCACTTTATATTGAATGGTATAAACAATCATGTGGCATTTTATGTAGTAAATTAATAATTTTTTTCCTACGTATTATTTTATAATCGTATGCATAGAAAATCAAGCTGAATAGAGAACTAGAAGCCAAAGGATATAATTCTAATTAAATTTTAATAAATATGTGGTAAAATAGGGCTAAAACCAGTGAAAGGAAGGATGTTTATGAGAATTTTGCTAGCAGAGGATGAGAGAGATATGAATAAAATCATCACAAAAAAATTAACATCTGAAGGATATGCGGTTGATAGTTGTTTTGATGGAGAAGAAGCGATTGATTATATTGCCGCTGTTGATTATGATGCAGTAATACTTGATATCATGATGCCGAAACGGGATGGATATGAAGTGATTAGAGCAATGAGGTCAAAATGTATAGAAACACCCGTGATTTTCCTGACAGCAAGAGATGCCATATCGGACAGGGTCAAAGGGCTTGATTTGGGTGCAAATGATTATCTTGTGAAGCCATTCTCTTTTGATGAGTTAATGGCGCGAATTCGGGTTATGACAAGAATGAAATCAGGTAATAGTACAAATGTATTAACACTCTCGAATCTATCTATAGACATTAGCGCCCATATTGTAAAACGAGGGGACACAATAATTAATCTATCGGCAAAAGAATATGCAATTCTAAAATATATGATGTACAATGTCGGAATTGTACTTTCAAGGGAGAAGATTGAGAATCATATTTGGAACTATGACTATGAAGGTGGTACAAATGTAGTAGATGTATATATCACGTATCTTCGCAAGAAAATAGACAGCGGCTATGATAGCAAACTCATTCATACAGTAAGGGGCAGCGGTTATGTGCTTCGGGAGTTAGTGTGAAAAATAGAATTTTTCACACGGCAATTTGTCCATTTAGGATCAAATTGCCAGTTTTGGGAAAGGGGAGTTTATTATGATGAAAAAGGTATCGGCTAAAGTAAAACTTACACTTTTTACGGCATTACTTATGCTAGTGATGGCAGGGGTTCTAATCGGACTAATGTTTACGTTAAGCGAAAATATTATCTCGTCGAATAGCAGAGCCCAACTACAGGAAGTTGTTGATGATAATTCAGGTGAACTTGAATTCGATGATGGTGAATTTGATACTGACGATGTGGATTTTTTCAAAAAAGGTGTATATACAATTTTATACACCTATGATGGTGAATATATTGCAGGTGATTTTCCAGAAGAAGGTCTTGAGATGCAACCGCTTCGGGATAAAGAAATAACAGAGTTTACTGTTGGTGAATCACATTACTATATCTATGATAGATTGTCATCGGTGGAAGATTCACACTCTTTGGTTTGGATACGTGGCATAATCGAAATAGATGAAGTTGCAACAGCCACTAGTAATATTTTGCAGATGGCAATATTCTCTCTGCCAGTTTTCATTTTACTTGCTGCATTAGGTAGTTATCTTGTGGCAAAGCATACCTTCCGTCCTATTGATAAAATTGTAAATACAGCGGAAGAAATAAGTGAAAGCGAGAATCTTGCTCTACGTATTGACCTAAAAGGGGGAAGTCCAGAGATATATAAGCTAGCGGAGACATTCGACAAAATGTTTGAGCGATTAGAAGGAGCCTTTGAAGCGGAGAAACAATTTACATCAGATGTTTCTCATGAACTTAGAACGCCGACAGCGGTTATTATGGCACAGTGCGAATATGCGATTGGTGAGAAGATTACACTAGAAGACAAGGAGGATGCGCTTGAAACAGTGCAGAGGCAAGCTGTAAAGATGTCAAATCTTATATCGGAGTTGCTTAATCTTATTCGTCTTGATAGAGGAGTTGAAAAAGTAGAGTTCAAGAAGATCAACTTGAGTAATCTAGTTAGAGAAGCTTGTGAAGAGCATCAATTGATTGCCCCTTCCGATATTAATATGACATATGAAATAGCATCGAATATAAACGGAGCATTTGATGAGGCGATGATTACGAGACTACTTGCTAATTTGCTGAGTAATGCATTTCGGTATAGAAGCAAGAATGGCAATGTAGAGGTTCTTTTGAGTGAAACAGATGAGGAAATTGTTTTGTCCATAAAGGATGATGGAATAGGAATTGCAAGAGAGCATCAGTCTAGAGTCTGGCAAAGGTTTTATCAAGTGGATCGATCTCGTACAGAAAGCCAAAAAGGGAGTATGGGGTTGGGGCTTGCTATGGTAGCGCAGATTGTAAAACTTCATCATGCAAGAATTGAACTTGAGAGCGAAGAGGGAGAAGGCTGCTTGTTCACCGTGAAATTTCCAAAATAAATTTTATTGTATTAATAATATTTTAATGTTCGGAAGATAAAATAAACTCAACAAAGAAAGTTATACAAATAAAAATTAGGAGGTTCATTATGAAATCAGTAAAATTAACAAAAAAAATAACTATAGTATCTTGTACAGTTCTTCTTGGAGTAGCATTAAGTGGATGCAACGCGTCTACACCTTCAACGCAGGAAGAGCAGCCAGTGGTAGAGGAACAACAACTGACGAAAGATTTGCCAGTGGCAGAGGAGACACAACCAGTTGAGGAGCAACAGCCAGTCGATGCAACCGATACGGAAGCCTATATTGGAGAGGAAGAGGCGAAGTCTATAGCACTTACACATGCTGAAAAAAGCGAAGCCGATGTTTCGCATATGCTTTGCAAGCTTGACTATGACGATGGAGTTGCGGAATATAAAGTTGAATTTTGGGACGGAACGACAGAATATGATTATGAAATCAATGCAGTTAGTGGTGAGATTATAGGTTTTGACTATGATATGGAGAGTTATGATGTCAAACCAGAGACTGCAACTGAAGCATCACCAGATGCGAATGCTTCTGCGGAGTATATTGGAGAAGAAGAGGCAAAAGAGATTGCATTCACACATGCAGGAGTCACAGAAAGTGAAGCAAGTTACGTGAAATGTGAGTTTGACTTTGATGATGGAATTGCCGAATATGAAGTGGAGTGGGAGATTGGAAGAACGGAATATGAATACACAATCAGTGCTACAGATGGTACAGTGTGGGAGCATGATGTAGACTATGATGATTGATGAATAGAGGACAGTGCCTGTAAAAAGGGTGGCTTGGAAATCAATGTCATTAAATTGAATATTGAAAAAGGTTCCTATATCATTAAATTGATATAGGAATTTTTTGCACTTTTTTTATTCACAAGGTAAGTGGTAACGTTGTAATAAAATAGGTATAGGGTATGGGGACGAAAATTCATAGCTTAATGAAACAACCCTGTGGAGTTGAAAAATGCTGTGGATAAATGACTGGTTCTATGATAAAATAAAATCATAGAAATTTCGGAAAACATCATTTCTCATATCATTTATATATCGTCGCAAGAAATATAAGTATTCTAGTTAAAAACACAAATAAAATCCCCACTTAAATCAATATAGAGAGACTAAATATTGTGGATGAGTACGCATAATATATAAAGTTACGAGAGAAGAGATGGTGAAACGAACATACGGATGAAGGTTAAGATTTGGAAGAAACAATTTCAGAGAGGTAATGGATATGGCATACATAGAATTTAAAGATGTGAAGAAGATTTATCATATTGGAGAGGTGGATATTAAGGCGCTGGCGGGAGTCAGTTTCGAGATTGAAGCGGGTGAATTTGTTATCATTGCAGGTGCATCTGGTGCAGGGAAGAGTACGATTCTGAATCTGTTAGGAGGAATGGATGTGAGTACTTCAGGGGAGATCGTTGTGGATGGCAGTCATGTGGAGAAGATGAATGACAAGGAGTTGACTCAGTATAGAAGGCATGATATCGGATTTGTGTTTCAGTTCTATAATCTAGTGCAGAACTTGACTGCTAAGGAGAATGTAGAGCTTGCCACACAGATTTGTAGGAATCCATTGGATATTGACAAGACGATGGCACTGGTAGGATTGGAAGAGAGGAAGGCGAATTTTCCATCTCAGCTATCTGGGGGAGAGCAGCAGCGTGTGGCGATTGCTAGGGCACTTGCGAAGAATCCGAAGTTGTTATTATGTGATGAGCCGACAGGGGCCCTTGATTATAATACTGGAAAGCAGATTTTAAAGTTGCTACAAGACACTTGCAAGGAGCAGGGGCGGGCGGTTGTGATTATTACACACAATCTTGCCTTGTGTCCGATGGGGGACAAGGTAATCAAGGTAAAGAGTGGCAAGATTTCATCCATACGTGTGAATGAGAATCCGCTACCGATTGAAGAGATTGAGTGGTAGATTTTGCCGAGAATACAGAGTGCTTGTGAAGCACTGCTGATAGGGTAAGAAATATGCATAGGAAAGAAAGATGATGGAGGATATCATCATGGGTAGAGTGATTTGGATAGATGCGCTGCGAACTATTCGACAGACATTTTCGAAGTTTATTGCATTATTTGCGATTGTTGCACTCGGAATTGCATTTTTTGTTGGTGTGAGTTCTTCGGCTCCGATTATGGGGCAGAGCGTTGATCTATATAATGATGAGAATAAGTTGATGGATTTTCAGGTTTATTCCAACTATGGATTTGATGATGAGGACTTAGAGGTACTTCGGACAGTCGCGGGGATTGAGGCGGTTGAGGGTGTAAAGTTTGTAGATGCAATCGGTTCATATGGAGAACAAGAACAGGTATTGCGGGTTACCTCATATTCAAGGGAACAGGAAATCAATCAAATTGAATTGCTAGAAGGTCGTTATCCTGAAGGTAAACATGAGTGTATCGCCGAGCGATCTTCGGCAAATCCAGACGGGCTAAGAATTGGAGACGAGGTTCAAGTTTCTCTGCCAAGTGACGATATCGCAGAGGAGTTGAGTGTAACAGAGTTTGTTGTTGTAGGGCTTGCGACATCTCCTGACTATCTGGCAACAGAGCGCGGGGAAAGCACTTTGAACAATCGAACGCTGGGAAGTTTCTTGTATGTGCTAGAGTCAGCATTCGTGAATGATGTCTATGGCAGTGTTTTGTTATTGGCAGATGGGGCTGCAGAGTTGAATGGATTCTCTATAGACTATTTTGAGTATTTATTGCCCACAAAGACAGCGCTGGAGGAAATGGCAGAGAAGCAACAGGTTGTACGGGCAGATGACATTCGGGCAGATGCTTTGGAGGAATATGAAGAAGGTTATGCTGAATATGAGGATGGTCTGAGGGAATATGAGGACGGAGTCAAGGAATACGAAGATGGGATTCTAGAGTATGAAGAGGAAATTGCAGATGGAGAGACATCACTTGCAGAGGCATTAGATGAGATAGAATCAGGGGAGAGGGAACTTGATTCTGGACTTGCAGAGCTGCAAGAGGCACAGAGAGAGCTAGATGCTAGCATTGCGACAGCGACAAACGAGTTGAAGGAAGGGGAACGTCAGTTACAAGTTGCACAAGACGAGTTGGAGCAAAATCAGCAAGCTTACGAGGATGGTAAGCCAGCATTGATACAACAGTTGGAAGAGTTGGATGCTCAGAAGACATCGTTGGAAACGGCATCTCAGGGACTTCAAGACATTCACAATGCTACCACACAAATCGATGTTGCACTGGTGCAATTACAGGCAGAGATAGATGCGATCAATGCATCTACACTTTCTGAAGTTGAAAAAGATGCGGCAATCGCACCTCTGCGGACACAAGAGGGTACACTGACAACCGAACGTCAAGCATTAAGCCAGCAATATGATGCTGTGATGGCGACATTGCAAGGGCAAGGAATTGTAGGAGAAGTTGAACTTGCAGCTGCATTGACAGAGCTGACAGCGGCACAACAGCAGATTACCTCTGTTATGGAGAGCACAGAGAGACAGCTAGCAGAGGGACAGGCAGAAATTGTCCATCAACGAGAGACATTGGCGGCAGGCGAGGCAGAGCTGGAAGCAAAGCGTGTGTCTGCACAGTCACAAATCGATAGTGGGATGGAAGCTTGGCGAGAGAATAATGAGAAGTTAACCGAAGCCAGAATGGAGTACGAAGATGGAGTCGCAGAACTTGAACAGGGGCGCATCGAGGGTCAGGAAGAGTTAGGTGAGGCGAAGGTTGAGTTGGCGGATGCGAAGTCGGAGTTGGATGATGCAAAGATAGAGTTAGAGGATGCGAAGTCAGAGATAGATAATCTCGAGGTAGGCGAATGGACGATATTGGATCGGGATATGCATAGTTCGAGTGTTCAATATCGTGATACCATCTCTCAGATGGAAGCCATTGCCGCAGTATTTCCAATCTTCTTCTTCCTAGTGGCCGCTCTCGTCTGCCTAACAACGATGACACGTATGGTGGATGAGCAACGAGGCCAGATGGGGATATTACGTGCATTGGGATACAGTAATTTTGCTTGTGCACTGAAGTTCCTATTCTATAGTGCGATTGCTGCAATTCTAGGCGGTGCTGTGGGGACTATGGTAGGAATGATGTTATTCCCACCAGTAATCTACAATACATGGGGGTTACTCTTCGAGTTGCCACCACTACATTATGAGATGCCAGTGAGCTATATCGTGATTGCCAACGTACTATTCCTTCTCTTGATGTGTGGAACCACATTTGTGGTTGCATGGGGACAATTGCGTGAGGAACCAAGCCAAATCTTGAGACCAAAGGCTCCGAAGATGGGGAAGACCATAGTGCTAGAGCGGATAACATTCCTATGGAAACGGATGTCATTTACATCGAAGGTGACTGCAAGGAACTTGATTCGATATAAGAGGCGATTCTTCATGACAGTAATTGGAATCTCAGGATGTACAGCATTGCTGGTTGCAGGATTCGGCATTCGTGAGTCAGTTTCCAATATTATAATTCTTCAGTATGAGGATATCAGCCAATACGATGGGACAGTTAAGCTAGAAGAAGACCTGGGAGAAGAGACAAAACAGGATGTGTTGGATCAAGTAATGTCTATGGAGGGGATGGATTCAGCGGTGTTGACAGCAGAATATGCATGGGTGATTACTTCAGAAAATGTTGTGGAAGACTACGTGGCACAGGTTCAAGTGATTGAAGATCTGGAAGCACATCAACAATTGAATGTAGTGAGAGAGCGGCAAAGTGGAGAAGAGTTGGAGCTAGCAGACGATACGGTTCTCATCAGTGAGAAGTTGTCTGAATTGTTAGATGTGCAGGTCGGAGATCATATAGGGATAGAGAACTCAGATGAAGTCACGAAAACATTCACAATTGGAGGAATCCACGAGCGGTATATCCAGCATGAGATATTCCTCACACAAAAGGCATATGAGGAGGCATTCGGGGAAACAGCCGAGCGAAATACAATTCAACTTGTCTTGACAGATGGTGCAGAGAACACGCGCGAGAAACTATCAGGGATTGCAGGGACAGAAACAATCTATCTCTTCGAGACTACCATCGATGACCTTACCAAGAGAATCGACGGAATCAACGTAATTGTATATGTTATCATCGCATGCGCGGCAGCACTTGCATTTATCGTATTAGGCAACTTGACGAATATCAATATCTCCGAGAGGGAGAGAGAGCTAGCAACATTGAAGGTTCTTGGATTTACCAATAAGGAAGTCAACGCATATATGTTCAAGGAGAACATGGTACTCACATTTTTCGGGGCATTACTCGGACTACTTCTAGGAACCATGCTCCACAGATTCATCATCACCTTGGTCGAGATGGAGTTTGTGATGTTCCTTCGTGACACAACACCTATATGCTTCATACTAGCTACGATTATTACATTTATCTTCTCGTTCATCGTCAATACGATTGTGACGAGAAAACTGAAGAAAATACATATGGTAGAATCATTGAAGAGCGTGGAGTAGAAAAATAAGGGAGTGCGAAGCACTCCCTTATTTTTTGTAGCAATTCAAGGGCTTCTCTGATACAATATATCAGGAAATTAATTTGATAGAAAAGGAAGATATTGTAACATGAGAAGTCTAAGAAAAGCAATCTGTGTATTAGCATTGACTCCGCTACTAGTTGGATGTGGAGAATTGGAATTAGAAATAAAGGTGCCACAATCAGACAGTAATATATCGTTAGTGAGTGAAACAAAAGGACATACAACACAATCTGAGAATGTGACAGAAGATCAAGAGGAGATTGAGAATGCTCTGGAGTATCATATAGTAGGAGAGATACTAACATATCAAGGTGAAGACTATATAATGATAGAAGTTGAGGGCGGAGATAGAAATGGAGATAGGGAACCCAATGTGGCAGTAGATATAGGGTTTGGCGATCGCGAGTATTGGGGATTAACCAATGAATATGGTCAGCTTATCTATGTATTGGCAGAAGAGGTGAATCTTCAGAATGAAGACATTGAAGAAGTAAATGGTGATGGAAGATATTATTCTGATGAGGCTGATGTGCCAGGAACAGAATTAGATACGCTAGACCAAGGTCATGTGATTGCAGATTCACTTGGTGGAGTTGCCAATGCGTATAATATTACACCACAAGACTCTGTACTTAATAGACATGGAGAACAGGCTTACATGGAATCTGCAATCAGAGATGCAGGAGGTTGTGATAATCTAGAGGTAACAATCTCCTATTCAGGAACAGATACTCAGATTCCAAGTGGTTATCGATATGAGTATGAACTTATGGATCATCTAATGATAGATGAATTTGAGAATAAAAATCCCGAGGAAACGGTGAATGCTGCGGAGGAATCAAGTGCTGGTGTAGTGGATAAGGAAGATGTGGGGCAGGATTTATCAGGAATTGATACAAATGGAAACAGAATAGTTACAATCAAGGAAGCAGAGGCAGCAGGATATGCGATGCCGATTAAGTCCGACCACTGGTTGTATCAGTATATGAAAGACAACGATGGAGATGGAATGGTAGGGGAGTAGAAAAGATAAATGAAAACATTCTGTTAATAAAGTGAAAACAATCTTGGATATAGTAATAATGCATAATAAAATATGGTATCATATATAAAAATTGGCTATAATAGACATGGAAAGAGCTATATATGCGCAATTGAAATAATTTTTGCGAGGATACCACATGAAGAAGATATTGGCAATTATTCTAGTACTAACGATACAATTTACTACGGTTGCAGAGGTGTATGCGATAGCGCCTGAAGCAGAACTAAATTACAATGAGGCATTATCTATGGAAGCTATTTATGAAGCTGCAAAAGGTATGGATATACCGTATACATGGGATGGAATACCGCAAGGAATTACGATGTCGGAGGAATATGTGATTGTCAGCTCATATTTGGAGAATGGGTGTTTTTTGGTGTTTATAGATCGGTTTGATTATCGAGTAGTCGCAGTCGCTAAGATCAGTGAGGCTAATCCATCACAGGATTTGCAGGCTCATGTGGGTGGTGTTGCGTATGATTCGATGAGCAATTCGATTTTTGTTTCCGGAAAGGGGAAGGATATTCTCGCGATTCCAATGGAAATTGTGGAGGAGATGATTGCACATCATGTGACTCCGCAGGATAATACATTTACAATTACTCAGGAAGAATATATGCATGTAAGTTATCAGGGTGATGGTGATTTGTTGACGCCGTCGTGTCTTACTGTTCATGATGGAGAACTATATGTAGGGGAGTTTGTCTTGGAGACGCATTCGATGATGCGACAGTATAAAATCATAGAGGGTGAAGGGAACCATATCACATTACATCAGAGTAGTGAGAATGTTATATTGCCGAGTAAGGTGCAGGGTATGACCGTTATAGATGATTATCTGATATTGTCTAGCTCCTATGGGCGAAAAACGAATTCAAAATTATATATTGGAGAAGTAAACGAGAACCGATATGAACAAGTGGCACCAAGTTTTGCGATGCCACCTATGTCACAGGGAATTGTGCTTGCAGAGGATGAACTTTGGATTATGTTTGAGAGTTCTGCTGAAAAATACAAATACAATGCTAGAAATGTGCAAGAGCACATATGGTCGATATCCATTTCGGACATCCATCACTAGGGAGCTCGATCGACACTGTCCAACCAACCATTGTTGCCCCATCCATCATAGGCAGGATTGTCGCATTGTGCACTGATTGAGTATTCACGAAATGATTTTTTATATTCTTGTCCTAGAGTCCTGTATTCATGTTTGAGTTTCTTCAAATCTGCGTTGATTGAAAAAAACTCTCGATATCGTTTCCATGTCAATATAATTGGCAGAAGGAGTGCAACTGGTATTGCATACTGAAATACCGTGGAAACAAAGGAAGTTAGAAGGACAGAAACTCCTGGGGAGGTATAAATGTGGATTTTTACAAGCGAAATATGTGTTCCTACAAAAGTTATAGATACTCTTCTAGGCATAGCCCCTGTTCATACATTTCCCCAGCAGCCGCATGTCCTACATAGCGATAGTGCCATGGCTCATAGGAGATGCCGGTAATGTCGGTTTTTCCTTCAGGATAGCGTAAGATGAAACCATAGTAATGTGCATTTGAGGCAAGCCATTGGTAGACTTCCTCATTTGTCGAATCGATGCCATCTCCATTGATGTCGACTGCAATTCCTAGTTCATGTTCACTGGTTGACGGTGGCGCAACCCAACTTTCGGTCTCAATGACAGCGTCTTCGGGGGACATTCCAAGTTCCTTGCATTCAGCGAGTTTCTCATCATACAGTTGTTGCTGCTTCTCGCGAGTTCGGAAGCCAGAAATCACAGTTGGGTAAACTCCTTCGTTTCTCGCTGCGTCAAACATGTCCTGTAAATCAGGATAAATTCGTGCATGTACTTGCTTACCATTCGACAATGTAATTAAATCTATTTCCGGTACAGATTCAATAGGATTCCATTTATTAATTAAAACAAGGTCCCAATCGATGTCCGATTCAGATGAGTTCGTGATTGATTTAGGAAAAAGAGCAAGTAGATCTTGGCTCCAATTTCGAATTAGTATGACAGCGGTAACTGCAAGTGCAAAGGTCGCAATTACAATACAAATCTGCGGTATCATGGAAACTACTCTTTTTCTCCCTCTTCTGCTACGCCTTCTATGTGTTTTGGAACGACTGTAATGATTCATATTCAAACCCCCCATTCATTTTTTCTTGAAAGTATTGTATCAAGAATAAGAAGCAGTATTTTTCTTATTCATCCACATCTTAGCGACATATTTCCCACAACTTTCTTACAATTTACCTACAAGTGTTGATGTTGATTGACCAAGGGGGAGTGGTATATTATGATATAAGGGTCAAAGGATATATAATCTTATTAGGGGGAAATCGGTGAATATGAATATTTTAGTAGTAGATGATGAGGTTGAGATTGCGGATTTAATAGAGGTATATCTTATCAATGAAGGATATAAAGTTTATAAATTCTACAATGGAAGAGATGCTTTGGAGTGTGTCGAGTCAGAGATATTGGATTTTGCAATTTTGGATGTCATGTTGCCAGATATATCTGGTTTTCAGATCTGTAAGAAGATCCGGGAAAAACATTTCTTTCCAATTATAATGTTGACGGCAAAGGTGGAAGACACAGATAAGATTACAGGACTTACCTTAGGAGCGGATGATTATATCACAAAGCCGTTTAATCCATTGGAAGTAGTGGCGCGTGTTAAGACACAACTACGAAGATATGTGAAATACAATACAGGAGCGAAACTAAATGAGCAACAAATAAATGAATTTGACGTCAGAGGGCTTGTTATAAATAAAGATACTCGTAAATGTTTTTTATACGATAAGGAAGTCGGTCTGACGCCGATTGAGTTCTCCATTCTCTGGTATTTGTGTAAAAATCAAGGGAAGGTTGTTCCATCCGAGGAATTGTTTGAACAGGTGTGGAAGGAGAAATATCTGGATAACAATAATACGGTTATGGCACATATAGGGAGATTGCGTGAGAAGCTGAACGAAACAGCGAAGAAACCTAAGTATATTAAGAATGTCTGGGGGGTGGGGTATATTGTTGAATAGAAGAGAGGATTATAAGCAGTTGGGGAGAAATATTTTGATTCGAATTCTAGGAACAAGCCTAGTATTATTAGTAATATTCATACTTATCTTCGTGTTTTTACTAGACAATAACTTTGGGGATATGATGGTGGGATTTTGGACTGGAGTTGTCGGAATGGAGTATGATGATGCAATGAATCAATTTAATCGGATTTTTCGTGGCAATCAAGATTTGGTGTTGTTAGGTGTTGGATTTCTTATATTTTTAATTGTAATCATTATAAATATAAGAAGTTTTACACGATATTTCACCGAGATTAATAGTGGACTAGATGCTCTTGTCAATGAAAATGTTTCTTATATCTCGTTGTCGCCAGAGCTTGCTACGACACAGAACAAGATTAATACGATTATGCAGACATTAGAAGAAAGGAAATTACAGGCAAAGCAGGCCGAGCAGCGGAAGAATGATCTGGTAGTCTACTTAGCACATGATTTGAAGACACCTCTTACATCGGTAATCGGGTATCTAACATTGTTGCGAGATGAGAAAGAGATCACGGTAGAACTTCAAGATAAATATCTAGCGCTTTCTCTAGATAAGGCAGAGCATCTAGAAGACCTTATAAATGAATTCTTCGAAATTACTAGATTCAACCTTTCTGCAATAGCTTTAGAGTATAGTCGAGTGAATATTACGCGCTTGCTAGAGCAGATTATCTATGAGTTTAAGCCTATGTTAGATGATAGGAATCTGAGGTGTAACTTATTGGCAGAGCCAGAGATGATGGTGATGTGCGATGGGGATAAGATGCAGCGTGTATTCGATAACCTACTTAGAAATGCTGTGAATTATAGTTATGAAGATAGCGAAATATGTATTGAGGTAAGATTACAAGGCAGTAATAAAATTATTGAATTTACGAATGTAGGGAATACGATTCCAGAGGACAAGTTACAGAGAATCTTCGAGCAATTCTTTCGCATAGATCAAGCAAGGACATCGAAGCGTGGAGGAGCAGGTCTAGGGCTTGCAATTGCGAAGGAGATTGTAGAGGCACACGAAGGAGAAATAAGGGCGAAGAGCGAGGGTGAAAAAACAATATTTACAGTAGTGTTACCAATTAACTAATGAGGGAGTGCGACGCACTCCCTCATCTATCTAGAAAAATCTTTCTGCAGTTATTAAAAGTACTCCAAGTGTTGTGAGTACGGTACCAGTTGCTCTGTTTAAAATCATTGGTTTAGCTTTGTTTGC
Organism: uncultured Lachnospiraceae bacterium; assembly: GCA_964367905.1. Lineage (GTDB taxonomy): Bacteria > Bacillota > Clostridia > Lachnospirales > Lachnospiraceae > CAUPWF01. The sequence goes on from CAYIZP010000023.1 coordinate 28,210, forward strand.
AAATCTCGCTCCAAGTAGAGCGAAAGTTAGTGTCGATATCATACAAATGGAAAGAACGGTAATATCTGGTATGATTTGCTGGATTGAAAAATGCGATACAGCTCCGAATAGTGCTGTAAATGTCATAATAAATACGCTTGTTCCAACAGCAGTTTTAAGTTCGTACCCTAAAACAGTAGTAAGTAGCAACAACATCATTATACCACCACCAGCGCCGATAAATCCGCAGATAAAGCCAATTAATGAACCACATAATATTGGTATAATTGTTTTCAATACACCTTTAAATTCTCGTGGTTTTGTTGGTTTTGGTTCCTTGAATGATTTTGTGAAAAATTTTATTCCAATAATAAGTGAGGCATAAACAGTCATATTGCCCATGGTGCTTGTCGGAACTAAACTTGCTATAAATGCACCGATAAATGTAAAGGCGAGTACGCTGATAAATAAACTCTTACTGTTTTTTATATCAATATTTTTGTTTTTTCCATAAGTATAAGCTGATACCGCGCTCGCTAGTACATCAGAAGCAAGTGCTATTCCGATAGCTTCATAAGGGTTCATTCCCAAAAATGTAATAAGCATAGGCGATATTACAACAGCAGCACTCATTCCTGCAAACCCTGTGCCCAGTCCGGCTCCGATCCCTGCTAAAATACAAATTAATATTGTTTCCACTATTCTATATCCTCCATTTTCTTTTAATATATGGCTGTTGACCAATCGTTCAATGAGCATACTATAACACTTGTTGAACGTGCGGTCAATATGTGTTTTGTGAAGATTTAATGACCTATGTAATTATAGCGGTGTTGACATATTTTATAATATCAGTTATCATCAATAATGAACAATCGTTCTCGATTAAGAAAAAAAGAGGGTAAAAACATGGCACAAGTATTAAAAGATGAGCAAAGAATTAAGATCTTAGAATCGGCAAAAGGGGAATTTCTACAAAATGGTATTCCAAGTTCAACCATGAGGTCAATTGCTAAAAATGCGGGAACAACGGTAGGGAATCTATATAGATACTACAAAAACAAACAGGAAATAGTTGATGCGATTTTAATGCCTGTAATTACCAAGCTGAATCATTTTGATGCATTTATCTTAAGTGATGTGGCAAGTATGGATAAAAGCAAGTTGGATGAGTATTTGACGAATTGGGTGGATAACTTAGTTGAAATACAAAGTGATTTTCCTATAGAAATGCATATCATTGTGAATGATGAACAGATTAATCGCGAGTATCACGACAAGCTTGTTTTGGTCATTACAGGGGTTGTATCACATGCATCGCATGATTTTATCAGAAATGAGCATGCAATTGATATGATGTCACGAATGATTGCACAGTCTATATTTGCAGGGATAAGAGAAGGAGTAAGCTTAAAATGTAATGAGACAATATGCAAAGAGGACTTTAGGAAAATATTAAAAAAATTTATGGAAAATTTCTTTTTGTTTTTAGAAAACATCAGGTAGGAGGAAAAATGAGTTATATAAAATTTTCAGATGTGAAAAAGATATACCATGTAGGTGAAGTGGATATTAAAGCACTTGATGGAGTTGACTTCCAAATTAATAAGGGTGAATTTGTCATTATTGCAGGGGCATCGGGTGCGGGGAAAAGTACAATTCTAAATATTTTGGGAGGAATGGACCTTACAACTTCAGGTGAGATTTCTGTAGATGGCAAGGAGATTAGTGCAATCAATGAAAAAGAACTAACCGACTATAGAAGGTTTGATATCGGATTTGTTTTTCAATTTTATAATTTGGTTCAGAATTTAACTGCGCTTGAGAATGTAGAATTGGCAACACAGATTTCGAAGAATCCATTTGATGCAGACCAAATTATTTCACAAGTTGGATTAGGGGAGAGAAAAGAAAATTTTCCATCTCAACTTTCTGGCGGGGAGCAACAAAGGGTTGCCATTGCGCGTGCATTGGCTAAAAATCCGAAGTTGTTATTATGCGATGAACCAACGGGAGCACTAGACTATGAAACCTCAAAGCAGATTTTGAAACTACTTCAAGATACCTGTAGAACCTATGAGATGACAGTTGTATTAATTACGCATAATCTTGCACTTTGCCCAATTGGAGACAAGGTAATAAAAGTGAAGAATGGTAAAATTTCTTCCGTTACATTGAATGATTGTCCAAAACCGATTGAGGAGGTTGAGTGGTAGATGAGAAATAAATTGATTCTTGATACACTTCGAACGATACAAAAATTCCTTGGAAAATACACCTTGTTGCTTCTAATTGTACTAATGGGAGTTTCCTTTTTTTCTGGGATGTTATCGATATCCTCTGCCATGGGACAAAGTGTAGATCGGTATGCAGACGAGTATGCATTATTTGACTATCAAATCTTCTCGAACTATGGTTTTGATGAAGAAGATATGAATACACTGAAAGATATTGATGATAGTTTTATCGTCGAAGGTGGATATTTTTATGATGTTGAGGGGAGTTTTGGAGACCATGATTATGTGTTTCGATTGGAATCATTTGATGAAGAGCATTCACTAAATAGGGTAGAACTGATTGAAGGAAGATATCCAATAGCACCAGATGAGGTGCTGGTAGAGGCGGCGAATGATCTATTCGAAGTGCCAAAAATCGGTGAGGTGGTTACCCTTGAAAGAGGGGGTTCGGAGTTGGATGAAATCCTCGAACATACAGAATATACAGTGGTGGGGGTGGTGAATACTCCCAATTATATGAGTCTTGAAAAAGGGACATCGACTCTGAATAATTTGACACTGAATTCATTTCTTTATGTTCCGGAAACGGCGTTTGCGACGGATGTGTATACGACAGTATATATCGGAAGTAAGGAAGCAAGAGAATTGGACTCATTTAGTGAGGCGTATACGGAACAGGTGGAACAAGAGCAAAAGCTGATTGAAGAGGTTGCCGATACAGCGCAATCTGTGCGAGCAGAGAAACTTAAAGAAGAAATTCCCGAGGAATATTGGGAGGAGCTTGAAGAAGGACAATGGACGATTTTGACACGGGATATGCATTATCCAATGACAACATATAAGGATACGGTAAGTCAAATGCAAGTGATTGGACTTATCTTTCCGATCTTCTTCTTTCTCGTGGCAGCACTCGTATGTCTTACAACGATGAAGCGTATGGTGGATGAACAGAGAGGACAAATTGGAATTCTTCGTGCCCTTGGATACAGTCGATTACAGTGTGCTTCGAAGTTTCTGATCTATGCCCTAAGCGCAACCCTAATCGGAGGGATTGTTGGTGCAGTATTTGGTATCATGATATTCCCACCGATTGTATATTGTACGTGGAGCATCATGTATAATATGCCACTGTTAAACTACGATACACCGTGGTTTAATATGGTGGTTGCAGTGGTTGTTTTCCTTGTTTTGATGGGACTTACAACCTATAGTGCAATTCGCGTTGAAACGGCACAGGTTACAAGCGTGTTGTTGCGTCCGAAAGCTCCTCCAGCAGGCAAAAAGGTGTTTTTAGAGAAGATACCTTTTATCTGGAAGAGACTTTCATTTACTGCGAAAATAACAGCACGAAACTTGATTAGATACAAACAGCGATTTTTCATGTCTGTTTTTGGGATTGCGGGCTGTACATGCCTGCTTGTCAGTGGATTTGGAATGCAGGGGTCGATTGGTGGGATTGCCGAGATTCAATATGAAGAACTTACGAGATACGAAGCGGTGGTATCTACAATAGAAAGTACAGAGATATCGGAGGAATTGATTTCGGAAATTACTGCGATTGATGATGCACTCCAGACGCAGACAATTGCAACTTATGCAGCAGAAATTAGTTACGAGGAAGAGGAAGTTGTTGCATACACACAGGTTTATGATGACGATGCTGCCCTGAAAATGATGAATGTAGTGAGAGAAACCAGTGGGAGAGAAGGACTGATACTTACAGATGACTCGATACTGATTAGTGTAAAATTATCAGAGCTACTGAGCGTGGACGTGGGAGATGAAGTAGAGATAAGAAATGCAGATGATGAGAGGCAAGTAGCGAAAATCGGAGGAATATACGAGAAATATATTAATCATGAAATTATGATAAGTAGTGAGTATTACAAATCGTTATTTGGGGATACAATTGAAAAAAATTCCATCCTTATAGAAGGGGATCTAGATTCGGAAGTAGTGAGAGATGAAATCATGGAACTCGATGGTGTGAATGGAATTACATTCAATGAGAGTATTGTATCAAGCTTTGCGAATATTTCAACTAGCATGAATATTGTAGTCGCAGTCATCATCATATCCGCTGCTTCGCTAGCATTTGTTGTGCTTGGCAATTTGACCAGCATCAATATCAGTGAGAGAAAGCGAGAAATAGCAACACTTAAAGTATTGGGATTCAGACATCGGGAAACAAAAGAATATATCTTCAAGGAAAATATGGTCTTAACTGTATTCGGAGCCTTGCTAGGTGTTGTTCTAGGAATATGGGCTCACAACTTCATAATCACACAAGTTGAGATGGATTTTATCATGTTTGTTAGAAGTATTTCTTTATCGAGTATCATATACTCCGTACTCCTTACAACACTATTCTCTGTTGTTATAAATCGAGTGATGTTATCAAAACTTAAGAAAATAGATATGATTGAATCTCTTAAGAGTGTGGAATAAAAGAGTTTAATGTAAAAACAAAAAGACGCCCTGAAAAAATACAGATAAAATAATTGATAAATAAGAAAAATAATGGCATAATGAAATCTTAAAGGGAAGTGTGCAACCAAACGCTCTGAAAAGAAAATAGTGCCGCTGTACGCTGCGTTTTGTATATAGAAAAGGATGGTTATTAATATGAGTAGACAAAAAGATGTGAATGCAAAATTTAAGAAAGTATACCCAAACTTACGCTATATGCTTGGCATGGGACGTAAAATGCATCGAAATGGGAAGAAGATTACCAATAAATTCAAGAGAAGAAACTTGAAGTCCAATGTTATTCCGGATGCCTACAATGTATGCAATACAACTACGATAGATAGTGAATTTTCGTTGAATGTGCTCATGGGTAATCCTCCAGAGGATTTGAGTGGAAATTTATACATTTGCCAGTGTCTAGGTTCGCCAGAGGCGTTTATGATGGGGGATACTAACCTGGTGAAGATGGGATTTGGGAAAGAGGGAGTGAATCTGAAGAATCGTTTCCTGTGGAATCCGGCTGCCATTGCACGAATTGCATTACAGGACACGGTTCACCGATTCGATAATTTCGGGTTGATGTTTTTATCTCCAGGGGTGGGGATATTCTCCTATACAGAGGGGATGTATCTCTTGCCAGATGGACGTCTTGGCATTACTAGTGATGTGGATCGACCGTGGATTGTGGAACGAGAATCTCTGCGGGCGGTTGACCCACTAGGGAAACGTAGTGAGTGGTTGCCGATGATGTCGGGAGAGAATGGAGATGTGATGGGGAATCTCTTTGCGGGATACAACAACTCACATGTCATCTATACAGATACCGTGACCAATGAATTGTACTTGGCGAATTTTCAGGGATTACAAGCAGATGGCTCGCATCCTTGCCAGTTGATGCTTTGGGATGGAGAGAATGATTTTACATCATGGAAGGTGGTGGATGAAGCAGGGCAAGACATCCATATCTTACAGAGTATTCATGAGTTGATTTTCACTAGAGACTATATTTTGTTAGCAGACACAGCATTTTCGGCAGGTTCGGAACTCTTCAAGCCGTGGCTCAGTGCTGCTTTGCCGAATCCAAAGACGGTGATGTATGTGGTGGATCGACGGGATTTGAAGAAGGCAGGACAAACGGTGGTTGCTAAGAAATTAGAGATTGAGGAGAGTTGCATTCATCTGATTGCAGACTATGAGAATCCAGATGATCAAATCACAGTATATATGCTACATACACCAGCTACAAACACGGCAGAGATTATTCGACACTATGATGTGAATCTTCAGGGAGAGTTATTTTCGCAGCATATGATAGGATATGGAACCCTACCAGTGCTGGATGTTTCCAGTGTTGGAAAACATGTGTTGGATATGAGTGAAAACAAGGTTGCGAGTTCGGAATATATCAGGGATAAGGATTACACTTGGGGACCATATATGTATACCTATATGGGGAGACAGACACGCCCGTTTATCGAGCAAGATCTCTATGTGATGTACAAGGGGTTTTCGAAAGAGGTCTTGCCAAAGCGTGTGTATGAGGCCTATAAGGATGCGCCAAATCGCAGGGTGGCATTAGAGGAAATGTTTGCCGAGAATGGGATCTCATGTAACAATTCTATTGCAAGAATTACAAAGTCAGATTTTAAAAGTGAAGACAGATATGTATTTCCAGATAAGGTGCTTCTGTATACGATTTCTTGTTTGGAATCGAGTGTGGAAGAGGGCGCAGGGTATTTGATTGCGGGTGTAGTGCAAGACGTACCTGAAAATGAAGAAACGTCAGGACATGAATATTGGCTATTCGATGCGGCGAATCTCTCAGCAGGACCAATCTGCAAAATGGGACATAAGGCGTTAAACAACAGTACACTCTTCCATACCGTGTATATCCCAAGTGATTTGGAAGGGGAATTAGAAAAAAAACAAGTGAAGTATCATGTTCCGCTAACCAAAGATTATCCAAGGGATGAGTTGGAGAAGTGGAATCCTTGTGTCATGGAGACATTTGAGAACCTAATATATCCATATTATAATATAGAAGAAGATGATAAGAAACGAAAGCTTGTGGAGGAAGAATTAGAGAATATCAGAATTACTAGAATACAGCAGGCAGAGGGAAGGGAACATCTAATCGGTGAGGAATGGGTGAGTGACGCGCCAGCACATGCGGGCAAGATGTTTGCAGAAGCAAAGAGGATGTTTGCAACCACTGGCTGGAAAATAGAGAGTAATAAAAATGGTTTATTGGTGGAATCGAAGCCTATAGAGGGTGTGTTAAAGTCATCGGGGGTAGATGTGACGAGGGCGAGTGGAATCATCCACGCCAATGCGCAGAAGTTCTTTGGATTCATCACATCACCAGAAGGGTATGCTGTGATAGATCCTGTTAGTGATCCAGATGACCACAGCAAGGAGCCGCTAGAGGTTTATCCATGGCATGAGGGTGCTAGGCTAGAGGCGGCACTTGCGACAACGAACATTCCGATGATAGATCCGAGCGATTTTGTCGTACTCAATGCAATCGACCCAAAAGAGCGGATGTTTGCATCGAAGTCAATCCTTCACGAAAGCATGCCAGGAGGCAGTAAGTATAGTGGGGAAGAAAAGCCAGAAAATGGACACGAGAGAGCCTTGAATACCTTTGTCATCAAGGTGGAAGAGGTAGACGAGAATCATTGCAAGGTGCGATGTATTAATTATGCAGATATGGTGGGAAAAACCCCTGCTGCAATCAATAATATGATTAACAAGAAGGGATTCTTCCCACCATTATATAAGCGGATGCATGAGGCAGCGAAGTTGTAGCAGGATTATAAGTGCATTAACTTTACTGCGTCCAACATAGTTTTTTCGTAAGCTTCCATTCCGTATTTGTCGACTTGGGCCTTGTCTTTTGGGCCGTGAGTCAGACAGCCGGCACCGCCGATACAACCATCGGTACACGCCATACCTTCGATAAAGTTTGCAGTACTCACTTTTTTCGCTGATTTCAGCAGAGCGAGTTTGCAAGCATCGATACCATTACATTTCTCCGCATTCAAATCAAAGTCGATGGATTGTTCCTTCATAGCCTGTGCCACAGCATCAGACAGACCGCCACTTCGCGCGAATATTCTACCGAAATACGAAGCATTGTCTAGGACATCTTCAGCTAAATCAGAGAGAGCGATATCTTTGCTATCAAACAAAGCTTGTAGCTCTTCGAATGTAATCACACAATCAATATAAGGCCGGACGCTATCTAGTTGGAATTCCATTTTCTTTGCAGTACATGGACCAATAAATATAATTTTAGATGTAGGATCGGTCTCCTTGATATACTTCGCAATCCGCGCCATCGGCGAGAGATTGTGTGAGATGTGTTCGGTAAAATCACTAAAATGCTGTTTGATATACATGACAAATGCAGGGCAACAAGAGCTGGTCAAGAAGCCTTTTTCAGCAAGCTCTCTTGACTCTTCAAGCGCAACGGCATCAGCACCTAGTGCAGCTTCGACTACAGTATAAAATCCCAATTCTTTAATTCCCCTGATTACCTGTCCGAGTTTCGCATATTGAAACTGACTTGAGATAGAAGGGGCTACAACGGCATAAACCTTATAGTTGTTGTTTTCATCACTCTTTTTTATCATATCGATAGAATCTAAGATAAAGGATTTGTCCGCAATAGAGCCGAATGGACATTGATACACACATGCGCCACAGGAAATACACTTTTCATTGATGATTTCTGCTCCATTATTTTCCCCTTTTTTTATTGCACCGACTTTGCATGCACTTTCGCAAGGTCTTTTACTGCTTATGATAGCATGATAGGGACAGACTTTTGCACAAGCGCCGCAATCCACACATTTTTCGCTATCGATGCGAGCAGTATAGTTCTCATCAAAGGAGATTGCACCGAATTTGCAGGCATCAAAACATCGATGAGACAAGCAACCGCGACAGGAGGAGGTGACAACATATCCAGAGGCTGGACACTCGTCGCATGCGATGTCAATGACTTCAATAACGTTGGGATTACGTCTGTTCCCACCCATGGCAATCTTGACGCGTTCCGCCAGGATTGCACGTTCTTTGTAGACGCAGCAACGTGTGGTGGAGTCCTTTCCAGAGACAATGTTTTTAGGGATATCGGAGATATTCTCTAAGAGGGTGTCATTCCAGGCATTTTTGGACACTTCTTTTAGGACTTCATATTTTAAATATTGTACTTTGGTATCGAATTTTTTCATATCATAACCAAGCCTTTCTAAAAATAACTTACTTTAATTCGTTTTCCCATCTGCTTCAAACAGTGGGAGAGTTCTTCGATCAGTTGCATTTTGATATTAAAATTTATAGGTAAATTTGGGTTTTGGTGGGCGGGGTTCACAGCTTTTCCAACATAGAAGTTAATGTCTGTGGCTTCTTCAAACAAAAGTCGGGATATCTGTGAAGCACCGTCTTTTTTATAGCCCCAAGTCGAATATAGTTCATTCTCATTTAAATAGTCATTCGCATAAGCTAAGACTTTATTGATCGTAATGATCCCCTCCGTTACCAGGTCAACTCCAGAAATATTGGCCATTGGAGGCACATCAGAATCAATGAAATCTAAGGACGGTTGAAGTTCTTTTCCTAAATAACTGGCTGCGATGCTAGAAGTTGTGCCTCCACAGACAATGTGCTTGCCCTCTTTTGCAAAGAAGAGGGACATCATCTTTGTGGCATCGTTTTCATTTGAAGGCGGTCCGATGATGAGATTCATCGGCTGACGCTTTCGAATTTTGATGGTGCATGCAGTAGTGTCATCGCCAGGCATTGTTCCGTACAGGGAATTACATTCATTTAGTAATATGGTATTCAAAGTTTTAGCGGTAAATCCTACATGGGTTAAGGGAGAGATATACTCGATGATTTGCTGTCGCTCCCAGCCCAAGTTCAAGATGCTTCCGATTCCAGCATGAATACAACCATCGCTCATTAGAATGAAGATATCATCTTCACTCACACGAATTCTCGAAGTCAGAATCTTCTTACCCCCAATAATCATCTCATTATAGGGAATTTCGCAGTGTGTACCTTCTCTTAGAAGAATCACTCTAGGATTATCATATTGAATAATTTCTGCTTCCTTGTTGCTGTTAAACAATCGGAATATGGTGAAGGTTGAATAGGCAACCCCGCGAACAGAGCATACGGGTAAGGTTTCTGCAATGGTTTCGACACAGTTGGTAATGCTCAAGCCTTGCGAAATCATGGTTGAAATAATTTTTGCGGTTAAAGTTGCAAGGATATTTGCCTTTACGCCACTGCCTAGCCCGTCGGCTAGTACGACAGTTGTAGATCCATCATCCCCTTCGATCATCTCGACTTGATCTCCGCAGAGTTCCTCATTATATTTGTTCAGGCTGCTATAGCCAATGTCAGCACATAAATTAATCATCGCTAATCGACTCCTTCAGTTTGGTTAGTGCAATCTTTGTTTCAGCGGCAGTCTCTCCTAGTAATGATGCGATTTCATGTACAACCCGCATCTGTTTCTGGATTACCTTATCAGTCGTTTCAATGGTTTTCTTACTGATTGCCTCTTTTTTTGCACGCTCTTCTTCCTCATCGGTAACATTTCGCATGATGCATATAAATAATTTGCTCTGTTTGTCAAAAATAATCGTTTCATCAACATACTTATTGTATTCAGCTAAAAAAGTACGTTTCCCATGAGGTGGGTTCGCTCCAGTTTTGATAGTCATAAAATCAATAGGATCTAGGATTTTCACAACGGGTTCCCCTAAGACATCGGACTTTCGTTTTAAGTTAAGTAGTGTTAGTGCAGAGGAATTGATTCGCTGAACCTCTAAATCATAGTTTAGAACGATGATGGCATTTGGCGAATTATCTACGATAATATCTGAGAAGTTCTCAGCTTTTTCACACAGGTAAGGTAAACACATGGTGAGTGTAGCCTTGCCCTGATATATCGCGGTAGCTTTGTCGCGACAGGTGTTATAGCCACAAGAGCCACAATCGAGTTCTTGGTCAGCATTTTCTTTTCCTAACTGCTTCAATATATTGGAGAGCTCGCTTTCAGAAGGAGCAAGATTCACATGCGCGATTGGCTGGAACTCTTTCCTCATATATGGAGCAGACAGATTTTCTACTTTGAAATCGCTATTACCGGCATATTGATGCACTTGCATAAGGTCTGCAATTGGCTTTTTTCGGTATTTTTCCATGACTGGTCCACCAATACAACTTCCTGGACAGGCTGACATTTCAATAAAACATTTGCTAAGAGCGCCAGTTTCAATTTCAGATAATGCTTTCATGCAATTATCTACGCCGTCTACATAGAAATATTTATATGCGGGGTTTTTATTTTGTATTGTTTTCAAGATACCACCAGGAGTAGGGAAGAATCGTGCTAAACTTTCTTCGATGCTTTCTTGTGGTTCGTTCATGTCCAGCTCTATATTTTCTTGATCCAGCCAGTCTGTCAGCTCTTCAAATGTTAGAGCGGCGTCCACGATCCCTTCATAATGATGTGCCTCATCTTTCTTTGCTACACAAGGACCGATAAATACAACTTTTGCATTTGGATATCTTTTTTTTATATCCAATGCGTGTGCCTGCATGGGTGATACGATATCTGCAAGGTGTCGCAATAGATTCGGATAATATTTTTGAATCAGTAGATTGACAGAGTGACAGGAAGAAGTGATAAGGATATCTCTCTTATCGCGGTCTATCATCTGTTGATATTCATCTTTGACAATTGTTGCACCGATGGCAGTTTCTTCGGCTGAATAAAAGCCCAATTGTTTCAGTGCTCGTTCAATTGTTTTAATTCCAGCACCGTCATAATTAGCAATAAATGCAGGTGCGATTGATGCAATGACAGGATTACCAGACGAAAACAGTACTTTGGTTGTTTCGATGCTGCTTGTAATCTGTTTTGCGTTTTGAGGACAATTCACAAAGCATTGCCCGCACAAGATACATTCATCACCTACGATAATAGCCTGACCACCAGAGAAGCGTATGGATTTTACGGGGCAACATCGAATACATTTGTAACAATTTTTACAATTTGATTTTTTCAATTTTAAAAATTCAGTCATGGATGTCATCTCCTCTTATCTAGCGATTTTTGATTGGATTTCTTTTTCGAAGAACATTTCTACAGTTTCTGGAAGTACAGAGTGAATATCGTCATCCACAGAGACACAGACGCCTTGTTGACATCTAGCCATACAAAATGTTCCGGAAATCTCGATTTTATCAGTTAAGTTGTTTTCTTTGATTAAACTTTGTAGGCGCTCTACAACCAATCGCGATCCCTTAAGGTGGCAAGAACTACCGATACATATTTTTACTTTCATCATATTACTCCTTTATTCGTTAAATTATTAACAATATGCTATCATATAATGAATTGCTTGTAAAGAGGTTTTTATGATACAATTATATTGGCAAGACAAAATATAGTGTGAAATGTTGGAGGGGATGCGAATGGATAGTGTAATTGAATGGATTAATCAGGTTATATTTGTATTGTTAGGAGTATCTACATTGATAGGAATTGCGGATTTTATTGGTTTTCTTCCGCCTAAAATAAGAAGGTATTTTAGGTTGAATCGTACGGATGAAGTATTAGAGACTTTAAAAGAGTTAAAGGTAGATATTAAGCAAATAGAAAAAGCAAATATTAAGATGAAAAATCCAGTTTCTATAAAGAAAAATGACATAAAAAAAGCAGTTGATGAAACCTTGGTTTCGTGTAAAATCAATAAAAAAGTAACGGTAGGAAGACAGAGGCCGACTACATTACCGTATTATTATGATGTGGCGGGAAAAACGTGTGGAAGCGGCGGTGCCAAGTATTTTGCAAAGATGCTTAGTTCGATGTATCGTTGTTATGTGAATGAAGGGGATAAAAATCTAGAAAAATTAAATTATGATTTTGTAGTGGCCTCAAAAGTAGGAAGTCCTATATTAGGATATGAATTTTCAAAAATAGTGGAAAAGCCATTTGTTTTATGTGAAGAGCACAGGAGGTTGGAACTTCGGAATGATATGCGAGAATATTTTAATTGTGAGAGCATTCCGCCCAAAGGGGCAAAAGCACTAATTGTCGATGATAGCACGACAGGGGGTGGTAGGGTTTGTGATGTGGCTAAAAAATTAAGGTGTTATGGTTATACGGTAGAGGCTTGCTTAGTTGTATTTGAACCTCGAAATAAGGATGCAAGGAATGTATTAAAAGAAAATGGAATAGAACTTTATTCAATAACACAAACACACATAGAATAAACAAGAGACTACTTCGCATAGTCTTAAAGAAGGTTGTGATATTTTATTTGTATGAAAATACAAACATTATGTTAAATACTTGACAATTCGCTTTAACGTGATAACATAGTAAAGTATTGTGTTTTAGAAGGGGGATTATTATGGTAGAAATGATTACAAACATTAACAGTATTGTGAATGGGTTCGTGTGGGGAGCGCCTGCACTAACACTGCTCATTGGTACAGGTGTAGTGATGACGATTCTGACGAAGGGATTTCAGTTCACACATTTTGGGCACGCGATGAAGGAAACGGTAGGAAGTCTCTTCAAAAAGAAGGATATCTTGAAGAATAAAGATAAAGATTCCATATCCCAATTTCAGGCAATGTGTACAGCTTTGTCGGCGACTATTGGTACAGGGAATATCGCAGGGATTGCATTTGCGATTACCATGGGTGGTCCGGGTGCCGTGTTTTGGATGTGGATTGCTGCGATATTTGGAATGATGACAAATTATTCGGAGAATGTTCTGGGAATCTTCTATAGAAGAAAGAATGAGAGAAACGAATGGTGTGGTGGTGCTATGTACTACCTTCAAGATGGTTTGGGTAGCAAGAAGGGATTCAAGAAGATAGCCAAAGTATTGGCAGTGCTCTTTGCTATTTTTGCAATGTTTGCGTCTTTTGGAATCGGGAATATGGGGCAGGTTGCATCCATTCGCGAGAGTGTGTTGGGATTATACACATTTACAGGGAACTCTACGACAGATGCATGGATTCTAGGTCTTGTTATTGCGGTAGCAGTTGCGCTAGTTATTTTAGGAGGCTTGAAGCGGATTGCTAGTGCAAATGAGAGAATTGTACCATTTATGGCAGGGTTTTACATATTAGGAGCATTGATTATTGTCGTGATGAATGCAGAGATGATTATTCCAGCATTTGAGGCAATATTCGCGAGTGCATTTAGTTTCCGCGCGGCAGCAGGTGGTGTCGGTGGAGCGATGATTATGCAAGCCATCACATGGGGATTCAAAAGAGGTGTGTTTTCAAATGAAGCAGGACTAGGATCTTCTGTAATGGTACATTCGGCATCGAACGTAAAAGAACCAGTGATACAAGGGTTATGGGGAATCTTCGAAGTGTTTTTCGATACGATTTTGGTTTGTACATTAACAGCTTTGGTTATCTTAACTACAGGAATCGTAGATTTGGAGACAGGAGCATCCATCAGCGGGGCGTCACAATTGGGATTGGCGACAGAGGCATTTGCTAAGAGCTTTGGCCCAGTGGGTGGGATTTTTATCGCAATCGCGGTTACTCTGTTTGCATTTTCAACAGTACTTGGTTGGAGTTATTATGGAACAAAAGCATGGGAATACTTATTTGGAACCAAGTCAATCGCAATCTATAAATTAGTGTTTGTAGCAGTGGTTGTGGCAGGTTGTACCATTGATGCTTCGTTAGCAATTGACTTGTCAGACACATTCAATGGACTGATGGCGATTCCGAACTTAATCGGGGTATTATCCCTATCTGGAATTGTGCTGAAGATTACTATGAACTATAGTGATAGAACATTTAAGAAGCGAAGCGATGTGAAACCGATGTTGTCAGCAATTCCTGAGATACAGAGAATGCAGGAACAAGCATTGAGGGAAGAAGAAAAATAAAATAGTGAATTCATATAAAACAGAGAGGCTCACCGTAAAGAGGTGTGGTCTCTCTATTTTTGGCTGTATTCACCCTTGAAATACCCTCATGAAAAGTGTACACTAAAAGAATATAAAAATGGATGCTGGGGAGAAGAATGGATGTCGTCGAGTAGGTACAAGAATCATTTTACGGACAAGATATTAGGTTATGCGGAGAAGCTAAATGAGGCGGGAGTAGTGCGAATTAAGGAGGTTGATTATGGATTTCTGGAGGATCGCATTGATGAAGGCCGTTGTATGTGGTTGACGGGAGAGGTTTCGGGTACGAGGCAGGGGGTAGTTCCAGTACAGGTTGTACTCGATAAGAAACGTGTGGTTGATGCGAGGTGTAATTGTGATGAGTTTCGTCGTTCTTACTGGGGACCGATACAATGCTGTAGGCATTTGACAGCATTAGTTCTTCAGGGGGAAGAGTTGATACGTCAAGGAGCAGATATGGAGACGGAGGCGGATGCACTGATGCTTGTGGATCTCTATGTGCAAAATGATGTGATTGAACTCTATGGAAATGAAGAAGGCGTTGAACTGGAGCCCTGTCTCAGTATTGATCATGATTCTTGGAAGGTGTCCTTTAAAATTGGGACAAAGAAGAAATATGTGATTAAGAACCTCACTCAGTTTTACCATGACCTCAAGTACAAGCGCCTGCATGAGTATGGAAAGGACTTTAAATTTATACATAAGAGAAGTGCGTTTGCGGAGTCGAGCAAACATTTGGTGGATTTTATCATGGAGAGGATCGAAGAATCCATTGTGGTACGTGGCATGCAGAAGAACTCGTATTATGATGTGGAGATTAAGCGCGTGATACCGCTCACAGCAGGTTCTATTGACAAGTTATTTCCTAGGCTAGAAGGACAGGTGATGACATACTCGGTAGATGATTATTATTCCAAGTTTAAGGGAAAGGCAGTTGTAGTTAGGGAGAATCCTAAGATTGCTGTTCAGATCAAACCTACGGATACGAGAGGGAAAATCGGGACGGCGGTGACCGTGAATATGGGGAATTACAACTTCTTCTATGGAAATGAGAGCATGTATTGCCTACAGAATGATAAAATCTTAATCAGTGATCCTGAGTTTGCGAGCGAGACGAGTCCTTTATTGCAGGCGATTTCATCACAGTCTAAGCGGGAATTGACATTCGGGAAGATGGCCATGCCGGCATTATATGAGAAGGTGTTGCCAAGGGTGAGTGACTATCTGGAAATCGAAGAGGTACAAGGGGAAAAGATTCGTGAGAGTCTGCCAGAGAAAGCTGTGTTTGAGTTCTTTATTGATGAGACATCAGAGCATCAGATTGTACTCGAACTCAAGATAACCTATAAGGGTCAAGTGGTAGAATTATCGAAAACAGATGCAGTGGATGATTATGCATTTGAGATTGATATGATACTGATCAATTCCTTACTAAAAAACTATGAAGGAAGAAGGAAGGGAAATTTTGTCTTTATCACACAAGACGAAGAGAGAAGTTACCAGTTTCTAACCGAGGCAGCGAAGGAATTGCTTCGATTTGGAACGGTACATGTCTCGGAGAGTTTGACTAGAAAGACGGTTCGCAAGACACCGAAGATATCTGTTGGGGTTCAGGTGAAGAGTGATATTTTGAACCTACAACTGGATTCTGAGGATATTGATTTTATGCAGTTACAAGAAATCCTAGCATCCTATAAACGAAAAAAGAAGTTTCATAAGTTAAAAGATGGAACATTTCTTCCGCTTGAGGGTGAGAGTCTAGCTACAGTAGCAGAATTGATGGATGGATTACAGTTAAGTCCAAAGGATTTCACCAAGGAACAACTAGAGATACCAGCATATCGCGCTCTTTACATCGATAAGTTGCTACAAGGAAAGGATGATGTGACATATGAGAGAGACAATCAGCTGAGACAGATTGTTCGGAATTTTAGAACAGTGGAAGATAGTAATTATGAGGTGCCGAAACATCTTAAAAAGATATTACGTAATTACCAGAAGGTGGGATATCGTTGGTTGAGCCTTCTAGGAGAGTATGGATTCAATGGAATCCTTGCAGACGATATGGGACTAGGAAAAACCCTACAGATTATTACACTATTGCAGGCGAAGAAACAAGAGGGTAGAACATCCTTAATCGTGACCCCTGCCTCACTTGTATATAATTGGGAAAGTGAGTTCCAGAAGTTTGGTGAGGGGTTCAAGGTGGCGGTTGTCGCAGGTACACCGACAGAGCGAAGAGAAATCTTATCTGATTTGAGTGGATATGATGTAGTGGTGACTTCTTATGACTTGTTAAAAAGAGATATTGAATCCTATCAGGATAAGACATTCTTCTATCAGATTATTGATGAGGCACAGTATATCAAGAATCAGAATGCACAAGTTGCGAAAGCGGTCAAGGTGATAAAGGCGAGTCACAAATTAGCCATGACGGGAACTCCGATAGAGAATCGATTGAGTGAATTGTGGAGTATATTCGACTATCTGATGCCAGGATATTTATTCCAATATGAGAAGTTTAAGACGACATTCGAAAGTGCAATTGTCAAACGAAGCGATATTGAAATAGTGAAGAGACTGAAAGAGATGGTTTCGCCGTTTATCCTACGAAGGTTGAAGAAGGATGTACTCAAGGATCTTCCAGATAAATTGGAAGAAGTGGTGTACGCGAAGATGGACAAGCCACAAGAAGAATTATACACAGCTTATGTTGCAAAAGTTCGGGAGGAAATCGATGGTCAGGGATCAGCAGAATTCCAGAAAAACAAATTCAAAGTACTAGCCGAAATCACAAGACTACGACAAATCTGCTGCGATCCGAATCTTGTATACGACAATTATACGGGAGAGTCAGCGAAATTAGCAACCTGTATGGAGTTGGTGGTCAATGCAAAAGATGGTGGGCATAAGGTACTCCTATTCTCGCAGTTTCGTACCATGCTAGAAATTATAGAAAAAAGACTGCAAGATGAAGGAATAGAGAGTTATAAAATCACAGGAGAGACGCCGAAGGGCAAGCGATTACAGCTAGTCGATGAGTTTAATAAAAATGATGTAGCCGTATTCTTGATTTCGCTGAAGGCGGGTGGGACAGGGCTGAATTTAACTGGAGCTGATATGGTAATCCATTACGATCCATGGTGGAATGTGGCAGCACAGAATCAGGCGACAGACCGTGCGCATAGAATCGGACAGAAGAATGTAGTAACTGTGTTTAAACTGATTGCGAAGAATACAATCGAAGAAAAAATTATAAAGATGCAGGAGACGAAACAAGAATTGGCAGATCAGATTATAAGTGGGGAAGAGAACAAGTTGTCGGCTATGACGAAAGATGACTTCGTAAGCTTGTTGAATCAATGATAGGAACAGGGGAAGAATGGAGCAAAGCGAC
>CAYIZP010000024.1:0-46126 GCA_964367905.1 uncultured Lachnospiraceae bacterium
AAACAAGGTTGCTTGCTGATCAATTTGTTCTTGAACTGACAAAAAAGGAAATGCTTGCTAATCAAAATTTGCTAAACTAAACTTTTACAATATCACAAGGGGATTACATCATGTCGAATAACAACACTTTTGAGCTTGCTTTAGCTAGTGCCGCTAGCCTACCAATGGTTAAAATTGACCGTACAAGCTATCTAAAAAAGGAATTGCGTGCATATTGCACCGATGAACAACTTGCTGAAGCTATAAAATTCAACCCTGCTTATGCGGGAATAAATGTATCTATAATACATCAAATAGCTCAAAAATCTATAAATTATGAAACCACAAAAGTTACATCTATCTCAGCGGCGGCAGGTCTTCCCGGTGGTTTTGCAATAGCTGCAACAATTCCTGCTGACCTTACACAATACACTGCTCATTTACTTAGAATTTTACAAAAACTAGTCTATCTATATGGTTGGGACGACTTAATTGATGAAAATGGATTTGATGATGAAACATCTTCCCTTTTAACTTTGTTTATGGGGATCATGTTTGGAGTAAATAGTGCAGGTGTTACACTTACCAAAGTTTCTACACTAGCTGCACAGCAAGCAACAAAGAAAATTGCTCAAAAAGCACTTACCAAAACATTTTATTATCCTATTGTTAAGAAAATTGCAACTGCAATAGGTGTTAAAATGACAAAAGATATTTTCGCTAAATCTGTATCAAAAGTGATTCCCGTTATTGGAGCAGCTGCTTCGGGTGGTTTAACATATGTAACTTTCAAACCTATGGCTAATAAACTTGAAAAGCATTTATCTACCCTAAAATTCTGTGATGTGAATTACTATGAGAATTTACGTTCATCTCCTGAAGTTACTAGTGAACAAATATAAATTTATGCAACAAAATAACCCTCCCACTCGACTAAGTTTAACTTAGCTAAGTGAGAGGGTTTCTCTCTACTTCTAGTAATCTATGAGGTACTATTTTTTTCATTGGCTCTAATATGGCTCTACACTTTTAGTATCATATTAGTATCACAGACATCTGTAAAAGCCTGCAAATCCAGTGTTTAAGCCACTTTCAAGACTTTAAATACCTACTCCATTTCTATTGTCCCTGGTGGCTTACTGGTCAAATCATACATAACCCTGTTCACTCCACGAACTTCGTTTATAATTCTACTCATTACTTTATTCAAGACCTCATATGGCACTTCTGCTGCCTCTGCTGTCATGAAGTCTATGGTATTCACTGCTCTAAGCGCTACTGCATAGTCGTATGTTCTCTCATCTCCCATTACTCCTACAGAGCGCATATTTGTAAGTGCTGCAAAGTATTGTCCGATGCTTCTATCTAATCCAGCATTTGCAATTTCTTCACGGTAGATATGGTCTGCATCTTGAACTATCTTCACTTTTTCTTCCGACACTTCACCGATGATACGGATTCCAAGTCCAGGACCTGGGAATGGTTGTCTGAACACTAGATATTCTGGAATGCCTAATTCTAGACCTGCTCTTCGCACCTCGTCTTTGAATAGGTCACGTAGTGGCTCTATGATTTCCTTGAAGTCTACGTAATCTGGTAATCCTCCCACGTTGTGGTGAGATTTAATCACTGCTGATTCTCCGCCCACTCCACTTTCAACAACATCTGGATAGATTGTCCCTTGTACAAGGAAGTCTACCGTTCCGATCTTCTTAGCTTCTTCTTCAAATACACGGATGAACTCTTCACCAATAATCTTGCGCTTTGCTTCTGGTTCCGAAACTCCTGCAAGCTTTTCGTAGAATCGGTCTGCTACATTGACACGGATAAAGTTCAAATCGTATGAACCACCTGGTCCGAAGATTGCCTCTACCTCATCTCCTTCGTTTTTGCGAAGAAGTCCATGATCTACAAATACACAAGTCAATTGATTTCCAATCGCTTTTGATAGAAGGACTGCTGCCACAGAAGAGTCTACTCCTCCAGAAAGACCACACAATACCTTTCCATCTCCTACTTTTTCACGGATTGCCTTGATGGATTCTTCTACAAATGAATCCATTCTCCAATCACCACAACATCCACATACATTCATTACGTAGTTCGATAGCATCTTGGTACCTTCTACTGTATGAAGTACTTCTGGGTGGAATTGGATTGCATATAAGTTGTCTTCTACATTCTCTGCTGATGCAACTGGACAATCTGCAGTATGTGAAGTGATTTCAAATCCTGGTGCAATCTTAGAGATATAGTCAAAGTGGCTCATCCAGCAAATTGTACTTTCCGAGACATCTGCAAAAATCGTAGAGTCCTTCTTATCTACAAGCACTTCAGTTTTTCCATATTCACGTACATCTGCTTTTTCAACTTTCCCACCTAGAACATGCATCATAAGCTGTGCCCCATAGCAAAGTCCGAGTACAGGAATTCCAAGTTTGAATAATTCTTCTGAATAAGTTGGTGAATTCTCTTCGTAGCAGCTATTTGGACCACCTGTTAGGATGATCCCCTTTGGATTTAATTCTTTAATCTTATCAATTCCAACTTTATATGAATAAATCTCACAATAAACATTGCACTCTCTCACTCGACGTGCTACCAATTGGTTATACTGTCCACCAAAATCAATTACAATTACTAATTCTTTCTTCACTCTAATAACCATCCCTTTCTCGATGTCTGGCAACTTTGGCCCTAGAGGGACAAATTGCCGTGTGAAAAATTCTATTTTTCACACTATCCTCCTGCGTGTATTATCTATATTTCTCCTAGAGTTATCGTGCCAAAACACTTCTACACTTTAAGCTTTTAATTCTCTCAGAATCATCTCCGCAACCTTACCTGCAACAAGTCCTGTCAAGAATGTGCATTGTTCGATGTGTTCATCTGTTCCAAGTTCCATGCCCTTCGTAATAATTCTACAACATAGTGCATTCTTGCCACTTTCCACCTTGAACCAATCGTGCAACTCTGCTGCTAATTCCATCATCTTCCCGATCTTCGGATCACCTGGTTGTGTTCGCCCGAAGAAGAGACCAAGTGCCATAAGTCCTCCGGATACCGCCCCACAGACACACATAGAACCACCGATTCCCACGGGAAATCCTGACGCCATACTAATAATCTCTTCTGGCATATCCAGCTGGAAGTGTGTACGAATCACGCTCACAATCGCCTCTGAACAATAGAGCGGACCATAAGCATCCTCTGCGTCCTTTCTTACTTTATCTACATCAACATCCAATATGTATTTCATTTATTCACTCCTTATTTAGCAACATCTCTGCAATGTTCTTAGTATACTACATTTTTCTTCCTCTGTAAACATTCGCTAAATAGCATTTCAAATCTTGACACCTGATAATATTAGTGATAATATCAAAAGTAATATTAACGAAGTCGAGGTACTATATGGATAAAAAAACTTATAATAATTTTGTTCAAATTCTTCGCAGTGAACTTGTTCCAGCACTTGGCTGTACGGAACCTATCGCTATTGCATATGCAGCAGCAAAAGCTCGCGAAATTCTTGGTGATTTCCCGGATAAAGTTGAAATGATATGCAGCGGAAACATTATTAAAAACGTAAAAGGAGTTACCGTTCCAAATTCGGGTGGACTTTGCGGAATAGATATTGCCGCTACCCTTGGAATCATAGGCGGTAATGCCAATGCTGAACTAGAAGTTTTGTCTAATGTCACAAAATCCGATATCGAAATGACACAACGATTAGTAGCAGAGGGCTATTGCACCTATAATCTACAAGAATCTGTTGAAAACCTATTTGTTTCTGCCCATGTTACAAGCAAAAACCATAGTGCACAAGTCACCATCGTGAACAGACATACCATGATTACAAAAATAGAAAAAGATGGAGTTGTTCTATTTAACCACGAATGGAATGAAGACTCACCCAATTATATTGATAAATCCTTCTTATCGGTTTCTTCTATCGTTGAATTTGCTAATACTTTAGTATTAGCTGATGTCGAGGATATTATTTCTCAACAGATAGAGTTGAATTCCGCAATTTCTAAGGAAGGATTAAGCCATGGCTACGGCGCGCAAGTGGGGCGTACACTTATGACATTCTATGGCAATGATGTTAAGACTCGAGCGAGAGCTTTTGCTGCAGCTGGATCTGATGCTAGAATGGGTGGTTGCTCCTTGCCTGTCATTATCAATTCTGGCAGCGGAAACCAGGGCATAACTGTCACACTTCCTGTAATTGAATATGCCAAAGAATTGAATGCTTCAAAAGATTCTTTGTACCGTGCCCTAGTTATCAGTAATTTAATCTCTATTCACCAAAAGAAATACATAGGAAATCTCTCAGCCTACTGTGGAGCTGTAAGTGCAGCATGTGGAGCTGGCGCCGCCATTACCTATCTACATGGTGGAACATTAGAGCAAATCGGTCTAACAATTATCAATACTATTGGAAATGTAGGTGGAATTGTGTGTGATGGAGCCAAATCATCTTGCGCTGCTAAAATTGCCTCTTCTGTCGATGCTGCAATTTTAGCCCACAATATGAGCATGTGTAATCATTCCTTCAAACCAGGAGAAGGCTTAATAAAAGACGATATCGAAAGTACCATTCGTAGCATATGCTACATCGGTCGAAACGGAATGAAACATACAGATATAGAAATCATAAATGTTATGACAGAAAAAACGGATGTAGGACTAGCCTTCGGCCAATCACCTACATCCCCCTAAAGTCATCTAAATCCATTCGCAAATGATAGAGTGCGTTTTCAATATCTTTATTTGTAATGCACTCTATTATTTTATTGTGATTCTTCATATCGGAGGGGTTATACTTACCATCCCACTTATCCCAATAAAATTGCCCATATGCTCTTCTTAAAACCTCCATTGATCGCGCTAGCTCCTTCAATATATACTCATTTTTGGCAGCTTCGCATAACTTTAGGTGAAATTTGGTATTGTACTCCCAGTGAAGCCACATATCGTTTACCGATTCATTACATTTACCATCCAGTTCAATGAGTGCATCTAATATCTCACTTGATACTGTTTCAATATTTCTTTGTAAAATCCCACTCTCCAAAATAAATCGATATTCCAGTATTTGCATTACCTCCTTACTCGTGAGTCGAATCACCTCATACCCATAACGCGGAATATTCCTCAAAATCTCATCATTACACAATGCAATGAGAGCCTCTCTTACAGGTGATTTGCTAACCTTGAACCTATCTATAAGCTCTTGCTCATGTATGATTTCACTTGCCTTATATTCTCCTATTACAACACTATTCAATACACCATCATATACAACTGCCTTTAAACTTGTTTTATCATTTTTCATCTCAATTTCACACCTATTATTATTTAATATTTGGTTTAATTATAACAACTCATTTTGCTTTTTACAATTATTTTGTAAATAAAGGTGCTCCTTCCCACGAGCGTTGTTGTGTAATAGGAACCAATGTTCGCTATTACACAACAAAAAGTCCCTGAAGCAACGGTTCGCTCCAGGGGCTTGGTCACTTACAGTGCCGAATTCCATCACGCAGTGACCTATACGCCACGAATTCTGACACAGTCCTCTTAAAATAAATGTGTACTTCGTACTCACTCCTCAGCAGTAATTCACATGATAGGGAAAAACTTCCCTATCATGTAAGAAAAGCAGCAACAACATCTTTATTACCACCATCCTTCAATGGTTTAGCTAGGTTGCCCTAACTCACGAACTAAAAAACGCTCTAACTCTTTCTTCAGTTCTTCGCAAGAATCATCATTAATCCTTAGCATAACCTCATTTGAAACCCCAATATTCATAATTCCCAAGAAAGATTTTGCATCTACCATAAATTTGCCTCGTGATAAATCCATATCATAAGGATATTTTCTAGTAATGTTCACAAATTCTTCTATTGATTCTGGAGAATCAAATTTTACAACTACCTTTGTCATTTCATCACCACTTTCTTAACTGCCACACAATCTAATACACTGAAAAGATACTCCCTTAGGAGTATCTTCATCTTAGCATAGATATTATACATGAAAACTCTAAATAATTAATAAAAGTGGAGTATTCCTCTCTATTCTGACAAAATTTTCGTTTTTCGATATTCATTCGGAGTTATTCCGACAGAATCCTTAAAAACCTTGCTCATATATTTGGGATCCGAATAACCTGCCATCTTAGCAATCTGCCCAATCCTATAACTTGTTGTAGTCAACAATTCTTTTACACGCTCGATTCGCACTGCCCGAATCATTTCAGAGAATGTGAATCCGACCTCTTTTCGGAATACAGAACTTAAATATTCGTCCGTGACTTTCAACTCCGTAGCGATTTCATCTAGGGTAATTCCATCACTATAGTACTTAAACATTAGCATCTTGGCCTGCACGACGAGTAGACTCTCACCTTTTGCCTCATTTTCAAATGCAAATATGTCATTATCAAAGTCACACAACGCCTTATATATCTGAGGCCAACTGACTGCTTCCGCTATGGCAAATAAAACACGATAAAACAAGGTATCATCACGATGCATGCCATGTTTTTCTGAGAGTTTCATGATAAAACACGCAAACTGCATATATGCTGATTTCATTTCCCGTGGATAATGTGGAACTTTCCTACTATCATATAACATTTTTCTGATTAGTCGTGTCACCTTGGACAATTCACCCTTAGCTACTGTTTTTTCAATAATACCTTCCACTTCCGCAGGATATTTCAGTGGTGTAATATCCAGATTTTCTATTCGCATCTTAGTTATCAAAACACGATCTCCCAACAAGAGATTCCACTCTAATTGACTCTGCATCTCTCGAACTAAAGGTAGCAAATTCAATATTCCTTCACAATATCTTCCTATCGCAATACTATTTTGTGGAATAAACTCACTCCATTCCAAAAACAACTTCTTCTGAAAAAAATCTAGAATCTGGTCTGGTAGATTATTATAAAATACAGCCACTACCATCTGATAGATATCTGCACAAACTACACTCTGCTCAAATTTAATATTACCATAATCGCAGTTTCTAATTCCTTCCGCCACCTCTTCAGAACACTCGTCGTATCGTTCCCCGAGCCAAATCCCTATAACACATAATTTTGTATCCATTGTCAGTGCATATTCTCTATCCAAATATGCCATTGTATCATCTGCTAATTTTAATTTCCTAAATATTGCATCTAAAAACAACCGTTCTCTATCATATTTCCTCAATAACCTGCCATCATTGTTAAGCTCTATCATATGTAAGACTCCTTCGGTACAATTTTAAGTTTTCTCTTACTATTATAACAATTTTTTCTGAATTGTCAAAATTTTTAAGCATTTGACTGCTGAAGGTACTTAGCTTTCGTGGCGAGCCCTCCGCGAATATGGCGCTCTTGTTTATTTAAATCTAAGATTTT
Source organism: uncultured Lachnospiraceae bacterium (assembly GCA_964367905.1). Taxonomy (GTDB): domain Bacteria; phylum Bacillota; class Clostridia; order Lachnospirales; family Lachnospiraceae; genus CAUPWF01. Next base: position 7,403 of record CAYIZP010000024.1, read on the forward strand.
TCTAGCTTCTGTGGCGAGACCTGGATTGATTTCCTTCAGTCTATGTGCGATATCCATATGAATTGTTGATTTACTCACACTAAATTGTTTCGCTGCCTGACGCACAGTTGCCTCATGCTCAATGATATAGTTAGCAATTTCCACTGCTCTTTCTTCAATATAATCTTTCAAAGATAATCCCCTGCACAATTTGTTTTTACAATGTATGTAAATTCCTCAACAATTAGAACAGGAGATTGTCTCTATGCATGCTGTATATTTGTATGGTCTGCAATCTCACTACTGAGTGTACACATGTCCTCCACTGATAACTTGTGGATATCATCATGTCCCATAGTCCTTGCAAATGTTTTTAGTTCTTCATTAGAAACGTGTAGAAAGCGATATACGCGCTCTGCTGCCTCCTCTGTTTTTAGACGTTCTCTCAATCTCGGATCCTGAGTTGCAATCCCCACTGGGCAATTCCCTGATCCACAGATTCGATATTGCTGGCAAGCCAATGCAATGAGAGCTGATGTCGAGATCGCAACTGCATCTGCACCAAGAGCCAATGCTTTTGCAAAATCCGAAGAAACTCTAAGCCCCCCTGTAATAACCAATGCAATATCGGCTCCTACTGACTCTAGGTACTTTCGTGCACGATAAAGTGTATAAATAGTAGGAACAGTCGTAGACTCTCTTAGAAATAATGGACTAGATCCCGTTGCTCCACCTCTTCCATCAATAGTAATAAAATCTGGTTCTGCAAATACGCAATATTCTAGATCTCTTTCAATTCGTCCAGCTGCAATCTTCACTCCGATTGGTCTTCCCTCGGACTCTTTACGAAGATAATCTACCATCTCCTTCAGATCTTCCTTTGAGTTTAGTTCTGGAAACTTCGAAGGGCTTTGTACGTCTTTTCCCAACTCTCTACCACGAATTTTCGCGATCTCAGATGTTACCTTCTCTGCAGGTAGATGGCCACCCATTCCAGGTTTAGTTCCTTGTCCAATTTTGATTTCAATAGCATCTGCCCCCATCAAATTCTCTTTTGTCACGCTATACTTATTCGGAATATATTCAAAGATATATTTATAAGCTGCCCTTTTCTCTTCTGGAAGAATTCCACCTTCTCCACTACACATCGCTGTTTGCACTTTTGCGGAACCTAGTGCAAGTGCAATCTTTGCCTCCTTAGACAATGCTCCAAATGACATATGCGATATATAGATTGGGCTTTCAATAATCATAGGCTTCTTCGCATTTTTTCCAATAATTGTAGTGGTATTGACGTCAGCCGCAATGTCCAATGGTGGTGGATTCAACTGTGCTCCAAGAAATAATATTTCATCCCAACTAGGTAATTTCATCTTTGTTCCCATGGCTGCATGAAGAGACTTTCCAGTCCGTGCAATCTCTTGTATTTCTCTCATATAGCGAATGCTCTCATCCACTCGCACATTCAATTCACCCTCCACTTCAGAGTTAACCTCTTCTGCCTCCTTCTCTGGTTGGGGGATTAGATGTTCCTTAGGTTGCTTACAAATCGGACATACCTCGATATCCTGATAGGTCTTTCCTTCTTTGGATTCATCAAACTCATACTTACAGATATTACAAACATACTTCATCTCATTCCCTCCTCAGTTGTAGTTATTCCCTATTTTTCTTCCTTACTAATAATCCTCCACTCTGACTTTATTGCACCGAATTTACAGCCTCTCTTGCAGTCTCCACAACGAATACACTCTGGTGAATTGATATCTTTCGTTACAGGCACATTCATCTTGCATGTTCGATTGCAGGCATTACACCCCACACATTTTGATTGCTCATAATGCATCTTGAATATACTCACCTTGTTAAATAGTGCATAAAAAGCCCCCAATGGACATAGGTACTTACAAAACGGTCTATAGATAAAGATTGAAAGTACAAGTAATACGATTAAAACACTAACCTTCCATGCGAATAAAGCACCGACTAACCCACGTAGACTTTCATTGGTAGAAATTAGCGGCAGCCCTCCAAACAAGGTTCCTGATGGACAAATCCACTTACAAAAATAAGGTGACCCCAATCCGAATTCATCTGTTAAAAACATTGGAAATAGGATAACGAACAACACCAAAACAACATATTTCAACCATCTCAATGCTCGGTCTAATTTTTCTGAAAGACGAAGCTTCGGCAGCTTAATCTTATGTAGCAGATCCTGTACTAATCCAAACGGACAAAGAAATCCACAGACGAGACGCCCTAATATGACGCCAAATAAAACCAAAAAACCGAGCACATAATAGCTAATATAATTTCCACTTCGACCCAAAACCGCTTGCAATGACCCCACCGGACATGAACCCAAAGCACCGGGACATGAATAGCAATTCAGCCCCGGCACACAAACTGCCTTAGTATTTCCTTGAAATATTTTTCCACTAATAAAACCAATAATATATCCATTCGTCAAGGCAAAGAATGCCGCCTGTATTATATGCCTCTTATTATTGTTTTTCATATCATTACCCTATCCCGATACATTCTAGACAGATGCGGATTGACTTCTGTAACACGGAGACATATTCCCCTGTTACAATCCCCACACTCACCAAAACAACCCCACCTATCAATAATGCAATTCGAATCAAATTCAATTGTGATCGCTTCATTGTGCTAACATCTCCATGTGTTCTTCTGCTGCTTGTAGGTAATACTCCACTGCATTTTGTGGTGCGCCTTCTATCTTGTTGCCAAATATATTCCCCTCACGATCCACGAATACCGTTGTCGGGAAGGCTAGTATAGTCGAGATAAATTCAGATCTCATTTCATTACTCACGATGAGTGCGTCGAAATTGCATCCATTCTCTTCTAATATCTGAATGGCTAGATCTGTCTCTGCTGAACCGTCATCGCAGATGGTCAGCAAGTTTACGTTCTCTGGTAATTCCTGATATACCTCTTCCAACTCATCCATTTCTCCGATACATGGCGGACACCAAGTTGCCCACACATTAATGATTGTCATATCATACTCTGCGAACACATCCTGAGTCACCTCGTGTCCATAAACAGAGGTTGTCGTAAAGTCACCAAACGGATCTCCATCTGTTGCTACTCCTAGCGCTCCTCCTTGCACGGTTTCGTCCATGTCCTCTTCTGGCTCGCCTGCTTCCTTTGATTCCTCATCCTCAGTATCCTGAGCCAGCTCGCTCTCTTCTCCCATATCACTGGATTCCTTTGATTCCATGCTTTCATCCGTCATATCCTGCTCTTGCACAGGTTCCTCCGTACAAGCTGTAAATAGGGTAGCTGAAAGTAGAACTATAGCTAACATGCTTAATAATTTTTTCATAATTCAATCTACTCCTCTCTTTTTTATTAATTGATTGTTTTTATGATAACACATTTGAAATTTTCTTGCAATATGTCGAATTATGTTAGATTGTTATCACAAACTAAATTTACGTCATAAAATTAACGCACTGCTTACTTATGGAATGTATATGTGTTCTTTCCTGTCTTCTTTGATTGATACATGGCTTCGTCCGCAAGTTTAAATAGAGTCTCAAAATCCTTCCCATCTCTTGGCGCTACACTGATTCCAACACTACATGAAACTTCAATACTAATTCCGTCGACTCCATGGTAGGTCTTGTTCAGTGCATCACATATCTGAATCGCCTTCTTCTCGATAATTTCTTTGCTCATATTTCCTGGTAGGAATACTAAAAACTCATCACCACCAGCACGTGATATCATATCCGTTGGTCTAAATATAGTAACTGCCTTCTCGTACACGTCTCTCAGAACCTCGTCTCCTAAGGCATGCCCCATATTATCATTAACGCCTTTGAAGTTGTCCAAGTCAAACATATATAGCGCACCCTGGTCATTGTTCTGCAACATCTTATCCACTTTTATAGCAAATGCTGCCTTATTATAGGCACCAGTCAACGAGTCAGTCTCTGCCTTTTTTCTAAGAGACTGTGTTATTGCTTCGTTCTTATCAATCTTAACCTCAAGTTCCTGTGTTTTTTTCTTGTAAACCCCTAGATTGAAGATTCTAATCAACAAAAACATGAGTATATACAAAAACATAAGTGCAAAGATTGCTATCATGATTTCCTGAACTGCTAAATTTATAGAATAATAGTCAATCGTAAACATGTAAGTGTTGTAAATCAAATATACACTTATAAGAACTGCTGCACCAAAGAGACTCATATAAAAATTCTTGTCATCCATGATTTTACGCACAATTTTCAATGGCATTAAATAGGTAAACAATAGCAATGTAATAATCTGTGCTGCAAATGACAACAAATTGACATGTGAAAAATACAATGAATTGCTATTAACTTCATACATGGAAATCTCCATCATAATGGAGCCCCCAGCAACTATGAACGCACGAAGCACATATAAATGAATCAACGATCCAAAAACGACCCCTAATATGGAGGTCAATCGCCCCCTAAATAGTACAAATAATTCTCCAACCAAAATAATCATACAAATGATATATTGTGTCATTGGATTATCATATTTTGTAAATAGAAAAAAAGAACCTATAATCCCATTAAGAAGGCATGTAATATATAGAGATGCTTTTTGAAACCTTAATGAATATCCCAATTTCTTGCTTAGGTTAAAATTCATAAAAGAATGGATACTGATAACGACTACTGATATAAAATAATAATATAAATTCACAATACTTAACAACTCCTAACTTTTCCATTTAAAAAAACCCATGTAATGCAATAGTTCACTTATATTATACTATACCGCTATATAAAAACAATAGTTGCTTTATATAAAGATTTTATTAATTTAGTTGGCGAAACCAACCGAAAGTAGTATAATGTTGACATAGGCCACTCTATTAATTTCACCGAGAAAAGGATGGTTATTAAAATGAAATATAGTTTCGACAAGATAAAGCAGGTTACAACAATAAGCATATTTACTATTTTGGTAGTTTCTATCGGTTTATTACTGTTCCTTCTCTCGTACTCAAGTAGTCAGTTACACACAACTGCCGAGCATACAGTGAATGAATCTATTACTTATCACCAAGCAACACTGAATGACGAGTTTAAAACCATTAGTAACTACGTATTAAGTTTAGCGAATTCAGTAAGTGAATATCAAGTAGACTCTACAAAAGTTCATTATTTTTTGCAAGATCAAAATGAAATATTTAACTTTGAAAATATATATTTTATCGACATCGATGGGACAGTTGTTTCCGCTACTGCTGTTGAAGCCAATCTGCAGAATGATTTTTCAATCAATACGGCAAATACGACTGATTCTACTCTAGTAACAATATCCGAACCCTATATTAGCGAAGTATCTGGTTGTCAGCTCCTAGGCTTACATGTCCCAATTATATATAATGGTAGAATGATTGGTGCTGTTTATGCTGAATATTCTCTCGCACCAATCTTAGACCGATTAAGCACTACGGTTTATGCAGATGGATTTGCTTTTATTGCAACGAATTCAGGCACCCCTCTTGCAAGTACGAGTACAAATGCTACCCCAAATTATTCCTTGTCTCACAAAGCATTTAAATCCATCACCTATACAGACAATGCAGTATATCGAATGGTCACACATGCTCCACTAAATATCAATAATTGGAGTCTCGTGCTTGATGTAAATGAATATCAACTAACTCAAGATATACGAACACTTTCTACTGTATTGACTATATTTGTTATGGGGCTTTTTGCTGGATTTTGGTTCTTCCTCTTACACCTATGGCGTGGACGAAAGAAGCTTGAAAATGCCGCATATTACGATGAGCTGACTGGTCTCCCTAATTTGACAAAATTAAAATTAGATATGTCGAATGTTTTAAGTCACCATACAAACGAGAAGTATGTAACCGTTAAGATGGACATCAGTAATTTCAAGGCAATCAATGAAATCTTTGGATTCTCAGTAGGAGATAAAGTATTACAAGCATTCTATCATACCTCAGTGATTGTACCAGAAAAATCATTCATTCTAGCACGTGTTGGTGATGACGAATTTATTATGTTTGCTGGTAATAATTTCTTAGAACAATTAGATAGCATAACGGATCATTATGAGTCATATCTCAAACAGCTGATTCCAGAACTTGAGCACCATTACCTTACATTCAACTATGGTCGCTATTTCATTGAACCTGACGAAACAGATGTCAATCAGATTATCACCAAGACAAGTATCGCTCACCATGCTGCAAAAGAAAATCACAGTGGTGGCATTTGGGATTATGACGCAAAATATAAAGAGCAACTTCTGTATCTGACTGAATTGACAAACAAGATGGATTCTGCACTTGAGCATGGCGAGTTTGTCCCATTTCTTCAACCGAAGTTTCGTTTAACTGACAATGCCCTCATTGGTGCTGAAGCATTGGTTCGTTGGATTCATAAGGATGGATCGATGGTATTCCCTAATGAATTTATTCCATTGTTTGAATCCAATGGGTTCATCCTAAAGCTTGACAAACATATTTTAGAATCTATCTGTCGAACCATTCGCAGTTGGATAGATGCTAGTTATAATTGCATTCCTGTTTCTGTGAATTTTTCACGAGTTCATTTTACCAATCCAAAATTTGTGGAAGAAATTCTACGAATTGTTGATCGGTATGAGATTGCACATAATCTCATCGAAATCGAGGTGACGGAGACCACCCTTCTGGACAAGGAGGAGGCGATGGCAACACATTTGGTGAACCTACGTGATTCTGGATTCTCTGTTTCCATAGATGATTTTGGTTCTGGCTACTCTTCGCTAGGCATGTTAAAGGATTTTCAAGTTGATACATTAAAATTAGATCGAAGTTTCTTCGTTAGTGAAACTCAGAGTGAACATGTTGACCGTGTAGTGGATGGGGTAATCAAGCTAGGGCATAGCATTAATATGAATGTAGTCGCTGAAGGGGTTGAAAACCAAGCACAGGTTGAATTCTTGAAGGATATGAACTGTGAGTCTGCTCAAGGTTATTTCTTCGCTAAGCCGATGTCGATTGCTGAATTTAACACGCGATATATTGAAAATACATAATAAAAGAAAAAGTGAGTCGCATCGATTGATGATTTTGACACGACTCGCTCTTCTTTTATTTATATTGCACTAAATGTATATATCTGTGAAGTGAAATCCCCTTTATCCGTTCCTGGGTGATATACCCCCTTGAAATCATCGGCTTGTAATAGCCCCGTGAATTCTGTTTCTAAAACCATGCCTACATTCATAAGTTCGTCTCCATAATACATCAATCCTGTTTGTTCACAGCTATACTTCATTGTTTGATCTAGCCCTTGCAGTAGTAATTTCTTAAGAGATGGATTCGGTGTTGCTAGAATTTTATAATATCCTACAATTGCTTGTTTCTTGTCCTTTGACACCACCATCCAACTATAAGCTTGTTCGCTTCCATCCTTAATTCGATAGAAATCACCAAATTGAATCAATTCTCTATGTTGCTTAAAGAATTCTACTTGATTAAATACCTCAGCTTTCTCCTCATCTGTCATTTGATTTACATCTAACTCATATCCAAATGTTCCAAAATACGCCACATCTGCTCGCATCTTTAAGCTCGTCTTTCTTGCTACCTGATGATTCGGAATTGCCGCAACATGGCTTCCCATAGAAACAACTGGGTACGCGAAACTTGTTCCGTATTGTATATGTAATCTTTCTATTGCATCTGTGTCGTCACTCGTCCATGCCTGTGGTGCATAATATAGCATTCCAGGATCAAACCTCGCTCCACCGCTTGCACAAGATTCAAACAAAATATGTGGATAGCTTTCAATCAGCTTGTCGTAGAGCTTATAAACACCTAAGATATATCTGTGGAAGAACTCTTTTTGCCGATCTCGTGGTAATCCTAGTGAAAATGCCTCCGTAATATTGCGGTTCATATCCCATTTGATATAACTAATATCTGAACTTTCTAGGATTAGATTCATCTGCTCGAAGATGTAATCCACCACCTCATCTCTACTAAAGTCTAGAACAAACTGATTCCTGCCATAGGATTTATTTCTTCCTGGTACACTGATGACCCAATCTTTATGTTTTACATAAAGATCACTGATTTCATTGACCATCTCTGGCTCAAACCATAGACCAAACTTCATACCCAATTCACGAATTTTATGAGACAATCCTTGGATACCATTTGGTAGTTTATCAAGGTTTACCTTCCAATCACCTAGTGATGTAGAGTCATTGTTTCTCTCGCCAAACCAACCATCATCTAGTACAAATAATTCAATCCCTAATTGCTTGGCTTTGTTTGCTATTTTTAGAATACTTTCTTCTGTAAAGTCAAAATACGTCGCTTCCCAGTTATTAATGAGAATTGGTCTTACCTTATCTTTCCACATACCACGCATGAGATGATTTCGATACAAATCATGATAGGTTCTGCTCATTTTTCCAAGCCCTTCACCACTATATACCATCACAGCTTCTGGTGTCTGAAACTCATCACCTCTCTCTAATGTCCAACTGAACTCAAATGGATGAATCCCTAGCTGTACTCTTGTAACGTCATAACTGTCCACCTGTGCTTGTGCTTTAAAATTCCCACTATAAATCAAGCTAAATCCGTATACTTCCCCTTGATTTTCTGTGGTACTTTCTCTCTTCAAAGCTAGAAAAGGATTATGATTTGCACTACTTGCTCCTCTAATACTTGATATTTCTTGAATTCCTTTTCCAAGCTTGCGATATGAAACATGGCGCTCTCTTGACCATGCTCCATCCAACTGTAACATTTCGTAATCACAATCATACAAATCTAGATTCGTTGACATTGCTGTTGTTATTAACACTCTTTCATTTCCAAAATTCGTAAAACAATTACTTCGAATGATTGCCCCATAATTTTCAAATATATGATAGTGCATCACAATATCGCAGTGAAGCTTATCATCATGTAATCGAATATCTAGCGTCGTAACATCACTTTCGTTTCCATATGTATGTGGCAATCCTACCATATCCATTTTTCCTGTATATATACTGTGCCCAATATATTTAAAATCTGTAATTCGACTACCATCTTCTAATTCTAATTGATATGCGGGCTCACGATAGTCTCCCGTTCCATATGCGGGATATTCTTGCTTTAGGGTTTCCATGGAGAAATCCAAATCTCCACGGAATACTCCTGGTGCTAGAATGCAGCTTCGAAGAACCATCAAATGGTCAAATGAGCTTCTGTCTCTTATCGCTTGACCAAAATACAACTGTCCTAGTTGCCCATTTTTCATTACCTTCATTATATAGCTGATATCTTTATTAAATAAATGAAATGTTTGGCTTTCTTCATGAAATACTATTCCCATAATTCTATCCTTTTCTATGTTATCTATCTTATTATTTCTATTCTACTTCTTATCTTTGCCTACTAATTTTTCTAGTCCAAGAGCACCTGCTGCACACACCACTGCCAATACTGCGAATGCGATATACGATTGTACTCCTAATGCTCCTGTCTGTGCCAATCCTAAATCCGAGAACACGATATACATAGATAGCATTACAAATACAACAAACGCACTAGCTCGATATCTATTTTTCCATGGTTTTACATCTACCAATTCTTTGTCTTCTAAGACAAATTCTTGCTCCATTGGTTTTACCTTTCCTATCACATACATGATTAAGCAGCTAAGTACAAACAAAATCGCTGATATGTATAGATAGTGAATTCCTGTATCCCAAACTAATTGTGTAATTGCATAAATGCCTACGAAGAATGTGATTCCTACTTTTGCTGCAATCGGTGGTACTTTCTTTGTCAAATATCCCATGAAGATAATTGTGAAGATTGGAACATTGAAAAATCCGTTGATTGTTTGTAGATAATCGAATAATCCTGCTGGTGCATACATGATAAATGGTGCACCAATCATTGCAATGAGCGCTACAATCGTTCCAAAAATTTTACCTTTTTTCACTAATTCCGCATCTGATTTTCCTTGTCCCCATTGTGGTTTATATACATTGAGTGCAAATAGAGTAGATGCGCTGTTTAGTACACTATTGAAAGTACTTAAGATTGCTCCCATCATTGCTGCTGCAAATACACCGATAAGTGGCTGTGGCAATACAGTATTTACTAACATTGGATATACGGTATCCATGTTTTCGATCTCTCCACCAAAAATCTGAAATGCCATGATTCCAGGGATGATTACCATGAATGGTGTAAGAACTTTTAGTAGTCCAGCGTAAATAACTCCTTTTTGTCCTTCTTTTAAATTCTTCGCTCCAAGTCCACGTTGAATGATGGATTGGTCTGTTCCCCAATAATATAAGTTTACAAGCAAGAGACCCGAAAACATTGTTCCGATTGGAAGGGGATCCGAATTGCTTCCAATGGCATTGAATTTCTCTGGTGTTGATGTCAAGAACATATCAAATCCTGCTCCGATATCTCCAGCCCCCATGAAGATGAGGGCAAAAACAGGTACTAGTAATCCCCCGATTACTAATGCAATCCCATTGATAGTATCTGAAATTGCAACGGCTTTTAAGCCTCCAAAGATTGCATAAATCGACCCAATAATACCGATTATCCATACCATGACCCAAATCCCTTGTGCGTATGAAATCCCGAAGATACTTGAGATATCAAAAATCTGGCTCATTGCTACCGCACCAGAATATAGGGTGATTGGCAACATATTTACGATATAACTAACTAAAAATAAAATGGTAATGAACTTTCTTGTACCCGCATCAAAACGAGCCTCGATAAAATCAGGAATGGTTGTGATTCCTTGCTTCAAATATCTAGGCAATAGCAATAGTGCCACTAGAATCAATGTGATTCCTGAACCAACTTCCCATCCCATTACGCTCATATTCGCCTCATATGCCTGTGATGACATCCCCACGAAACTGACTGCACTGAGGTTTGTAAGTAACAAGGATCCCGCAATTACCTTTCCAGTAAGACTTCTTCCTCCTAGAAAGTAACCTTCTCCTGAACCTAAATCTCCCTCTTTTGTCTTAAAATAGGTGATAATACCTACAATTGCCGAGAACAATACAAAACATCCAATTACCATTAAACTCATTTTTTCTTCCTCCTTTTTACGTGAACGCGCGTTTATTATGATTTTTAAAAATTGGTGCGCCCCTGAGACGCACCCGCATCATATTTTTTTTACACTATTTCTTTCGATTATCTCTGGTCTACAAATTTCATGAACACTGCTTGATTTGGAAAATAGCTTTCCTACACTCAGTTCCGCCACCTCCGATAACGGAGTATGCACAGTAGTCAGCTGAAGATCGATCCACTCTGCCGACTCTAGGTTATCAAACCCAATCACTGAGATATCCTCTGGAACCTTTAATCCAATTTCATTGATTGCTCGAATCGCCCCCAATGCCATAATATCATTTGCGACGAAGATTGCAGTTGGTCTCTCATTCAGCAGAAGTTCTAGCGTTACTTTGTATGCCGTAGTATCTCTGTAACTTCCACGAACCACATAGTTTTTCCTCTTTTTAATTCCAGCCTCTTTCAGCGCCTTGTAGTAACCCTCTTCTCTCTCTATGGATGATAACCTGTGATCACCAGCGATATGTGCAATCTGAGTATGACCTCTCTCTATGAGAAACTTCGTGGCTTGATATCCACCCTCCACATTATCTGTGTTAATCAGCTTGTATCGATTCTGCTTGTCGTCTTTCAGCGAAAGCTGATCAATCATTACAAGGTTGTGTCCCTTTTGAGCCAAATCTTCTAGTTGCTTGGTTCGGTATGGAAATCCTACAAATATTCCGCCAAATATCATTCGGTTTAAGAAGTACTGCTCCATCTTCTGAAATTCGTCCAACTCCGTAATCGTATAGACTAGGGTAAGATATCCCCTGTTTTTGCAACTATGGATGACATTAGCTAGCAATTCTGTATTGTACGGTGAGTTTGCTCCTACCCACTTGCCACTGCTTCCAGATTCATTGACATCTGCGATAAACAATCCAATGATGTTATTCGCCTTTCCCGCTAGCGTCCTAGCCGAAACATTGGGCGTATATCCGTATTCGTCAATCACCTTCTGCACTCGCTCCCGTGTTTCCTTAGGAACATTCTTGTAATTATTAATGACTCTTGATACCGTACTCCTAGATACATTTGCTATTCTTGCAATCTCTTCACTGTTCATAACCACCTCGTGAACGCGCGTTTATTACGCGTTAATCATAATATATTTTCCAGATTTAAGCAATAGAATTCTCTCTTAAATTTTATTTTCTGCAATATTGCACAAATTGACACTCCTCAACTTGTGCAACATTTCCTAATTCTAATGCTTACATTCCACGTGCCTTGCTCACGCAAGCTTTCATCGCTTCAATTACAGCGCTTCTAAGCCCCTTATCTTCCAATTTTCTCACGGCCTCGATTGTTGTTCCACCTGGTGAACAAACCATGTCCTTTAGGGCACCTGGATGCATTCCAGACTCCAATACCATCTTCGCGGATCCTAAGACCGCCTGCGCAGCAAATTGATAAGCTAAATCTCGTGGCATTCCATCTGCTACCGCTCCATCTGCCATTGCCTCGATAAACATAAACACATAAGCCGGAGAACTTCCACTCACTGAAACTACAACATCCATTAGGGATTCTGCAACCACCTCAGCCTTACCAAATCCTCTCAAAACCTTGCATACATTCTCTAGTTCATCTTTGGTTACAGAATCACTGGCACATACACCTGTCATTCCTTCTAGAACCATCGCTGGTGTATTCGGCATCGTGCGAACAATCTTTACATCCTTTTGGAAGATTTCTTGTAGCCAAGCAATTGTTTTTCCTGGTGCAATAGACACAATGATCTTTCCCGCAGTCACCGACTCCCTAATTTCTTCGATTACCGACTCGTAATATTGTGGTTTTACTGCCAATACAACAATATCGGATTTTTCGACTACTTCTATATTACTCTCTGTCACACGGATACCTAAAGCACTCTCCGCCTTATCTCTCCCCTCAGCAGAAACATCTGATCCAATAATATCTCCTGCTTTTACAACTTCATTTTTGATAATTCCTGTCATCATGGCAGATGCCATATTACCTACTCCAATAAACCCTATCTTCATAATATAAATCTCCCTTGTCATTATTTTTCATATTACTGTTTTCTTTTATTTACGCTTCTATATTTTCAACACTCTATACTTTCATCCTATATAGCAAATAGACGGATACAATCACTGTAATCGCATCAGCCACGGGCACTACCATCCATACACCATTTCCAGCAAAAATCAATGGCAAAATAAGAATTCCTAGGACAATAAAAAATACTCCACGACTACCTGAAATAAGTATGGACTCCTTTGATTTTCCGATTGCTGTGAAAAATGATCCATTGATAATATTAAATCCACAGATCAAGAAAAAGATACCATGAATTTTAGCACCTGAATATGCCATCTCTACTAGTAATGGATCGCCTTGCACATAGATAGAAATCAATGCTTCACCAAAAAACCATATAATTGCATATACAATCACACCTGATATCATATTAATTCCATAAGAAGTCTTTCTTGCCTGATTCACACGGTCTGTCATTCCCGCTCCGTAGTTGTAGCTGATAATCGGTGCCAATCCATCTGCCACACCAAACATGGTAAGTGTTACCATGGTAGATATATAATTCACTGTAGTAAATGCTGTGACGCCATCTTCGCCGAAATATTTCATGAATGTAATATTGAATAGGTAAGCAGTTAATGCAGCTGACAATGCCGTAACAGCCTCTGAAGTTCCATTGTACAGCACTTTTCCAAGCATCCTGAAATCAAATTTCCCTTTAAATATATGAAGGGAATTCTTGTGATCAAACATTGGTGGTAACGCAATTAGTAGCGCTACTACATTTGCTAGTCCTGTCGCCAATGCCGCTCCAGTCATCCCCCATTGTAGAATGATAATAAAAAGTGTGTTTAAAATTACATTAGAAAGGATTCCAGCAATATTACTAATAAGATACCGCTTTGCATATCCCATCACTCGAATCATAAATGAAGTCATAATTGAGAACATAATAAGAGGAATAAACAGAGAGTAGGTTCGTAGGTACTCATCTGTTCGTGGAAGTAGCACTTCGTTTGCTCCTAAAATCATCCCTAATTCCTTCGAGAATATAACCCCTATCATTGCAAAGAATATTCCTGAGCATAAAATTGAAATCATCACTGTACGATAAATGTCTCGTGCTCTGTCTATGTGATTCGATCCTAGCATAATTCCAATGTATGCTGCCCCTCCAAGCGTGACTCCAAAACACACACTATGTGTAATGGAGATATACGGCTGTGCAATATTCACGCTCGCCATTGCATTTGGCTCAATAAAATTACCTAGAAACACCCCGTCCACCATTGTCTGAATCCCGATAATAACCATGGAGATTACCGATGGTAAAACAATAGAAGCAAACAGTTTCGATATCTTCTCTTTTCCTAATATATTTTCTGAACTAACTTCTATATTGTCGGTTATCATATTCACATACCCCCATCTTTCGTTGGTAATTATATCATGTTAATACTCAAAATACAAACAACGAAAAAAAGCCCTTAAAAGGGAGGAGGCCAAGTGATAAAATCACTTGGCCAGTATTATGAAAAAGATTTTTTCTTCTGTTAAGCTATTTAGTTTCAAATATGTTTTATTTGATAATCTTATTTTATGGGATAAAAATGAAGTAATCATGTTAAAAAAATGAATAAACAAACAATATATTATGAACAAAAAATGAATGAATCTATCGAGGCTTTAAAATATAGGGTTGACAGGTTTCGATTATAATTGATATAATCTATCAGTAACTACAGAGTAGAAGAGCTTGCGTTAAGTGCCTTGTGAACGGGGAGTTGTCATAGGGACGAAGATGAAAATTGCGGTAAGCTTTTCGCATCCCGCTGTGAAAAGGAGATTCATATGCATTCTATTACCAAACTATCTGTCACTCGTAAACTAGCAATTTTAGCAATGTTGATTGCACTTCAAATCGTACTATCACGGTTCTTGTCTATTCAGACTCCATTTATCAAAATCGGATTTGGAATTTTGCCAATTGCAGTCGCCGCGCGATACCTTGGCGTTGCAGCCGCCCCCATCGTTGGTGGCACCGCAGATCTCATTGGAGCGGTTTTATTTCCAATCGGAGCATATTCCCCTGGATTTACTCTAACAGAGATTATCCGAGGATTTATCCTCTGGTTTTTCCTTCGCAAAGAACCTAATGTGTTGAAAGTATTTTTTGGTGTATTAATATCTGAGATATGTTGTTCGGTTTTACTAAATAGTTTTTGGCTATATTTTTATTTTGATTTAGCCTTCCTGTCAATTGTACCTGCAAGACTTGTAGAATCATTGATATCAACAGTAATTTTTACTGCTGTACTATCTCTGCTGTTCAAGAAATTAAATTCTGTGTTTGGGGGACAGGCTTAGATTAAAAAAGGGACGGGGAGTTGATAAAAAAGGGACGTTGTTTTTCTTCGAAAAACAACGTCCCTTTTTTATCTTTTTTATACTAGTTCTAGTAATACTTCCATCGCTGCATCACCTTTACGAAGACCGATTTTAACGATACGTGTGTATCCACCGTTACGTCCTTCATATTTTGGTGCGATTTCGTCAAAGATTTTTGACACTAGGTCTACTTCTTTGGCGCTCTTCTTCTTACCACCCTCTGGTCTTTCTTTTACAGGGTAAAGAACTTTAAGCATTTCTCTTCTTGCATGTAATCTTGATGGCATATCTTTTTTGATTGTCTTTTCAACTTCTTCATAAACAGTTACTTTCTTACCGTCTACTACTTCTTTTACTCTCTTACCATCTTGATCTTTTTTCGCTACTTTAGCCATAACTTTTACTTCTTCAAAGTTATCTTTTTCTTTTACAGCTTTTGCAATGATTCCTTCCGCAATTTTACGGATTTCTTTTGCTTTTGCTTCTGTAGTAACAATTTTACCATTGTTTAACAATGCTGTTACTTGGTTTCTAATTAATGCTTTTCTTTGAGAAGATGTTCTTCCCAATTTTCTATATTTTGCCATTTTACTTTTCCTCCATTAGTTCACATCTAATATGCCTGCGGTCTTACTATTAAATGCTGCCGACATACCCTTCGGATTTACTGTCGGCATACACCTAGTTTCTATTCTTCTCCTTGGGTTAATTCTAATCCAAGTTCTTTTAACTTCGCTAAAACTTCTTCCAATGACTTACGTCCTAAGTTACGAACCTTCATCATATCTTCTGGAGTTTTATTCGTAAGTTCTTCTACTGTATTAATTCCAGCTCTCTTTAAGCAGTTGTATGAACGAACTGAAAGTTCTAATTCATCGATGCTCATCTCAAGAGCTTTTTCTTTTTCGTCGTCTTCTTTCTCAATCATAACGTCTGCTACTTGAGCAACCTCTGATAAGTCAACGAATAATTTCAAATGCTCGTTTAACACTTTTGCTGCTAAGCTTACTGCTTCATCTGGTGCCAATGTACCATCTGTATACACATCAAGTGTTAACTTGTCATAATCAGTAATCTGACCAACACGTGTGTTTTCAACTGTAAGATTCACGCGCTCTACTGGTGTGTAGATTGAGTCAATCGCGATTACAGTCGCACCCATGTCTTCTGTTTTATTTTTGTCTGAACTGATGTAACCTCTACCTTTTGTAATGGTTAATTCCATATATAGTTTGCTATCTGCGCCACCGTTTAATGTTGCGATAACTGTCTCAGGATTCATGATTTCGAGGTCTTGATCAACTTGAATATCAGCACCTGTAACAACACCTTCACCCGAAAACTCGATATATGCAGTTTTAGGCTCATCTGTTTCTGAAGTGTTCTTAATTGCCAATCCCTTCAAGTTCATAATTATCTCAGTCACATCTTCTTTAACACCTGGAATTGAACTAAACTCATGTAATACTCCATCAATCTTAACTTGACTTACTGCAGCACCCGGTAAAGTTGATAACATGATTCTTCTCAAAGAATTTCCTAGAGTTGTACCATATCCTCTTTCCAAAGGCTCTACTACAAATTTGCCATACTTTTTATCATCTGAAATCTCAGTAATTTCAATATTTGGTTTGTTAAAATCAAACACTTCAAAGCACCTCCTGCCGTGAGTAGTCTCAAGTTACATATCCTATCTAGAATATAATTCGACGATAAGCATTTCATCTACAGGAACATCAATCGCTTCTCTTGTTGGAAGTTGTTTTACTGCTCCTTTTAAGCTTTCACCATCAAAGTCAACCCAATCAGGTAACATACGTCCACCTGTTGCTTCAAGAATTTCTTTATATCTAGCTGATCCTTTGTGCTTTTCTTTGATTTCGATTGTATCTCCTGCTTTCACTAAGTAAGAAGGGATATTTACTTGCTTACCATTAACAAGAACGTGCTTGTGTCCAACGATTTGTCTCGCTTCTTTTCTTGTTCTTGCTAATCCCATACGGAATACTACGTTATCTAATCTTGATTCTAATAGAATCATAAGATTTTCACCTGTCATTCCGTGCATTTTGTGTGCCTTCTTGAAATAGTTTCTGAAAGGCTTCTCTAAAACGCCATAGATAAATTTCGCTTTTTGCTTCTCACGTAATTGAAGACCATACTCGCTCATTTTCTTATTAGCTCTTTTTAACTGTCTGTTAGATTTTTTATCAATTCCTAAAAAGATTGGATCCATTCCAAGTGATCTACATCTTTTAAGAACTGGAACTCTATTTACTGCCATGCTCTTTTTCCTCCTAAAATATTAGCCGTTCTCAATAATATAATTGCTCGACTATCACTAAACTCTTCTACGTTTTGGTGGGCGACAACCGTTATGTGGTACAGGTGTCACATCTTTAATACTGATTACATCGATGCCACATGCTTGAAGTGCACGAATTGCTGCTTCTCTCCCTGATCCTGGTCCTTTTACGAAAACATCTACTGTTTTCAAACCATGTACCACTGCCGCTTTAGCTGCTGTTTCTGCCGCCATTTGAGCTGCATAAGGAGTAGATTTTCTTGAACCTCTAAATCCCAGACCACCTGCACTTGCCCATGAAAGAGCATTTCCTGCTGCATCAGTTAATGTTACGATTGTGTTATTAAATGATGATTGAATGTGCGCTTGTCCGCGTTCAACGTTTTTCTTGACACGTTTCTTTGTCACTTTTTTTGTAACTTTCTTAGCCATAATAAACTAACCTACACTTTCCTTAATTATTATTTTTTCTTGTTCGCTACTGTTCTCTTAGGACCTTTTCTTGTTCTAGCATTTGTCTTAGTCTTTTGTCCACGTACAGGAAGTCCACGTCTGTGACGGATACCTCTGTAACATCCAATTTCTTGTAGTCTCTTGATGTTAAGAGCGATTTCTCTACGTAAATCCCCCTCAACCATTTGTGTTTCGTCAATGATTGCACTGATTGCCTTTACATCTTCATCTGTTAGATCTCTGCATCTTGTACTAGGATCTACTTTTGCCTCTGCTAAAATACGAGTTGCGCTTGTTCTACCAATTCCGTAGATATAAGTCAATCCGATTTCAACGCGCTTGTCTCTTGGTAAGTCTACACCAGCAATACGAGCCATGTGATTTTCCTCCATTTTGAATCTTATTTTAATATTGTCTCAAATAGGGACCGCAATGCAAGCTTCTTTCCTTGGAAATATCTTCCATCACGTCCAGGCAATTATATAGAAACTCTATACACCGCCCTTTCTGGACTGAATGATGTCCAGCATTGTAAGCAATATATTGTGAAGATGTTCCCCACTATATATTTCATAGCATCCCACCATCGTACACACTACCAGGTGTGTCATGCTACAGCCGCTTAAATTGTGTACCGCTCTTGCGGTTCTCAAGCAAAATTCGTTAATTATTCTAATTAACCTTGTCTCTGCTTGTGCTTAGGATTTTCGCAAATTACGCGAATGCTTCCTTTTCTTCTGATAATTTTGCATTTTTCGCAAATTGGTTTTACTGATGATCTAACCTTCACGTCAAATCCTCCTTTCATCCACTGCTTTGCCAATAAAGTACAGACTCTCTGCCATTTTAGATGACAAATGTCCGAATAATAGTATATCATTCGGACACTAGTAAAGTCAACAGTTTTTTTATTTATCTCTCCAAATAATTCTTCCTTTAGAAAGGTCATATGGTGATAACTCTAATGTTACCTTATCACCTGGCAATATTTTGATAAAATTCATACGCAATTTTCCACTGATATGAGCCAATACTTGATGCCCATTCTCTAGTTCTACTTGAAACATTGCGTTTGGCAATTTTTCTACTACTGTTCCTTCAATTTCAATTACATCAGCTTTTGACATGCTAATCCTCCTAGTTTTTCATTCTTACTTATTTATTCAATACGTTTCTATCTGTTATTCAGTGTCAACAAAATCGGTTCACCCTCTGTGATTAATACTGTATTCTCATAGTGGGCTGAAGGCTTTCCATCTCGTGTAACCACGGTCCAGTCATCTTCTAACCACCATACTTCATGAGTTCCCATATTAATCATTGGTTCGATTGCAAGCACCATCCCCGCTCTTAGCTTTGGTCCCCTTCTGTGTTGTTTAAAATTTGGCACATCTGGGCTTTCATGTAGCTTTGCTCCAATTCCATGTCCTGTCAAATCTCTGACCACACCATAACCAAATTGTTCCACATACGCTCCGATTGCTGCCGATATATCATATACATGATATCCTTCTTTCGCAAACTTAATTCCTTCAAAAAAAGATTGTTTCGTCACTTGAATCAGGTCTTCTACTTCCTTCGTCCCTGTTCCGACGATATATGTTCTCGCAGCATCTGAATGATAGCCTTTGTAACATACACCTGCATCAAGCCCAACCATGTCGCCGTCACCTATGATTCGTTTTGCACTTGGTATCCCATGAACAACTTCATCATTGACAGATACACAGATAGAGGCTGGATATCCATTATAATTTAAAAATGATGGAATACAATCATACTTTCGTATCGCAGCTTCTCCAATTTTATCTATGTCTAGTGTTGACATTCCTTCTCGTAATGAATCTTTCAGTACTTCATGTACTTCCTCAAGAATCTTACCTGCTTCCGTCATCAATGCAATTTCTCTCGCTGATTTTATAGTAATTGCCATATTTTATGCTCCTATAATCTCTACAATTGCTTGAAAAACTTCTTCTATGCCAATTGTTCCATCCACTTCAACCAAGATCTTTGAATTTGTATAATATTCGATTAATGGTTGTGTTTGCTCATGATAAACGCCTAAACGCTTTAGAACTGTTTCTGGTTGGTCATCATCACGAAGTACCAACTTATTTTGACAAACATCGCATATGCCCTCAACCTTTGGTGGTGCATAGCTCACGTGATAAGTCGCACCGCAAACCAAGCACGCACGCCTTCCAGACATCCGTCTTACGATACTCTCATCTGGAACTTCTACATTGATTGCGTAGTCCACTTTTTGATCAAGTTTCGCTAATGCCTGATCCAATGCATCTGCCTGTGGGATTGTTCTTGGGAATCCATCTAATACATATCCGTTTGCACAATCTTCTTGATTCAGTCGATCCACAACAAGGTCAACCACTAATTCATCTGGCACAAGCAGACCTTGATCCATATATGTCTTCGCTTTTTTTCCTAGTTCTGTCCCATTCTTAATGTTTGCTCTGAAAATGTCCCCAGTTGAAATATGTGGAATGCTATACTTACTAGCAATCTTCTTTGCTTGTGTTCCTTTTCCAGCTCCTGGGGCACCTAACATAATTATCTTCATAGCTACCTCCTATTTATTGAATTCTTTAACGACTTTAACTCGCAACATTTCATAAAGGAAAAATTGCGAGCTATTGTCTGATCGTATATCTTACTTATTTAAGAATCCTGTGTAATTTCGAACCAATAATTGTGACTCCACTTGCTTCATTGTATCTAGGATAACTCCTACAACGATGATAAGTGATGTTCCACCAAAGGATACTTGTGCCGCGAATACACCATTGAATAAAATTGGTATAAACTGGATAAAGATTAATCCTACTGCTCCGATGATTACAATACGGTTTAAGATACCCGCAATAAAATCTGATGTTGACTTACCAGGTGTGATACCTGGAACGACTCCACCTCTTTTTCGTAAATTATTTGCTACTTCTATTGGATTAAATGTAATCGATGTATAGAAATATGCAAAGAATATAATCAATACGATGTATACAAGGAATCCCCATGAATAATGTATTTTCTCTGGATTCAACCAATTGTTTGTGTTTAATCCATTTAAAATCTCGGCTCCAATTCCTGTTCCTTCTGCATTTCCTGTAAATGTAGCAATTAAGATTGGTAATTGCATGATAGAAGATGCGAAGATAATTGGAATTACACCTGAGGTATTTACTTTCAAAGGAATGTGTGTTGATTGTCCACCAACTGTCTTCTTACCTTGAATTTTTTGTGAATATTGAACTGGGATTCTTCTCTGTCCACCTTGTAGAAGTACGATGAATACAACCATTGCAATAACCACTAATACGATAATAGCAATTGCTAATGCTGCCATACCGATGTTTTTCCCAAATACAAACTGGTCGAATAATGTAGAGAAATCGCCTGGAATGCTCGAAACAATGTTAATCATTAAGACTACAGATATTCCGTTTCCAACTCCATTCTCTGTGATTCTCTCTCCAATCCACATTAGGAATGCTGAACCTGCTGTCAATGTCAATACAACAACAGTCACGTTCATAAAGTTATATTCAACAAGTAACCCTTGTTGTCCAAATCCAATAGCAAGTGCTGTAGACTGGATTAAAGCTAATATTACTGTTAAATATCTTGTGAAAGAAGCAATCTTCTTTCTTCCGTCTTCCCCATCCTTTTGCATTTCTTCTAATTTCGGAATTACAATCGTCATAAGTTGCATGATGATAGAAGAAGTAATGTACGGTGTAATGCTAAGGGCAAATACAGACATCGCTGTAAATGACCCTCCGGTGAATGCATTGAAAAAGCTAAATGCATCCCCCGCTTGTGTTGCAAAGAAGTCTTGGATTACAGTTGGATCTACACCAGGTGTAGGCAACTGCGATCCGATTCTAATTACAACGAGCATCAAAAATGTATAGATTAATTTTCTGCGTACTTCCTCGACTTTGAAAGCCTGACGAATCGTTTCTATCATTAGATCACCTCTGTTTTTCCACCAAGTGCCTCAATCTTCTCTACTGCAGATGCACTGAATGCATTTGCTTGAACTGTAAGCTTCTTAGTTAGTTCTCCGTTTCCAAGAATTTTAACTCCGTCTTTAGGGTTTCTTACGATACCTGTTTCGATCAATGTTTCTACAGAAACTGTAGCTCCATCTTCGAACATTTCTAATGCGCTAATGTTAATACCAACGATTGTCTTAGAGTTTCTGCATGTGAAACCTCTCTTTGGTATTCTTCTATATAGTGGCATTTGTCCACCTTCGAATCCTGGTCTAACTCCTCCACCAGAACGCGCTTTTTGTCCTTTGTGTCCTCTTCCGGCTGTTTTACCATTACCAGAACCATGTCCACGACCTTTTCTAAAGTTATCGCTGTGTTTTGAACCATCAGCAGGTCTTAAATTAGATAAGTCCATTGTTTTACCTCCTTACTTTATTAGTAGTGTCTCACTCTTAAGCTTCTTCTACTTTTACTAAATGTTGTACTTGTTGTACCATTCCACGTGTTGCAGCGTTGTCCGGTAAAACAACAGTTTTATTTAATTTTTTCAATCCCAATGCAGCTACTGTTCTTCTGTGTTTTGGAATTGCACCAATTGTTGATTTCACTAATGTGATTTTTAATTCTGCCATCTTTATGTCCTCCTTAGCCCAAGATCTCTTCTACAGATTTCCCGCGAAGTTTTGCAACTTGCTCTGGAGTTTTTACTGCTTTCAAACCTTCAAGTGTTGCAAGAACAACGTTTTGCTTGTTGTTTGAACCTAAAGATTTTGTACGGATGTTTTTAATTCCTGCCATCTCTACAACAGCACGTGCTGGACCACCAGCGATAACTCCTGTACCTTCTTTTGCTTTTTTAAGCAATACAGATGCACCAACAAATTTACCCATTGTATCATGTGTAATACTAGCGTTTTCATCTAAAGTAACAGCGATCATGTTTTTCATAGCATCTTCTTTTCCTTTGCGGATTGCTTCAGGAATCTCTGTTGCTTTTCCAAGACCTGCTCCTACGTGACCATTTCCATCACCAACAACTACTAGAGCTGTGAATCTGAAGTTACGACCACCTTTAACTACTTTCGTTACACGTTTGATTGATACTACTTTTTCTGTTAGCTCTAATTGACTAGCATCAATATGTTTGCGTTTCATGTGTTATCCTCCTTCAAATTCTAGAAATTAAGTCCAGCTTCTCTAGCCGCGTCAGCTACTGCTGCTACTTTACCATGATAGATAAATCCGCCTCTGTCGAATACTACGTCTTTAATTCCTTTTTCAATTGCTTTTTTTGCAATTACAGTTCCTAAAAGTGTTGCTGCCTCTACGTTGTTTGTCTTATCTAATTCTGCTTTCACTTCTTTTTGAAGAGTGGATGCAGAAACTAGTGTGTTTCCAACTGTATCATCAATGATTTGAGCATACATATGATTGTTACTTCTAAATACTGCTAAACGTGGACACGCAGCTGTTCCGCTAAAACGATTACGTATTTTTTTGTGTTTCTTAACACGAATTTTTTGTCTTGATTTCTTACTAACCATTAGTCACACCCTCCTTAATTATTTTTTACCTGTCTTACCAACTTTACGTCTGATAACTTCATCAGCATACTTAATACCTTTACCTTTGTATGGTTCAGGTCTTCTCTTATCTCTGATTTCAGCCGCATATTGTCCAACTTTTTCTTTATCAATACCTTTAACAGTGATTTTGTTTTGTCCTTCAAGAACACTTTCGATTCCTTCTGGATCGATCATCTCAACTGGGTGAGAATATCCTAAACTCAATGTTAAAGTTTTTCCTGCTTTTGCTGCTCTGTAACCAACACCATTGATTTCAAGTACTTTTTCGTAACCAGCTGTTACACCAACAACCATGTTATTAATCAAAGTTCTTGTTAATCCATGTAATGATTTCATTTTCTTTAAATCATTTGGTCTTGTTACAATAATTTGTTCCCCCTCTTGCTTGATCTCCATCTCTGTTGGAAGTTCTCTCACAAGTGTTCCTTTTGGACCTTTTACAGTCACAACGTTATTCGCTGCAATCTCAACAGTTACTCCTGCTGGTACTGCTACTGGTAGTCTTCCTATACGTGACATACCTTACCTCCTACACTTAAATTCTCGGAAGAGTTATTTATAACTCTTCTGTTTTCAGTTTCTACATGTTACTACCAAACAAATGCTATTACTTCTCCACCGATGTTTTGTTTTCTAGCTTCTTTGTCTGTGATTACTCCTACGCTTGTTGAAAGAATTGCTGTTCCAAGTCCTCCTAGAACCTTTGGCAATTTTTCATGACTTGCGTATACACGTAATCCTGGCTTAGAGATTCTCTTTAATCCAGAGATTACTTTTTCATTTTTGTCTACACCGTATTTTAATGTGATGTGAATTGTTTTGAATGCTCCATCTTCAACGATGTCATATTTTGTGATATATCCTTCGTCTAATAGGATGTTAGCAATTGCTAATTTCATTTTTGACATAGGTACATCTACTGTATCGTGTTTCGCAGTGTTCGCGTTACGAATTCTTGTAAGCATATCTGCAATTGGATCGCTCATTGTCATGTGAAGTGTCCTCCTTATATATTTCTATTGTTTCGCCTTACCAGCTTGCTTTCTTAACTCCTGGGATTTGTCCTTTATATGCTAGCTCACGGAAGCATACACGACAAACACCATATTTTCTTAAATATGCGTGTGGACGTCCACAAATTCTGCAACGATTGTATGCTTGTGTTGAAAACTTAGGCGCACGTTGTTGCTTGATTTTCATTGCTGTTTTAGCCATGATATACCTCCTTATTTTGTAAATGGCATGTTGAATTGTGTTAGTAACTCGCGTGCCTCTTCGTCTGTATTAGCAGTTGTAACAAATATGATATCCATACCTCTAACTTTATCTACCTTATCGTATTCGATTTCTGGGAAGATTAATTGCTCTTTAATTCCAAGTGCATAGTTACCTCTTCCGTCAAATGCGTTAGGGTTAACTCCTCTAAAGTCACGTACACGTGGAAGTGAAAGGTTGATTAAACGATCAACAAATTCATACATTCTTTCTCCTCTAAGTGTAACTTTACAGCCGATAGCCATTCCTTCACGAAGTTTAAAGTTAGCAACAGATTTCTTAGCTTTTGTTGTAACTACTTTTTGTCCGGAAATTTTTTCAAGATCTGCAACAGCTGACTCTAATACTTTTGCGTTATCTTTTGCCTCACCAACACCCATGTTGATAACAACTTTGTCTAGTTTTGGCACTTCCATTTTATTTTTATATCCAAATTTTTTGATTAATGCATCAACCATTTCATTTTGATATTGTTCTTTCAGTCTATTCAAAGTCCTGGACCTCCTTTCTCGAATTAATCAATTACGTCTCCTGTTGATTTTGCAAAACGTACTTTTTTGTCTCCATCCATCTTAAAACCAACTCTTGTTGCTTTTCCTTTATGGATATACATTACGTTTGACATATCAATAGGTCCTTCTTGGTGTACGATTCCACCTTCTTGGTTAGCCATGCTTGGTTTCGCATGTTTTGTAAGCATGTTAACGCCTTCAACCAATACAGTTCCTTTTTTACTATTTACAGCAAGAACTTTTCCTTCTTTGTCTTTGTCTTTTCCAGCGATTACTTTAACAGTGTCGCCTTTTTTGATTTTTAATGTTGCCATTACGACACCTCCTATAATACTTCTGGAGCAAGTGAAACAATCTTCATAAATTGTTTTTCACGAAGCTCTCTAGCTACTGGTCCGAAAATACGTGTTCCTCTTGGATTCTTATCATCCTTAATTATTACTGCAGCATTTTCATCAAATTTGATATATGAACCGTCTTTACGACGTGCACCTTTTACAGTACGAACAACTACGGCTTTCACTACATCACCTTTTTTTACAACACCGCCTGGTGTTGCATCTTTAACAGTTGCAACGATTACATCACCAATAGCTGCATATCTTCTAGTAGATCCGCCTAATACGCGAATGCAAAGAATCTCTTTGGCACCTGTATTATCTGCTACTTTAAGTCTACTCTCTTGTTGTATCATGCAGGTAAACCTCCTTTATTTATCTTGTTAAACTTATTTGCTATTATTTTGCTCTCTCCATTACTTCAACAAGTCTCCATCTCTTATCTTTTGAAAGTGGTCTTGTTTCCATAACTCTAACTTTGTCTCCGATGTTGCATGTGTTCTCTTCATCATGAGCCTTTAATTTATATGTTCTCTTTACAATTTTGTTGTATAGAGGGTGTTTTACGTTATCTTGTACTGCAACAACAATTGTTTTGTCCATTTTGTTGCTTACAACCTTACCAACACGTGTTTTTCTTAAATTTCTTTCCACGATATCTGCTCCTTTCTAGAAATGATATACATTTAAAACTCTCTTTCGAATGCTACTATTTGCTTGCAGTCTCTGTCATGATTGTTTGAATTCTTGCGATATTCTTTCTAACTTCTTTGATTCTGCTTGTGTTATCTAATTGATTTGTTGCATTCTGGAATCTTAAATTGAAAAGTTCCTTCTTAGCAGCTACTAATTCTTCTTGCAATTCTGTAGCTGATTTGCCTTTTAAATCTTCTACAAATTTATTAATTTTCACTGTTATCACCGCCTTCTAAGTCTGCGCGAGAAACTACTTTACATTTACATGGTAACTTGTGTGTTGCAAGACGAAGTGCTTCTCTAGCGATTTCTTCGTTTACGCCTGCGATTTCAAACATAACGCGGCCTGGCTTAACAACAGCTACCCAAAATTCTAATGTTCCTTTACCGGAACCCATACGAGTTTCAGCTGGTTTCGTAGTTACTGGTTTGTCTGGGAATATATTAATTGTAACTTTACCACCACGCTTGATATAACGAGTCATAGCAATACGTGCTGCTTCGATTTGGTTTGAACGGATCCAACATGGCTCCATTGCTACAATACCAAACTCTCCGTGTTGTAATGTGTTACCTCTTAAGGCTTTACCTTTCATAGAACCACGGAATTGTTTACGTCTTTTTACTCTTTTTGGCATTAACATAATTATTTCGCGCTCCCTTCCTTAGTTCTTGTTGGAAGTACTTCACCTTGGTAAATCCAAACTTTAACACCAACTTTACCATAAGTTGTGTCAGCTTCAGCAAATCCGTATTGGATGTCTGCTCTTAAAGTTTGAAGTGGAATAGTTCCTTCGCTGTAGAATTCAGTACGAGCCATATCAGCTCCTCCTAAACGTCCAGATACAGCTGTTTTAACTCCTAGTGCTCCTGCTTTCATTGTTCTACCCATGCAAGATTTCATAGCTCTTCTGAAAGAAATACGATTCTCTAGTTGTAAAGCAATGTTTTCAGCTACTAATTGAGCATCTTTATCTGGTCTTTTGATTTCTTTGATATCTACGATAAGTTTTTTGCTTGTATATTTTGCTAATTCAGCTTTAACTTTCTCGATTTCAGCTCCACCTTTACCAATTACGATACCAGGCTTTGCTGTGTGGATAATAATTTTAACTCTTTCAGATGCTCTTTCGATTTCAATCTTAGAAACACCTGCACTATATAATTTCTTCTTAAGAAATGTTCTAATTGCATGATCTTCTACAAGGCAATCTGCGAAATCTTTCTCAGCATACCATCTAGAATCCCAGTCTTTAATAACACCGACTCTTAAGCCATGAGGATTAACTTTCTGTCCCATTATTTCCCTCCTTATCTTTCATTAAGCACTAATGTGATATGGCTCATTCTCTTTTCGATTCTGTAAGCTCTACCTTGTGCTCTTGGTTTAATTCTCTTCATTGTTGGACCTTTATTCGCATAACATTCTTGAATAAATAAGCCATCAACATTCATTCCGTTGTTGTTCTCAGCATTTGCAATAGCTGATTCTAATAACTTCTTAATTAAGCTTGAAGCATATCTTGGGTTATATGTTAATATACCAAGTGCTGTTTGTACATCTTTACCTCTGATTGCATCCAATACGAAGCATGCTTTTTGCACTGAAACTCTAGCATAAGATAACTTAGCCGATGGTCTAGTATCTTTATTAGCATTTCTTTCGCGTTTGATCTGGGATCTATGTCCTTTTGCCATGGATGTATCCTCCTTTCAAATCTGTTACTTATCTTTTAACTTTTGATTTCTTTTCGTCTTTTCCGTGACCTCTGTATGTTCTTGTTGCAACAAACTCACCAAGTTTGTGTCCAACCATGTCTTCTGTAACGTATACAGGCACATGTTTTCTTCCGTCATGAACAGCGATTGTGTGTCCGATGAATGATGGGAAGATTGTAGAACGGCGAGACCAAGTCTTGATAACTGTTTTACTTTCTGTAGCATTCAATGCATCTACTTTTTTAAGTAAGCTTGCATCTGCGAATGGCCCTTTTTTAAGTGAACGACTCATAGGTTCTAACCTCCTTGAAAACTTATTTATTTGATACCTTTACCGTCTCTTCTTCTTACGATAAGTTTATTAGACGCTTTGTTTTTCTTTCTTGTCTTAAGACCAAGTGCTGGTTTACCCCAAGGTGTACAAGGACCCGGACGACCGATTCCTGTTCTACCTTCACCACCACCATGTGGATGGTCATTAGGGTTCATAACAGAACCACGTACTGTTGGTCTAAAGCCCATGTGACGCTTACGTCCAGCTTTACCGATGTTTACAAGGTTGTGATCTCCATTACCAACTACACCGATTGATGCTCTACAGTTGATTGGAACCATTCTCATTTCTCCTGAAGGAAGTCTAAGTGTTGCATATTTCCCTTCTTTCGCCATTAATTGAGCGCTGTTTCCTGCTGAACGTACTAATTGTCCGCCTGCTCCTGGATATAACTCAATGTTATGGATTTGTGTACCAACTGGAATCGCTGCAAGTGGTAAGCAGTTTCCTACTCTAACCTCTGCCTCTGCTCCGTTCATAACTTTCATTCCATCTGTCAACCCTTGAGGTGCTAAGATGTATGCTTTTTGTCCGTCAGCATAACAAATCAATGCGATGTTTGCTGTTCTGTTTGGATCATACTCGATTCCGATTACTGTTGCTGCGATTCCATCTTTGTTTCTCTTGAAATCGATAATTCTATATTGCTTTTTAGCTCCGCCTCCGCGGTGTCTTACTGTGATTTTACCTTGATTATTACGACCTGCAGTTCTGTTCTTTGCTTCACACAACGATTTTTCTGGTGTTGTTTTTGTGATTTCTGCAAAATCAGATCCTGTCATCTGTCTTCTGGAAGGTGTATATGGGCGGTAAGTTTTAATTCCCATTACTGTCACTCCTTTCGTGTTTACTGTTTATTGTCACGGTTTCACTCCGTATGTTAGTTACATTTTTGTTCTTATAAACCTTGGAAGATTTCGATCTCAGCACTATCTGCTGTTAGTTGAACGATTGCTTTTTTAGTCTTAGCAGTTTTTCCATAATCTTTGCTTACAGAAACTCCACGTCTCTTGCTCTTTCCAGCTTGGTTCATTGTGTTTACGCTTTTTACTTTTGTTCCTTGGAACATTTTCTCAACAGCTTCTTTGATTTGAGTCTTGTTTGCTGTTGGATGTACTAAAAACGTATATTTCTTGTCAGCCATTGCTTCCATACTCTTCTCAGTTACCACTGGCTTGAGGATAACGTCATAATATTGAATATTTGCCATTATGCATACACCTCCCCGATTTTTTCAGCTGCTGCTTTT
The DNA here is from genome assembly GCA_964367905.1 of uncultured Lachnospiraceae bacterium. Classification (GTDB taxonomy): domain Bacteria; phylum Bacillota; class Clostridia; order Lachnospirales; family Lachnospiraceae; genus CAUPWF01. Next base: position 37,412 of record CAYIZP010000024.1, read on the forward strand.
GTAGCAACTACTGTGTTATACTTCAATATATCATATACATTGATTGTGTTTGTGCGAGCTGTTTTTATTCCTGCGATGTTTCTTGCAGATAATTCAGCATTTTTGTTTCCATCTTCAAGAACAACTAGAGCTTTTGCAACATTCAAGTTGTTTAATGCTGTTTGGAAGTTCTTTGTTTTGATTTCGCCAAAGTTTAATTCATCAACTACGATAAATTTGCTTGCCTCTACTTTTGATGTTAGAGCCGACTTAAGTGCCGCTCTCTTTTCTTTCTTATTTAATTTGAAAGAATAATCTCTTGGTGTTGGAGCGAATACTACTCCACCGCCTGTCCATTGAGGAGATCTTGTTGAACCTTGTCTTGCATGACCAGTTCCTTTTTGTCTCCATGGTTTTCTACCACCACCACGAACTTCAGCACGTGTTTTTGCTTTTTGAGTTCCTTGGCGCTTGTTTGCAAGTTGTTGAACAACTGCCATGTGCAATAGGTGCTCATTTACTTCTACACCGAACACTGCATCATTTAAATCGATTGTCCCAACTTCTTTTCCTTCGATATTATAAACAGATACGTTTGCCATCTGTGTGTCCTCCTTTCCTAGTCAAGCCTAGTTTGCTTTTTTTACAGTCTCTTTAATTGTTACCAAAGACTTCTTAGGTCCTGGCATAGAACCTTTTACTAAGATTAAATTGTTCTCAGCGTCTACACGTACAATTTCAAGATTTTGGATTGTGATTTTCTTGCTTCCCATGTGTCCTGGCATTTTCTTTCCTTTGAACACTTTACTTGGATCAGATGCCGCACCGTTAGAACCTGCATGACGGTGGAACTTCGAACCATGAGTCATAGGTCCTCTACTTTGGTTATGTCTCTTGATCGCACCTTGGAATCCTTTTCCTTTTGAAATTGCAGTTGCATCTATTTTATCTCCAACTGCAAAGATATCAGCTTTGATTTCTTGCGCTAGTGTAAACTCTTCTGCATTTTCGAATTTGAATTCTTTTACGAATCTCTTGCTAGATACGCCAGCTTTTTCGAAATGTCCTTTTTGAGCTTTTGTCACACCATGTCTGTGCACAATTTCTTTTTTACCGCTTTTATCTTTGTTTACGATTTTGTCTTTCTTGTCCACAAAACCTACTTGTACTGCGCTATAACCATCGTTATCAGCCGTCTTGATTTGTGTAACCACACAAGGGCCAGCTTGCAATACTGTTACTGGTGTCAAAACACCATCTTCGTTGAAGATTTGAGTCATTCCGACTTTAGTAGCTAAAATAGCTTTCTTCATTTTTGTTTCCTCCTGTTTTCTACAGCGGATTACGTTCTTCGTAATCATCCTAGTCCTAGGATCTTAAACTGCTTTCTTATTTTTGTTTCATTTTGATATCAATAAACACTCCAGCTGGCATTTCTAATCTAGATAATGCGTCAACTGTTTTTTGTGTTGGTGCAATGATATCGATCAGTCTCTTATGAGTTCTTTGCTCGAATTGCTCTCTAGAGTCTTTGTACTTGTGTACCGCTCTTAGAATTGTAACTACTTCCTTCTTAGTTGGAAGTGGTACAGGCCCACTCACTTGCGCTCCTGTCTTCTTAACAGATTCGATAATTTTCTTTGCAGATGCATCCACCAATTGGTGCTCATAAGCTTTTAATGTGATTCTCATTACTTGACTTGCCATAAAAAAAGTCGCCTCCTTTTCGTACTTAATACTTTAGTACGACAAGCGGTGACTGTACACTCTCCCGTGTGTGTCGTGAGTAACTCACACGTTGTTACCACATCTCAGTGGTAGTTGCTGATTTTGTACAGTGACTTGTCGTCAGTTTCCTAACTTGACATTCGCTCCACGGAAAACTTACCATATGGCTATGGTAACAACCTCTCGTTTCATCGCTATCATGTCACAGCTCTATTAGTATACACGACTTCGTGTGTAATTGCAAGTACTTTTTTATTTTTATTACAACCTTTATTACACCTATATTACGACAGAGAAAAAGATGGGAAGTCACCCCATCTCTCCTCTAGTTACAATGCTTTACAAACACTTCTTTCACATCTTCAAATACTATACCATAGTTATCAGGAAACATAAAACCACCACTTGCTACAATTTCATCTTCGTTTTCATATAGCACGCGAAATGAGAATCCATGACTTGCGTCCATAACCTCTAAATGTTCATCATAACCGTCCCATTCTCTGAGATTATGTTTTTCTATCAATGCCAAAAGATCTGTTTCCAAATTTTTTCGTTCTGTTTCATCTAGCTCTATCTCTTTGCGCCCCTCCGTTTCAGGCGTATCAATATAAACCGTTTCATAGCTAAGATACATGGACTGCCCCCCACCTTCCTCGGTGGATAGTGCATTTCCGCTACTTTCAGCTAATTGGAATGACATCAAAGTATAACCATCTCTGTTCACCGTTTCATTCACACCTGTATTCATAATAACATCGATCTGATATAGTGTTATTGCAACAAAGATTATAAGACTAATCACAATTGACATCGCTATAATTATTATTATCTTTTTTTTACTCATTTTCAACAAACACCACCTTCAACGTACTGTGCATAAAACATTACAAGCACAAAATATTCTGCACGCATCAACCACCAAATTGCTCTCTAACCGCTTCATCCTCTTCTCTAGACATAATATTATGCGAATATGCCTCTGTGATAACCATCCTGCCATCGCCTGGATCAGTAAATATATATTTTACGTCTGCACTCTCATCTTCGGTAGATACATATTTAAATGAAGATTCAAACCCATCAAATTCAATATGTACTGGTGTTGTCCCACCATAAGCCTCTTTTAACTCATCAAATGTTTTGCCGTAATAATCAAAACTTTTAAAAAGCTCTGCAAGCTGCGCTGATGTGTGTACAGGTTCATCCCAAAAATAGTAATCATTATCTTGCGCATATTCCTCTGTCTTTAGTGCAAACTTCTCATCAAGCGGCTCGTACCTTGCTAGCTCGAATCTATAACTTAAGATTGTATTGTCTGCTCCCTCGTACCCACTATTATCATAATGATATGTCGCACTTAGTATCCCGTCTTTCAGTGTTGGAACAAATGCAATAGCTGAATTATCATTAATCGGATAACCATTGATGTAACCATTCTCGTTTACAATCGGATAAAACGTGTCTTCCTCAATTTCAATGTCAAATCCTGCCAAACTCAGTGGAGTTACACCATCAAATTTTACATATAATTCAAAGCGATATATTCCCTCCCTGTCATCGCCTCGAATAATCGCTTGTGCCTCAAGTACCCCCTCTTGCTGTGGATTGTCCACAAAATCATATATTTCGAGCGTGCCGTACCAAAGCGACTGCATAACATCGGGATGTGTAATATACTCCGTTGGTCTTGTTGAGGTCGTAGCCTCAACAGGTGCTACAAACTCTTTCTCCTCGTACGGTATACGCTCAGTACTGCTCGCGTTATACTCGAAAATATAGCTTTCTTCTCTATCAATTTCATATAGAGTAACTTCCCCATCTACGAGCGAAAATTCAAAGCTTAGAATTTCCGTTTGCACGATCCCCCTTTCATAGCCGTCTATCATCTCCAGCTTACTTACTGGATAGACCTCACCACTTAATACAAGTTCAATCTCATCATTTTCTAAAATGTAGACATAGTCATCCTGCATGTCTCGCATAGCTAAGTCCTCTCCCATCAACTCTTCGCCTCTTCTTTGTACACTCACGAGATCATATCTACCTATAACTTCTGGGGCTTCTTCCTCTTTTTCCTCCTGCTCCGCCTCCTGTCCCTCCATATGTTGCGTCATATCCGAAACTGCAGATTCCAAATCACTCCCCGTCTCCTCTTCTCCACAAGCTGTGAAGAGTACCATTGTGCTAATTAATATAAACAAAAATGTAATTATTTTTTTCATGATTCTCTCCTTTCTTTTTCAGAAAGTATAGCAAAATGAAATGCATAAAACATCGTATATTTGTGCAACGTCATTGGGGACGTAGTTTTTTGACAAAAAACTACGTCCCCAATGAAAACTTCCCTGTCCCTTTTTGATCACCTACAGAGTTTCGACAAATCTTCTAAATGCTGCTCGACCATCTTCGGTCGCTTTAAACACACCTGCATGTTCTAATACTTTTACAAATACTTGTCCCACTTCTTCTTCAATAATACCATTCACATTATCTACATTGATATCATTGTACTTTGAAGTAATCATTGCCGTCCACTCGGCATGTTTTACCAAATCCTCGTGACTAGAAACATCTTTTCCTTCTATAATATACTGTGCGAGCAATTCCATCTCTGTTTTCAACCTCGCTGGAAGTACTGCCAATCCCATTACTTCTATTAATCCGATGTTTTCTTTCTTAATATGATGTAACTCTTGATGTGGATGGTATACACCTAGAGGATATTCTTCCGTTGTTTTATTGTTACGTAATGCTAGGTCGATCTCATACTTGCCATTCTTCATCCTTACAATCGGTGTAATGGTGTTATGTGGAACACCATCTGTCTCGGCGTATACAAATACAGATTCATCTGTATATCCCCTCCACTTTTCAAGGATGTATGTAGAAAGTTTGATTAACTTCTCTTCATCTTCACTACGCAATCTCAATACAGAGAGCGGCCATTTCACGATTCCTACTTCAATATTTTCATATCCTGGAATCTCGAACTCTTCCTCCACTTCTGCCTCTTCCATTGCAAATGTGTAATGGCCTCCTTGGAAGTGATCGTGACTCAATATAGATCCCCCTACAATAGGAAGGTCCGCATTTGACCCAAGGAAGTAATGTGGAAATGTTTTTACAAAGTCAAGAAGTTTTCTAAATGTGGCTTCTTCAATCTTCATCGGTACATGTTGAGAATGGAACACGATACAATGTTCGTTGTAGTATACATATGGCGAATATTGGAATCCCCAATCTGTCTGATTCATGGTAATCGGAATCACTCTGTGATTCTCACGCGCTGGATGGTTCACATGCCCCGCGTAACCTTCATTCTCAATGCACAATAAACAGCTTGGATAGCTACTACTCTTCGCATTTCTAGCTGCTGCAATTGCCTTCGGATCTTTCTCTGGTTTGGATAGGTTGATTGTAATATCAATTTCACCATAAGGGCTACTTACCTTCCACTTCTTGTCTTTTGCAATCCGATATCTTCTTATATAATCACTATCTTGGCTCAGCTTGTAGAAATATTCTGTCGCTTCTTCCGCCGATTCTTGGTATTTTTGTTCAAAAACTTGTCTAACTTGTGCTGGTCTTGGCATTAAGCAATTCATAATCTTAGTATCGAATAAATCTCGATATACAATGCTATCTTCGATAATGCCTCTTGCTACTGCCTCATCTAGAAGTTCTTTCAGAATCCCTTCTAGATCCTCAACGTTTACAACCACCTTATCATCCGTTGATACATAGTCACTTTCGTGAAATAATCCAAGAACTAAGTTTCTCGCATAGACTCTTTCACATTCTGGAAGAATGCCCGTCGTAACTCCATACTCTACTAATTTGTCAATATTTCTATAAAACATATGCGCCCTCTCCTACATCTACCACGTAAATCTCTGGGTTATGTCCAACTTTTTCCATATATCCTTTTGTAACCTTCTCAATAAAAGTATCTACCGCTTCGTCTTTTACAATGCTAACAGTACACCCACCGAATCCACCACCTGTAATACGCGATCCAATTACACCATCAATCGCCCATGCCATTTCAACTAAAATGTCGATTTCGTCACATGATACTTCATAATCATCTCTTAGTGACACATGAGATGCATTCATTAATCTTCCAAATGTTTCTAAATCTTTATTTTTAAGCGCTTCTACAGCCTTTACCGCTCTTTGATTCTCGTAAACAGCATGCTTTGCTCTCTTGATACGAATTTCATCTTTGATCGCCTCTTTGATTGCTTCAAATTCTTCTTCTGTCAAATCTCCCAATCCTTTGATTTCCTTCACTGTCTGTAGTTCTTCTAATGCTTTCTCACAATCAGCGCGTCTATTATTGTAAGCTGAATCTACTAAACTGTGCTTCACTTTACTATTTGTAATTACAATCTTCGCTCCATCTAATTTAATCGGAGCATACTCATAACTCAAGTCACTTGTATCTAAGAAAATTGCATGGTCTTTTTTACCCATTGCGCTTGCAAATTGATCCATAATTCCACAATTCATTCCATTAAAATTATTCTCAGAATACTGTCCAATCAAAGCAATGTCAATCATAGATAATTCAGAGAATCCGAATAAGTCTTTCAACATCAATCCTGTAAGAACTTCTAATGATGCCGACGATGACAACCCAGAACCGTTTGGAATGTTTCCATAGATTAGGATATCCATTCCACATGGAATCTTATGTCCCAGTTCTTCGAATCTCCACATTATACCTTTTGGATAGTTTGTCCAGTTCGCTGCTTCCGATGGCACCAAATCATCTAAGCTCGATTCCATTGTTCCAAATTGCGCGAAATTTAATGAGAAGAATCTCAGAGCCCTATCTTCTCGCTTTCTCACCACTGCATATGTCCCCAAAGTCAATGCACATGGAAATACATGTCCTCCATTATAATCTGTGTGTTCTCCGATCAAATTCACACGTCCTGGTGCAAAATACGCACGAATTTCTCCACCTTGTCCATAATTTTCTTCAAACTTTTGAATCAACTCTTGTCTTGTCATCGTTATTCCTCCTAAATTTTTATCATCACATTATCCATATGTTGCCTATTTTATTCTTATGATATATAATTTAATCAATATTATCAATATGCATTTGTATTATATATATGTCATTTTGTTGCAGGAGATAGTGGAAAAAATTTTCACACGGCAATTTGTCCCTAAAGGTCCAAAGTTGCCAGATAATGAGAAAGGGCTGGTTATTATATGAATTCCGTTCAGAATAAAAATCTAAAAAAATCTTATAAGGTTTCGGAAACACGCTACGTCTCTTTGTCCATTCACACAAGTGGACATCAAGAATGTATCGCTTCCCACCAATGGGGCCCTGGAATTCGTGACCACTTCCTACTACATCATGTGATTGTTGGAAAAGGGCACTTAGAAATCAATGGACAAGAGTATCAACTGCGTGCCGGTGACACCTTCTTAATCCAACCATTCTCGGAGGTAACCTATTATGCCGACGCCACAGATCCATGGGAATATACTTGGGTTGGATTTATCGGGGACGATGCTAAAAACATAGTAAATGTCATCGGATTTACCACCGATACACCTGTACTGCATCATCAAGCAAACTCTAAGCAGATTACCATGAGACTCCTTAACATCTACAAGTCAAGAGGCGGTCTATTTCCAAACACCTTAGATATGACTGCCCAGTTATTTTTATTATTATCGGAGCTATCCACCAATAACCTAGCACGATTAGAGGAACCAAGTGTCCTCTGGGCAAACAAAAAAAACTCCACCTATCAGACCTATGCTCAAAGTGGAGTTGATTACATTCATTCACATTATTCTTATCCCATCAGCATTCAAGACATCGCTGATTATATTGGCGTGAGCAGAAGTCACCTATTCCGCTCCTTTCAAGAGACCTATCAACAGTCTCCAAAAGAGTATTTAACCAACTTTCGCATTCAGCAAGCTTGCCTCTTATTAAAGCATTCCAACCTATCCGTATCTGCCATCGGAAGCTCTGTTGGGTTCGAAGATCGATTAAACTTCTCCAAAGCATTCAAGAAAATAATGGGGGTAGCCCCTACTCATTATATGATACCAAGGAACAAAGGGTCGTGATTTCATGCTTGCATTTACCTAGGATATGACGATTGAATCCTTGATTAATATTTAATACGTTTACAATTAATTCTACTTGAATCCCTTGATGGATAGATATATTGTTAGTTTACCTTTAGTCAATAACAGCAATTGCTATCTTAATAACATAATTGTCTATTCCATCTACAGATAATTCATCTAAGACCATATACTCATAAAAATATTCACCCAGTTTAATATTATTACTTTGTGCATATTCTACTACTATTTCATAAGCTTCATCAATTGTAAAGTATCCATTTTTGTGGTAATAGATTAGATAATTTCCAGAAGGCTTGACCATTGTAGAAGCCCCTTTTTTATTTGTCTTACTAAAGTAATAATCAAAATATTCTTTTGTTTCAAAGTCTTCATTTTTAATAATATGTCCTACTGCACTGGGCAAGTTTAAAGCAGTTCCCATTGCATTTTTAATATGATTTGTAAATGCAGTATAGTAGTCTGAAAGGTCACTTTCTGTAATAAACAAAGTCTCTTTTTCTTCAAAAACAATTTGAGGATGATCGCAGTCTTGTTCAAAGTATGCTTTGATTGTATTTTCTTTTTCTTCCATAAGTTTTATGGTATGGTTTAGCTTTTTAATTTCCTCCTTTAACAGAGATTTATGTTCTGATAAAAGCTCTAAGCACTTTTCAGGTGAGCGAGTTTCAAGATATTTTTTTATAGTAGACAGCGGAACACCCATATCTTTTAATGATTTAATCACAAAGAATGATTCAATTTGGAAAATCGAATAGCCACGAAATCCATTGTCATCCTTTTTTTCAGGGCAAAACACTCCTTCTCTGTCATAGTAGAATAATGTGTGCTTTGAAACACCTACCATCTTAGCAAACTCACCCGTTGAAATATATTTTT